>CAZJAT010000007.1:1629-76223 GCA_964544145.1 uncultured Bacteroidales bacterium | reverse complement strand
TAAGAAGATATATTGATGAATGATCCAGGATTTGAAACACATTGCCTGCTCTTGTTTTTGCCAGTGCATGATACATGGTTGAGTTGAGATAGAGTATGACCAGTGTGCCTCCGTAGATTGAACAGGAGACAACATGCCATGCATTTCCCTTTAATGCGGCAAATATGATAAGAATAACCAGACCTGCAATAGATAACAATGCACCTATTCCATGTGTTATGGCATGAAATACTTCTTCAACAACAGAATATTCTCTTTTAGTCATAATGAAAAATAATACTCAAAAAACATATGATTGCAATAGTTGATGTATTTTTATTTTTTTATTCAATATTGGACCGCTGTTTTGACAATGGGTATTAAAGTGTTGACAAAAAAGACATTTTTATTTATTATTATAATGAGAAAGAAGGAGGATTTTTGAGAAAATTAATTATATTTATCATTTTCTGTATAATAATAATACCAGTATTTGCCATTGATTATCATTTAATGCAGGATGATTCAACGGGTAATTACTGGATGTGGTATGAACAGAACAATGGAACTGTGAGATACTGGGCCGTGCATTATTATACATCAGATACATGCACATTGCGCACTATTGAATGGGGCAGATGGACAAAAACAGGCAAAGCATATAATGATTCAATAATAGTATGCTTTGATAATGGCGGCTTTCCTGATATTGATTCTGCAGTATACAGGGGAGCAGAAACAGTAAATACTGGAGGAACAGCATCTATAGAGATGCATACTGTTTCAGGTTCTCCCCTTGCCTGGGGTGATTTCTGGATTGTTATATTAACGGAGACACAGAAGAACAACTCATATTTCCTCTCTGACACAATGGGAAGCGGCAATAGTTATATTTCAGGTGACGGGATTATATGGAATGAGCTGAATGACGGAACAGACAATGCAGATGCCATTATCAGGGCATGGGTTTCGGGACCAGTCGGTATGTCATTGCTCATCAATGAGAATAATGAGGCACCAGAGCATGAGTACAAAGACAGATTAGGTTTGCCGCAGATTATTAGCAGCAAAAACTCATCTTTTTCACTGGAAATAAGTTCATTTTCATATATAGATGTATTCCTTGCAGATAGAACTGGAAGAATAGTTGAGCATTTTAACAGGGGATATGTTGATCCCGGCATATATAATTTTCCAATAACAGGCAATATAAGTTCAGGCATATATTTTATTGTTATTCACTGCAATGGAAGTGTGATAAGCAAGAGATTGCTTAATTTCTGATTTATATTGCAGTTTTTTCCATATCGTTTACAATACTAATAATGAGTTTATTGCCTAATTATATAATAAGTCAGCTAAAACATGGTAAATCTTCCGGCATAATTGAAGATGCATATGCTATGTTTCTGGATATTTCGGGTTTCACAACCATTACAGAATCATTGATGAAGCATGATGATGAGGGAATTGAAGCTATATCAGATATTCTCAATGCACTGTTCTCACCTGTTATAGATATCATCGACAGACATAATGGATTTATTGCGCAATTCGCAGGAGACGCCGTAACTGCAGTATTTCATCAAAGTAACAGAGAGAGTGTAATTCAATGCAGTTTTTCAATACTCTCATTCATAAAAAATCTTCAAATAGAAACCAGTATAGGTGTATTTTCAACAGCAGCTAAAATTGGTATTGCTGAGGGAGAGATACATTGGGGAATATGCGGGCATGACAATAAAGCTTATTATTTTAGAGGTAATGCAATTGATAATGCTGCAAAAGCTGAATCCTACGCAAAAAGTAATGATATTATTTTAAACACCAGTGAAATGCCTGAAAGAGATATATATAAATACAGAAGCCTTAAAAATAATATGTATCTTATTAATTCCATTAGCAAGCGTATTACATGCAGCAGGCGTATGGGATTTTTAAATAATTACGAAGCAGAAAAGTATTTTTTCCCTTTGGACAAGATACCGGAGAAATATTCAGGAGAATTCAGGAATATTGTTTCCATTTTTCTTTCCTTTCCTGAATATGAATATGGAATGATGAATCTTACAATAGATCACATACTGACGATCCTGCATCAATGGGGCGGGTATCTCAGCAGTATTGATTTTGGAGATAAGGGAGCTAAAGCTGTAATATTTTTCGGTATGCCTCATTCCTATGAAAATAATGTGAGAAGATCGCTCGGATTTTTGACAGATATCAGAAGCGAATTCGGTAATATTATCAGAGCAGGTATCTCATACGGGAAATGCTATTCCGGAATGATAGGAGACAGCAAAAGAGCCACATATACTGCAATCGGTGATAAAGTGAATATTGCAGCCAGGCTTATGGGGTTATCAAAAAAAGGGCAAATTCTTGTCGATAGCAATGTATATAAACAGATGAAGAACTATTATGCCTTTGAATGTGCAGGAAACAAGAAGCTTAAAGGCAAGAGAAGCAGTGAAAAAGTGTATATAGCAGGGGATGAAAAAAAATATATAAAATCGCAAACACAAACAGATTTTACAGGGCGGTTACAAGAAAAAAACGAACTTTTTCGTCTAATCACTTCAGTATTGGAAACAGAAGAAACAGGGCTTGTGTCGGTTATTTCAGAACCGGGACAGGGAAAGACACGATTAATTGAGCATGTTCTTATGTCTGTAAATGGGGATATTCCTGTAATAAGGATGAAGGCAGAGGATATTATTAAAAAGAGCTATAATAGTGTTATTGACATGATGGAGAGAGTTTTGGAACTGCCCGATGATATGGAAGAAAAAAAGAATAAATTCAGAGAGCAATACGGAGAGTTAATTAGAAATTTGCTCAAACACAGACAGGGGGATGCAGAGAGATATGAATCCATACTTGCTGCATTGCTGGGTATTTTCTGGGAGGACAGCATTTATGAGAAGCTTGATTCCAGTGAGATAGAGCAGATGATACATCAGTCCATTGTTCTGTTTATAGAATGCATGAGCAGTGGCTCTATACCTATAATATTTATTGATGATTTCCAGTGGATTGACAGTGATACAGAGAAATTTATGCATTATATCATGAATGAATCAGCTATATCTGTTTGTCTTGTTATTGGATGCAGAACAGAACAAAAATCTATGCTGGAAGCATTCGCTTGCCCGCAGCATATTATTGAACTGAATGCAATGACTGAAGAGAATACTCAATTCATGTCCGAAAGTATATTAAGCGGGTGTATATCTGAAGAATTTAGTCAATTCATACACAAAAAGAGTGGAGGCAATCCCTTCTATACAGAGCAATTTGTCAAGTATCTCAATGAGAACAATATGCTGATCAGACGCAGAGATATGTTCAGTATAAAAGATAATGTGAAAGGTATATCACTGAAACTGGGCACAGTTATTTCCTCAAGGATAGACAGTCTCAGTACAAGACTTAAAAGAGCTGTATTTGCAGCTTCAGTACTTGGTTCAGAATTCAGAAGTGATTATGTGAAACAAATGCTAATCGGCATATACAATATCACGAATAATGAGATAGATATCAGTATGGATGATGGCATATCTAGGAATATATGGCAGATAAGCAGTGAACTAAAATATCTTTTTACCCATATATTGCTGAGAGAAACAGCATACAGTATGATGCTGAAGAAGGATTTAAGAAATTTGCATTATCGGGCAGCGCAAATAATTATTGATATATCAGGTGATGATAAGAGAATGAATCCTGATATTGCCTACCATTTTGAACAATCATCAAAATATGATGAATCATACATATACTATGAAAAAGCAGGTGATTACTATGAATTACTGTATAATTATGAAGAGGCAATAAAGTATTATCATAAATGTATAATCATTGCAAAAAAGCATTTTGAAAAAGGCGATTTACGCCTAGGTAAAGCCTATCTCAATTACGGCATGTCTGTCAAGGAAACAGGTAGATACAGGGATGCATTGAAACCCTTGAACAGAGCTGCAGAATTACTTAAAGGCAAAAGGAAGGGAGGCCAGGACAGAGAAGATGCTCTTAATGTATTGGGAGCATGTTACTGGAATCTCGGGCAATATAACAAGGCCCTCAATTTTCACAGAAAAGCAATGGCCAAGTGCATATCAATGAGAGGTCTGTATCATAAGGAAACTGCGGCAACATATAATGATATAGGAATGGTTTATTGGAGCTGGGGAAAATACAAGTATGCATACAGGAATATTGTAAAAGCCCTCAAAATACGTAAAGCGCTGTCCGAGATGAACAATGAGGATATTGCAGACTCGTACAATTCCCTGGGAACACTGTTCCTCCAAATGTCAAAATACAGTGAATCATTGGAATACCTGAGACAGTCGATAGAAATTCTCGAAAATACAATAGGGCATGAACATCATAAAACCGGTATAGGTTACAATAATATTGGAGTAACATATTTCTACCTCCATGATTATGATAAAGCTATAGATGCACTGAAATCTTCATTGGCAATATTTGATAAACTCTATTCGGAAAAACACCCATCAACAGCCCTCACGATAAGTAATATTGGTGGATTGTACAATAAGACGGGTGATTTGAAAAAAGCCAAAGAGTATATAAGTAAATCCCTTGAATTATTCAGGGAAATATATGGAGATGAACATCCCAATGTAGCATTATCCTACAATAATCTGGGAAAATTGAATCATAGTCTCGGGAAACATGTATTGGCAAAGAAATATCATCAGAAAGCGCTGAATATAAGGATAAATGCACTGGGAGATAAACACTATGATACGGGACTGTCATTAAGAGAAGTGGCCCATTGCCTAATTGATGAGGAACAATATGCTGATGCAGAAGAGTATTTGAAAAGGGCAATAAGTATTTTCAGAAATATTGGAGGAGAAGAACATATAGATATAGGAATAACAGCGGAGATATACTCAAAATTGCTGATAAGACAAGGGCGCTATGATGAAGCAAATATTATGCTCAGCAGAGCGCTCAATGCATTCAGATTCAACAATGACAGAGAGGGAATAGACGATGTTGAAAAAATATTAAGTGAAATAAAGGAGGAATAATGAACAGATATTGTCCGAAATGCGGAAATATGAATAATGATGAAGCTGTGTTCTGTAATAAGTGCGGCACAGAAATCAATGCAATGCCGCAGGAATTGCAATCAAATTTGCACAATATACCACAGGATATTAAATCTTGGAATATGGGTGCTTTTATGCAGACAGCGATATGGGGTATTGCCAATGAGGTCTATGAAGCATTGTGGGTATTTGTTGTAATAATACCAATTATTGGCTGGATAGCTGCTTTGGCAATTATGATTTGGATGGGTATAAGCGGTAATGAGCTTGCATATAAAAAGAAACATTATGATACAATAAATGATTTCAAACAGGCACAGAATACATGGAACAGGGCAGGTTGGATTACTTTCATACTATCCATGTTGTCAGGATTCATTTATTTTATTGTATTTATTATAATGGGTATAGCTGAAACAGGGCTGAATTTCTAATAAACAAGATTATTGTTTATTTATCTTATTAATACTACTTTTTCTTTATATTTCTTATTGTCAATTGTGGTTATAATGAAATAAGTTCCGGCTGAGATCTGCTCATTAAAAGCATTCTTCTGATTCCATGTAATATTATAACCCCCTCTTCTCAATACTCCTGTAATCAATGTTTTTACAAAAGCTCCTTTGATATCATATACTGCTGAGCATATATTCGCAGAGGCTGGAATTTCAATATTAAAATCAATATCACCTGAATAGACACCTTTGTTTCTGAATGTGTATTTTAATTTATCTATATTCTTATAATAATCCGGCTTAATTCCCGATACGGTATTAACATAGAATGAATCAGTATTTGAAACAATGCCTGATGAAACTGAATCATATACATAAGCTCTCCAGTAATACATATTACCGATATAGAGGGAATCATCGGACTGTACATAATATTCTGCAGTATCACCGGAAGCATATCTGTCATGGGACCAATTGTCCATTACTGATTTACCGTCAAAGACACGGATAATATTTGAAAATGTGTTATCATCAGCTATTTCAATTTTATAGCACAGTGTTGTATCTGTCTGATAATCTGATGCAGTTATTGAAAACACAGGTAATACAGATACAGAATCATTTTTCGGGTACAGAATAGTGGGATTATATGGGTTTGAATTGACTGTAAATACTGGAGAATAAATATAATCGCCAAAAAGACCGGCATTATTTCGTGCAGATATTGAGAAATAGTATGAATTATATAAATCAAATCCATATACGATTGTATCACTTACATTTGGTTCTGTTATGATGGCCTGTGTAATAACAGAAGTGTCATCCACATTACGAAGATAACAATGTATATTTTTCAATCCGCTTTCAATATCCTCATTGACACCTGTCCATGAAACACGAACATTGCCATCCACACCATTATCTGATATAAATGCCCTTTTCAATTGCAATGGGGGAGTGGAATCAATTATTGCAGGTATAACATTACGCCTTGATTTTCCATAATTATCCATTACATCCACAACCATAATATGCATATATGGGTTTGAGTTTAATGTACATGCAACTGATGATGAATATGGTTTCCATTTATTATTGATAAATGATTCAAAGAATCTAATGCTGTCGGGATTTATACTCTTGGATGTATTAAAGTACAGAGTGGGATATCTGCTGCTTATATAAATAGATGATGAGTTATTGAAATTAGGGTAAAATTCAATACCTAAAGAATCATAATCAATAGATGCCTGATGGATACCTGAAATATTACCTGCCATATCCTTGGCTTGAATATTCAATGTTTTTGTTTCTGTTATACTGTCCTCAAAATAATAAATAAATGATTGATTTCTGCTGACAAAATAAGATTCAGAATTAACAAACAATGAACATTCCTGGGAGAAATCATCAGAATATGCGACACTTACTGTGCATGCAGGTGTTTCTGTAAAAAGGCGGCCCCTGTTTATATCGATATTACTTATTGATGGAGCTGATGTATCAATAATAATTCCGTCATTAATGATATCATTCCATATCCCGCCGTATTTATATCTTGAGAAAACATAAGCATGACCATAAGTATTATCCAATATCCATGGATATGTTGTCCTATAAGAAATAATTTGAGATGAGCTCATATCTGCACTGTCTGATATTTCAATACTATCCGGTTTCCCATATATCTTGAATGCCATATCACATGACATATCAAACCACATAAGGCCTTTTTTCGCAGGACTGCCGTAGAGATTGCCTTCAGAGTAATTTGAGGGATCACAGCTTTCAATAGAAAATGAAGAATTAACCTCAGTAATGGAATCTGTAAAAATTACAATATTATATGTGTCAGTTGGATTTACACTTACTGGAACAGCTAATATACCATAGCACCAACCTGCTGACCCGCTGCTTACATCATAGCTCCCCAAATAATGACCTGGCATATGATTGCTGAATCCGTCACTTGAATCAGAATACAGGCAAATGTGAGAATTCTTTGTTACACTATTGAGATACACTGATATTGCTGCTATTTCACTGCAATGGGGCACAAATGTCTGTAAATACGGATATGTTCCCAATCCTAAACCGCCTGTCAGATCAACATTATTTACACCAATAATACTGCCGTCAAAAGAGAGTATTACATCATTATCCTTTGAAAATTCCTTACCCCAGTCAATAAGCACATATCCCTGATAATTGTGAATACAATTGTCAGTATATAATGTTCCGCTTATATTCATGGAATTTACATATTGACATGATATGATATAAGTCCCGTCAGAAGAAGGAATCTGCACGGAAACAGGTTCAGATGTCATGTTGAATGTATATGAACCTCCCCCTGATACGGAAATAATAGCCTTTTCAACATTCAAAAAAGGATCCATTGCATTCAATTGAACCCTGACACTTTCAGAATTTGTGACTGAATCAATAACAGTAAATGTACCTGTAGGTCCCTCTGCTATAAGATAAACAGAATCTGTAATGCTTAATGATGTATTATTCGCCATATCTGTGAATCTGCAGAATATCTTTTTAAATCCATTGCTAATGTCACTGGGCAGATTCCATGTTATATACATAATGGAATCATCGCCCGGTGAATCAAAATCAAATGTATCCCAAATACCGGATTCATTCATTATTTCGGCAAATTTTAAACCCGAATAATCATCATTTGCTGATAGCTTTATGATAATTTCACCTGTAGAGCATTTATATAATGAATGCATTTCAAATCCGCCGATAATATCAATACTGCCTATCGGCGCTGTGCTGTCAGGTGATATCATAGTGAATGACATAGAGAGAGAGTCCCCGGAGCCGAGATGAATAGAAGTGTCATATTCATAGTATTTAGGAGAACGTATGCTCAAGGAATATTTGAATGTGTCACTAAGCGGTATAAGACGGTTAAATGAAAAATTCCCTGAGGCATCTGTTGTGTCCGATAAACTTCCCAGCATCACACTGACAGAATCCATGGGTATCATTAAATTATCATTAACTCTTCCGTAGAAAACTGCAAATTTATCCAATTCAATATAAATTGTATCATTTGCTATACTATGTCCTGTTGTAATTTCATTGTGACTTGTAATATAATAATCAGTATTGGCTGTATCCGGCAGGACAGAAATGAGGATTGTATCATTGCCGGGCACTATTGTTCTATAAAAATTACCCGAATAATCCAAACTTATATCATCTACATTTTCATTCATCTGTACTGTAATGCGCAATATGCTGTCTGGCTGTAGGAGATTTACAGAATCTTTTCTAATACCTATATACAGTCTTTTCTGCGGCTCCTTAACCTTGTACATTCCTGTATATCGATTATTGGCATATGAGTATTCTTCCCACATATGATTATAATTTGCATCCATAGTAACAAAATATTCTCCTGCTTCATCAAATACATATTTATATGAAAATTCCTGGGCATCATATACATTCAATGAATCTATTTCAAAATAGACTGTATCCTCTCCTGTAGTGAATCGCAGTGAACCCTCAGGAACAACTGAACTGCCTCCATTATAAACCATGAATCGAAAATCTGTTGTACATGATGCCTGTGGGAAATCATCACTGAAATCATTCCAATAATTATAAGGAATGGCAAATATCCATGTTGACTGATAATCTGGTCTGTACAATGGGGAACCTGTTATTGTTATGGGTATGGGCCTGATAAGGTCTGCTGTGGGGGTGAGGGGATGAGGCACAAGCCATCTTGTTCCTTTGAAATCATATTTATCCTCATCAATCCAGTAAGAGGATGCAAGTGTTATTCCTAATGTTTGTAATTGCATACCCATTCTGTTCCACAATGATATTGAATAAATGGGATTCTTAATATATATATAATCCACAGCTGATTCCGGAGCAAATGAATCAATAAATATTTTATAATATAATGTATCAGTTCTTTCAAACCATGAAAACTGGAAATTGCTGCCAGTAAAATAAGAATTTCCGCATCCTATATTGAGTTTGATATTTCCATCATTAATCTTTAATCCTCCGGAGAGTTTTAATGATGCAAAATCAAATAAACCCAATGCATCTGATGAAGAATTACCTTCTCCTTTATAATTATAAAGGAGCGTATCTCCATATTGATTTATTATTGGACTGCCCAATCCCTTTGCGGCTGCTTTCTGTTCCGGAATGAGTGAAAGGAAATCTACCACATCATCGCCCTTTGCCTTTTCCGTGTCATCCGGGCCCATTGGGGGATTTTCATCGCTATTGATATTAACATTGAAATCCAACCCTATACCGGGGCCGCTTATCCATGGACCGCCCAATGGTCCGAATGCTTGTATCGAAGCCCCCAAACCAATGGAAAAACCGTAATTGGAATATATTGTAGGTTTATTGTCATTAAGCGGTTCAGTAATAATCCTCAATGTCAATGTATCACCCTGTATTACCGAATCCTCATCCCATATAACTGTCACTTTAACCTTGGCATACAATTCTGCTGATGAGAGCCCTGCAGCCAATCCTGCTTCCACCTTTTGACAGCCGAATATGGGATCTGTTATTGTGAGATTTTCATTAATGCAGGGGAATGAGGACCGGTCTTTCCATTGAACCGGGAAAAACAATTCAGTTTCCTTTGAATATAAAGATATAAACAATATAAATACAGAAAAAAACAGAAATAATTTTTTCATAAACACCTCTAAATATATTATGAAATGATTTCTCTGTTTGTCAATAGTATCAAATCAATAATACTGGATATATTTTTCAGCGCTGCCTTTTGACTTTTGCTCTTGCAACAAGCGCTTTTCTGCCTTTGCCAAGCTTTCTGAATGCATTAATTATTATTTCAGCACTTTCAAAGGGTACATTCATGAATGAAAATTTATCGAGAATACGTACATCCCTTATATCTCCGCTGTTTATATTTGTTTTATCGCATATCATTTTTATGAGTTTGGCTTTATTCATCTTATCCTGTTTCCCCAGAGCCATAAAGAGCCGCGCAGTGCCTTTTGAATCGACACTCTGCTTGATATCATTATAACTATCTCTATTCAGTTCATCCTTCAGTGTATATCTCAAAAGGCCTGCAATTATTGCCTGAGGGTCATTCTCTCCTTTCAGCAGTTCACTGGCTGTCTGCAGGTAATCATTATGTTTATTCTTTGAAATAATAAATTCTATCTCTTCTTTTATATTACGCTTTTTCTGATCAAGTATATCATCAATATCGGGTAATTTACCTTTTTTGATATCTGTTTTTACAATTTTCTTGATAAGCAAAAGTTTTCTGAATTCTGAACGTGAGATGAATGTAACAGCTACACCTTCCTTTCCCGCTCTTCCGGTTCTTCCTATTCTGTGTACATATGATTCGGGATTTTGGGGCAATGAATAATTGATTACATGAGAAAGTTCTGTTATATCTATACCCCTTGCAGCAACATCTGTGGCAACGAGAATACTTATCCTGTGTTTTCTGAATTGGGATAATATTTTTTCTCTTTGAAACTGTGATATGTCTCCATGCAGTGCATCTGCATTATATCCCCTGTCTGACAATTTAGCAGCAAGATTTCCTGTTTCCACCTTTGTCCTGCAGAAGATCAGACCATAGAAATCCTTCTCAATGTCTATTATCCGACATAATGCTTCCAATCTATCATTGTTTTCCACTTCAAAATAAATCTGTTCAGTTAATTCAGTTGTCAGCTGATCCTTTACAGATATCATTTCAGGTGTTTTCATATAGCGTTCTGCAAGTTTTCTTATTGGAGTTGGCATTGTAGCAGAAAACATCATTACACGTCTGTTTGAATCAGTTGATTTCATTATTGTCTCAACATCTTCAATAAAACCCATATTAAGCATTTCATCTGCTTCATCAAGAATAAAATACATTATTTTATCACATTGCAATGTCCCTCTCTTTATATGGTCAAGTACTCTTCCCGGTGTTCCTACAATTATATCTGTTCCTCTTTTTAATTTTCTTATCTGCTGTTCTATTGATTGACCGCCGTAAACAGGAAGTATGTTTATTTTCCTTCTTCCCCTCAATGAACTGAATTCCTCTGCGACCTGAACAGCCAGTTCCCGAGTTGGGGTTAATATCAGTATTACAGGGTGATTGTTATTCCCGGGGATAAGGTCAATTAGGGGTAAAGCAAATGCTGCTGTTTTCCCTGTTCCAGTCTGAGCCTGAACAATAATATCGTTTTTTGTATTTAATAGCGAAGGTATTGTTTTGATTTGAACATCAGTAGGTTCTTCAAATCCTTTTTTTGATACTGCATACAGCGCATTATCGGATAATCCCAATTCGCTGAATGTTTTATATGACATAATGTCTCCTTTTTTCAAAATCATTAATATGCATCAAATACATAAAAACAATTATAATATATTGTACTGTAAGATTATACCCAATATGCTAAAAGTCAATGCATAGTGATAATTCGCAGATTGCAGGTGATAATTAGTAGGTCTTTCATGTAACAGAGAGCATAGCATTTATGGATTGAAAAGCGCGTTCTCTGATATTATCATTAATATCAATTTTATATTTATTGTCCTGCAGTGCAGAGAGGATTTTATTCAGTGTGATTTTTTTCATATTGGTGCATATAGGTGGATCATTTTCCTTAAATACGTAGAATGTCTTGTCAGGGTATTCTTTCCTCATCCTGTATGTCATCTCTCTTTCTGTCCCCACAATAATAGGTTTGTCTATATTATTTGCCATTTTCAGCATGCCGCCTGTTGACAGCACATAATCCGCGGCTTCCTGTACTTCTCTGGGTGATTCGGGGTGAACAAATATTACTGCTTCAGGGTGCAATTTTCTTGCATCATCAATATCATTAAGTGTGAATTGATTGTGAACATAGCAGTAACCATTATATGGGATTATTGTTTTATCCGTTTTTGAAGCAACATAAGCAGCTAAATTCCTGTCAGGGACAAAGATAACCCGTTCCGTATCCAGTGAATTAACAATCATTGCCGCATTTGCAGAAGTACAGCAGATATCACTGAAAGCCTTTGTCTCAGCTGTTGTATTGACATATGCTGCAATCTTAGCATCAGGATAATTTTGTTTCATTTTCATAAGCTCATCAATATCAGTCATTGCTGCCATAGCACAACCGGCATCTATTTCCGGTATAATCACTGTCTTTTCAGGGCTCAGTATTTTAGCTGTTTCAGCCATAAACTTTACTCCGCAGAATATAATTGTTTTTTCAGGTAATGAACGGGACAATCTGCTTAATTCCAGTGAATCTCCCAGATAATCAGCAATATCCTGCACTTCGGGTAATTGATAATTATGAGCTATAATAACTGCATTATGTTCTTTTTTTAATCTCTTAATTTCCTTAATAATATCCATATTAATAATCCTTATTTTTGTCTTAATTCAGTATTATCATATTTAATAAATATGGGAATTTTGTTATAAATTATTATTTCAGATTTATTGTCATTACTTATCCATTTTACTGTATCGCTGACAATCTGCCTATACATTGTAATGTCACCTTGAAGCAGGGTGCATGAATATATGCTGTCTTCATACTGAGTTAGGAAAAATGGAAGAATAAGCCAGTCATTGACAGCGTATTGACCTCTTGATATGAGGGTGTCCTTTCCTTGATAATAGAGAGCAAATGAATCGAGAAACAGGGTTCCTCCTTTATATTTCTTAAATAATGAATTGAATTCAGTATGAATGTAAACAGGGTCTAATGATTCGCTGCTGAATAAACATCTGTTCGAAATCTTAACCAATCCCCATGATACTGATGTGGAATACAGCAGTATTATTGAATCACACATCTCTGTTTTCACTACTGAGCTTGTACCTGAATAATTCCCGTACTTTATGCTATATTCAACTGTTTCTGCTTGAATGATTACAGAGAACAGTATTAATATACTACAGAGTAATCTTGATAAATTTACGTTTACCAACCTGTATAATATCATTATTTGAGGGTTTGTATGCCATATTGATATCAATGATTTTCTCCTGATTGATCTTTACAGCACCCTGTTCAATCATTCTCCTGGACATGGAATTGGAATCTGTCATGTGAAGCTCTTTAAGCAGGGATAATAACGGATAATCTTTGTTCATTTCAAGTTTATATTCCTTGATATTATCTGGGATACCTCCGCCTCTGAATATTCTGTTAAATTCCTCCTCTGCCTGATCTGCCTGTTCATTACTTGAGTACATTGAAATAATTGTTTTAGCAAGAGCAACCTTGATATTTCTCGGATTTTCACCATTATTTAATTTTTCTTCAGCATCTGAAAGGAATTTATCATCTACATCTGTTGTTAATCTGAAGTATTTTATAATAAGCTCATCCGGTATAGACATTGTGCGTCCGAAAATCTCTTTTGGCGTCTGAGTGATACCAATATAATTTCCGAAACTCTTGCTCATCTTTCTAGTACCGTCAATGCCCTCAAGAATAGGCATTGTCATGATTATCTGAGGTTTAACTCCATACTCCTCTTGTATACTTCTGCCCAATAAGAGGTTGAATGTTTGATCTGTACCGCCAAGCTCTACATCGGCTTTTATTGCTACAGAATCATATGCCTGGAATAATGGGTATAGGAATTCATGTATGGATATTGATATGCCCTCTTTATAACGTTGTGAGAAATAATCCCTTTCAAGCATTCTTGCGACAGTGAATTTGGAACATAGTGTTACAATATCCTGAGGTTTCATAATATCAAGCCATTCACTGTTAAAACGTATCTCAGTCTTTTCAGGATCAAGTATTTTAAAAACCTGTTTCTTGTAATTTCTGATATTTTCATTGATCTCTTCATCAGTCAATTGGGGCCTTGTGACATTCCTTCCTGTCGGATCGCCTATTTTTCCGGTAAAATCTCCAATAATCAAGATAGCTGTGTGACCCAATTCCTGAAATTTCCTTAATTTTCTCAATGGTATGGTAAAACCCAGATGGACATCGGGGCCGCTTGCATCAATGCCGAGTTTCACCCTCAGAGGTCTCTTCTCTTTATCAGATTCAATGAGTCTGGATTTTAATTCATTTTCCGGTAATACCTCTTCACAATCGCGAACAAGTATTTCTATCTGTTTATCAATATTCATATTACATTTAGAAAAATGACGGCACAGGGATTTGAACCCCGGACACGAGGATTATGATTCCTCTGCTCTACCACTGAGCTATGCCGCCACTTGCAGATTAATATCTTAAATCTTTAATTTTGTAAATATCTGTAATTGTTGCAGCCCAGTTCCTCAAAATTGCCTGTTGCCTTTCATTTATAAGCATTTGATGATATTTGTCAATAAGCTCTCTTGATTCCTCAAGTACAACCTCTTTTCTGTCTATAACCCTGAATATATAGCCATTATCATAATCACTTACATAATAGATTCCACTGTCTTCTGAAGCAAGTATTCCGCCTATAAGCTTTGAACTTTCAGGGATATACTCCAATTTGGTGTTCAGTGATATCATATCCGTTTTCACATACTTAACATTGTTATTATCTGCATATTTTTTGAGGCTTATCTTCTCATTATTCATTGTTTTCACAATATTTGACAGCTGAATTGATGACAGCACTTTTTTCTTTTCCCTGATAATACGGTTGATTACCAGATTTTTAATATCCTCAAATGCAGGTATGCCCTTTTCCTTTTTACTGACAATCTGGCATATTGCAAAATAATCTGCTTCATTTATGACATTGGATATGGAGCCTATTTTAGAATTTGTAACAAATGCACTTATTTTTCTAGCATAATTGTTTAATTCAAATATATAAGCTGTTATATAATCAAATGGCTGTGTAATGATAATATCATACCCTTCCTGCTGTGCGGCTTCATCCAACCCAATTTCCTTGACTCGTTCCAGCAAATGATTCACTTTATCATACTGTGTCTGTACAGTTTCATATGATGGACTGACTTTAATCAATATATGGCTTATCTTGACTGAATCCCTTTTTACATCCTCACATTTCAATATATGCCATCCGAACACTGTTTTGACAGGCATAGATAATTCACCCTTTTTAAGTGAAAATGCCATTTCATCAAATTCCTTAACTGTTACCCCTCTCTTGATATATCCCAATGAACCGTTTTCAGCAGCTGATTTGAAATCATCAGAATAGAGTGATGCAGCTTTACCGAATTCAATATTACCCTTAACAATATCATCACGTAAACCATCAATATTCTCTTTTGCCATCAATACATCCTGTGCAGATGCTTCTTTTTTAATGATAATCATTTTAATCTCTGCTTTAGGCATTTGGTAGAATTTAACGGAATTGTTATCATAATAGGATCTTGCCTCTTCATCCTTTACGGTGATTTCTTTGCTGTAATTATTGGGTATAACTGCGTATTCAATGGAGAATTTACTCTCATTCATCCGTAATTCTCGTAATATTTCATCCTGATTTATCTTCACTCCCGAGATGATGTCTGTCTGCATCTTTAATTTAGGAAGCTGTTCAGCAATCTGTCTGTAATAATAATTGTAGAATTCCCGATTTCTGGGGTCCGTAATAAATTGCTTGTATAGATCAATTGAGAATTGACCTTCAATATAGAAATTCTCACTTTGTCTCACTTCCTGAGGCGGTACATTCATAATTATATCGGATATCTCATCGCTTGTAGCAAAATAACCGTATTTTTTTTCTATCTTTGAGAATATAATATTATCTGCAATAGTATTGAATGCTTCTTCCTGTATATATTCCTCCTCTTTTTCATCAATTGAGGTTCTTCCGGAATTCTTCATATAATCCTGTCTGATAGTATTGATTTTACTGACATACATATCACGGGTGACTTTCTCTCCCCCCACATATGCTATATATCTGCCATCCTGTTTTAGCGTGTTGCCGCTTGTAATATTCAATCCCCACTGAAGGAAAATGAATGCGACAAAGAAAATAATAACAAGTATAAGAATTACTTTCATTTTCTTTCGTAAATATGTCATCATAATATTAATCTCCTTTATTGATTAAGATTTATATTTATAACATAAAAGGGAAAATAATTCAAGAGTTTAGGGCAGTCAATTGACTGCCCTAAAATATGGCAGGTATATTAATATATGAATGTATTATTTTTGTCAATTTTTGTCATTTTATAAGTGTCACTGCCTATTTTTACAAAATACATTCCTTCATTGAGACCTGAGATGTCATAATGATAATCTTTCCCATTCACATTGATATGCCGGCCGTCAACAGAGAAGAATGTTACTTTATCGGAGAAACCGTCAGTAACAAGTATGCTGTTTCTTATTATGGGTTTCTCATTGATATATAAAAATGATTTTGTGAATACTTCCTTTGAACTGCCATCACTTGTAAATGCCCTAACAGTATAATTATATTCACCCGGTTCCGCAATCCTTTCAGTATATGATCCATTTCTTTCATAGAGTTTTGTTATTGTACTGCCATTTCTCTCAATAATAACATATGAGTAATCACCTGTTATTTCATATTTCACTGTAATCTCTGTTTTTGATTTTTCAATTGTAGCATTTGCGGATGATATTGCTGTGGAATAATTGCTTGGAGTTGTTGTGCTTGTTGCTCCATAGATGAAATCTGTCCATTGAACAGCATCATTTCCGCCCCAAGGGAAACTGGATGCATCATAGGGTTCTTCAAAATAATAAATATTATCATCATCAGGCAAATAAATTCCAAGTCCCTTTGAACCCGTGAATCCTGCCTGCCAATGCTGAGGATTCATATCCTCAATAAGTGATTTGACAGCATTTGCTTCTGTGACAACATTGGTGGAAAACGGGACCTTTGATTTTGCATATAATGTCAATTCATTACAGAAATCCCACATATCCTTGAAATCTTCATAGAATGTACCGCCTGACATCTCTACAGCTGCATCAATGCATGACTGCACATCAGAGTCATCCCTGCCGCCTTCATCTGTAATCAGATAATATGCAAGCCACACAATATGATCCCTCAGTGCAAGGAATTGATTCTCAGTTATGCCATTGTAATATTCTGTATCATTGATGACATTATATGTCATTGTTGCACTTGAACTGTAATAATCAGAATAATCATTAACTATATTTGAACCAAGTTCTGCATGTGTTGCAGGATTACTTGTTGCAAGCGATGTGATGAAATGATTATAATACCATCCGTCATATGGTTCATTGGCTTCTGAACCAACTATCATCTCAGCAATGTCATATTCATCCCAGAGTACTTCCATATAAGCCATAACACATAGGTCATGACCAATAAAATAAAAATCCTGTTTGATCTGTGCTCTTGCTCCAGCCAATGCGGCTCTCCATTCACCAGCTCCGCCTGACATGAAATCACCATCAGTATCATCGCTGACTCCACCCTTTGTTATTACATCGCCTTTTCCCCAGCCGGCACCATGATTCCATATAATAAGTCCATATTCATCAGCAGGATAATGCTGCTCAGTCCAGTCGGCAAAATCAATCAATGTCTGAGGATCAGCCATATTTTCTTCTCCAAGTGCTGAGGCAGCAGTTTCATTGATTGTATTGTCACTGCCATTACCGCCTCCGGATAGATGATAATATCTTGTATCTGAATGATTTCCCGCTTCATCATAATATCCGCCATATGAAGATGATCCATCAACGCACAACACTATATCCAGATTGCCTGTGAGGCTGCCATATGCTGCCTCCATTTCATCAATATCACCATTCATTGCACCTGATAGATTATTATCACCGCATATATAAATCATCAATGTAAATGGTTTGGCAAAAATGAATACCGTAAGTGTTGCTAAAATCATAAATGAAATTAATTTTCTCATTCTTTTCTCCTTGTGTATTTGACAAAATAATATGCAAGAAATATACCAATTGTAAATGTCTGTTTATAGTAGTATTTAAATAATAAATAATGTGCAAAAATTGCATGGAAGCAAGATAATTTGACAAAAAATGCATAATATTTACATTGACTCATTAAATATTTTACTTATAATAACTATATGATATTAAAGGATATGTATTCATTCATATTAAAGGAAAAGGAAGAAGGCGCATTAATCTCAGGTCTTATAGATATATTCTACAGAGCCGGAATTGATGATTTTCTACTCTTATTCAGCCGCAGAAATGACAATTATTTTATATCATCCAGAAGTGCAGATGGCAAACTGATGCTGAAGAAAGAAGAATTTGACTGGAAGAGAATGGCAATAAAACAGGATGATAATTATTATCATATTGATACATTGATCTATGATTTGAAACTGAATAATGAGACTGTATTGGAGAAAAACAGGGAATATTATGTTTATACTGATGATGAAGAAAAAACAGCATTATTTGTTCATTACAGGATGAATGAATTTCCCAAATCACTGCATAGTGATATGCATGAATTTATATTTATACTGGATGCTGTGTTTTCAAAGATTTATCTGAACAAAATGAAGGATTTGAATCAGTCAATAGATGTAAGAATAAAGGCATTGACTAAAAAAATAAGCACATTGCAGAGACTTGCAGGATTGCTGCAGAGCACATTTGAATTGAATAGGATACTGGATATTATAAGCAGGTATATAAGTGAATCCTTGGGTTTTAAGGTTGTATTATTATCATTGTACAATGAGCAGGAAAATGCATTTGTGCGTTTGTCGCAATATGGGCTGGATAAAAAGGTGTTTGAAAAACTGCAGTCACAAAAACTTCCCTATTCAACTGTTAAGGAGTTGATGGTAGAAAAAAACAGAATATCAAAATCATATTATATTAATCATAATGAATCAGGAATTCAGAAAATCAGCGATTTGTCTTACATATTACCTGATGAAAAACCCAATGAATATTCACATTGGCACCCTGAGGATATTCTGCTTATTCCCCTTTATGAGAAGGAAGGTAATATTATTGGTATTATTTCAGTTGATAAACCTGTTGACAGGGATATAAAAATAAAGGAAGCAATTGATTTACTGGAATCATTTGCTCAAACGGCCTCACTTGCTATAGAGAATTCAAAACTATTCAGGCGAATGGAAGATTTGATTTCTGATCTGGAGCGAGTCAACAGGATATCATCCAATCTTACTGCATTTCTGGATATCGAATCTATGCTCAATTTTCTTGTTAAAGAGATTAAGGATAATTTCAATTATATAAATGTAACTGTATGGCTGTTCAATGAAGAGGGGCAGATGGAGGTGAAGGCATTCTCGGGATATCAAAAGGATTATCTTGAGGATTACAAAGGTGCCATTTCATCAGGAGAGGGACTCACAGGATGGGTGGCAGAAAATGATGTCCCTGTATTGGTAAGGGATACCGGTTCAGATCCCAGATATATAGGAAGGAATGATATCAGTTTATCGGAAATCGCCGTACCTTTGAAAATATCCAATCATATAATTGGTGTATTAAATGTTGAGAAAGAGGGAATTAATGCATTGGATGAGAATGATATGAGGATAATATCCATTATTGCTTCCCATCTGTCTACTGCTATTGATAATACATTCAAATATGAAGAAACAGAAAAACTGGCAGTAACTGATGGTATGACAGGTATGTTCAATTACAGATATTTTATGAACCGTCTCAGGGAAGAACTGGATAGATCAAAGCTCCTGAATATTCCCCTGTCAATAATTATGATTGATATTGATTATTTCAAGGAGATAAATGATACATATGGCCATATGGTAGGGGACAGGATTATTCGGGAATTGGCAGATCTTCTGCGCTCAATTGTCAGAAAGGGGGATATTGTAACAAGATATGGAGGTGATGAGTTTTTTGTCATTCTGCCGGGTTCAAGTAAAACATTTACACTCAAACTGGCAAAGAGAATTATGAATAAAGTAACGGATTTTGATTTTGCCGAGCATATTAATATTACATTATCTCTCGGTACAGTTTCATATCCGGATGATGCCAATACAATGGATTCATTACTGCGATGGGTTGATGATGCTCTCTATTCAGCAAAAAAGAAAGGACGTAATAGGGTGGAAGGGGGAAAATGAGGGGTAAAAATCCTCTGTTTCTGAAAACCTATTTTTTATTTGCAATGATTACTGTAGCTCTTGCATCATTTCTCTATGTTCAGGACATCATTTTCAAATTGGAAGAAAATGCAAAATCACAAACAAGGATATTTGCAAGATTCTCCAGTGATCTCACTGAAACAGGTAATGCAGATGAGATTATATTTGAGGAAGTAATATCTAAAATCAGTTTTCCTATAATAGTTACAGATGAGAACAATATGCCTGTTGCATGGAGAAATGTAGGCAAATTTGATCAGATATTCCCGGGTAATCTTTCGGATGAAGACAAAATAGAAATGGACAGGATTATTAGCAAACTGGATAGGGAGAATACACCTATTGAGATTAAATATCAGAATAAGATACTCGGCATTGTTCATTATGGGGAAGATGCTCTGTATAAGAGAATACAATTTGCCCCATTTTTTCAATTGATTGTATCAGTCATATTTCTTGTGCTTGGCATATATGGATATGTAATGTACAGAAAGAGTACGGAAAATTACATATGGGGCGGAATGGCTAAAGAAACAGCTCACCAGATAGGTACACCCCTCTCATCATTATTCGGCTGGATTGAGATATTGAAATCTGAGAATATTGACAGTAAGCTTGTTGATGGGATCAATGAAGATGCTCAGAGACTGAATGTAATAGCAAAGAGATTTAATAAAATCGGCTCACCACTGACAATAGAACTGATAAATCTGGATGAAATTGTGTCAGAGGTAATCAATTATTTTAGAAAAAGGGTACCATCATTAAGCAGAAATAAAATTGATATTATTTATATAAATAGTGAACAATGCAATGTGACGGGTGATAGAGAGTTAATAAAATGGTCATTTGAAAACCTTATAAAGAACAGCATAGATGCACTGAAGAATTCGGAAAACGGCCGCATTGAGGTTGTTACTGAAAGAAAGGGCAGATTTGTCGAAACACGTATATCTGATAATGGCAGAGGCATTGAGAGAAAACACATTGATTCCATATTCAATGCGGGATTTACAACCAAAAGCAGAGGCTGGGGCATTGGTCTGCCTTTAACAAAAAAGATTATAGAGGAATTTCATAAAGGAAGATTGAAATTGGATTATACAGAAAAAAATATGGGTACATCCTTTATTATTAAATTGCCTTCAGGTGAAAGCAGATGAAACCGAGAATCTTATGGATTGATGATCAGATAGACAGCCTTAAATCGCTTATATTCTTTTTGGAAAAATCAGGATATGAGATCAAAACAGTGACAAATGGACAGGATGCACTGCATCTTATAGAAGAAGAATATTTTGACATTGTCTTTTTGGACCAGTTTATGCCCGGTTTGGATGGTATTGAGACTTTGAACAGTATAAGGGAAAGGTCCTTTAATTTGCCTGTTATAATGATTACAAAAGCAGAGGATGATGATATTATTGATTCTGCCCTAAGTGAGATGGCGGATGATTATTTGATAAAACCGGTTAACCCGAAACAGCTTCAGGCAACAATTAAGAAAACCCTTAGCAAGAAAGAGAAAATAAGGGAAAGTGTAGGGAAAAATTACTCACATGCTATTGGAAAAATAAATGATATACTTGATAATGGTGAGGATCATAAAGCATATAAAAAAATTCACCATATATTCAATCTATGGAATCTTGCTATTAACAGGAATATAGAAAATGACATTATATCAATGCACAATATGCAGAAAGAGCAGATTAACAGTCAATTCTTCACCTACATAAAAAATCATTATACAGAATTGATTCAGTCAAAAGAAATTGTCATGTCTCATACCTTTTTGGATAATTTTATTATCCCGGAACTCAGGGAAAACAGAAAGGTATTATTTGTTTTGATTGACTGTATGCGTTATGACCATTATCTTCTTATGGAGACATTTCTGAAGGATTATTTCAAAACGCAGCTCTCATATTATTATGCAATACTGCCAACAGCTACACCATATGCTAGGAATGCAATATTCAGCGGTCTTCTTCCTTCCCAGATACATAGTATATACCCTGACAAATGGACATTTATGGATAAGGAAAGCCAGAATCAGCATGAGAATTTCTTCCTCAGAAAAAAAATACTGACTGAATTGCCTAAGAAAAATATTTCATACAGCAAGATTTCAACTAATGAGGATTTGTCCCGTTATATAGGCAATTTCAATAATATTATAAATAGTGATTTAAATGCGCTTATTATTAATATTATGGATGTATTCACTCATTTCCGGTCTGACAGTGATATATTGAAGGATATGCTGCCTGATGAGAATTCACTGCTTGCTTTTATATCAACATGGTTCAGAACAAGCGGTATTTTACAATTCCTCAATAGAGCAGCTGATCTTGGATTTAAGATTATTATTACAAGTGATCATGGTTCAATAATAAGCAAGAAGGCAATGAAGATAGAAACAGGCAAGGATGTTTCTGTGAATTTAAAATACAAATTCGGTTCTTCAATAAGAAGTGAAGACAAAAATATATTGACAATTGATAATCCTCTTGTATTCGGACTGCCTGTTGCAAAGAAAACAGACAAATGGTATATTGCGAGCGGCAATGGTTATCTCGTATATTCAACAAAATTTAATCAATATAAGAATAAATATTTTAATACATTTCAGCATGGAGGTGTTTCTATGGAGGAAATGATAATGCCTGTGGGGATTCTGGACAAACGTGTTTAAATATACAATCAATATTGAAACAGAGATGTTTCTCGGTATATTGAGTGAAGAAAAATTGAAAAAGAATGAAGTGAGAATAGAGGTATTATATTCATGCGATAAAGAGTTTACTGATTATTCTGATATATATAATAATATTATGCATTTTATCAATTCCCAAAAATTCAATACAATGGAAGAAGCAGTAATAAAACTCCATGATTCAATCAAGAACGATTTCAGCATTAAGGATGTAAGAGTAAGTATAGAAAAGATACATCCGCTTCAAATGGAATATTGCAAAGGTGTAAAGATAATATATGGCACTTTTGAATAGGGCTTATCTCGGCTTAGGCTGCAATATTGGGGAATGTATTGACAATCTCACGCTTGCATGTGAGAAAATCCGGGAAAGGGGATGCATAATAACAGGAGAATCATCAATTTACAGGACAGAACCTATAGGATATGCTGCTCAGAGTGATTTTATCAATTGTATAATTACAGTGGATACATCTAGAAGCCCGGAAGAACTGCTGTTTATGTGTAAAGAGATTGAACATGAAATGAAGAGAAAAGAGACAGTAAGATGGGGACCCAGAATAATTGATATTGATATAATTCTTTATAATGATATAATATTACAAAGCAAAGACTTGATAATACCTCATAAGGAACTTAAATTGAGGTATTTTTGGCTTTATATGCTTGACGAGATGAATGCAGATATGATTCTGCCAGGATTAGGTCAGACAGCTCAAGCATTGATGACAGCATTCAGCTTGAAACAGAGAATAGAATTTATTAAACATGTGAATTACTCAAACAGGAGTTAATGTGGCATTACCTTACAAATTTATTGCAGTTGAGGGTGTGATAGGTGTTGGTAAAACAACCCTTGCAACTCAGCTTGCAAGATATTACAGTGCTGAATTGGTTCTGGAACCAGTGGAAGAAAATCCATTCCTGGAGAAGTTCTATGATAATATTGAAGCATATGCTTTTCAGACACAGATATATTTTCTTTTTGCGCGTTATAAGCAAATGCAGAAATTAATGCAGAATAGATTGTTCTTTGATCTTGTGATAAGTGATTATATATTTGAAAAAGACCAGATATTTGCTAATATCAATCTGGATGAAAATGAGATGCATTTATATGAACATATTGTTAAATTCATTGAACAGGACATAACCCAACCGGATTTAGTTATATATCTGCAGGCATCAACAGATGTCATTATCAATAGGATTGAAAAACGCGGAAGGAGTTTTGAGGATAATATTGCTCATGAATATCTTAATGAGTTGAGCAGAAATTACAATAATTTCTTTATGCATTACAGAAAAGCTCCTGTACTTATGGTTAATGTTGATGAAGTGAATATAACGAAAGACAAGAGCCCTTTAACTCAGATTATTCATGAAATTGAAAAACCGTTCAGCGGTTTAAAATTCCTCAAACCTATTTCAATATTAGAATGATTAGTATTATAAAAAATCCTATATCAATGAGAAATAAATCTGATTCTATTCACAAAAAAGGTGAGTCAATTGGATTTGTTCCCACAATGGGAAACCTTCATAATGGGCATATTTCGCTTGTTAATAAATCTGTAAAAGAATGTGACAGAACAGTTGTTTCGATTTTTGTAAATCCCATTCAATTCGGTCAGAATGAAGACCTGGAAAAATACCCGAGAACATTTAAAGAAGATAGAAAAATGCTGTTTGAAGCAGGAGCAGATTTTATATTTTTCCCATCTGTCAATGCAATGTATAAAAGCAGAATGACAGAGATTAGTGTCAGTGGATTAACTGACAATCTGTGCGGCAGGTCAAGACCCGGCCATTTTACTGGGGTGGCAACGGTTGTCAATAAATTATTCAATATTGTAAATCCGGATATTGCCTATTTTGGGGAAAAGGATTATCAGCAATTATGTGTAATCAGGAAAATGGTATTTGACCTGAATATGAATATACGGATTAGGGGAGGCAGGATTATCAGGGAATCAGATGGTCTTGCAATGAGCTCCAGAAACAGATATTTAAACAGAAAAGATAGAATCAGTGCAGCCGTATTATACAGAGTCCTTAAAAAGGGTAAATCTCTTATTGAGCAGAATGAAGAAATCAGCAGTGTTAAGGGAATATTATATAAGGAATTAAATAATATCCCGAATGCCAGAGTGGATTATATTGAAATACTTGATGAAAGGAATCTGGATATGCCTGACAATAATACAAAGATATATAGAATTTTTCTTGCTGTTTATTTTGGCAGGACTCGATTGATTGATAATATTAGAGTGAGGATTTAATGAAAACAAATATTCTTATACTTGCGGGCGGAATGGGAACCAGGATGAAATCACTTATACCTAAGGTTATGCACCGTATCTGCGGAAAACCGATATTGGAGTTTATTGTCAATACATCAATGAAATTGAATCCTTCAAGGATAATACTGCTGGTTGGCAATGGCAGTGATAAAATTGAAAATCATTTCTCTGCACATGCATTCAAGCAGATAAAATTTGCTCATCAGGATAAACAGCTGGGAACAGGTGATGCCCTTAAATGCGCAGTAAAAGAGATAGAAACAGGTAGCGCTGTAGTAATTCTTTCCGGAGATGTGCCCCTAATAAGTGAAGCGACAATTGGAATGCTTATTGAAAAACATAGAGAAAGCCGTAATTCTGTTACTGTTCTCACTATGCTTCTTGATAATCCGGAAGGTTATGGCAGAATTATTCGGGATGGGAAATTTGTTAAGGCAATTATTGAACATAGGGATGCTACATCAGAACAGAGAAAAATAAATGAGGTAAATACAGGTATATACTGTATGAATGCAGATTTTATATTTGAATATATAGAAAAGATTGATAATAATAATGTGCAGAAAGAATATTATATAACTGATTTGATAAAAATTGCACATGATAATGGAAAAGGTGTTGATTCAGTTATTATTGGAAATCATCAGGAAGTTCTCGGAATAAATAACAGAGTGCAATTATCTGAAATGGAACAGATTATAGTGAAAAGGAAAATTGAGAAACTTATGTTTGAGGGAGTGTCTTTTAATAATCCCCAAAGCATTTATATTGAGCCTGATGTTGAAATAGGGGGTGATTCGCACATTGAGAGCAATGTTGTGATTAAGGGGAAAACAAAGATTGGAAGAGAATGTAATATAGGTGCATTTTCATATATTGAAAATGCAATATTAGAAGATAAGAGTATTATTAAACCATACAGCAGAATAGACAAATGAAGAAAACTATTTATCTTATTGCATTATTGTTGATTATTTCAGTAGGAGTTGCCATATATCATTATTATAATCATATTGATAAGGAAATACTAAGGGTAGAGGTTTTAAATGGTTCCGGAATTAATGGCCTTGCAAAGAAAACAGCTGAATATCTGAGAGATAAGAATCTTGATGTAATCATCATATCAAATGCTCAGTATGACACAATATCCCATACTGTTATTATTGACAGATTGAAGAAAAATGCAGTATATGCAAAATATGTTGCAAATAGGATAGGATGTAAGAATATTATTTCAGTTATAGATTCATCTTTATATGTAGATGTGACAGTCATAATCGGAAAGGATTATGCTGATTATTTAAAGGAGTAGATATGGATATCAATGATTTGATTGTGGAAGCAATCCAGGAAAAAAAAGGATACGGTATTGTGAAAATTGAGATAGGGGAGCTTAGCACAATAGCGGACACATTTATTATTTGTTCCGGAGCAACAGCAGTACAGACGCAGGCAATATTCAGAAATATTAAACAAAAACTGAAGAAAACAATGAAGATCCGGGGTATAGAAGGTGAATCCTATGGGCAATGGATACTAATGGACTATTATGACACCATTGTTCATATATTCACTGATGATATGAGAAAAAAGTATGAGCTTGAACTGCTCTGGGCTGATGGCATTATTCACCATTATGATGAGGAAGATGAATGATCCTGAGACAGCTGGAGAAATATATACATGATATTATTAATGCTCATACAGATGAGCATGTCACTGATTCTCTTCTCAGCTTTTCCAAATTCGGCGATATATCCACCAATATAAGTTTTCAACTTGCTCCTTTGATGAAACGGTCACCTTCTGAAATTGCAAATATCATCAAGGAAGAAATTAATATTGATTTTATAAGCGATGCCGAGATAATGAATAATGGCTTTATCAATATGACATTTACGAATATTGCACTTAAAGAAGAACTCTTAAGCATTATCAATGAAGATGATTACGGCAAAGGTGAAAAGAAAGAATCAAAAGTCAATATTGAATTTATAAGTGCAAATCCCACAGGACCGCTTGTCCTTGTTAATGCACGTGCCGGTTTCACCGGAGCTCTCTTGAAGAATATGATGGAATATTGCGGATACAATGTAGACAGTGAGTTCTATATCAATGATGGAGGCAATCAGATTGAAATGCTCGGACAATCAATACTCTTTCACATATCTGATTCGGGTCCTGAAGCATTCCCTGAAAATGGGTATAGGGGCGGCTATATTGAAACAATTGCAATGAAGATTAAGGACCTTTTACCTGATAAAAAGTGGAGCAGAGAAAATATAAACCTATGTGCAGAGTTGGGAAAAGAATATATCATTGAATGGCAGAGAAAATCACTCAAAATGTTTTCAATCTCATTTGATAATTTTATATATGAAACAGATATAAGAGACAGCGGAATCATTGAAGAGGTGATTGATATATTTCGTAAAGCAGATCTTATTTATGAAAAAGACAATGCTGTATATTTTGCTTCCTCAAGATTTATGGATGATAAAGACAGGGTTATTATTAAATCTGATAAAACGTATTCTTATTTATTGCCTGATATTGCGTATCATTACAGTAAAATAAAAAGAGGCTATTCAATTATACTGGACATTCTGGGTCCTGACCATCATGGCTATATAAACAGGATTAAATCAGCTGTAAGGGTTTTAGATGAAAATGTGTCAATGGATGTAATAATAGCTCAATTGATTACCTTGCTTAAGAATGGTAAGAAATATGAGATGTCAAAGAGACAGGGGGATTTTATTACAATGGATGAACTGTATGATGAGATTGATCCTGATGTGCTGAAATTTATATTCCTGATGAGGCGATTGTCACAACCCCTGGATTTTGATATTGATGAAGCAAGGAAGCAGACATTGGATAATCCTGTTTATTATGTTCAGTATGCTCATGCACGTATTTGTTCTGTACTTGATAAAGCAGATGCATATACTTGCCCTGAAGAAATCAATGAACAGATATTTGATATTCCTGAGGCAAGGAATCTCATTATAAAAATGATGGAATTCCCGTCAATAATTGAGAATGCCGTTTCTACATTTGAGATTCACAGATTGGCAAATTATCTATACGACATATCCGGATTGCTCCATAAATTCTACCATAATCACAGGATAATTACTGACAATAAACAGGATACAAACAGCAAGATTGTTCTTCTGTTCGGTGTGAGGGCAATTATACGAAGGGGACTGAAAATGATGAATGTTAATGCTAAAGAAAGGATGGAGGAAAGTGAAATACTCTGAGTCAGGTGTTGATATTGATAAAGGTATGGAATCAGTAAGAAGAATAAAGAAACTTGTAAAGAATACATACTCTAAAGCAGTATTGTCAGACATAGGCAGTTTCGGTGCAATGTACAGAGCATCATTTCCCGGAATGAATGACCCTGTACTTGTATCTAGTGCCGATGGTGTTGGAACGAAACTCCTTATTGCAGAACAGATGAATTTCTATGAGAACTGCGGAAAGGATATTGTCAATCATTCAATCAATGATATATTGGCAGTGGGTGCAAAACCGCTGTATTTTATGGATTATATAGGCTGCGGCAAGGTTGATCCGGATATTGTGGAAAAAATAATTTCATCCATGGCAGCAGCATGTTCTCAGCAGAATATCTCACTTATTGGGGGTGAACTTGCAGAGATGTCAGAGGTATATGCCAATATACATTATGATATAGTGGGATTTATTACAGGTATTGTTGACAGGAAGAATATTCTTTCAGGAATCAATATAAAAAAAGGTGATTTGATTTTAGGATTACCCTCTAATGGTTTTCATACAAATGGATATTCATTGATAAGGAAGATTATTAAAGACAGAAAACTAAATCTTGAAAGGATATACAGTGATATGGAAGAACCGCTCTTTATGGAATTGCTAAAACCGCACAGACCATATCGGAAGGAATTAGAACCGCTTCTTGATGAAGGTATAATTGAGGGCATTGCTCATATAACAGGCGGAGGATTCTTTGATAATATCAGCCGTATATTGCCTGAAGGCACAAAGGCAGTAATAAGAAAAGAATCTTATGAAATACCGCCTCTTTTCAATATGTTCAAAACTGAAGGCGATTTGGATGAAAATGAAGCATACAGGGTATTCAATATGGGTATTGGTATTGTATTTGTAATATCACCGGACACGATGCCTTATGTGTCTGATTATTTCAAGAGCAGAGACATTGTTTATTATGATATAGGCTATATTGAAGACGGAGCCGGAGTGAAAATTGTATGAAGGAGGATAAGTGAAAGATGATGATATTCTTGATGAAATAAAAAAAACAAGACAGGAACTGGATATGTTTATGAATGAAATGGTTGGATTCTCAAAGATATCAATGTATAGACATACATATTATAATCCCCCTGTTGATATATTCCGGACAGTCAATGAATTTATTATAAAAGCAGAATTGCCGGGTATGAAAAAAGAAGAAATCACAATCTCCACTTCAGACGATATTTTATTTATCAGGGGAATAAGAAAAATGCAGTCAAAGGAAAAAGAAGTCAGTTATTATCATATGGAAATTAATTATGGACCATTTGAAAGAAGAATACGTATACCAAGGAATATTGAATACAATAGTATGCATGTGTCTCTGGAATCAGGTATTTTGACAATAATATTGCCTTTGAAACAGAAAATAATGAAAAGAATTGAAATCCAATAGGAGATAATATGGAAAACAGGATAAACAATAAGATTATAGATATTCCGAAAATGCTGCCCGTATTACCTCGCAATGATACAATCATATACCCTCTTCTGATATTGCCCATTGCAGTAATAGAGCCCCAGTATATTAAATTAATTGATGATGTGCTGTCATCAGATAAAATGGTTTTTATCGGATATTCATATGCACAGGATATGAAAACTATAGAGGATAATGCAATAGAAGAATTCGGAACAGTTGCCAATATTCTGAAAATGCTCAGATTCCCTGACGGGAGTGTACGCGTGCTTGTGCAGGGTCTTAAAAGAGCTAAGATAAAGAGAATGAGAGCATCATCAAAAAATTACCCATTGGCTGAGATAACAACGATTGAGGAGATGAGACAGGATTCCATCAAGGAAGAAGCAATGTCCAGAAATCTCTCAGATATGTTTAAAAAATATGTTAAATATTCACAGCAATTACCCGATGAGGTTCTTTCATTGATAAAAACAATTGAAGAACCCTGGAAACTTGCTGATTTTATTGCATCAAATCTGAATATTGATGTTGAAGACAGATATAAGATACTGACATTGATAAATCCTATTGAAAGAATGACATTCATATCAGAAATTCTCAATAAGGAGATATCCATTCTTGAAGTGGGTGAGAAGATAAAATCTGCAGTATCAACGGAAATAAATGAAGACCAGAAGAAATATTTTCTCCGCGAGCAATTAAAGGCAATTCGGAGAGAACTGGGAGAGGATGATCCTAAATCAAAGGAGATTGAGGAAATAAAGGAAAAGGCGGACAGCAAACATCTATCAGAGGAGGCCTCTGATGTTCTCAATAAACAAATTGAGCGTTTGGAGATGATGAATCCAATGATGCCTGAATATAATGTAGCCCGGAATTATGTTGATTGGATATTGGATTTACCATGGAATAATTATTCAGATGATAAAATGGATATAAAGAGAGCAGGTAAAATACTTAATGAGGATCATTATGATCTGGAAAAGGTAAAAACAAGAATTCTCGAATATCTTGCTGTCAAGAAACTTAAAAATGACTCAAAGGGGCCTATACTCTGTTTTGTGGGACCTCCCGGGGTAGGTAAGACTTCATTAGGTAAATCAATTGCCCGTGCATTAGACAGAAAATTCGTCCGTATTTCACTGGGCGGCATACATGATGAGGCAGAGATAAGAGGTCACAGAAGAACATATGTGGGAGCATTGCCCGGAAGAATAATTCAGGAACTCAAAAAAAGCGATTATTCAAATCCGGTATTTATGCTTGATGAGATTGATAAAGTGGGCACAGATTTCAGAGGTGATCCTTCATCTGCATTGCTTGAAGTCCTTGACCCGGAACAGAATGATACCTTTAATGATCATTATCTGGAAATACCCTATGATCTGTCCAAAATAATGTTTATAACAACTGCCAATGTACTCTATACCATACCTCCTGCATTGAGAGACCGTATGGAAGTGATAGAACTTCCCGGATATACAATAGAAGATAAAATGCATATTGGAAGAAAATATCTTGTACCTAGACAGATAGAAGAGAATGGACTGACAAAGAGCAGAATAATATTCAAGGATGACGGATTAAAGGAAATCATTGACGGATACACATGGGAAGCGGGAGTAAGAAACCTTGAGAGGACAATAGGAAATATATGCAGAAAGGTTGCAAAAAAAATTGTGACGCAGAGAACAGCATCTTCCTATACAATCAGCAAAAGAAATGTATCCAAATATCTGGGTAAAAGGAAATTCTTTGCTGATAAAGCAGAAAAAAAGCCTAAGATTGGTATTGCAACAGGAATGGCATGGACACCTATGGGAGGGGAAATATTGTTTGTTGAAGCAATAAAAATGGCAGGTAAGGGTAATCTTATTCTGACAGGACAATTGGGTGATGTCATGAAAGAATCGGCAAAGGCTGCTCTATCATACATTAAGGCAAATTACAGGAAATTCAATATTGATATTAAATGTTTTGAAAAATATGATATTCATATTCATCTGCCTGAGGGAGCAATACCGAAAGACGGACCTTCTGCAGGAATAACAATGGCAACAGCTATTGTATCAGTCCTGTCAGATGTGCCTATCAGGCATGATATAGCAATGACAGGTGAAATCTCACTGAGAGGAAAGGTGTTGCCGATTGGAGGGGTGAAAGAAAAGGTTATTGGAGCTAAACTGGCTGGAATAAATGAAATTATTTTACCAAAACAGAATAAACGTGATTTGGATGATATACCCAAAACAACGAAAAAAGGAACAAAATTCCATTTTGTAAGCACTTTGGATGCTGTTCTGGATATTGCACTTAAAGAAAGTAAAAGGAGGAGAGGATGAAAAGGATTATTTTAATATTAACTGTATTATTATCTGTCCTGTTATATGGGGCTCCGACAATTGATGAATTATGCACAAATGTAAAAGCCTATCATGAAGGTGTTGAGGATTATACATGCTATATTCAGATCTTCACGGCAAAGGGAAATAAATCAACAAATATTAAATGGGATTATAAATTCATGAAACCCAAATATATCAGGATGGAGAGTGTAGAGGGAGACAGAAAGGGTGATAGAGCATACTATGATTATGAAACAAAAAAAGTTACAGGCAGGAGAGGCGGAATCCTTGGAGCAGTGAAACTTACTCTGCCATTAAGTAATTCACTTGTTCAGAATATAAGGGGTGTAACAATAGCTGATTCAGACTGGTTCCATGTAATAGAACGGCTCAAAGCCATTATTGCGGAAGATCTGACTGAATACGAGATCAGTGATGTCAAATACAAGGGGAATGATGCTGTTGAACTGCATGTTACAGGCATACCTTTTGATAAGTATAATTTTGATGAGCTGAGGATCTTTTTTAATGAGGAAGGTCATATTCTAGGATTCATACATTATGAGGAGAATACTGTAGCTGAGGATGTTTTTTATTCAAATGTGAAAATCAATACCGGTCTTGAAATGGAAGACATGTATGTAAAATAGGAGGCTCTATGCTTAATGGATGCTGTACGGCTTTGATAACACCATTTAAAAGAAATAGGAATATAGATTATTCGCTATACAAAAAACAGATCAAGAGACAGCTTGATGCCGGTGTATCAGGAATCTTAACATGCGGAACAACAGGAGAAGCTCCTGCCTTGACTGAGGATGAATTATACAAAGTAATCACAATAGCTGTAAAATCAAAGGGTAAGGCATATGCAGTAGCCGGAACAGGAACAAATAATACGGAAACAACAATAAGAAGAACAGCTCAGGCAAAAAAGATAGGCGCTGATTTTGCGCTGGTTATAACTCCATATTATAATAAGCCTTCTCAGTCAGGATTGCTTAAACACTTCAAAATGGTTGCCAAAGAAACTCAGATGAATATTATTATATATAATGTGCCATCAAGAACAGGTGTATCCATACATCCTGACACAGTTGCTGAATTATCCAGAATAAAGAATATTATAGGCATTAAAGAGGCAAGCGGTTCAATCAATCAGACAACGGAAATCAGGATAAAAGCAAAAAAAGGTTTTACTATCATGTCAGGTGAAGACAGTATCACGCTTCCGCTCATGAGTGCCGGAGCTAGCGGGGTAATTTCCACTATATCCAATGTTGCCCCGAAAGAGATGCAGTCACTATTTGAATTGTTTTATTCTCATGAAAATGAAGAGGCTGCAAATATGCACAGAATGCTATACCCGCTGTCAAGGGCACTTTTTTTGGAAACAAATCCAATTCCGCTTAAATATGCAATGAAAAAAATGAAACTGGATTCTGGAATATTAAGGATGCCTTTGGCTGAATTAAGTGTGCAGCACAGAAAAATGGTGGAACATTCAATAACACCGTATATTCAATAGGGTGTTCAATGAAGATACGTGACTCATATCAGGCGGGGCGGTTTTATCCTCAGAAAAGGAAAGAATTAACCGATTTGCTGGAATCCATTTTTAGAAAAACTTCTGTAATCAATAATGATTCTATAGCTACAGGGATTGTCCCCCATGCGGGGATAATATATTCAGGGTATTCTGCATCATATTTCTACAAATCTCTCAATTATCACAATTATGACAGGATTATTATTATAGGCCCGTCTCATTATTTCCATGCTGAGCATATGATTCTTTCAGAATCCGAACAATGGAAAACACCCTTAGGCAATATTGATATTGACAGAGAATTCTCTGACAGCCTTATAGATGGGATAATTATGTATGATGAAAGTCTGCATATGGAAGAACATTCCATTGAAGTACAGATACCTTTTATACAGTATGTGTGCGGGAGCAAAATGAAGATTGTACCTATAATAATGGGAGATCAGAGTCTTGCATCAGTTAATTCTCTCGCAGAAAAGCTTATTGAAAAGATGGACAACAGGACTCTTATAATTGCTTCTTCCGATATGTATCATGGATATGATTATAATGATGCTATTGAGAAGGATAATATTACAATTAAGCACATACTTAATGATGATTATGCATCATTCAATGATTTTGCCGTGAAGACAAGTTCCTGCTGCGGTACAGGATGTATATCAACAGTATTGAGAATAAATCAGCATTTCAATATCAGCAATGTATTGCTGAATAAATCAAACAGTTCTCAAATAAGCGGTGAATATGACGGATATTCAGTGGGATATGCGGCATTTGCAGGGGTGAAGAATGTTTAACAGAAAGAATAAAGAATTCCTTATTGAAATTGCCAGAGAGAGTATTAAATCAAGACTTGAAGATTATGAATATATGCCTAGAAAACCAGCTGAGGAAATTCTCAATGAAAAACTGGGAGTATTTGTAACATTGAAAATTGATGGAAATCTCAGAGGCTGTATAGGATATATTCAGGGATACAAACCTCTCTATATTGCTGTATATGAAATGGCTGCTGAGGCTGCTTTTAATGATCCAAGATTTCCGGCTTTGAATACCAATGAATTTAAGCTCATTGATATTGAAATTTCCGTAATGTCGCCATTGAAATCTATAAATAACATAGAAGAGATACAGGTGGGTGTGCACGGATTATTTGTAAAGAGAGGTTATCATTCAGGCTTACTGCTTCCCCAGGTAGCAGATGAATGGGGCTATAACAGGAAAGAATTTCTCATGTCTGTATGTATGAAAGCCGGTATGAATAAGCAATGTTACAATGATGATGAAACAGAAATATTTATCTTTTCAGCTGACATTATAAAGGAAGATTATTATGAGTAAAGTACTGATACTCGGTAAAGGCGGACGCGAACATGCAATTGCATATAAATTGAAACACGAAGGTATTGATGTGTTTGTTTATCCGGGTAATCCGGGAATATTAACAGAAAGCAGACAGGCAGATATACATGAAAACAGTGTGCATGCTATTGCAGATTTTTGCAGAAAAGAGCATATTGACCTTGTTGTTATAGGCCCTGAACAGTATTTGGCAGATGGTTTTGCAGATATACTTGAAGATAATGGCATCAGGGTATTCGGCCCAGGCCGTGCTGCAGCAAGAATTGAGACGGATAAATCCTATGCAAAGGATTTAATGGAGCGATACAATGTAAATACAGCAAAGGCAGTAATCACTGAGAGCAGAGAACAATTTGATGCAGAAACAAAATACAGAGTGTTCCCTTATGTGATAAAAGTTTCAGGTCTTGCGGCCGGGAAAGGCGCTTTTATCATTAAATGTGAAAATGATCTGATTCTGGTGAGGGAAGATTTGTTTACATTGAATCGATTCGGGGATGCGGCTGAGAAGATAATCATTGAAGATTTCCTGATAGGAGAAGAAATATCATTATTCATTTTCACTGATGGGAAAAATGCTGTTCCCATGCTGCCTGCACAAGATTATAAATGTGCACTGGATAATGATCTTGGAGGCAATACCGGAGGAATGGGATCATTCGCTCCTTATAATAAATTAAGCAGTAAAGATATATCAAATATAATGAATAATATTGTACATCCTGTATTAAAGGGTATGCGGGATGATGGGAATCCATTTAGAGGTTTACTCTATGCTGGGCTTATAAAGCAAGGAGACAATATATCAGTTATTGAATTTAATGCGAGATTCGGAGACCCTGAAACACAATCATTACTTTTTATTATGGAATCAAGTTTATATGATATAATGAATCAAGTAGCACACCATAATTTGACAATAAATGAATGCAGATTTGAAAATAAATATGCAGTTACAGTTGTTATAGCTGCTTCTGGATATCCGGATAAATATGAAAAAGGCATGCAAATAAATATCGGCTACATTGATGACCAATCATACATATTTCATGCTGGCAGCAGGAAAGCAGGTACTATTATTTCTGATGGCGGCCGTATCCTTGCAATCACTTCAAAGGATAAAACACTTGATAAAGCCATTAACAGGGTTTATACTAATATTAAATCAATAAAAATAGATAAATCTTTTTTCAGAAAAGACATTGCATATCGGGGTTTAAAGAAATGAATAGGAAATTTGTTATTTCAATAATATCAATAATTATTCCTTTTATTATCATGTCACAGACTGTATTTATTGTATATTCAGGAAATAATGAGAAATACGGTGATTTTGCAGAATATTTCAAGAACAGGGCCCGTATGGATTTTCTCGTATTTGATATGAATGATATTGAAGTAATAACATCTGTAGTTGGAAAGATTACAGTGGAAAAACCCCTGGCAGTTTTGTTGATCGGTGATGAGGCAATTAACAGCATTGCACCTTATGTTAATAATATACCCCTGATATTGGGACTCTCGAATAATATCTCACCAGATATAATGAAAAAAAGTAATTTATGCGGTGTAACAGCAGGCGGTGGAGCTGATTCCCTGGCTTTTTACATAAAAAAAACATTTTCAGAAATTCGAAAAGCAGGTCTGATATTCAATATGGAGCATTCCATTGACAAAGCAAAAAACATGAAAACAGCAGCTGACAGCATAGGTCTGCAGATGGAATTAGGTAATATTAACAGCAAGGATGATATTAAAATGTCAATCAAGCTGTTAAAAGCATCCGGTTGTGAATTAATTCTTTTCTTTGAGGATCAGTTTTTTCTCAATAGAGACAATTTCAATGTATTACTGAATGAATCCAAAAAGGAAGCAATCCCGCTTATTACGATAGGTGAGCATTATGAAAAGCAGGGTATAATGGGTACATTCGTGTTTGATGTATATAATGCGGGATATGAGGCGGGCAATCTTGCATTGAGACTGAAGAATGGAGAAAAATGCAGTGACATTGGAATGAAGCCTGCAGGCGGTCTTTCCTTTAAATATTCTTCAAAGATAATTAAACAGTATAAGATTAAGATATCTCAGGATATGATTGAAAAATCAGAAGAATTTTGAAAACAGTAAAGAATGCAATTGAAAATTTTATTACATATATTGACTATAATCTCTCCTATTCCGCTCAGACAGTAAAAGCTTACAGAACAGACCTTATGCAATTTAATCAATACCTAATCAATATGGGAATAGATGATATAATGGTAATTAAAAAATACCATATAAGCAGTTTTATAGCATATCTTTCGGATGAAAATATCAAACGAAGAAGTATTGCAAGGAAGGTTGGCACATTGAAATCATTTTTCAAATACCTGATGAAGGAAGAAATCATTGTGTTTAATCCGATGATACTAATAAAAACACCGACATTTGAGAGAAAACTGCCATCATTCATCAGTGATAATATAATGGAACATATAATTGCAACATTTCCGGATAAGGGGTATATAAATATAAGAGACAGATTTATATTTGAAATGCTATATGCAACAGGAATGAGATCAAATGAACTTATCAGTGCAGATCTCAGGGATATGGATATATTGAAGATGATTATTACAGTAAGAAAAGGTAAGGGAAATAAGCAGAGAATCATACCATTTAACAGTATATCCCTGGAATGTTTTAAGAGATATATGGCTGAGAGGGAGAAAATCCGCATATTGGATGATAATGCCCTGCTGTTATCTGTTAGGGGCAAACGTCTTTCCAATAGGGATTTACGCAGCATTATAGGTAAAATTGTCAATAGGGCTGCTGTAAGTGCACATATGACTCCACATTCAATAAGACATTCATTTGCCACGTATATGGTTGATCATGGAGCAGATATTAGAGTTGTACAGGAATTGCTTGGTCATTCATCCATAGCAACAACGCAGATTTATACACATACATCAATAAGCAAATTGAAAGAAGTGTATAGTAAAGCCAAGGAAAGGGAAGAACACAGGTAATTGTCTATTGACATTCATATATATAAAATATATATTAATTATTATGGATAAAGGCATAAATTATGCATTTTTACTGAATGCATTATGGAAAAATGACACTGAGGTTATTAATTATATATATGATGCAATAGTCAAGGATGAAATTACTGACAGAAAAGTGCTCATCCGTCTTATGGCTTATATGTATTCTGTTATGGATGAAGAAAAATATATCAATCTTATACGTCTTCTCAACAGGGTGAGCGAAAATGATTCGGAGATTGCATATTTTATATCATTCTATTTTCTAATAAAAAATTCGCCTTATCATGCTTTTTTAGCTTTCACATTAGTATCGGAGAATGAATCGCCATATTATCATGCTCTATCTGTCCGCAACAGGGCTTTTTTAGAGAGAACAAATTCAAAGATCACATATATGATGAGAAAATCATTGGAATCAGCTCTGCTGAGGGACCCGGAGAATGATTCTCTCAAAGAGCAGCTCAGCAATTTAGACAGTATTGAAAATGATATTAAGAATACTGTATTAAAAGTTATTGAAATGACTAAAAAAGATAATTTAACCGGAAAAAATTTCAATCTTCTATGATTAAATTGATAACATTTGATTTATGGAATACAATTGTATCCGGAAATCATTCTGATGAGCTCAATGCAAAACGAGTGAAATACATACAGAACATCCTTTCTGAAAACGGTCATAATCCCAGCGAAGAGAGCATATATAATGCATTGGATTATTCATGGAAGTATTTTATGAAGGAGTGGCATAACAGACATTATACACCCACTTCCAATGCAATGACTGCAAAGGTTTTTGAATATATGAACATAGAAAGGGGAAAAGCTGATTTTTTACGTATAGTTAAATATTTGGAGTCATCATTATTGACATCGGATAATTGTCTGATTGAAGGCATTGAAGATCTGCTGAAAAATCTATATACCCATTATTCGCTTGCCATTATTTCAGATGCCGGATATACGCCGGGACGTTATCTCAGATTATTGCTTAAAAAACTCAATGTGGCAGAATATTTCTCATTTTTTGCTTTTTCTGATGAAATGGGTGTCAGTAAACCGGATGTAAGAATCTTCATGCATACACTCAATTATTTTGATATTAAACCCGATGAAGCTCTGCATATAGGAGATCTGCTCAGTACTGATATAGAGGGCGCCAGTAAAACAGGTATGCATTCTGTTCATTTCAGGAAAGAGGAATTCAAAAACAATGATGATTCCAGGGCAAAACCTTCATTTGAAACGCATAATACGGAAGATATATTTGCTTTTATAAAATCAATATAAAAAGGAGAGAATATGAATAAAAATTCAGTTCAGCTTCAACATTATATATTAAATGAACAGAAGAAATTCCCATATGCAAAGGGGGATTTCACATTATTACTGAGCGACATTGTTCTGGGAAGCAAAATCATTTCCAGAGAAGTAAATAAAGCAGGACTTGTGGAGATATTGGGATTATCCGGGCATGAGAATGTGCAGGGTGAACAGGTACAGAAGCTTGATGATTTCTCCAATGACATAATGGTCAGTATTCTGTCACGCAATCAGACAGTAGGCGGAATAGCTTCAGAGGAGATGGCAGAACCGGTTTATTTTGAAGATCACACAGAAGCAAAATACTGTGTATTATTTGATCCCCTTGACGGCTCATCAAATATTGATGTTAATGTTTCAATAGGCACAATCTTTTCCATTTACAAATTGAGAAAAGATGGAGAAATAACAGAAATGGATTTTCTCAGAAAAGGAAGGGAACAGGTTGCCGCAGGTTATATTCTGTATGGTTCATCAACAATGCTTGTGTTCACAACCGGTGAAGGTGTACACGGATTCACTCTTGATCCGACTATTGGCGAATTTATTCTGTCGCACAAAAATATGAAATTACCGGAGAAGAGTAAAAAAATAATATCAGTCAATGAGGGTAATTTTAGATATTGGGATAAAGAGACACAGAATATGTGTAATTATTTTCTCAATGAATCAGAAAAACCATTCAGTCTCAGATACATAGGATCACTTGTTGCGGATTTTCATAGGAATCTGTTATATGGCGGTATTTTCATGTATCCGCTTGACTATAAAATAAAGGAAAAACCAAGAGGAAAACTACGCCTAATGTATGAAGCCAATCCTCTGGCTATGGTCATAGAGCAGGCTGGCGGTTCTGCAATAAATGGTGAAAAGAACATACTGGATATTCAGCCTGAAATGATTCATCAGAGGGAGCCATTGTATATAGGAAATACGGAATACATAAACACAGTTTTAGAATATCTTAACAGGAGTTAGGATGAAAAAAATATTAATCACTCTTGCCATTGCTGCTTCAATTATCCTGAATGCCCAATATGATCCCGGAGAACTGCCTTTCACATATATCAATATTGCTGTATCGCCTATAAGCAGCGCATTATCCATGTCATCTGCTGCAGCATATGGAAATCATCGCGATATATTCAATCCTGCTTCAGTATGTTTTAACACTTCAAATGATCTCTATATCTCATATACAAGCCATATAGCAAGTTCACACCTTGGTTATTTTGAATTTAACACCGAAGATATGAGATATGGCATTAAATACTTTAATTCTGGACAAATGGAACAGAGGGATTCACTTGACAATTATATTGGCAATTTTTCCGGCAATGTACTGCTTGGCAATGTATCATATGGACATTCTATTGATGATAAGATAAAAATAGGGGCAAGTGCGCTGATTGGGTTGGAAAATATACTTGATTATAATCAGTTTGCAGGAGCCATTTCAGCAGGCATAATATATAAGCTCAATGATATTGTGAATTTTGGGCTCTATGCAGGGAATATAGGAGCTGCTTATAAAAATGGTATAACATTACTTCCTGCAAGGATTATAGGCGGTATTAGGCTCGGAAATGAGACTAAACCTATTACTCTGTATGCCGATGCCGGTAAGATCTTAGATTCTGACTATTTTTATTCTATTGGAATTGAATTGAATATACTTCAAATGCAGAACAATGATGCAGATATGTCAAATAATGATATTGAAAGTGAAGCAGCAAGTTTTGTAATTGACAAAGAAATTGAGGAAATGGCATCAGATACATTGTCTGAAAAAATTGTTGAAGAGATGTCTTCTGAAACAGATGAAATAATATCCGAGGATAATACGGAAGCAATTAATGAAACAATTGCAGAAGAAGTGACTGAAGAAGTTGATAATGAAACGGAGAAAGAAACAGAAGAAGATAATGCCGGTTATTTATCATATGCCGATTATCTGGAGCAATTGGAGAAGACAGAGGAAGAAACCGAGAATATTGAGAATGTAACAAATTCAGAAAAAGAATATATTATTGAAGAAAATAAGACAAAAGAAAAAACTTTTGTTGACCAATTGGGCTTTGTAATAAGAGGCGGCATATCATCAGATAAACAAATGCTGTACAGCGGAACATCCCTGGACCTTGTAGCAGGTTTATCAGCAGGCTTTGGCTTGTCTTATATGGGATATGAAATCGACTATGCTGCGAAATTCTGGGGAGAACTGGGCATAGCCCATTCCATTGGAATAAAGGTGGAATTCTGATGCCCGATAATGCACTGCTTGTAAAAATAGATCAATTTGAAGGACCGCTGGATCTATTGCTCTATTTAATCAATAAGAATGAGATTGATATTTATGATATAAATGTAACTATGATCACTGAGGAATATCTTAATTATATAGATGAAATGCAGAAACTTGAATTGGAAGTTGCAAGTGAATATATAGTTATGGCATCAACATTGATTAAGATAAAGGCTGCCTGCCTGCTTCCCCGTTATGGTGACAATGAAGATGTTGATGATCCGAGACAGCCGCTTATTGACAGACTGCTGGAATATCAGAAAATAAAGCATGCAAGCGAGTTATTCAGAAATATAGAATCAGAAGCAAGACGTCTGTTCGGGAGAAACATAACTGTTCAATTCAGAGAAACAGTTGAAGAAGAGGAATTATCCATTGTAGACCTTATGAATGTATTCACACCAATACTGAAAAGAGGGATTTCTCTGACATCTTACAGGATGCATCAGAAAAAAATGACAATAAGTGAGAAAATAAGCGAGATTATGGGATTAGTAGAAGAAACAGATGAAATGAATATATCAGATTATATGGGCTCACTGACAACAGTTTATGATATTGTTCTTACATTTATTGCAATACTTGAAATGACAAATAAACATATTATTAAAATTCTTCAGAAAGAACAGTTTGAATCTATATGGATAAAAAAATACTGAGAGCTGATTATTTCAAAGACAGAGTTTTTTCAAATGCACTGTCAATGATAAAAAAATCAAACAAGATACTTGTATGGGGTGATGAAGACCCTGATGGAATGACAGCTACTATAATATTGGTAAATTCACTGAAATCCCTCGGATTTGATACATTATATTTTATTCCTTCAAGAGAAAAACACGGCATAGGTCTTCATAAGAAACAATTGAGAGAATTTATTAAAAAGGGTATTGATCTTGTTATCACTGTTGATTGCGGAACAGTTAATATTGAAGAGCAGGAATATGTCAGAGGAGAGGGAATAAATATCATAATTACTGACCATCATATACCATATAGGATGCCTGCTGCTGAAATACCGCTTATCAATCCTCATAAATTAAAAGCAGAATATTTCAGAAATCTTTCCGGAGCAGGTGTTGCTCTTATATTTGCAATATATATAGAAAAACAAATGATGAAATACACAACTTATGATAATGTATTGAAAATAAAACCTCATTATTCAGCAATGGCTTCCATAGGAACTATATGCGACAGGGTGAGGATAACCGGTTTTAATAGATATATAAGTAAGATGAAAAGAGCATTGGATGAATATTATCCTGAACTCAGCAGAGAGGAATTGAATGGAATCAGTTTATGCAGTCTATTCCATCAATCAAAGACATATAGAAATAAAAGTGCAATTATAGACATATATACAAAGCAACATATTTCTGAAAGAAAAAAAAATATATTATTATCTGAAATGGCGCAAAAGGGGAAGAAGCAGATAAGATATTTCCAATCCTTATGTAAACGTGAGATCAAAAAAATAAATAAAAATGACAGCATAATTGTTCATTATAATCCTGAACTCAAGGGTATATATGCAGGTATTGTTGCATCATTCATATCAAGGAAAATGCAGAAACCGGTACTTGTAATAGGGAAAAAGGGCAATGAACTGTCAGGTGAAGTAAGGAGCATATCAATTAACTGGGTGAATATTTTAAAACAGTATTCACATTATTTCACATCATGGGGAGGCCATAAAAATGCTGCAGGATTTTCAATGGATAAAAAAAATGTTTCCTATTTTATTGCTGATATCAGCTCTCAATTTAACAGCTCTGGAATATCTGGAAAAGCCCTTTGATGTCAGAGACACAGTAAATATTTTCTACCAAGAGGAGTATAGTAAAACATTATCTGATAATGCTCTTGCTGTTATTGCATTGGGTGCAATCCGTTTCTATCAGACAGCTATTTCCCCGGCTCAGGGCGAAGTGTGTAACTTTACCCCCAGTTGTTCAAATTATATGTTCAAATCAATAAGAAAATATGGTCCAATTGGTTTGCTGATGGGTATTGACAGATTACAGAGATGTAACTTCTCTGCAAGGGATTATATGTTCCTGTATTATGGTGACATTGTATTAACAAAAAAACGCGGCTATAAGATTATAGATAATCCGTGAAGGAGATATAATGAAGAAAACAATTTTAGTATCGGCTTTTGCAGTATTTGCAGTGTTTTTTTATGCAGGAACAATGGATTTTGCGCAATTTCTGTTCAATGAACATGATTATTTCAGAACAGTAACTCAACTGAAAAAGGCATATTATGAAAATGAGATAACAGATACACTGAAATTGAAAAATCTTCTCGGTGTATGTTATGTGAAAATGGGGGATTATAAGACAGCACTTTTCTATTTTGATGAAATTAAAGATGAAAGTGAATTTGCAAGGAATAATTATTTTAATGTGCTGTTTTTAATGGAAAACCATATACAATTAAAGGAGATAGAGGCACTTAATGATAAACAGGAAAACATTAAAACACTGTCTCTGCTGTTTAATGATGAATTAGACAGAAAGACATTTGAAAATGAGAATGAAGAGATCAGCTTAATAGCTGAAGAATATTTCAATATTCAGAAAAAAAATCCTGCTTTAGCAATGTTGTTCTCTGCAATAATACCGGGAATGGGACGTATTTATGCAGACAGATTAGGCGATGGACTATTCTCTCTATCAACGATTATCCTGCCTGCTGTAGCAACATATTTTTATTATAGGATAAATAATGATTATCTTATGTATGGAGCAGCGGCATTAACGGGAATCTTTTATTTAGGTGAACTATATGGAGCTTTTAACAGTGCCGGACTCTATTTTACATCACATAGAAAGGTTTATTATGAAACAGTTATCAATAATAATTATTCTGTTCTCTCAATTGATTATTCATTCTGAATCATTATTCCTTTCATTGATGGATGAAGGGGATTATTACAGGGCAGTTGGGGCATATAAGGAAATGAAATTTACTAATGGCATAGAGGATTCAGCATTATATATGCTGGATATTGCTGCAATATATGCTCTATCGGATTTCACTGACATATCTGAATCAATGTATAAACAGGCATCATTTCAAATACGCAATAAAGAGCAGCTTCAATATGCCTCTCTCATTAATTCATATCTATTATTTAAAACAGCATATTATGATAATGCATTAATGGAATTAAAGACATTCCGTCAATATGATGATACACTTATAGTATCATTGGAATTTTTGTCAGAAATGACAGTAAAGGAAGATAGGATATATTTTATTCCTGAATTATTACCTGATTCTGTGAAATCGGTATTAGAAAAATACCTTGAAATAAGTCTGAAAAATCCGCAAACAGCAATAACATGGAGCAGTATATTGCCCGGTTTGGGGGAATTGTACAATAATGATTATATCAATGCTGTAAGGGATTTTACAGTGACATCACTGTTTACTGCTTTGACAGCATATGCATTGATTAAGAACAGGCAGAATTTCAGTATTGACCCCATATCATTATCATGGGATTATGTGAAATCAAGGGATTGGATATTGGTGTATTTCCTTTACTCCACATTTGTCACAAGATTTAAAAATGGATCAATGATTAATGCCCAGGAAGCTGCAATTGAGTATAATGAGTCATTATTCAATCAATATTTGACAGGTTTATTCAATTATATTGACACATTATATAAAATAAGAATTCTTGACTATTTAAATTAATATAGTATAATTTCACATTATGAAATACTTATTAAGTCTATTTATATTATTATGCATACTTATTCATGCAGAGCAGCCTGTTGGAGCTGTATTCCTACCATCTATTGATTATGATGAGGTGCAATTCAGCATTATCAGTAAAGCATTGGATGAACATTGCATCAAATATTTCATAATATCCGATAATTATGATACTTGCAGAAGCAGTGAGGGGTCTTATTTAACACCTTACACCTCATTGGATTCATTAAACATAGATATTGATTTTCTGATAATCCCGGGCAATTCGGGTATCTTGAGGGTCAAGGACAATGAAAAATTGTTGAATATTGTCAGAGAAATCAATGATAGAGACGGATTATTGGGCAGCACTGATATAGGAGGTCTTATTTTACTCAATGCGGGAATTACAGATAATCATAAGATCAGCATGTTTCTAAATGATAATATCTATAATCAATACAAGGATAGTGATGTGGATTTTGTGGCATATGATGCAATTATCAGTGGGAATATTATTACCTCTTATTCCAGTGAATACATAAAATGGTTTATATCTGCATTTATAAAGGCCTATAATGAAACTTTTGATACAGAGAGTAAGTGAAAGCAGTGTTATCTGCGAAAATGGGCACAAAGCGAGTATTGGTAAAGGATATCTGATTCTTGCAGGTTTCTCTGTAAATGACAGTGAAGATATGATCCGGAAAGCTGTTCAGAAAACAATCAATATGCGTTTATTTGAGGATGAATCACATAAGATGAACAGAGGCATTCTGGACATAGGCGGAAGCATTATGCTTATTTCACAATTTACTCTTTACAGTAATACGGATAAAGGCAGAAGGCCTTCCTTTGAAAAGAGTATGAATCGGAAACAGTCTCAAGTGCTTTTTGATTTGCTCTATAATGAGTTCAGCAGATTTATTGACACCCAAAAAGGTGTATTCGGCGATTACATGAAGGTATCATTGATCAATGACGGACCTGTAACAATAATGACGGAGTTTTGAATGAATAGTATGACTGGATATGCAAAAAAGACATTTCACATAGAAAAATACGGAAATATTTCAATGGAAGTCAAATCAGTAAATGGAAAGAATTTGAATATAAATTTCAGAATGCCTGTTGAACTGAATTCCCTTGAGATCAAGATCAGAAAAATTATATTGCAATATATCAAAAGGGGCAATGTTTTTTTTGCAGTCAGGACGGATTATTCACCTGAATTTGTCAGTAAATCATTAAAAGAGATAGGCAGAAGGATCAAATTGAGTGAATTGAAGGATGATAATCAGGGTATAATACTGTCAAGATTTATTGATATGATGACACCTGAACTAAGTATCAGTATGAAAAATGAAAAGTGTATATTGGAATCAGTTAAAATGACAATGGAAATGTTCAATAGAATGAGAAAGAAGGAAGGGTCTGATATTGAGAGGGAGCTCAAAAAATACATAAAATCAATAAATAGAGACATGAAGATTATAAAAAAATATTCCAAATATTCTGTAAATGCAAAGAAAGAAAAATTAAAGGCAATAATAAAGGAAAATGATCAGCTTATAAAAGAAAACATCATGATTTATGCTGAAAAGATTGATATAAGTGAGGAGATGCTGAGAATGAACTCACATATTGAAAAATTCACTCATTCAAAATCTGGAGCATCAATGGGTTTTATTCTGCAGGAAATGCTTAGGGAAACAAATACTATGGGCAGCAAGAGTGAATATATAGGTATTATTGACGCAGTATTGAGAATAAAAGGGAATATTGATAAATTAAAGGAGCAGAGTCTGAATGTGGAATAATTTCATTATTGTACTTGTTTCTCCTTCCGGAGGCGGTAAGACCACATTATGTAAGATGATTTATGAACATGTAGAAGATATTAAGTATTCTGTATCAGCAACCACTAGGCCGATAAGAAACAATGAAAAGGATACGGAGAATTATGTCTTTATGAGTGAACCTGATTTTTTAAGAAAAAAGAGTGAAGGTTATTTTGCAGAAACAGCTATGGTCCATGATTATATGTATGGCACACCAAAGGGTAATATAGCAGAAACACTACATAATAAGAATGATGTACTTATGGACCTTGATGTTATAGGCGCTATGAATATCAAGGAGCAATATCCAGATGCAATAACAGTTTTTATACTGCCGCCCACAATGGACGCATTGAGGGATAGACTCATAAAAAGAGGTACTGATTCAGATGAGGTGATTGAAAAGCGCCTGCTAAATGCAGAAAAAGAAATGGAATGCAGAAAGAAATTTGATTATAATGTGATAAATGACAATCTGAAAACCACATTTGAAGAGGTTTGCGGAATTATCTATGATGAACGAAAAAAAAGGAGGATATAAATGGATTTTATATCAATAGACGAGATTTACAAAAAAGCAAAGAATAAGTATTTGGCATGTATTATGATTGCAAAACGGGCAAAGAAATACAATGAGGAAAATTACACCTACTTTATTAAAGGTGAACTATCTCCCCCGGAGAATGTAGAACGCAGAGAACCAATGACAGCGGCAGTGAAGGATTTTAATGATGGCAACCTGGATGAGAGAATAAAAGAGCATGAGTAATATTCTTATCGGCATAACAGGCGGTATTGCTGCGTATAAAATCCCGTATTTAATCAGATTATGTGTTAAAAAAGGACATAATGTGAAGGTGATTATGACTGAAAATGCACAGCACTTTATCACAAGAGAAACGCTTGAAACCCTCACACAAAATCGTGTGTATACAAGTATGTGGAATGAAAAAACAGATATTATGCACATTGAATTATCCAAATGGGCTGATATTCTGGTTATTGCACCTGCTACTGCAAATATTATGGGAAAATGCAGTAATGGAATTGCTGATGACCTCTTATCTACTGCATATCTTTCAATGACATGCCCAGTGCTTTTCTGCCCGGCAATGAATGTGCACATGTATGCACACTATGCTGTACAGAAAAATATTGACAGTCTTTCAGCATATAATCATATATTGGTTCCGGATGAAGGATTCTTGGCATGCAATGACAATGGAAAAGGCCGACTGCCAGAACCTGCAAGAATTATGATTGAAATAGAAAAAATCCTTTATAGTGGAAACACTCTAAAAGGGAAAACAGTTATTATTACAGGAGGATCGGTTTCAGAACCCATTGACCCTGTTCGTGTTATATCAAATAAATCGTCAGGAAGGATGGCTGTTGCAATGGCAAGAGCTGCATATATGAATAAAGCAGATAGAGTGATTTTCATATACCAGACAATGAATGTCTCTCTCCCGGAATATACAGAAAATATTCACATAAATAATACTGATGAGATAGCTGAAGAAATAAAAAAATATACGGATACAAACACAGTTCTCATAATGGCGGCTGCAGTAAGCGATTTTAAGGCAGAAGAATATTCAATAGAGAAAATAAAGAAAAACAATTTAAAATCACTTCATCTTACTGAGAATATTGATGTGCTTGAATCCCTCAAGAACATTGAAATGACTAAAATCGGTTTTGCCCTTGAAACGGAGAATGGAGAAGAAAATGCAATGCAGAAAATGAAACGGAAAAAGCTGGATTATATTATTCTCAACAATGCCGATGCTATAGGAAGCAGTAAGAATACTGTAATTGTTTTTTCAGAATTGGGAAAGTGCGAAATTGAAGAAATGGGAAAAGATGAAATTGCTTTAGAGGTGATTAAATGCATGAAGCTGTAAGTGCATTGATAAAAAAACTTGAATTTGAAAAAAAACATTATAACAGATCTTTTCAGATCAAATCCAAAATCGATATATTGACATATGAGGAAATAAAAAAAGCAGTTAATAAATGCAGAGAATGTGAATTAATAAATACTGTGAACAAAAAAGTAATGGGCAATGGCAGCCTGAATGCAGAACTCATGCTTATAGGCGAAGCACCCGGCAGGAATGAGGATATGAAAGGTGAACCATTTATCGGAAAAGCAGGAGAAAAACTTAATCAGATGTTAAAATATATAAATATAGAGCGAGAAGATGTGTATATATCCAATGTTGTAAAATGCAGGCCGCCAAACAATGCAGATCCCGAGAAAAGATGGGTAGAAACGTGCAAGCATTTTCTCATGGATGAGATAAATGTTATCAGGCCAAGAGTGATTCTTGCTTTGGGCAGATATGCAACTGCTTTTCTTCTCAATAGGGAAGTGAAGATGAAGGATGTTGCGGGACAGAGATTCACTATAGATGGAAATATCACTGTAATACCTACGTATCATCCCTCAGCCCTTCTAATGCAGAAAGGCGATGCAAAGGAAAGATTGAGACAGAGGATTGCATCAGATTTACGGTCATTAAAAAAAGTAATGGAGGAGCATAATGGATAAGCCTTATTCAAAATCAGCAGAAATGGCAGTTATCGGCGCAGTATTGTTAGATGCACCCTCTGTACTGAATGAAGTAATGGGAAAGATAAAGGAAGAATATTTCTTTTTTAATGAAAACCGTATTATATTCAAAGCAATTGCAGATATGTATGACAGTAATGATAAAACAGATCTGCTGACTGTAAAAGAGAAACTTCGCAAGACAAGGAAGATTGACGAAGCCGGAGGCGAAGAATATATAAACAGCACAACATCAGAATTGGAATATATAGCAAATATTGATGAATATATCAAGATTGTTGAAGAGAAATACATTTTAAGGCATCTTATTGATACATCAAAAAAAATTATGGAGCAGTGTTATTCTGAAAATGAAATTGACGAGATTATTGATGCAGCTGAATCCGAAATATTCAAGGTGCAGGAGCATAGATATAAACAGGATGTCATTACAATAGGTGATAGAGTTGATGATATTAAAAAGAAAATAGAAATAATACGGAAAGAACAAAAAGCAGTAACAGGAATTCCTACGGGATTTGATGACCTTGATAAATTGACAACCGGTTTTCATCCCGGAGAACTTATAATAATTGCGGCAAGGCCCGGTGTAGGGAAAACCAGTTTTGCTTTGAATATGCTGCTGAATGCATGTGTACACAACAAGCATTCAGGATTGATATTCTCATTGGAAATGACAGCTGATCAGTTGATTCAGAGAATGCTTTGCACTCATGCACAGATACCTGGACAAAAATTGAGACAGGGACAGATAACATCAACAGATTATCATAATATTACAGTCGCACTCAATGAGTTTTCCCAATCAAAGATATTTATTGATGATTCAACAGTGGGAACCCCGATAGATGTGAAAGCAAAAGCAAGAAGAATAAAGAGGGACAGGGGACTGGAATTTCTCATTATAGATTATCTGCAGATGATGAGATTGGGAAGGAGAGCTGAAAATAAACAGATTGAAGTAACAGAAATATCAAGGTCGCTGAAATTACTTGCAAAGGAACTTGAAATACCCGTTATTGCATTGGCACAGCTTTCAAGGAATCCAGAGAGAAGGGAAAATAAAAAACCTGTATTATCTGATATAAGGGATTCTGGAAGCATAGAACAGGATGCGGATGTGGTTCTGTTTATACACAGAAATTTTGAATCAGGCGCTGAACTTGACAATGGAACACTTATACTTTCAAAGCAGCGTAATGGTCCAATCGGAGATATAGACATACTATTTGATCCATCAAAGACACAATTCAAACTTAAAGCATATTCAAGTGCTCCGGAACACTCATAATGTTTGTAAAGACCATTATCAGTGAATCCGGCCAGATGTCCATTTTCCTTTACAGGGTATTCGGATCATTTAAATATATTTACAGATACAGAAATATTATTTTAAATGATATGTACGACATAAGCATAAATACATTATTTGTTCTTCTGTTTGGAGCTTTTTTCATAGGTATGGTGGCATCTTATCAGATTGCACTTCAAATGAGATATTATCTGCCAATGATATATCTGTCAACTCTGGTAACTCAATCAGTCCTTCTTGAATTAGGGCCATTACTTACGGGCATTGCATTTGCCGGAAGGGTAAGTTCATCCATAGCCGCTGAGATGACATCAATGAAGATTAGTGACCAGATTGATGCCCTGCGCGTTATGTCCATTAATCCGATTGAATATCTTGTAATGCCTAAAATTGTTTCAGCAACGCTCATTATTCCTTTTTTGACAATAATGGTAGAGATAATGATTATTTTGGGAGCATTTCTGATTGCAGTTGCGGGACTCAATATTCCGGCAAATGTGTTCTGGGAAGGAACACAGAAAAATTTTAATCTTTTTTATATATTCGGCGGTATGATAAAGAGCACATTCTTCGGTTTTTTCACAGTACTCATGCCAAGCTATTTTGCTTTTAATGCGGGTTTCGGTTCAAAGGAAGTGGGAAGGGTGACAACAGTGTCTGTTATTGCATCAGTTGTTGCAGTAATAGTATTGGATTATATCCTTACAAGGATGTTATTCATATGGTGAATATAAAAAACATGTCATTAGCATTGGGTGATGCAGGATTAAAGAATATCAATTTGGAAACGGAAGAGAATGAAATGATTACATTAATAGGGAAAAGCGGTTCCGGTAAAACGGTTCTTCTAAAGACAATACTTGGAATTCTAAAACCTGACTCAGGTGATGTAAAAATATTTGAAACCAATATGCACAAATCATCATATAAGGAAATTGATAAAGTGTGGAAGCGAATGGGTGTATTGTTCCAGAATAATGCGCTTTTTGATTCAATGAATGTTTACGGGAATGTAGCAATGGCGCTTTCAAGCGGATACAGAAACAGAGATTATCATAATGAAGTCAATGAAATACTGGAAACCATTCATTTGCCTGATATAGGAGACAAACAGGTGCATGAGTTATCAGGCGGAATGATGAAAAGAGTTGCAATTGCCAGAGCTATGGTCAATAATCCGGACATTATATTTTATGATGAACCTATTTCAGGCCTTGATCCTCTGACATCAGAGACGATTATTGATCTGATTAGGGAATTGTTTCTCAAGAAACGGAGAACAACAATTGTTATAACCCATGATATGAGGGGATTCATAGATTTTACTGACAGGATACTTCTAATTGATGAGGGAAGCGTCAGATTTATAGGAACAAGAGAAGAATTCCTTGCATCAGAGGATGAAATAATAAAAAAATATTCAAAAGCTGCAGGTATATATGAATAATAAAGCATTTTATATCGGTTTTATTGTGCTGTTTTCAATTGCCGCAATATTTACTGTCAGTGTTTTCATGAATAAAATACGCATCGGTAAGAACACCAATTATATAAATATTAAATTTGACAATGTAAATGGGCTTAGAAGTGATGATGAGGTGCGCATAAGAGGCGTTAAATGCGGAAGGGTTGACGGCATTAAACTGTACAGTGATTTTGTACTTGTGAAACTACAGTTAAATAACAATGTAAAATTAAGTAATTCAGCATATGCAGGAATCCATGATTATGCTGTAATAGGCGGAACAAAATATATTATGATATACCCTGTCATTGGAGAGCCATATAATTATAAATCAGATACTCTGATGGGTGAATCATATGATTTTTCAATTGCAAGTATGTCGATTCTTTTGAAGGACATGAAGGATATCTTAATTGAAACGATTCCTTCAGGGGAGAGTATTCAGGCTATAGTGGATTCTCTCAGTAGAACAATAACCGGTATAAATGAATTAATTGATGTTAGCGGGGAAAACGTAGTAAATATAGCAGAAAATTTAAATCAGGCAGGATGGAGTGTTAATGCATTATTAGACACATTATCAGTCTCGGCGAATATTATTAAAGAAGAATTGGAAATATATAGGAATGAAAACAATTCCATTAAAAGCCTCAGCACAAGTGATTCAATGTATATTAAGCTGATGAATAGCATTGAAGAGCTGGATAAATTAATTAAGGATATGTCTTCAAACAAATTACTGAAAGGATGTATGTGAAGAAGAAGACCCAATACAGATGCAATGAATGCGGCTATATGTCGCTGAAATGGTATGGCAGATGCCCCAATTGCAATATGTGGGATTCAATGGTTCTTATTGACAGTACAGTTAGAAAAGAAAATAAGAAAATTACTATTGTACAGCTTGATGATGTGCATGAGGATAATTATCAGAATATAAAGTTAAAGGACATACAGCTGAACAGATTGTTCGGAGACGGATTTGTGAAAGGTGAGATTATCCTGATAGCAGGCGCTCCGGGTTCAGGTAAATCAACATTTACCATTAATATCATGAATAATCTCAATAATGAGAAAATTCTGTATATAAGCGGAGAGGAATCAGCGCTGCAGATTAAGAAGCGTTTTGAACGTCTTTCCTATAGAGAGAACAATACAGATCTCATGATATCGCCTGACAGTGAAGACATCATAGCAATTGCTGAAAAAGAAGACTACACTGTGCTTATTATAGATTCAATACAGACTATAAACAGCTCTGAAAATAGGGGGGTTGCAGGTTCTCCGACAATGGTGAAGTTTATTCTCGGTGAAATATCAAAGATATGCAAGCAGAGAAACATTACAGTGATTATTATTGGTCATATAACAAAAGATGGAAATATTGCAGGGCCTAAAACACTTGAGCATATGGTTGACAGTGTATTTATACTTGATGTGCTTGATAATAATATGAGAATAATCAAATCTGTGAAGAACAGGTTCGGGTCGACTGATGAAATGCTGCTTATGAACATGAAGAGTGATGGCCTGGATATTGTGGATAATATAGATGCAGTTACCCTTACCGGAACAGGGGGTACAGGGAAAGCAATAACATGCACAATGAAAGGCAGTATTCCGGTTGCAGTGGAGGTGCAGGGACTTGTAACATATTCAAAATATGGTATACCTCAGAGAATTGCATCAGGAATTCAATACAAGAGATTGCAGATGCTTCTGGGTATTATGGATAAATATATGTCTGTAAATCTTGGAGACAGGGATGTGTTTGTCAATGTATCCGGAGGACTTGGTCTTGATGATTCATTATGCGATCTTGCATTTATCAATGCAGTATATTCATCATTCAGCAACAATTTGATTGCAAATGATACAGCATTTATCGGTGAGATAAATTTATCAGGAGAGATAGTCTGGAAAAATGATGCTATAATAAGAATAAAACATCTTAAACACCTAAACATAAAGAAGATTATTGTACCACATTCAGCTGATATTGATATTAGTGATCTGGAAATAATACGTATAAAGAAAATTAGTGAATTGGAGAATATATGAAAACAAATTGGCTTATTAGAAAACATGAGGAAACTGAAAAAGCAAGGATGATAGCCGAAGATTTGAATATACCGCGAATAATTATTGATATCCTTATGAATCGCGGGATTGATGATAGAAAGGAAATTGAAAACTTGCTCTATCCTAAACTGGAAAATATGTATGATCCCTTTTTAATGAAGGATATGGAAAAAGCTATTTTCAGAATAAAGACAGCCATTGATAAAAAAGAGAATGTTATGATATTCGGTGATTATGATGCAGATGGGATAACATCAACAGCGCTTATGTGTAATTTCCTGAGCAAATACGGTTTAGAACCCAGTTATTATATACCCAATAGGGTAGAAGACGGTTATGGTCTTTCCCGAAGAGGAATTAATATAGCCATTGACAGAAATGTTGATCTCATAATTACAGTTGACTGCGGAATAACAGGATTCAAGGAAATAGATTATGCAAACAAGAATGCCATTGATGTTATAATTACAGATCATCATGAGGTGATGGAAAACATCCCGAATGCAAAAGCAGTGTTGAATCCTCATAGATATGATGATAAATATCCATTCAAATATCTTGCAGGATGCGGTGTTGTATTGAAGGTCATACAGGGCTATCTCAAATCCACCAATCAGGATATGTATGATATTGAAGAATATATTGACCTTGTTGCATTGGGAACAGTGGCAGATGTGGTTCCTCTTATTGATGAGAACAGAATTATCACATACTATGGATTAAACAGTATACGTAAAACTAAGAATCTGGGTCTCAGAGCATTATGCTCAATTGCAGGTATATCAATGGATACACTCACTTCATTTCATATAGGATTTGTGCTTGCACCGAGAATAAATGCCGTTGGCAGGATGTCTGATGCAAATGAAGCGGTAAGGCTGTTTATATCTGATGATGAATGTGAAGTGGATATCATTGCAAGTAATCTTGATGAAGAAAATATAAGAAGGAAGAAAATAGACCAGGAAGTATATGAAGAGGCAATCAATATAATTGAAAACGGACAGCTATATAAAAATAACACAATTATACTTGCACGCGAAAACTGGCATGAAGGTGTTATAGGGATTGTTGCTTCAAGAATTGTTGAAAAATACTATAAACCTACAATTATGATATCATTGAATGATGGATTGGGAAAAGGTAGCGGAAGATCCATTCCTGATTTTCATATGTATGATGCATTGACAGAAGTGGGTAATCTTCTTGAGTCATTCGGCGGGCATAAACTGGCTGCAGGCATATCCATAAAGAAAGAAAATCTGGAGGCATTTACAAGTAAATTTGAAGAGCTTGCAGATGACTCTCTTGCAGATGAAGACAGAATGAGGTCTATTGAAGTGGATTCAGAGATAACACTGGAAGAGATAAATGACAATCTTGAGAAAAAACTTCGTCTATTATCCCCATTCGGGTATGGTAATCCAATGCCGCTGTTTGTAACGCGGGATATCAATGTAATTGGTTATCCTATTATGTTTAAAAATAAACATCTGAGATTTTCTGTTGGCACAAGGAATGAATCAATAGACTGCATATGGTTTAATGGAGGAAAGAAACATATGGAACTTATTATTGATGATTCAAAAAAGCTGAATGTTGTATACTATATAAAACGAAACAATTTTCAGGGCAAGGATGAAATTCAATTGCAAATAAAGGACTTAAAAGCGGAAGCATAATAATGGATAATATCAGATATTTAAGTGATAACACATTATTGCCTTTCAGAATTGCAATTTCACTTAGATCCTCTTCGCTTAATGAGGGGGATATGAGTTCCAATGATGAAGATAATAAAAAAAACAGACAGAATTTTTTCAAACAGCTGAATATAGAAAATAGAATTATTATTCATAGCAGACAGGTTCATTCGCGGCGCATTATAAAAGCAGATCAGTATATAATGACAGATGCTGATGGCCTGATAACCGATAATGATGACCATGCTCTCTTCATATTGACTGCTGATTGCTTTAATATATTTTTTGTAACTGAGAATAATTCAAAATTCGGTATAGTGCATGCTGGGTGGAAAGGCATATTAAACGGTGTTGTTGAAGAGATGAGACACTATTTAAAGGGCGAAACAGATGTTATCATAGGTCAGGGTATATGCAGTGAACACTTTGAAGTGGGAAAAGAAGTGCAGGGTTATTTTGAAGATAAATATAGTGATAAATACACAGTAAAATCAGATGATAAGATAAGCATTGACCTGAGAAGAATAATATATGATTCACTGAAATCGTATGCTAATATCAATCATATTAATCAGTGTAATGTCTGCAATAATAATGACCTGTTTTCATACAGAATGGGAGACACTTTAAAAAGAAATCTATCAATAATTTGGAGAGAGCATGATTAAAAAAACATTTTTTGCTATTTGTTTATTTTTATTTTCAACATTTATATTCTCATTAGAAATCAATACTGAGTGGACGCAAATCAACAGCAGAACAAATACAATTGTCAATAAACCGGTCGTTATCTCCATTACTCCTGACAGCGGTCAGGATATATCTGATTTTTATGCATTATTTTCTGTTGTTGAAGGCAATGGCAGTGTGATTGTTGATAAAGTAAATGCCGGCAATGAGGGTATTATAAAGAATAATATGCAGACATCGGGGAAAATGGAGAATAATATCTATATGGCAAAGATCTATTATAGGGATACCCTTGTCAGGGTCTTTAATTATCAGATCTTCGGATTGGACTGGATGGAAATTGTCTTTGGTGTAATAGGGGGATTGGGACTATTCCTCTTCGGCATGAAATTCATGTCTGACGGATTACAGAAGGTTGCAGGTGATGGTATGAGAAATATTATATCAAAACTTACAAAAAATACCTTTTTCAGTGTTATTATGGGACTTTTAGTGACAAGTATTATACAATCCTCATCAGCAACAACTGTTATGGTTGTGGGATTTGTCAATGCAGGCATTATGACACTTGCACAATCCATTGGTGTGATAATGGGGGCTAATATAGGAACAACAGTAACTGCACAGCTTATTGCATTTAAATTGGGTGATTATGCTCTACCTGCAATTGCTCTTGGAGTGATACTTATTTTGTTTACAAAAAAATCAAAATATAAATACTGGGGTGAAGTAATTTTCGGATTTGGGCTTCTATTTTTAGGTATGGGAATGATGAGCAGTACTGTTCATCCGCTTAGAAAGGCACCGGAAATTATTGATTTCTTTGTTAATTTCTCGCACAGTCCAATACTTGCAATGCTTACAGGAATAATTATTACTGTCATTGTTCAGTCATCATCAGCAACAGTTGGTCTCACAATAGTTCTGGCATCCCAGGGACTTATTGATATTTACGGGGCAGTGCCTCTGGTTCTTGGTGAAAATATTGGTACAACAATTACGGCATCTCTGGCTGCTTTATCATCTAACAGGCAAGGAAAGAGAGCTGCCTTGATTCATGCCCTATTCAATGTGATAGGTGTTATGTATATGATAATAGGATTTTATCTGTTCAAGATTCGAGGTGTTCCTGCATATCTGAGACTTGTTGATTTTGTCACCCCGGGGAATAATCTTGAAGGTGAGAATATTGCAAGATATGTGGCAAATTCACACACAATATTCAATATATTCAACACACTTATATTCCTGCCATTTACAGGTGTACTTAGAAGGATCGTGGAAAGGGTTATACCGATAAAAGAGAGTGATATTGCGGAGAAAGAGTTGAAGACAAGATTCCTTGATGATAATCTCTTGAATAATCCATCTATTGCGCTGGGTCAGGTGAGAAAAGAGATGAGATATATGATTGATGTTGCTAAACAATCCATTGCTGAAGCAACAATTATTATAATCACTAATAATGATGAGAAAGTAGAACATGTAAAGCATTTGGAAAGGAAAACGGACTTTCTTCAGCATGAGATTACTCATTATATAATCAAGATATCGAGGGAAGAATTATTTGAAAAAGAGGCTGAACAAATACCCGTTTATATACATTCAATAAATGATATAGAAAGGGTAGGGGATCAGGCGATAAATCTCTTGGATAATTATCTAATGAATCTGGATAGGAATATCAAACTCAGTGATGAAGCGAAAAAAGAAATAGAAGAGATGAATAGGATTATTATGGAAATGATTGAAATTGTAGATAATAATATTGAAAAATACAATGAAGATAATCTTGAGAGATGTTTTATACTTGAGGAAAGGCTTAATGAGAATGAAAGGATATTTGCAAAGAATCATATATCAAGATTGCAGAGCAATATGTGTGATATGGGATCCAATGCAGTGTTCGCTGATATCCTCTCTGCATATGAAAGAGCAGGAGACCATATATTAAATATAGCGCAAGCAATATATCATAAATTCCAATGGGGTGAAAAATGATAAAATTTAAACAAGAATTGAGTAAAATAAAACCTTATGTACCCGGAAAACCGATTGAAGAGGTGAAAAGGGAATTAAACATTGAAGGTGAAATCCTAAAATTGGCGTCAAATGAAAATCCATTTGGTATTTCTCCAAAGGCAATGGATGTGATAAAGGCATCGTTAAATGACATATCAATGTATCCGGATGACAGTTCATTCTATTTGAAAAAGGATATAGCAGATATGTACAATTGCAGTGAATCCAATGTGCTTATTGGCAATGGTTCAGTTGAATTGCTTCATATGCTTGTTTATTCCATTATGGGTAAAAATGACTTTTTGCTACGCTCAGAATTTGCATTTATAATGTCGCTGATTTCTCCGAAAATTTCAGGGGCTGATGTGATCAATATAGGCATGAAGGATTTTAGACATGATATTGATGAGATTGTGAAACAATCAAGAAATAACAATGCAAAAATAATCTACATTGATAATCCGGCTAATCCAATAGGAACAATGCTTAATCAGAGTGAAATAGAATATTTGATTGCCAATATAAGTGATGACAGATTGATAATACTTGATGAAGCATATGATGAATATCTGATTCCGGGAGAACGTGTGAAATCGGTTGAACTGCTTAAAAAACACAATAACATTGCCGTATTGTCGACATTTTCAAAAATATACGGACTTGCAGGATTGCGCATAGGATTTATGATTGCAGATGCAGGGATAGTTGAGAATGTAGCTAAAGTGCGTTTGCCGTTCAATGTGAATATACTTGCTCAAAAAGCCGCAAGGGCTGCTCTAATGGATCAGGAATTTATTGATTACTGCAGAAAAGAAAATGAAAATGGCAAGAAATATATAAATAATGAACTGATAAGTATGAAATTTGATCCAATTCCTTCATTTACTAATTTCATCACATTTGATACAGGCAGAGACGGAATTGATGTATTTAAGGCATTGCAGAAAAAGGGTATTATTATAAGACCATTGGCAAATTACGGTTTGAAATCGTTTATAAGGGTTTCTATAGGCACATCAAAACAGAATGAAGCATTTATTAAAGCACTCAGGGAGGTGTTAAATGAAGTTTGATGACATAATATCATTGGCAAAAGCAAACAAAAAAACATTATCAGTCGCATGTGCTGATGATGAGAAGGTCATGCAAGCGTGTTCTGATGCATTTGACGAGGGAATATGTGATTCAATCTTTGTAGGAAACCAAAATAGAATGAAGGCCATTGCCGCTGATAAGGGGCTTGACCTTTCCAAGTTTACAATAATTGATGAAGAGGATAAAGTGAAAGCGGTTGAAAAGGCAGTTAGACTTGTCAGTGAGAATAAGGCACAATTCCTTATGAAAGGGTATGTGGACACATCCATTCTGTTAAAAGGTGTGCTCAATAAGGAATGGGGATTGCGCACAGGAAGGCTGTTGAGTCATATAGCGGTTTTTGAGCTTGATAAATATCATAAACCCTTTGTAATTACTGATGGCGGTATGAATATTAAACCGGATATGAAAACAAAGATTGATATTGTAAATAATGCAGTACTGTTTTGTCAGAAAATCGGCATAGATAATCCCAAAGTTGCTATACTTGCAGCAGTAGAAAAGGTTAATCCTGATATGGAAGAAACAATAGATGCCTCTCTGCTTGCTAAGATGTCACAGAGAAAACAGATAAACGGAATTATTGATGGTCCATTGGCTTTTGATCTGGCCATATCAGAAGAATCAGCAAATCACAAGAAAATCAAGAGTCCGGTTGCAGGTGATGCTGATATTATGGTAGTACCGGATATTGCATCAGGCAATATACTTGCAAAAGCACTTATATATATGACTGACTGCAAGGTGGCAGGGATGATTGTGGGAGCAAAATGCCCTATAGTCTTATTGTCAAGATCTGATAATGAGATAACCAAGAAGATGTCTATTGCTTTTGCTTCCCTTGGATAAGATCAGTAATTGAGACATTGAAAAGCCATGGCGGGAAATAACGATTTTCTGCAGAATATTTATTAAATATGGTTTTATTGAAAACTAATTTTGTATGATAAATGGGCTTTTTTTGTGTTGCAAATTGCTTTTTGAATATATCAAGTGAATCATTGCCGCCAATTCCTCCCCCCAGATACAGTATGTAAATATTTCTCTCCAATGCCTGTTTCATGTATTCTATGAGCAGAAATGCATTGTCTCCGAATTCTCTTCCCTCATTGTTTGAAGCATTGGCAATGTAAACAGCACTATTTCCAGATTCAAGGAACATTGATGATGCTGTATATTGATTATTCCTCTTAGCATTTATCAATATTGCCAGACCTGATTCAATAATTGTTTTCACATCATTTTTATTTGAAAAAAACTCATTTTTATATTGCAGTGCAGCATTAATAGGTGAATTGACGCTGTACAGGCAGTCATATTCAGGCGGTTTTTTTCTGAGAATTGTTTTTAAGCGCATAGGCCTGCTGTTTAAATATAATTCCATATTCCTGAAATCTGTTATATAACAAAATGATTTATCTTCTATAGGCAAATCACCAATCAATAAATGATTTTCAAATAGAGGATTATAACGGATAAAGGCAGTACAGATATTCTCTTTTTCTGCAAATGACATCAAAAAATCAATGTTTTCAGGGGACGTGATTTTTACTGGTCCCTGATAACCGATTGATATAAGTGATCTGATTCCATTAAAATCAATGACTGAGAATGGTATAATATAGTCATTATGTCTTAAAAATATCTGATTATAATAAGATGTGAATGAATCACTAAAAAAAATATCATTCATTAAAAATAATTTTGTGCCAATAGGTGTTATCTGAAATTATATATATACTGCGGAAAAGCTTCTCATCATAAAATAAGACATTAAAATCAATAGGCAGATTTGTCATGATATCATCAACAGATCGTTTTTTTATGCGTATTCCAATTACATTTCCATTATTTTCCCTTGTTATATAATAATATGAAATATCTTCAAAAAATGAATTTGTCAGGGTTTTATTTTTTAAAGGTATGTCTGCTATACTTGAATTATGCTGCTCAAAGTATTCAGTAAAAGAATTCAGCATACTGTCATATTTATCACCTTCCCATGAGTTGAAGACATATTTTGCATATTCATATCTTTCACTTTGAAAATCCAGTGAGTCAAAGAGAATGAAATGTACAAAGGCATAATTGCAGTAATATGGTTTGATAAAATGTGAATAATAATTCTTATTCAATAGATGTTCTAATTCCATTATTTTATCAATATTTTCTCTGTCTTCGTGCAGCAATTTATTATATTCTTTAAGAGCTTTTTCATCATGTTTCACATTATACTGCTCACATAAATCAATAAATATCTCTTGCCTTATCAGGTCAAACAGGGCATTCTCATATGAATATTGATCAACATTCTCCAATATCATTTTTACAGCAATATAATCTTCTATATAGGAGTTATAATATTTTTTACCCATTATACTCACAATGGGTTTTTTATGCAGTATCATATACATTGCACTTAATACAGTAATCAATGTGATAATAATGTACATTACTTTTTTCATAATAGAGTAATATACTCCCTAATGACATCATTGAGAATAACAATATATGCGGGAAAATAGTGGTCCCTGTATGCTTGGGAATGATGGGGAACCTGCCTATCAGTATTGTATCTGCTGATTATTGATATTATCTTGTCAATCTCCATAATACCAACGGAACTCAGCATGTTTCTTACATCATTCTCAGGAATATTTTCCATATAATTATCTTTGAAATGCTCAAAACTCTTGATGAACATTCCGGTGCAGGTGTCAGCAGTCCTGTACTTCCGTACAAATGGAACAATGTGAAGTCTTAATACATTATCAGATATCTGTTGAAAAATCTCTCTTTCTCTGCATATTTTGGCAGCTTTTTTATATTCGCTAACAATAGTTCTCTTCGTTGCTGTTTCATCAGGGATATCTTTACTCATATGGAAAGGACCAGTATATGCCTGAATAATAAATTTAGCAATATCCTGATCCTCAATAAATTCATTATGTCTGTTTATTTCATCTATAAGATATTTTTCCATAATTACATATTGATGCTATATCAATTATTTTCCTTCCAGCCTAATATCTTAAAATAAGCTGCAGTTGATTCCACTGCCTTTGTCAGAGCATCCTTTGAATACATAAAGAATAGTCTCTTATTACCGGATGTGTGAATCTCATCAATACTGTCCTTGATTATCATTGCACCCAATATCCAGAGATCATAATTGCCGCCTGCAGCAGATTCTCTCAAATCATCCTCTACATAAATAAGTCCTTTATGAAAGAATGATTTTGAGCCGGATCTGAGCAGACAATCACCTGTTATCCAGATGACACCTCTGGAATGAATCTCAGAATTAAAGGGTAATTGTGTGCCAGCAGCAAGTTTGAAGAATGACACATCATCATCATCCGCTGCATTGACAATGGATGTCTTCCAACCGCCATATTGATTGGCAAGGTCATCTAATTCAGATTCTGTTTCAAGACCCAGCACTTCCCATATGGGAGGTATTTCAATATTCTGTCTTACAATGATATCCGGATTTCCGAACATATGTGATTTTGTTGCTCCATAATTGCCTACACCTGATGATGTGGTGGCAATACCGGCTACGCAGCCCACATCGGAACAGTATTTATCATATTCTATCCTATTATAATTAATGGTGAATGTATATGGATTATAATAGAAATGATTGACAAATGGATGTTCACTTGCATCATATGCTGTTTCAACATGATAATATGGACTTGGAGGTGTTGTTGAAGAATCTTCCAGCCAGCATGGTGTTGCATCACCTGAAGCACCGCCGCCTCCGCCTCCTCCTGCAGTAGGCGCGTCAAAGAGCAATGCTCCTCCGCCTCCGGGTATTGTGGGTGCTTTGCCTGGCTGATGGGGAGCGGGCGTTCCCGGGATGAATGGGGCAACCGTATCTCCAGTGCTTATAAGATGATTGTGCCCGCATACATATACATCTGTATTACCTGTCATTTTCCATGCTAATGTAGCTGATGATAATGCAGAATACACAACAACATTAACATCCTGTTCTGATATCTCAGCAGTGATTTTTTTCACTGCAGAACCATTTCTTGCAGTTATTTCTACAATCTCCACTGGCGGATACTGCTCTACAAGTGCAGGTGAACCCAAGAATTGTCTCTGACTCTTTGAGTCAAAGTAATAAATCATTGTATTTACTGTGTCATTATTTGTTTTATGTCTTATCTTTAATGATGTGTTTGCATCAAATGTCAATGTAGTGTAATCCAGTTCAGGATGTGTTTCATCAAAGCCGGGAATGGAACACTGTATTGAACGTGTATAAAATGTGCTGCCGCTATTGGCCGGTGGAGCCCCGAATACAACATAAGTGGTCCAATCAGGGTCCAATGGCACCAATGTATCACCAATATAATTGGCATTGGATGCCCCCAGTTTCATACGGTATTTTACTTCATCCAATGCTGATTCAGCTGTTTGAACGGTTTTCACATTTTCAACCTGATATATTGATATAGCTGTTTCATTCTTTATTGTAAACATCATTCCCACTGAAAGTAGTGTTAGTACAAGCAGTACCATGATTGTTGTAACAAGTGCGACGCCTCGTTTTTTCATTTTTAGCCTCCTTATTATGGTTTGGGCGGTAGAATGAGACGTGAATTGGCATCGCCGCCATAATGAAATTGAATATGTGCCGAGATGTCCCCGCTGGGACCTCCGGTATTAGCGGAATTTCCGCTCCAGAATAATTGAATATACAATCTGTCCGTTCTATTCAAATCAAACCCGGAAGTGACGGGAACAAAGAGTGTATCAATCTCTTCTGCATTGGAAAATGGGGATGCAATAATATTATATGAATCAACATTATATCCTGTCAATGTGGAGAATAATAATGTATCACTCAACGAGTCACCTGTTGAATCCCTTTTATGCACCTCAATATCAAAGTATTTCAACTGGTCCTCATCATCATCTGTCCAGCCTGTCAGGAAGAATTTCCATACACCCTGATAGATTGTGTCTGCATAGGGTATTCCCGGTCTTGTAATAAAATGGGAATATTTTGTATTCTGCGTCCAGAATGGTTTGCCTATTACAGAACCGCTGAAATTGAACGAATCACCTACAACAGATGTAGCATATGAATTAATCTTATCCAGGTATCTTGGCAATACATCAGATGGGTCAGTGCCCAATGAGTAGAGATATACAGTTTCATCCAGTGTGGAATCAACAGTTTCACTGGTGAAATATATGAATTTATAACCCTCTTCACCAACTAATGTGAAATAATAATCACTCTCATCATATATGGTCCAATTGCCGGCATCAATAACACCCACCTTTAGCTTTGAAATGGTGCTGCCTGTCTCGCCTGACAATGAATCAATAATCCATGAATAATTATATGTAGAATCAGACAGTAGTGTAGGGAAAGGTACATTGGCAATCTCTTTCCATGTTACACCTGCATCAATGGAATAATAGAAGAGAATTCGCTCTATGGGCTCATTCTCGGGGTCAACGATTTTAACCCTTATGTCATTGGCTTCACCTATTGTCCATATCTCTCCTCCATTTGGTGAGAGTAATTCCACATATGGAGGCAGACCGGTTGCCTGCACAACTCCAAGTGCAATTGCCTTTCTTGAACCATCAGGCATATCAATGGCAAAATCAAGCGGGGATAATTCCTCATAAAAGAGCATAACATCACTGGAATCTGTGCCCATACCCATAATGACAGTATCAACCTTTATACAAGAATAACCCTCAGGGGGTGAAACCCATGCATATAATGTTTCTTCTGCATTAACTGTCAGATTGTAATATCCATAATAGGGGCTTGATGGATCATCAAGTGAGATAGTGGAATTATTCCATACAGAAATCTGAATGCCTCCCAACAATGGGTCAGTAGCTGCATTCCAGAATGAGTCACCTTCAACATCAATATATGCAAATCCGAATATGTCTGCTGTAGGTGTTACTCTCAAACCGAAATAATCCTTGAATTCTGCTTCGCTTGTACAATCAAGATCCTCATCTCCTATAGCAAAATCAAAATATAAATCAGATGTAGGGGTATATCCGACAATAGGTGTGCATGTAGCAGAATATGAACCTGTTATAAGTGCAAATGCCCATTTGCCTTCAGAATCCGTATATGTCATTTCTCCGGTATTCAATCTGACTTTAACACCAGGTATGCCCGCTTCGCCTGTACTGTAAGCTGAGTCAATATTGGCATCTTTGTATACATGCCCGACAACTGTCTGCACATTGATGGATGCATTCCTAGTTACAGAGACATCTGTCTGAATATTTGTTTTTATATAATCATCTCTGCTCTCAGATGTTGCTATACCTGTGACATTCACAGTTATAATTCTGATTTTATCCAGAATGTCAGGATTTGCTATACCTGTAAGGGAATTTGCTTCTGTCAGTGAAAGTGTGCCGCTGGCATCGGTATCTCCCCATAATTTATTATCTGTAGTTGGATCATTATCATCATCATACCAGTATGAGAACAATGGCACGCCCTCAGTTTGTCCGGGGAATCTGTCCGGACCTCCCACCATTGAAACAATCTGTCTGACACCGCCATTTGTATTATTTGTTGCATCATAGCCGTATACTCTTTTTACTAATGCATAATCATTGGGATTGGGGGTAAATGCCGCTTCTGTTCCAACCCTGTCAGTACCATTTACAGAGCCGTCATTATTATAATCCAATGTATATACAATGGTTTCAGCTCCTGTTTCAAACATCTTGCTTGGTGTATAATGAAGCGGGTTTGGCGTAGATCCCGGGTCAAGTGCTGTCGGTGTGATCGGGTTCTCCGGATCATCTTGAACGGGCCTGATGTTGGCATTGAATATCAATTCATAGGGGCTTGCATATACAATCCTTCTCTGTGGTGATGATGTGGCATTTTCTTCTAAATCAATATTATATCCTGCTGCCCTTATATCCTTTATCATATAATCAATGGCTGTTCTGGCTGATTGCTGAGCTTCGGTCATCATATCCACTCTGTATTTTGTCTTCTGACTGTTTATGAACAGGGTAAGTACAGATGCAATGACAATGCTGAAGACCGTTATGGTAATAAGGAGTTCAACTAAGGTAAAACCTTTCTTTTTCATAATAATCTCCTTTTAATATCTTGATATATATGTAGTGATGCTGCGTGTGTGTGTTTTTCTCTTTCCGGCACCGGCATTGGCTCTCCAGGAAACAGAAACAATGACTCTCTTCATATCCGTTACCGGATAATCATCATTAACATTATACAACACAACATAGATCACACCGCCATTACCCGATGAAATGGAGTCCGGGCCATGAACTCCTGCATCCAGAGCTGCATCATTCCATGACAATGTTCTTAAATATTCAATTTCCTGCTGGCAGTATTCAATTGCCTGTGTATTCTGCTGTGTTAGGAGAGTGGAACGAATACCTGCAGGGAATATAATACCAAGTGACAGTAATCCTATAGCCAGAATGGTTATAGAAACCAATAATTCAACAATAGTAAATCCTTTTTTCATAATTACCTACCTTGATAGTACATAACCGGAAACAGTAACAATAATTGAATCTGTTCTGCCAAATCCGGTGATTTCAATAATCGCATCACTACCGGGCGCACCACCCGCATTGAATGTCAATGAAGTGATATTAGCCCCACCGCTGTTGGCGGAGAGTGAAACTCCATTGTATAAAGCAAGTTCATCCTCTCCAACAGTGACTTTATCAGAAGCCAAATCAACAGTTACAGAGCTGTTGCTGGTAATAGCTTTCTGTCTGGCCAGATTAAGCTTATCAGTGACATTTTTATAATTATTATCGAACTTCTTGGAATTTCTGTTCAAATTGGGTATGGAAAATGCAAGTATAATACCAATTATCATTACAACAACCATCAGTTCGATGAGTGTGAAGCCTTTTTTCCTCATTGATTCTCCTTTTTTCTTGCACATTTATGCTGCAATTTTTATACCAATTAAAATACAGGAATAAACTAAAAAATAACAGCACTTACATGATAGTGTCAATGAATATCTATTGCAAATTGAAAAAAACATGCAATTAATTGCCTATTGTATATGAATATGAATATTATTTCCGCATTCTTTACATCTATTTTGCTCAATACCGCATATATTTGTTGTGTATAGATTTCTTTCAATCAGGACTGCTCCGCAATGCGGGCAATATGTTGTGTTATATTGCAAGTCAGGAACATTGCCCAGATATACATATTTCAGTTCTTTCAATGCTATATTCCTGAATCTGATCAATCTATCCATGCTTGTGGGTTTCTGATTATAATTGAATGATGGGAAGTAGCGTGATATATGTAGTGGTGTCAAAGGGTTAATATTAGAGATATACTTCACCATATCTTCAAATTCATGTATATCATCATTATCATTTTCTATTAATAGAAATGTTATCTCTATATGCACATTGTTCTTTTCAAATATCTCAAATGTGTTTTTAACGCTTTGTAAATCTCCATGGAGCCTGTTCCTGTAATAGATATCACTAAATGATTTCAAATCGATATTAGCTGCCTTTATGAATGGTGCGATACTCTCTGCAGGGTCTGAATTTATATTTCCATTTGTGATTAGAATGCAATCAATATCCTTAAATGATGATGCAAAATCCTTTATATATTCATACCACATAAGCGGCTCAGTATATGTAAATGCTATCTGTTCAGCTCCCTGATTTATCAGCATATTATGCAGGTTCTCAACAGATATTATCTCAGAAACGGGGATATCAACCTGTGATATCTCATAATTCTGACAGAATGGGCATTGCAGATTACAACCTGCCTGAGCTACAGATATAATCTCCGAACCGGGATTATAATGGTATAGGGGTTTCTTCTCAATAGGGTCTGTGTGAATGGAGATTATCTTACCATAATTTCTTGAATATAAGATGCCATCAATGTTTTCTTTATTTCTGCACAGACCAATCTGATTGTTATTCAAAATGCAAGAATGGTGACATAGATTGCATTGTACAGAATGCTGCTCTAATCTTGTATAGAAATCTGCTTCACGTTTCATGTATGTAGTATATCATATTATTATATGTAAAAAAAGAAAAATCATTTATATATATTGACAAATACAATGAAATAATATACAATAAATTATGAATATGAGTTTTTTTATTATTATATCACTTTTATTTAATTCCATTATATCAATAAATGAGGTAATGAGTAATGTCAGGGGGGCAGAATCCGGTATACTTGGACCTGGAGACAGGAATGAATGTGTTGAATTGTACAATTGTTCCAATGACACGGTATTTACGAATAATCTCAATATTGGAAATGAAGACGGAATGGACAGGATCCTGCCATTTATTGACTCACTTAATCTATTTAATGGAATAACAGATGTCAATTATATATTGCCCGGTCAATTTGCCGTCATTCTGGATCCTGAATATATAATTGAAGCAGCACAATATTATATGCCATATTGTTTTGATACTAATGCAGTGATATTAACCATTTCAACAACAACATTTACAGACAATGGCTTATCAATGGGTGATAATCTCTTTTTGACTGATTCATTGGGTAATATTCTCAGCACATTTGGTACACCTGAACTTGATGATGCATTTCCTTATGATGCAGGGGATGGAATCAGTTTAGAACGAATTAATCCGCAGAGTATTGACAGTAAATCAAATTGGGCTGCATGTGCTGATATTCAAGGGCACACATTAGGATATAAAAATTCAGTATTTAATGACAGAGCAATAATTAATTGTGTATATTTAAAAAAAGATACACTTTTCATTGAATTCTCATATATCCCGCCTGCAGGGGACAGTATATGTATTGAAACGCAGAATTCATCAGATATGATATATATATATTCTGATACATCATTTATGATTAATGAACCTATTGTAAATGTGATAATTGAAGAAAAAGCATTCTCAGCATTAAAAAGCAGTGCAGATGTGTTTAATAATATTATTTTAAATGAATTCTATGTAAAAGGAAGTGAATGCGAATGGATTGAAATTCACAATAGATTCAATTGTGATTTCTATGGTTGTCTGTGCATTGCGGATGATGATTCAATTATAATCAATGAATGTCATATATGCCGAGATAGTTTTATTATAATATGTGATGATATTTATTATTTGCAGTATGACTTTCCCTATATAAAGAGTGATGAATTCCTCTATAAAAGCAATATATCATTACCGGACAGAGTGGACACATTTTATCTTTACTGTAATAATGAATGTACGGACTCAATAATAAGAGGATATGAAGATTATGGAGATTACTCTATAGAACGTATTAATGGAGTATTTTCTTATGATGCTTATGCATGGGATATATGCATCAGTGAATATAGAGGAACACCCATGAAGGTCAACAGTCTGTCACTCTCAGAAAATGATGATTACAGATGTATACTCAGTCATCAGATATGGTATTCTGCTATACCATTTGTGACATTGTCAATAGAAAGTATTTGTGAGATAAATAGTGTGAATATATATATATATTCCGAAACAGGCAGTGAAGCTTACAGTATGAGAGATATGAAAATTTCAGAATCAGAGGATATCATCCTTAAATGGCAGTATTTCGGATTGAATAAAGGTATGTATATAATGCTTGTTGAAATAATAAACAATATGGGCAAAAATATACAAAAAATCCCGTTTTATATAAGATAACAGTTGAATAATAGATTAATTTACATAGAATATATATATGTTAATTAATAAATTTATGAGAGGAATGAGGAAAACATCACATTCAATTGATAAAATGTTTACTCTCAGCAAGACCAGCATTACTGTGAAATATAATTCTATGTGTTCAATATTGTCTAATGATGCTGAACTGCTGCTTGACATTGGAAGTGGTGAGAATATGAGATTTAAATGTAATTGTGAGCATATAATATCAGATATTGATATTGCAGGTATTGAACAGAATGAAGATACTGGCTTAAGATTAATATTTGACATCAATAATGGATTGCCGTTTAAGGATAATTCCGTATCTATTATTACAAGCTGTTTTGTTCTGGAACATATTGCTGAGAATGAATTCCTTATTAACGAAATAGCAAGGGTATTGAAAGATAATGGTAGTTTTGTTTCGCTGTTTGCTGCAAAATATGCAGAATACAGTATCATCAACCGATTGCTTCCCGAGAAACTGAAAAAGTCATTATTGAATCTTACTATGAATGAAGATGCTCACAAACACGGCTATTCAACATATTATAATTATTGTTCATCAAAGGAAATTAAAAGAATACTCAAAAAACATCTCAAACTCACATCGCTTGAAGTCAATTATTTTTCAGCACCTTATTTTGATTTTTTCCCGCCGCTATATTTTCTTTTTATACTCTATGAATCAATATTATATCATCTTGATTTAAAGGAATTGGCATCCTATGTGCTGATATCATCAAATAAAATCAATGAATAGAGAATTTTGCTTCCTGCTGTATCTGTTTTCCTGCTAACCATCGCACTTTATCATTCCCCTTGATATCGCGGGGGGTTATTTTATTGATCTTATCACAATATTCATTATATCTCTTCCAAAATGATTTAAATGTTTTCATTGTATTGATATGTTGAAATTTCTTGCCCGACCCTCCATCAAGGATCTTTGCAGCAATATTTGTAAAAAACAGAAAATCATCTGAATACATAACAGCCAATGTGTTTATTACAATATCAGGCGGTATAGACCAATCTTCAAACAAAATCTCTGCTTTTCTCTCCTTTGTTTCTGCTGAATAAACCTCACGTGTAATCTTTTTTATTAAAAAATCAAAATTGGATTTGAATCTCTTTGGTATCTCTTTCATTGTATTACCTCTATCAATAAGATTCTTCTTTATCTCTTTAATGTCAAATTCAATGCATTGCCATTTGAGTATACAAACAAAGTCAAATGCATCAATACGATGATTCTTATTAAAGTTATCATTGACATTAAGAAAAAGGTAATTCTCCAAATAATAATATTGCAAGTAATCAAGATTAAACATTAAATACCTCCATTAGCAATTCCCATCAATTTAATTATACATTAAAACCATTGTCCAGTCAAACAGATAACTTTGTTATTGATTTTATTTAATATTGACATAAAATGAAAATATGAGCAGAAAAATACTGTTAATTGTAAATCCTGCTGCAGGCAAAGGTGCATCAGTAAGACATATGCATAATGTGGAAGAGTTCTTGCAGGCAAAAAAAATAGCTTATGAACTAAAGATTACCAAAGAACAGTATGATGCTCAGAATAATATTGCTGCATGGATAAAAAGCGGAATTACGGAAATAATGTGTCTGGGCGGAGATGGAACACTGAATGAGATTATCAATGGATTATATCCTGTTGTTCTTCCGATAAGAATTATCAGTTCAGGTACAGGCAATGATTTGGTTAAAGCCATAGGTATAACTTCCATGGATATTTTTTTTGATACAGATGATTTCAAAAATGTCAATGTGTTCAGTGTGAATGGATTATTGGGTTTAAATGCCATAGGTATAGGATTTGACGGAGAAGTGGTGCGTTCCATGAATCATAATAATCTGCCTATTCGGGGTATCCTGGCTTATATGATTTTTGTTATTAAACATTTACTTGGTTTTGTACCTCCAATGTATAATATAATTGGAGATAAGGTTGAATCTGAAGGTAGATACTATATTGCTCTTGTAGCTAATGGAAAGGCAATAGGCGGAGGTTTCCATTTAACACCAAATGCCGATCCCTGTGATGACTACTTAGATCTATGTCTCATAAAGGATCTTCCAATGATAATGAGGCCCTTGTTTGTACTTAAAGTACTCATGAAAAAGCATATCTATGATAGGAATGTTATTATAAAGAGAATTAAGAGAATAAAAATAAAGAGCAGCAGATTGGTTTATGCACAATTGGATGGACAATTGATAAGGGATAGAATATTTGATGTGGAGATAAAATCCTACAAATGCCGGATTATTGCGGGCTCACTCTGAACGCGATAAGTTCAGCTGTTCAATTGCCTGCAGCAATTCATTCCTGTCAAATGGTTTCTGTAAATATATCTGTTTATTATTATTTGAAAATAGCTGTACTTCCTTATCCACAGAATAGCCGCTGATAAGTATGATTTTAATATTAGGATTGATTGTTTTCATGCGCCTATATGTTTCTTTGCCATCCATTTCAGGCATTATCAGATCCAATATTACTATATCAATATCCGCAAAATTACTTTTATAATAATTTAATGCTTCAAGTCCATTTTCCTTGATTATTAAATTTGTTTCATTGCCAAGGAAGTTCTCAGCTAATTCCCGAATAAATTTTTCATCATCAACAAAAAGAATAGACATTTGTTTTGATAACTCAAAATCCATTTGTTTTTTACTGTGTTCAATGCTGAGAGGTTCTGGTGTTGTTCGGAAAAAGATTCTGAATTCTGCTCCATTCTTTAATTTACTGTCTACCTCTATAAATCCCTCATGTTTCTGAATTGTTCCGAATACACTGGCTAAGCCAAGCCCCGTTCCTTTGCCTTTCTCTTTTGTTGTAAAGAAAGGTTCAAATAGATGTTTCTTTACATGTTCATTCATCCCATGACCGGTATCCTTCAATATTATCATGATAAATTCTTCATTATTTCCTGATTTTGAAGGTAAATATGTATTTTTTGTTGATATGCTGAATGTTCCTCCATCAGGCATGGCATCCTT
>CAZJAT010000007.1:0-1529 GCA_964544145.1 uncultured Bacteroidales bacterium | reverse complement strand
TGTCCGATTGCTTCCATTTTTTCCATCTGATGCAATTGCTCCTCAAGTATTTTTTTCTCTTTCTCAATTTTCTTGACAGCAGTTAAGTCGGTCATAATAATATAGACATATTTCCCTGATTCCAGTGTGACAGTATAGGCATTGATCTCTACAGGTATCAACTTATTGTCAATATTCACAATTTCTGCCTGCAGGGGTATGCTTATAGGAGAACTCATATGATTGATAAATGCATTATAATATTCAACGCGTTTATCATTATAGAATAATTTGTCAAAATATGTATCAACCAAATCCTCTCTTGCTTTACCAAATAGCTCACTACTCTGTTTATTAACATCAATTATTATTCCATTCAAGCCCATAATTATGACAGCATTTTTTGATTCATTGAATAATGATTTATATTTTTTCTCGGAAATGGATATCTCAATATATGAGCGGCGCAGAATCATTATGGATATTAAAGAGATAAAGAAAATGACTGTTATCATAATAAAAATCACAATAGTTACATGTCTTGCCATCAGGATTTTTCTTGCCCAATCATAAGCATACATATCCATACTGAGAGATGCTATTACAGAATCAGCATCATTGACAATTGGTGCTGTACCGGTAATCCACACTCCCCACTCGTCAAAGAAAGGACCTGCAACATAGGGAATGGCTTTTTTATACATATCTATATCACTGTCTTCCAGAGTCATTGTATCAATAGTGCCTGGCGGGAGAAAATCCTCAGAATTGCTGGGTTCGCCATCAACAAGAAAATGCATTTTACCATTAACCAATGTATATATATATGCAAATCTGATATCAGGATTCTTTGTCTGAATATAATGCAGCAATGTTTGCAATTCATTGTAAATGGGATTATCAATATCTGTTGTATCACAGTGAAGCATATTAAGGTGTTCGGAGTTTATTGCAGCAGCAGCAGTCTCCACCTTGGCTAACAGTGTTGCAGAAGATAATTCCTTCTGTCTGTTACCGGCATGATTTGACATAATGAATCCGGTTGTTGTAATAATAACAAATATCATAAAATTCAGTAATAGAAAAATTATATAATTATTAAGTAATTTCTTTGTAATTGTTTTACCTGAAATTATCATATATATTATAAATAATTCAATAAATAAGATAAAATATAGTATGAAACGGAAGATATTTGAACTAATATGGAGATTGAAAAGAACATAATAATTAATATTGGAAAATTGCCACCCTGCACTGAATGTCATTGCAATTATGAATAAATGAATGGCAATGGTTAATAAAAACAATAATTCCGTATTTGATACCTCTTCTCTGGGACTTTTGAAATGGTAAATTGCTGATAAAATAACAATTGATAAAATACTTGCAAACATGATAATAAGAGAAGAAATATATTGATAATAAATCCCAAAGAATATAAAAATAATAGTATACAATATTGCACCAATAATTACAGACAGACAATTTATTTTTATTTGAGGTTTAACTAATTTTATGCTATACAATAGGAGAAGCGCAGAACTGAT
>CAZJAT010000006.1:50079-83003 GCA_964544145.1 uncultured Bacteroidales bacterium | reverse complement strand
CCATTGATTCGGTATGCTGGATAATGTCAAGACCTGGGGGAAGATAGTGGCTGGTGGCTGGTAAAATAGTTACTGGTAAGCTGGTGGCTGGTATGCTGGTAATAAAGAAATAAATAAATAAACAATCAAACCAAATCACATGCACATGCAACATCAGTCATTCCCCATGGATGGGGGTTTTGACAGATTATAAGCACATAATTATTTTTGTATTGATAAAATAGTAATTTCAATTATAATAATTTAACTGATAATATATACTTATGGAGATATTATGAATTATACAGGTGATTTAAAAGCAAAAGAAATCGTTCAGGAATTAAATAAATACATCATTGGCCAGCATGAAGCCAAAAGGCTTGTTGCAATTGCATTGAGAAACAGGATACGCCGAATGAAAGTCGAGATTGATATAAAAGATGAAATAATTCCTTCAAATATAATAATGATAGGACCAACAGGGGTCGGTAAAACAGAAATCGCCCGAAGACTGGCAAAACTTGTAAATGCTCCCTTTGTAAAGGTTGAAGCATCCAAGTTTACTGAGGTTGGATATGTGGGTAAGGATGTTGAATCAATTATCAGGGATTTAATGAATAATGCATATTCAATGGTGGAAAAGGAAATGGCTGTTGAAGTTGAAAAAGCTGCAGCTGCAGCTGCAGAGGAAAGAATACTGGAATCACTATTACCGGGCCATGAAAAAGCAGAAGCTGAAACTGTATCCAAATTTAAGGATATGCTTGAAAGGGGTGTATTTGAGGAAAGAGAAATTGAAATTGAAATTATGGAACGCTCAGGACCCAAAATTGATGTATTGGGAATGGGAGGAATGGATGCATTTGAAGGGCTTCAGGATATGTTTGATAATATGAGCCCGAAAAAGAAAAAGAAAAAGAAAATGAAGGTTTCTTCAGCAAGGAAACTGCTTATAGAAAGTGAAACAATGAAGCGGATTGACAGAGATGCTCTTGCAGAACAAGCTAAGGAAAGGGTTGAACAGCATGGTATAGTTTTCATTGATGAAATTGACAAGATAAATAAATCAGGTAATTATGATGGTGTGGATGTATCAAGGACAGGAGTACAGAGGGATTTGCTGCCTATTGTTGAAGGAACCAATGTCAATACAAAATATGGAACAGTTAAAACCGATTACATACTTTTTATTGCTGCAGGTGCATTTTCCAACACATCAGTTTCAGATCTTATGCCTGAATTTCAGGGAAGATTTCCCGTAAGAGTAGAATTAAATTCACTTTCTGATAAAGAGTTTTTCAGAATACTGACTGAACCGGATAGCGCACTAACGAAACAATATCAGGCACTTCTTAAATCCGACAATGTAGTTTTAACATTTACTGATGATGCATTAAAGAGCATCGCTGCAAGAGCATTTAATGCAAACCAGAAGATTGAGGATATCGGCGCAAGAAGATTAAGGACAATAATGTCCAAGGTACTTGAGGATATCATGTTTGATGCTCCTGACTGCGAAAATGAGTTTGTTGTTGATACAAATTATGTTGAGAAGGTAATGGGCGAAGCAGAAATAAACCAGGAAGTGGAAAAGTACATATTATGAATTATGAATTTCAGGAAGAATCATTATCTGCAAAGATACTTCACACTGCAAGTATCAATCAGGTGATTGCAGAATTGCTTGAAGATGAAGAAATCGATAAGGACAAAACTGAGGAAATTGTTGAGGCAATTATTGATAGGGAAAACAGAATGAGTACCTATTTGACAGGGAATATTCTTATGCCCAGGTATATGGTCGAAAATGGGAGTTTCCGTATTCTCATTGGTTTGACTAAGGATAGAGTAATATTTAAGGATATGTCTCTCAGTATAATAATACTTTTTCTTTACACTAATGAACAGAGTGAACAATTATATGAATCACTGGCATTGTTTACAAGATTGTTTTTATGGCGAACATTGAGGGAGAAGGTCGAAAATGCAGATTCTGATGAGGCTGTAGAACAGATCATAATAGAGGGGCTTAAAACAATTGAAGATTAAATTTAATAAGTTAAAATACTGGTTACCATCTTTTTTTTGGCTCATAATAATGTTTGTGATGAGTTCAATCAGCATTGAAGAGAGCGGTAAACGAAATATTATTGGATTAATTGTTCAATCAATTAAGAGATTCTTTTTACGCTCATCATTTGAATTTGTTCATTATATAGGGATACACACCGATAAGATCTATCATGCCTTTGAATATGCAATATTCACACTGCTTGTATTTTTTGCACTAAGAAAAAGTCATAATTTAAATAGTGTGAAAGCATTCACCATTATCGCGATACTATCTCCTGTAATTGGTGTTGCAGATGAAATACATCAGCGCTTAACCCCGTCAAGAATACCCCAGATGGCTGATTTTATTGCAGATATGACTGGAACAGCATTTATGATGATTTTGATTGCCATTTTTTATGTATTAAGGAGAACGCATGGAATACAGAAAGATTAAGGGTACTAATGACTATTTACCTGAGCAGTCAGATGTATTCAGGACTATTAGAAACAGAATTGAAAGTATAATTGAACATTTTGGTTTCAAATATGAAATAACACCAATTCTTGAGCCATATGAACTTTTTCAGAGAAGCATTGGAGAAACAACAGATATTATTAAAAAGGAAATGTTTGTATTTGAATCAAAAAGCGGCAAGAAGATTGCATTAAAACCAGAAGAAACAGCTGTTCTTTTCAGAAGTATTTCAGAGGCTTCTTTTTTATCTGATAATACTGTTAAAAAATTATTTTATTTTACTCCCGTATTCAGACATGAGAGACCTCAGAAAGGCAGATTTAGAGAATTCTATCAATTCGGAGCAGAGGTAATTAATTCACACGCTCCTTCAAGAGATGCAGAACTGATGAAACTGGGGAATGATATACTTAAAGAATTTCACATTGAAGGTGTAGAACTGCACATTAACTCAATAGGCTGCCCGTCATGCAGGCCTCGTTATAGAGATGAATTGAAAAGTTTTTTGAAGAGTAAAGAACAGGAATTGTGTGAGCACTGCAGGGAGCGAATTGAAACAAATCCATTGAGAACATTGGACTGCAAGAATGAAAAATGTATTGCAGCTGTTAACGATGCACCGCATTCTACTGATTATTTATGTGATGACTGTCTGAATCACTATAATAGTGTAAAAGATCACCTTGATGAATTAAGTTTAAACTTTATTGAAAATCCCAATATTGTGAGGGGTTTGGATTATTACTCTAAAACAGTTTTTGAGTTTATTGAGCAGGGGGATAAATTAGGTGCTCAGTCAACTATTATAGGCGGAGGCAGATATGATTATCTGGGTGAAGAGTTCGGTATGAATGGTATAGGTGCAGTTGGCTTTGCAGGCGGTTTTGAGAGATTGCTTATGTCAATTCCGGAATCTTATATAAAACAGATTAAAAACGCCAATAACTTGGATATAGTCGCAGTATTTTTTGATGAACCATCTCGTAAGTATGTAATGAATATATGCAGTGAGTTACAGAAAATGGGCATTAAAACAGATATAGCATTTGAATACAATAGCATAAAAAAACAGCTTTCTTATGCATCTAAAAGCGGAGCACACTATGCTATGATTTGCGGGGAAGATGAAATGAATAATAACACAGTGATTATGAAAGAAATGGAAAGCGGCAACCAAAAAGAAATACAGGCAAATCCTGATACAATAAAAGGGGTCTTGAATGACAATAGCAGATAGAAAGACGCATATTAGATCACATATGTGCGGGGTATTGAATCCATCAATGGAAGGTGTGGAAGTAACACTTTGCGGGTGGATTAAAAAAACAAGAGATCATGGTAATCTTATATTTTTAGATATATCAGATATAAGCGGAACATCTCAGATATATTCCAATGAGAACAGTGTGATTGAGCAGGTATCCAAATTCAGACTAGAAGATGTTGTTCAGATCAGGGGGATTGTGAAAAAAAGGCCTGCTGATATGGTTAACAGTGATATGGTAACAGGCGAAATTGAAATTGAATGTAAAGAAGCAAAATTGCTCTCAAAGAGTGAAGTGCCCCCATTTGTTGTTGAAGAAGATGTTAAAGCTTCTGAAGATTTAAGACTGAAATACAGATATCTTGATTTGCGAAGAAGAAAAATGCAGGATATAATGATAAAAAGAGCAAAAACATATTCAGCTGTACGGGAGTATTTAAATAAGAATGGATTTATTGAAATAGAAACACCTATTATGTCAAAAAGTACACCTGAAGGTGCAAGGGATTATTTGGTCCCATCAAGGGTGCATAAAGGAAATTTTTATGCTCTTGTTCAATCTCCTCAGCTTTACAAACAGATATTGATGATTTCAGGATTTGACAGATATTTTCAATTTGCCAGATGTTTCAGGGATGAGGACTTGAGAGCCGATAGGCAACCTGAGCATACTCAAATTGACCTTGAGATGAGTTTTGTAAGTAAAGAGGATATATTTCTAATTATTGAAGGAATGATGAAGCATGTATTTCAAGATGTTATACAAATAGAACTGAATACACCGTTTCCTATTATAACTTATAATGAAGCAATGGAGAATTATGGTTCGGATAAACCGGATGTAAGGTTTGAAAATCTAATTATTGACATAACAGAATTGGCTAAAGAGTCAGATTCAAATATTCTAAATAATAACGAATATACCGGTGCTTTGTTCTTTGAAGAATTGTTTACAAGAAAAGAAATTGATTCTGTAACAGATTTTATTAAGTCTGCAGGTGCTGCAGGTATGGGATATATAAAGATTAATGAAAACACTCAAAGCGGTTCATTTGCTAAATATATTAATTTGGAACATAAGGCAAATACTAATGGAATATTTTTTATTATGTCAGGACCAAAGAAGAGGACTTTACAGTTTCTTGGAATGCTCAGAAAACATATTGCAGAGGTTAAGAATCTTGTTAAGGGAAATGAATTTAAATTCCTCTGGGTTACTGATTTTCCACTATTTGAATATAATGAGAATGAAAATAGATATGAACCATGCCATCATATGTTTACAATGCCGAAACAGGAATTTGTTGGAAAAATGAAAGAAAATCCATTAGCAGTTAAAGGTGAATTATATGATCTGGTATGTAATGGAATTGAACTTGCATCCGGGAGCATTAGAATTCATAGACTAGAGATACAGAGAGAAATAATGGAACTTATTGGATTAAGTGATGATGAACTTGAAGCAAAATTCGGATTTTTACTTGAAGCATTCAAATACGGAGCACCCCCTCATGGTGGAATTGCTCCGGGCATGGACCGATTAATTATGCTTATGACAGGCCATGATAATATTAGGGATGTCATTGCTTTTCCTAAAACGCTCAATGCTGTGGGTTTGATGGAACATTGTCCTTCAGAGGTATCTATCGAGCAGATGGAAGAATTGGGTATAAAATTAAAGGAAGGTGGAAAATGAAGATTAGGGTGTACCCTGATCCTGTGCTGAGAATTGAGTCTGATGAATTAGATAAAATAGATGCATATGTAAAACGTATAATCCGTGAGATGAAAGAAACGATGCATATGGATGAAGGAATAGGGCTTGCAGCTAATCAGGTGGGTATTACTAAGAAAATTATGACAATTGATTTTGAGGATTTTCCTGAAGCACTTATAAATCCTGAAATAGTTTCACAATCTGAAGAAACAGATATTCTTGAAGAAGGCTGTTTATCCTTTCCTGAATTGAATGTACCTGTAGAAAGGCCAATAGAGGTTACAGTCAAATATATTGATGAGAACTCACAAAAACAGCAGAGAACATTTAAAGAATTATATGCCCGTGTTTTTATGCATGAATATGATCACTTGACTGGCAGGTTGATTATTGACTATCTGTCCCCGGATAGGCAATTGAAATATAATATGAATTTACACAAAAAGGAGATCTTATGATTCGCATTGATTATTTGAATAACATGAGATTTATAGGAAAAAGTAAATCAGGCCACAGTGTAGTAATGGATACATCTCAAAAAGTGGGAGGAGAGGAAACAGCACCCACACCGATGGAATATATTATTTTAGGACTTGGCGGGTGTACAGGGATGGATGTGATTTCTATATTGAAAAAAATGAAACAGGATATAACAGTATTCTCAATTGATATTGATTATGAAAATGCAGACGATTATCCGAAAGTATATACAAAAATACACATCATATATCACATAACAGGCCATAATCTTGTTGAGGACAAAGTAAAAAGGGCCATTGTCTTATCACAGGATAAATACTGTTCAGTTTCAGCTATGCTTAAAGAAACAGCTGAATTATCCTGGGAGCTGGATATGAGAGAGGCAAATAATGAAGCATAGTTTCATGATATTATTAGCATTTATTATAGTGCTGCCTCTGTATTCAACAACCTATGATGAAGCAATAATGCTTATTTCTGACGGTAATCTAAAAGAAGCAAGAGCTTTGCTGACTGAATATATTGAAAATAATGGGACTGGAGAAAATCAGGAATACTATTTCCTTTTATTAAAGACTTATTCATTTAAGACTGATTTTGAGGAGAAAATTGTAATTGCAGAGATTATTTCACAATCATTTCCTTTTCTCAGGGAAACCCAATTGATGAGAATTGAAATTGCCAATTATTTTATCACTGAGCAGGAATATTTTGAAGCATCTAAATGGCTTATGGAAATTATAATGTTTACATCAGCAGAAAATGAAAATCATCAGAGAGCTGCAGAACGATTGATTAAGTATATAAACATGAGACTTGAACCTGCACAGATTGAATATCTAATGTACAATTATAATGTTCAGGAATTGATTCCGCTTATGATATTCAGACTGTATGCTCTTCATTATGAAAATAATGAATTTGAACAGGCTGAATTTTTCAGACAGAAACTGATTATTGAATTTCCTGATTCATATTATACAAAAAAATTCCTTCTGGAATTGGAAAACAACCCTGATGCCAGAAAAAAAATTGCAATACTGCTTCCTACAACAGGTGAATTCGCACCATTCGGTGAATCTGTGAGGAGAGGCATTGTAATAGCAAATGATGAAGAGAATATTGATTTTGTTATATTTAATACGTTTAGCAGTCCAGTTCTGACTGTTGAGTTATTAGATTCGATATATAATGATAAATCCTTTATTGCTGTAATAGGACCTGTCAGCAGTATGGAGACAATCGCTGCAGGAGCATACCTCTATGATGAAAAATATTTACCCATACTTGCTCCTGTTGCAACGGATGGTGATCTTTCACGTTTTGATAATGATATATTTTTAATTAATAAAACATTAGTTGAACAGGCAAAATTTACAGCAGATTATTTATCTCAAATGGACAGTATACAGACAGTGGGAATTATCTTTCCCGATGATTCATATGGCAAGACACTTGCTTCCTCGTTCAGCAATGCTCTAAAAGGAACGTATACAACGATTATGTTTGAAATTTCCTATATACCGGGGACTTCTGATTTTACTGATAAAATAAATGTTATTAAAGAGATGAATGTGGATGCTATATATTTACCTGTTTCAGCAGAAGATGCAATATTGCTGTCAACTCAGTTGATGTATTATGATGTAAACACACAGCTTATTGGCAGTGATTCATGGTATAATGAAAACCTTCTTCGTTTGGCAAAGGATTACATTCAGGGTGCTATTATTGTAAAACCAATGAAAATGAATGAATATTCTGAGAAATTTATAAATTTCAAGTTAAAATTTATGAAGAAATACAATATTGCTCCTGACAGATTTTCCATGTTATCCTATGATACCTTTAAAATGCTTGCACTAATAATAAAAAATGGATATAATAATAGAGCAGACATTATAAAATATCTGAAGAATATGAAATATTATAGTGGAATTTCGGGGAAAATATCATTTTCTCAGGATAGAGATGATTTTGATATAATGGAAGTAATAAATTCCGAGTTTGTAAAGAAGGAGTTAATCAATGAGTAAGGAAATAAAAACAACGGATCATCCCTTCAAATTCTCTAAGAAGAGTTTAATATACCTTGGGGCTGCTTTAATAGTTATAATTACTGGGTTTGCACTGCTGATTGCAGGGGATATCTCATTTGCTCCAATACTGCTTGTTGCGGGTTATGTTGTCTTAATTCCAGTGGCAATTTTGAAAAAATGAAAAAAATATTTTTTATTGCAGCATTAATGCTGCTGATCATTAACCTAAATGCACAGACATCAGAGAATGATGGGTATGTGATTAGTTCAGAAAATAATGCATTAAATTTAGTTGAACCATTCGGTGATGTGCTAAGGGGAACAGGATATGCCCCAGAGGTGAATTTCATCTATGTCAGAAATGTATATCGTGATTCTATTCTAAATAACAGTAAAAATCCTTTTATATATGCAGCCTATGGATTCACATTCCATTATAAGGATGATATTGATTCTTCAACATATTATTTCAGAAAAGCAAATCAAAAATCAGATTTGAATTATATTAATTATATGCGGTTGATTGAGCTGTACAATGATAATGGAGCATATTATATTATCCGGGAATCACTTGAGGGACTTGTGAATATGCGCTATAAATTGGGTGCTGTATCTATGCCCGAAGCTGCTTTATATTTGAATCAGGCCGCAATATCAGAGTATAATGATAAAGGTAATATTGAACTTGCTGAACAGTATTTTATCTTTGCAAATGCCATAGACCCCTTTAATATGGGTATTGCCGCAAATCTGCTGAAATTATCGATGATTGAAATGAGATTTGAGAATATGTCTTTAATTATCAAGATGTTCAGACAGGCATTCCTTGATATTTTTAATAAATTTGTTTTACTCTTCAATTTAATAGTATTTCTCCGATATGTTATATTTGCTTCATTTTTAATCATGACAATTCTGCTGTTTATTAAGAATTTCAATGAGATATATTACATAATCTATAATAATCTGACAGCTAAATTAACAGATTTTCAGAAAAAGATTATATTTGTTTTAATACTGGTTTTTCCTCTCCTTCTTGAGATTCATCCCTTTATTTGGATTTTTTACCTGTCGATTATAATATTTTTCTTTATAAGAAGAAGGGAAAAAATACTCTTGGGTATGCTTATGCTTCTTATTGCATTGATGCCTGTTTTCTTTTATATTGAAAATCATATTCAGGGAAAAATGAATGCTGATGATAACCTTACTGTTATTGTGAAAGCAAATTATTCCGGTTATGACAGTAAATTAGTGGAGACCATTGATGAACTGATAACAGAACAGCCATTTAATAATGCATTATTTTTTGCAAAGGGTATATTGTTTAAAAAGGGAGGATTTTACTCGCAGTCTGAGGAAGAATACAATAAAATCCTATTAACAGGTGAAATGTCGGGAGAAGTTTACAATAATATGGGTAATCTTATGTTCTTCATCGGATTGTACCAAAAAGCAGAAGACTATTATAATAGAGCCATTGAAATTGCACCGAAATTACCGCAACCCTATTATAATATGGCTCAACTGCAGATCCAACGTCTGAATCTCAATTTAGCAAATGAGTACATGGAAAAAGCATCTGCTATTAATAATGATTTGATAAATAATTTTATGGATAATACTGTGGAGAATTATCATAATACTGAATTGATTGATTGTACTGTTCCGGAAAGCTATTTATGGGAGGAATTCACAAAAAGGAATAAAATAACAAATTCTCCTGTAATAATGGGAATGAAAATAGATATATTGATGTATATCGCAATAATATCATTAATTCTATCAGGGATATTGGGCTCTACATTCAAGCATAAGATGCATTTAAGAACTTGCTATACATGCGGAAAACCCGTATTCTTGCACAGAATGAAAGAATTCAATGAGCAGAAAATCTGTGATAAGTGTTTTGGAATTCTTGATTCCACTGTTTCAGACAGTTTGCGTGCAAGGAAGTATGAATCTATTATGAGGGTTAGGGAAAAGTCATCCATAAAAACTGCAAAAATATTATCTTTTGTTTTCCCGGGTGCAGGAAAGATATTCAAGGAAAAACTGGCAAAAGGATTTTTATTATTGTTTGTAATAATAAGTATGATAACACTTCTATTCTCAGGAAATATCTTCATTGTACGGAATCCGCATCTTCTGAATACTGTTTATTTTGAAAACAATTATTTAATTGCAGGAATATTGGGTTTGATATATATGATCAATATTGCAGTAATGAGGAAGGGCAAATGAAAGGTCTAATAAAAAATAATGAAGAAATACCTAATTTAATGGGTTTTATTTCTCAAACAGATAAGACCGGTATTCTCACTATGGTAAGTAAGGGTGACCAGATAGAGGTGGGATTTGTCAAGGGAAAGGTAAATGCAGCTGTTTATAAGAGAGGCGGAGCACAGGAATTAATAAAAGAATATTTAGTAAACAGCGGGAAAATAACAAATGATGACTTCAATAAGATCACTTCATTACACAGGGAAACTAAAAAACCCTATGAAGATATCTTAATACACGAAAAATATATAAATGAAAAACAATGGAAGGATATCATACATTTCAAGATTCAGGAAATTATTGATGAGCTATTTATATGGGAGACAGGCTCATATGAGTTTATTGAAGATGTGATAATGTATGAGAATTCAAAATTAAAGATATCAATCAACACCCAAGGCCTTATCATGGAGGGGATGCGGCGCATTGATGAATGGCCCAACATAATTGATGCATTGCCTTCACAGGATATGTGTTTTGCAAAGAAAGCAGATATGGTTATTCCAGAGAATATAGGTTCAGAAGAAAAACGCTTGCTGGATATAATTAATTCATCACGTGATTTGAAGGAATTGGTACGTATATCAGGGCTAGGCAAATATATTACATATCAAGCTATATATAATCTACTTAAACTAAGCTTAATTGTAAAATCAAAAAAAACCAGAAAGCGAGAGACAAGGACAAGAAAGAAACCTATTCAAGTATCACGTTTTGTTATTGTATCATGGATATTTATTTTATTTATAACATTATTAGCGGGTATTGCAGGGCGGTTTTCATTTGACTATACATATGCATTTGTTACAGAATCTGAAAAGGGCAATAATGCTGAAATAGCTTATAATAAGGATAATGTTGAAGCATTGCTTGATGTTTACTTTATGAAAAAAGGATATTATCCTAAAACACTTGATGAAATTGCAGATATGGGATGGGGTGAAAAAAAACTTATGGAAGATTATATCTACATACGAAGAGGAAATGATTATACACTTACAATAAAATAGAAAGCTGGATTAATCCAGCTTTTCTATTTTAATTCTTTTTTGTATTCAGCAGCAGCTTCATTCAGTGTTTTCAAAGCATCTCTATTACCTTTAATAATATATTCTAGTGATTCACCCAATATCTGTCTTCCTATATACCAAACATTAGCCTGTGGTTCCATATGTGCATATTCAAGCTGTTCATAAACACTTCTTAATCCGGGGAATTCCTCAAACTGATTTTTTAATATTTCAGTTTCCATTGAGCTCTTCATTACAGGCAGATATCCTGTACGGGATGACCAAATTGCCTGAATTTCGGGTGATATAAACCATTTAATAAATTTTATAGCACCGGCTTTTTGTGCATCTGTTGCCTTGCTGAATATTGACACATTTGTACCGGATATGAGCACAGCTTTCCTGTCTGCCTGTGGAACAGGTGCAATACCCAAATCAAATGGAGGTTCTGCAGCAAGGATAAATGACAGCGAGACACATGATCCGTATATGGTTGAAATCTTTCCTGCGATGAAATCATCTTGATGCTGATATCCTGTTGTGATATATGCTGTTTTGTCTTTGTTCAGCATTTGACGATCAATCTCAATTGCCTTAACTGCAGCATTTGAATTGAACATCGGGTTCAGATTATCATCAACTAATTGTCCATTAAATTGAAGTAATCTGGATTCAAACATCCAGGTATTAATATTGAATGCAGTGCCGAAAATATCAGATTTGCCGTCATTATCAGTATCCTTTGTCAATATTCTCATGACAGAGAAAAAATCATCCCAGGTCTCTGGAAATTTTTTTATGCCATATTCATTAAATCTATCTATATTATAAAAATATGTAGGAACTGATTTATTGAATGGCAATGATACCATTATATTGTTGAATGTGTTGTCTTTGACAAATATATCAAACATATCTGTAGTTATTGATACAAATTCATCATCATTAAGCAGATTCTGAATAGGTTCAAGACGGTTTGCCTCAAACAGCTCCATTGTCCATGACTCATACATCTGCGACATTACAGGAGGGTTCTGAATGGAAGCCATTATCTTCTGAGACAGGGCATTGTAATTACCAACTGAAATAGGGACAACCTCGATATCCGGGTTCATCAAATTGAAGGAATCTATAAGGGATTTAAGCGCATCACCTGTGGGCCCTCCCATTACATGCCAGAATACTACCTGTATTTTTCCTTCACCACTATTTTTACCACATCCTGAAAGGATTAATAACAAAATAATGAACAAAATAAATATTCTCTTCATAATAACTCCTTTTCCAGAGCATAGCATAAATTATTTAAAATACAAGGAAATATAATAAATATGATTGATTTTCCAAATATTATATATAGCATATATTTAGAATCTGTCATAATAATATAATTTGACTTGACTAAAATATTTTTTAAATATAATATAAAGAATTATCTAGCGAGAGTGGCGGAATTGGCAGACGCGCCGGATTTAGGATCCGGTGGATTTTCCGTGGGGGTTCAAATCCCCCCTTTCGCACAAACAACAAAGGAGAATTAGAATGGATTACACAGTAAAGACCGATGACAAATGGAACACAATAATTGCTTTAAGTATTGCAAAAAATGAATTTGAGAAGGAATACACTAAGGTTTTGAATCTTTACCGCAAGCAAGCTAAGATAGATGGATTCAGACCCGGTAAAGCACCTTTAAACCTAGTTGAAAAAAAGTTTTCATCTGAAATTGAGGAAGAAGCCATAAACAGGATAATTCCGGAACAGTATGAAGAAATTGCAAAAAAAGAAGGAATCAGAGCTATCAATAGACCTGCTATCACTGATTTGAAACGCAATGATGACTCTATAGATATCAGTATTTCTGTTGATATCATGCCGGAAATCACTTTAAAGGATTATGAAAGCATAGATATTGATATTGAGAAAAATGAGATCAATGAAGACATGATAAATAATGAAATTGAACGAATTAGAAAAAATTATGCTAAAATGGATGAAAAGGAAGGTGAATTGGATAAGGGGAATGTGGGTATCATAGATCTTAAGGTGATAGATGAATCCGGAAATGAAATAGAGAAGCTTGCTGTCAATGATTACTCAGTCGAGATAGGAACAGAAACCATTTATAAGGAAATATCAGAGGCATTGGTAGGCAAAACGAAAGATGATGCATGTGATGCAGTGTACACTTATCCGGATGATTTTAACAATGAGGATTTAAAGGGAAAGACAGTGACGTTCAAGATGAATGTGAAAAAAGTCTTTAACCGGATACTCCCTGAACTGAATGATGATTTTGCAAAAAATTTCGGAATGAATAATATGGAGCAGGTTAAGACAGCAATTAAAAACAATCTTAGTACTGAATTTGAAAGGGATTATAAATTAAGAAAGGAAGAGGCAATGTTTAATTTTATTATTGAAAAAAATCCTTTTAATGTTCCTGTTTCGCTTATTAATGCTCATTTACACTCAATTATTGAAAATACAGGGCAAAAGAATGATAAAGAAATTGATGAAAAAATATTGGAAGTGTATAAACCTTATGCAGAGTGGAGAGCAAAACGTGAATTAATATTAAATACTATTATTAAACAGGAAAAAATCATTGTGAGTGATGAGGAAATATCAAAGGAATTGGAAAAAATCAAAAAATCTGCAAATCCCGATATCAGAAAATATGCTGATGAGCCGGATGCAAAGGATAATATAAATACAAATTTGTTATATGATAAAGCAATGGAATTGTTGGATGGCAGAATTAAGGGTCAGAAGAGTGAAGTAAATAAATCAGATAAACAAGGAGAAGAAAATGCCTCTAATTCCAATGGTAGTTGAGAGAACAGGAAGAGGGGAACGAGGGTATGATATATATTCACGTCTTCTCGTTGATAGAATAATATTTCTCGGTAGTCCCATAAATGATGAAATTGCCAATTTAATAATTGCACAGATGTTGTTTCTTGAAGCAGAAGATCAGGAAAAGGAAATAAATCTCTATGTCAATTCGCCTGGAGGCAGTGTTTCTGCAGGTTTAGCTATTTATGATACAATGCAGTATATAAAATGCCCTGTTTCAACTATATGTATGGGTATTGCAGCTTCAATGGCTGCTGTGATTCTGACTGCCGGTGAGAAGGGAAAACGATTTGCTCTGCCTAATGCAAAGACATTATTGCATCAGCCAATGGGCGGTGCTCAAGGACAGGCATCTGATATTGAAATACAGGCAAAGGAGATATTGCGTACAAAAGAGAGTTTAGTGAGAATACTTTCTTCACATACAGGACAGAGCAAAGATAAAATTGCAGCTGACTCAGACAGGGATTTCTGGATGGATGCAGAACAATCAGTTAAATACGGGCTTATAGATTCGGTTATTATATCAAGGAAAGTTGATGAAAAATAAGTGCTTTTTCTGTAACAATGAATTGAACGAAATTTATAGAATAGATAATCATGATCTCTGTTCAGAGTGTGCAGGTAAATTGATAAGCCTTAACAATACATCTGATTTAGATAGTAAAATAGAGAATACTGCGCCTCTGCTTGAAAAAATACCAACTCCAAGTCAGATAAAGGAGGAACTGGATAAACACATTATAGGGCAGGAATTTGCAAAAAAGGTAGTTTCAGTTGGTGTTTATAATCATTATAAGAGAGTGAGACACAATAAGAATATTATACTGGATAAATCAAACATTCTGCTTTATGGTCCCACAGGTGTCGGAAAAACTCTTATTGCCCGCACACTTGCAAAAATTCTCCATGTGCCGTTTTCCATATCTGATGCCACCTCTCTAACAGAAGCCGGCTATGTGGGTGAGGATGTTGAAAATATTCTTCTCAGACTGATTATTGCAGCTGATGGAGATATTGATAAAGCCAGTATAGGAATTGTATATATTGATGAGATAGATAAAATCGGAAATAAAAATGCCGATAACCCATCAATCACAAGGGATGTGAGTGGTGAAGGCGTTCAGCAAGCACTTCTGAAGATTGTTGAAGGAACAGAAGCCAATATCCCTCCCCAAGGAGGACGAAAACATCCTGAGCAGAAATATATTCAGATGGATACGTCAAACATACTCTTTATTGTAGGAGGAGCATTTAATGGACTAGAAGATATGATAAAGAGAAGAGTAAACAAAAAAGTAATTGGGTTCAATGAAGATGAACAGATGAGCAGCAAAGCAGAGCATGAAATATTAAAGAATGCAAGACCAAGAGATTTTGTTCACTTTGGTTTGATCCCTGAATTTGTCGGAAGAATGCATGTATTTGCACCGCTTTTTGAACTCAATAAGGATGAGATGAAGAGGATTCTGAATGAACCTGATAATGCAATAATTAAACAGTATATAGAATTGCTTAAGATAGACAATATTGAGCTTGAGTTCACAGATGATTGTCTTGATTATATTGCTCAGGAAGCAATTGATATCAAAACCGGAGCTAGGGGTCTCAGATCGATTCTCGAAACATATATGACAAATCTCATGTTTGATCTACCGGATTTAAAGAATGTTAAGAGAGTTGTAATTGAAAAAGAAGCATTTGCTGCAAATAAACCTCCAAAATTCATAAGGGAATAATATGAAAGAAATTGATAAACAGTCACTATACGTAATGGTTGATATTACAGGTAGTATAGACACTGATATTATCAACCCAGCACAGCTTAATACACTTATATTGAGTAATCACTCATTTCCATTTAAAAAAGCCAATTTAAAATCAGGTGATCTAGTTGTGATAAAATTCCTCAAATCAAATCATATTGACGGTTTATTATGCAAAATAGAGAATTTTGACATATTGGGCAAAGACAATGCAAAATTGGCACTATTCCCGCTGAAATATGTCCAAATTGTTCAGGAACTTGATTATAACGGTTTTTCCAGAGTGAAAATAGAGGCTTCCATATTTATTGAAACAAGCGATGAAGTCAAAAATCAGGCATTAAAGGAAATGATTAAAGAAAAAGCAGCTGAATTGATAAGGCACAGCAAAGTTGATTCTGTTAATGAACTTAAAATTGCTTTGAATGTCAATGAGAATCTATTGCAATTATCAGATATACTTATGTCAATAATTAAGGCTGACAGCAGTGAGAAGAAAAATATCATGGCAATTACTGATATTGAGAAAAGAGCAATGCAAGTCATTGAACTTGCAGAGAATAGATTAACAGTGCTCCGGGAAAAAGAGTTTATTTCTGTTAATGTGCAGCATAATGTGGGAGAAAATCAAAAAAAATATTTTCTTAATGAACAGTTGAGGATAATCAAAAAGGAATTGGGCTATAATTCAAATATAATCGATGAAAGTGAGGATTATAAGATAAAGATTAAGAAAGCCAAAATGCCTGATTATGCCAGTGAAAAAGCATCTTATGAGCTTAATAAACTTGTATCAATGGCTCCCACTTCACCTGAAGCAACAGTTATCAGGAGTTATCTTGATTGGATAATTCATATACCATGGTTTAAGATGACAAAGGATAATCTTGATATTCAATTAGCAGAAAAGATATTGCACAGGAATCATTATGGATTAGATAAAATTAAGGAAAGGGTACTTGAATTTCTCTCTGTAATGAAATTAACTGGAAAGATGAAAGGTCAGATTATCTGTTTTGTCGGCCCTCCCGGAGTTGGAAAAACTTCATTAGGTCAGTCCATTGCCGAGTCTATGGGTAGGAAGTTTATAAGAATATCATTAGGCGGTGTAAGAGATGAAGCTGAAATACGGGGTCACAGGAAGACATATATTGGATCATTGCCGGGTAAGATCCTTCAAATGATGAGACGATCAGGTGTAATGAATCCAGTATTCATGCTTGATGAAGTTGACAAACTCGGTTCTGATTTTAAGGGTGATCCTTCCTCAGCATTATTGGAGGTTCTGGATCCGCAGTTAAATCATAGTTTTATGGACCATTATTTGGAATTAGAGTATAATTTATCAAATGTGTTGTTTATTTGCACAGCAAATGTGATTCATAATATACCACCTGCACTTAGAGACCGAATGGAAATAATCAATTTACCTGGATATCTTGATTTTGAAAAATTTAATATATGCAAGAAATTCCTGATTCCTAAAAGTCATATAAATACGGGCTTGAAAAAATCAGATATTGATATTAAGGATGAGACAATAAAGGAAATAGTGAGGAATTATATCCTTGAAGCGGGAGTCAGAAATCTGGAGAAAAGTATAAATAAAATAATGAGAAAGGTCGCAAGAGAAAAGGCCTCAGGAAAATTAAAAAAGAAAAGGATTGTTTCAAAAAGGAATCTCATCAGATTCTTGGGACCAGTTGTTTCATCTAAGGACATAAAAAAGTATAAAAATGTTCCAGGTCTTGTAAATGGGCTTGCATGGACACAATATGGAGGCAATGTACTTACTGTTGAAACTCTGATTATTCCAGGAAATGGAGAATTGCACCTTACAGGGCAGCTTGGAGATGTTTTGAAGGAATCTGCACGAGCTTCCATTTCATTTCTCAGAAAAGAGGCAAAGAAGTACTCAATTGATCCGGATTTTTATAAAAAATATGATATTCACATTCACCTGCCTGAAGGCGCTATTCCCAAAGACGGGCCTTCTGCAGGCATTACCATAACATGCGCACTATATTCCTCATTAACAAAGAAGCGCGTAAAAAGAGATTTTGCCATGACCGGAGAAATTACCCTTAATGGAATTATTTTGCCTATTGGAGGACTGGCTGAAAAGATTGTTGCTGCTCAATCAGCAGGATTAAGTAATGTGCTGATTCCCTATAGTAATAAACCGCAATATGATGAACTGCCTTCAGAAGCTAAGAAAAATATTAATGTGTTTTTCATTAAAACTGTTGATGATGCAATTAACCTTTTATTTAATTAAATAAAATGCTGAAAAATTATTCGCATCCTGAAAAAATTATAATTGTCGGTTACCTGACAGCAATATTGATTGGAACAATGTTCCTGACATTACCTATCGCTGTTAATGAAGGCCCGATATCATTTATTGATGCATTGTTTACATCAACATCTGCAGTATGTGTAACAGGATTAATAGTTAGAGATACACAAATGGCTTTCTCCCTATTCGGGAAACTAGTTATTCTCCTTCTCGTTCAATTCGGAGGGTTGGGCTATATGACAATAAGCACAGCTTTGATGATATTTATAAATAAGCGTCTTTCTGGAATTGAAAGATATAAGACACAGGATGAATTTCAACGTTTTACCATTAAGGATATAAGGTCATTTATTACAAAAATCTTTTTGTTTACAATAATTACCGAAATCATCGGTGCGGTTTTACTTTTTCCTAAAATGATGATGCTTTTCAGCAGCATACCTAAAGCATTATGGTATTCAGCTTTTCATTCAGTTAGTGCATTTTGTAATGCAGGATTCAGTATTTTTTCGGAGAATCTCCTTCTTTTCAAGAATGACACATATATGAATGTAATTATTGGATTATTGATCATTATTGGAGGATTTGGTTTTGTTGCACTTGGTGATGTGTACAGAAATATCTTTGGTCAACGGAAATTCAGATTATCAGTGCACACGAAAATAGTAATTATTGTTACTGCCGTTCTTATAATTATTCCATTTATATTCTTTATATTTATTGAACGCAATAATTCCATCACAAATATTTCTCTAATAGATAAACTTTCTGTATCATTTTTCCAGATTGTAACAACAAGAACAGCCGGATTCAATACATTGAATATTGGTATGTTGAGACTTCCCACACTTTTTATGCTAATGGTGCTGATGTTTATTGGAGGATCTCCAGGAGGTACGGCCGGAGGTGTAAAAACAACAACAATGTTCACAATAATTTTCAGTGTATTTGAAAAAATACGAGGTAAAAATAATGTCAACATATTTTGCAGAAGAATTACAAATATTATTATACTGAAATCATTTTTTATATTTACACTTTCTGCCATAGTTATATTCACCGGTATATTTATACTGCTTCTCCTTGAATCAAAACCGCTTGTTCAAATTGTTTTTGAAGTATTCTCTGCTTATGGTACAGTCGGTCTCTCTATGGGATCACATACGGGTTACAATTACAGCTTGTCAGGTGATTTTACACTATGGGGAAAGTTTGTTATAATTGTTATAATGTTTATCGGCAGAATAGGTATAATGACAGCAGCTAATGCTTTTGTATCAAAAGCAAGACGTGAAACAGTTAATTATCCAGAAACAAAAATTGTTGTTGGTTAGGAGGAGTAATGAAATCGAATCCATTGTTTGCGGTAATAGGATTAGGACGGTTTGGTCAATCAGTTGCGGAGAAGTTGGCAGATATGGGAATGGATGTAATAGCTATAGATAAAGACGAGGAAAGAGTAAATGAAATATCTAATGTTGTAAACCATGCTGTTCAGCTGAATGCTACAAATGAATCCAGTTTAAAGGAAATCGGAATGGAAGATGTTGATATTGCAGTTGTTGCAGTCGGGGAAGATATTGCTTCAAGTATTCTCATATGTTCATATCTGAAAAATGATCTGAAGATCAAAAAGGTTATTGCTAAAGCTATTGATGTAAGGCATGGTGCTGTTTTAAGTAAACTTTCTGTGGATTCTGTCATTTATCCTGAACGTGAATCGGGTAAGAGATTAGCAGAACGGTTGATATCTAAGAATATTTTTGACTTAATTGATCTTTCCGAAACCCATTCAATCCTTGAAATAAGAACGCCGGATATATTTGCTGACAGAACCATAGCAGATCTGGATTTAAGAAAGAAATATAATGTTAATGTAATTGCCATCAAAAGAAAAACACCTACAATTGCTGAGAATTCGTTATCATCTTTCAGTGAAGAGACTATTATTTCACCAAAAGCGGATGAAATTATTGTTAAGGGAGATATCCTAATAATAATCGGTGAAAAGAAAAATCTTGAAATAATCAAGAATTTGTAATAGAATAGTATAATGGAAGAAAAAAAAGAAGCAGTACTTGAATCAGCCAAATTTTATTTCCTTAATCAAAAATATGATAAGGCAATCGATATATATCTTGATGGTATAAGAAGATATCCTGATGATCCCGAATTATATTTTAATCTTGGCGTTGTATATGAAAGCATTAATGACCTTGAGAATGCAAAAAAATGCTATGAAAAAGTATTATCAGTAGATAACAGTTTCGCTTCAGCTGATATACACTTAAAACGTATAATCGGCAATTAGTGGGGAATTATTGAAAAATAAATACAGAGATTTTCTTTCAATTCTTAATATTGAGGATATTGATTTCATCATAACAGATTCTGATTTTTCCATTGTAAACAGTAAGTGCAGTTCTGAAAGTATCTTACAGGGAATTGAGTTAGGCGATTTAGTAAGAGATAAAAAAGCAGAGAAAATCGGTGAAAATATATTATATACACCCGAGATAACAGTTTTTAAGTATGAGAATATAGAACGCTTTATATTTATTGATAATAAATCATTAACTGAGAAGTTTTCAAACTACTTAATGGTATTTAATAATCTCATCAACACAATACAAGAATCAATAATAATTGTAGATGATTATTTCAATATTGAATTTGTGAATTCAGTATTCATGAAACGATATGAATACAGTGAGGATGATATAAGAGAAACATTACTTACCGAATTATATCCTCCTGAATTCCTTGAAACAATAATTAATGGTTTGAAAGTAGGCGACATTGTAAATGCAGATGCTGAAATGTATGACGGAAAGGGAGATACTCAACCGGTTAAAATGAAGATAATGCAATGGGGAAAGAAACATTTGATTATTGTAGAGGATAAGCAGGAAAAAGAATTGTACAGTAGAGAGATCGAAGGTCTCAAGAAAATGCAGAAGCTCATATTTGATTCCATAGCACAGGGTATTGTTGTATTGGATAAACGTGCGAATGTAATACAGTTTAATAAATTTATGACTCAGGAATATAAATTCAATAAGGATTTGATTGGTGCAAATATATTTGAAATTGTGCCGGATATGAAAGCTAATGACATTGATAAGATTTTTGTTGAAATAATCGAGCAGAAAAAAATAAGGAAATTGAGCGGAGTAATGCGTTATTCAAAGCGTATGAAAAAAGAATTGTTCCAGAATTTTATAGGATATCCGCTGATTGAACATGATAAAGCTATTGGAGTAGTTGTAGTAATTGAAGATCTCACTGAGAAAAAACGGCTGGAAGATGAATTTGAATCGAGCAAAAAGAAAAATGAAATTGCAAATAAATTGAACAGCATTCTTTCAAAAGGACTTGAACTGGATTATGTATTAAAATCAGTTTCATCTTATATCTCAGAGTTCCTTGATATAAAATCACTATATGCTTACAACTCTTATGCAAAATATTTTATCAAGTTTAATATCAATAATAATGGGGATTTCAAAGGTGACATTATTGAAGAATCCGAAACAATGATAAATGCAATCAATAAATTGGGTATAAAGGAACCTGTAATAATTAAAGATAAAAATATTATTAGTGATATAATTAGCAAAAAGAGCATTAAAGAGATAATAATAATGCCAATAATATTCAATAATAACAATTTGGGTGTTATGGTCCTTGAAAACAAAAAAAGTTTTGATGAGAAAAAAGTGCGTATGTTTGTGTCAGATATATCAGATTTTACAGGATATATACTAGACAAATCAATAATATATGAAGAAAAAAAGAGCAATTTACTCAAATTGGAATTAACATTAAAGATATCCAGGCTTGTATCACAATCAAGAAATTTTGAGAAGACATTTGAAAATCTGCTTAATATTATATCTCAGGAGATAAATTCCGATAATAGCCTTATGCTAATGAGAAATGTTGATTATAAATCCTTTGTAAGCGTAGCAATGAAAGGCAGAATCCTTGATGAAATGAATGGAGGAACAATATCATTCAGTGAGAGTGAAATACCTGAAAAGATTTCCGATATACCTATTCTCATCAAAGATACAAACAAGAATTCAAATTCATCACCTATGTGCAGGATATTCGGTAAGAAAAGTAAATCAATTATATGTGTGCCGGTGAAGTTCAAGAATGATATTCTCGGTGTTTTTGTTTTTGCCAAGGATAAAATTAATGGGTTTTCTCAGTCAGATTTTGATATTATTAAAATTATAGCAACAAGCTCATCTTCATATATAAAAAATATACATTTGCAAATGCAGATGGAAGAGAAGATCGATCAGCTGTCTATTTTGTATAAAATGACAACAAGCATCAGACCCGTTATAAACCTTACATTTCTGAGGAAGGCAATTGTAAGTTCTCTTGGAAGCATCACAAAGGCTGAAGCTGTATTGTTTTTAAGAAAACAGGAAAATATGCTGAAATTGGAAGCAGAATTCTACAATGCTATTGAGAGAAAGGGAAAAATACTGAAAACAAATGAATTAGAGCAGAGATCTATAAGTAAATTTCCGGAAAATGCAATTTTTTCATTGAATGAAAGAAATAAGATTATTAAAGAGCAGTTTAATGGTATAAAATATGTAAAATGCATTACTGTTAAGAATTCAAGAGAAAATTTTCTTATAATGATCGCATACAAAGAGAAAATTAATACAGGGATTACTGATGAAACTTTCCTTGCAATCATTAATGAATTATCAATTGCACTTGAAAATGCAACATTATTCGGTGAAAATGAACAGAGACTTAAACAGTTCAGCAGTATCAGTGCTATTACCAAAAAATTAGCTCAATACAATATTAATAATCTTGATGAATATTATCAGTATATTGTGGATGCAGCTAAAGAACTTGTAGGAACCGAATATTCATCACTTCTTCTTTTAGAAAACAAAAAAATGGTATTCAAATCATTTGCCGGTATTGATCTGAAGGAACTGGGCGGATACACTATTGCACCCGGTGAGGGTGTTGCAGGATATGTGGTTAAATCAGGAAAGCCAGTAATCGTAAATGATACTGCTAAGAGTAAGTATTTCAAAAAACTTGATTTAAGCAGAATATATGAAGTGAGGAATCTTGTTAATATACCACTAATATACAAGGGTAATATCATTGGTGTTCTTTGCGCAGATAATAAAAAATCGGGTAATTTTACGGAAAATGATGTTAATCTGATGAAAATACTTGCTAATAGTACAATTATTGCATTTGAACATTTTATGGATATTGAATTAGGCAGAAAATTATCTGATGTAATATTGGACAACATTCCCAGCGGTATAGTATATATCGAAAAATCAGGTTTGATACAGCATATAAATAAAGGTTTTTCCAATATTAGCGGATATGAACAGAAGCATGTGTTTAATATTCCCTATAATGAAATAATATCAAATGATTTTGGCATTATAGGTGAAGCGCTTTCTGATGCTCAGCCGGTACTTAGGAGAGAAATAGAGTTGAAAAAGATGAATGGTCAGATTATTCCTTGCGGCATAAGTATCACACCGGTAAAATGGGATAAAAAGAATGACATTGTATGTATTATCCAAGATATCAGTGAAATCAAAAAGATGAGACAGGAGTTGAAGGAAAAAGAGAATTTGGCCCTTTTAGGTCAAATGGCTGCAGGAATGGCTCATGAGATTAAGAATCCTCTCGCAGGAATACTCACCGGTTTAGAATTCTTACATATGCAGATTGACAGTGACAATGATACTCAGAAACATTCTATAGAGCTTGTCATCAAGGAAGTTAAAAGACTTGACAGGCTTGTGAATGATATGACTTCATTTGCAAAATCAAAGATTAGGATCATATCAAAGGTGAAGATACCTGATATCATTGACAGAGCAGTGCTATTGACAAAAAGCAAACTTGATAAGAGTGATATTAAGCTGACCATTAATATCTCGGACCAGAATAGCTTCATTGAAGCTGATGAAGAGCAGATACTGGAGGTTCTGATCAATCTTCTCCTGAATGCCAATCAGGCCATTATAGAGAATGGCTCTATTTCTATTACAGTTAAGCAGGATAAAGAGTGGTGTTCATTAATTGTAATGAATGATGGTCCTCATATCCCTGATGATGCAATGAGTAATATATTTAATCCTTTTTTCACAACAAAGAGCGGGGGTACAGGGCTGGGACTTTCAATATCATATAATATTGTTAAAGAACACGGTGGTAAATTGTATGCAGAAAATGTTGCAAATGGTGTAGCATTTACAATTATATTGCCGGTAAGAGCAGTTGGAGACAATGAAGAATAGAATAATCATTGCTGATAATGAAACAACAATCAGTGAGTTTATAAAGAAAATAATTGAATTTGATAAATCAAACAATGCAGATGTTGATGTTGCAAATGATATCAATACCTTTAATAATTATTTGAAAGCAAATCAATACTCATTGATTATTATTGATCTGGCATTTGGCAATAAAAATGTTAATGAATTTATCTCCAAATATTCTTCAGAAAACCCATATACACCGATAATTGCAATATCAGCCAATATTGATATTAATCTTGCAATGACAAGTATGCGTTTGGGAGCATATGACTTCATTTCAAAACCATTCACTTCTGACACAATGATGTTGGTTGTCAAAAATGCTATTGAAAAGAGGCAATTGCTTATAGAGAAAGAAGAACTCAATAAGGATTTAACATCTGCAAATGATGAATTGTTTAAAGCCAACAATATGATAACTATACAGAAAGAACAGTTGAATAATTATGTTAAGAAGCTGAAAGAAGAAATAGATAAAATGAAGAATATATCAATAGAGACAGGTAAGGTGAAATCATTTGAAACAAATCAAAAGATAATTTTTGAACAAATCAATGATATATATAAACCTAAATCATCTGTACTTATGATGTTTGAAAAAACAAAGAAAAAATTTATTGTGAAATTCGAGAATAATTTTCAGACTGGATTTGAAGTGGGAACTGAAATGGAGTTTAATACATTCAAAAAATTTTTCAACAATAACAGTGTTAGTACTGACTCAAGTATTAATGCTGAAAAGGATGATATAACTGTAATTATTCCTCTTGAGTCAGGGAATATGATACTTGGTTTAATTCTGATGACTGTTAATTTAGCTGATTTTAATGAGGATCATCTTATATTTTATGAAATACTCAGATATATGCTTACTATTTCAATGTTAAATTCTCGCTTTCTTGAAGACAGCCGCCGAAGTTATATAGAATCACTTATGGCATTTCTGATATTAGAGGAAAGGGTGCATAGAGGGATAAAGAAGCATTCAGAAATGGTTGCTGCTACATCAGTTAAACTTGCCAAAACCCTCAAATTGGATGACAGTGATATCCGCAATCTGCAATATGCAGGATTACTGCATCTGCTGGGTCTTATCGAAATACCACACAATCAATTGAGCCCCAAGAATTATTTGGATCCTGTGAAGGGACTTGAAATACGTAAGGCTATCTTAAAGGGAACTCAAATACTTGCGCCTCTGGTTTTTATGGAACAGGCAAGAGAGATTATTGAGGATCTGTTTGAGAATTATGATGGAAGCGGAATACCCGGTGGGAAGAAGGGTAAGGAAATCAGGATACCATCAAGAATTTTACGTGTAGTCGGAGATTATTATGCACTTAAGAATATTTTCAAAATGGATGGCAATGATATTATTAAGCATTTGAAGGATAATAATAAAAAAATGTATGACCCTGATATATTGCAGTCATTTTTCAATATCTTTGTAAAGCATTAATCCGTTTTTTCCTCCATCTTTAACAGAGTAGAGAGCTTTGTCAGCTTTTTGCATTAATGTTGATATGTCATTACCATCATCTGGAAAAATAGAAATCCCTAAGGAAGCTGTTATTGTATGATGTCCCTCACCGCCCGGATTAAAGTCATAATCTGCCAATTGTTTTTGAAATCTGCGGAGAGTAGGGGTAATATATTCATTGTCAATATCGCGCATCAACATAATAAATTCATCCCCTCCGTATTTAGCAAGTATATCTGTTTTCCTGAAAGATGATCTTATGATTTGAGCAATTTCCTGTAATGCCCTTGAACCTGTCAAATGACCATTTGAATCATTAAATCCTTTAAAATCATCTAAATCAAGCATAACAATGGCAAGTGTATTATGATTAACATCTGCGATTTCAATTGCATCAGATGCTGCTATACGAAAATATGTTTGATCATAAAGCCCTGTCAATCTATCTGTTATTGATAAACTGTAAGCTTCCTCATAAAGAATATTCAATTCCTCCTGTTTATCGTATAATTTGCTTGAAACATATTTGGATATATAAACAGCAAACAGGTAAATAACAGATATGAATGTCATTTCCGGCAGGGGATTGATTATTCTGAAATTGATGTATGGAAATGAATCAACAGTATAAAAAGTTATTGAGGTGAGTGTTAGCAGAAATAGAACAAGCATGGAATAAAAATATGATCTGAAGCCGGATATTAGAAATGTTGTAGTAATAATATTAAAAATAAGAAGAAAGAGAAATCGGCTATTTAATCCGCCTGTCAGTGCAATAAGCAGAATTACATACAATATATCAAAATCAATATGGAGAAGAGAGATATAATTGAAATGATTTTCATCCAGTATCATATGTCTTTTCTCAACAATATAATATTGATATCCTGCCAATAGTACATTTATAAGCAAGGCTGATAAATTCAATATAATCAAGGTTTTTATATTTTCCAATGGAAAATTAAGTAATGATATTTTAAACATAGTGAGAACAAGAAGTACCGAAACTATGATGATAAGTGCAAATCTCAAACGAATAAGCCAATGAAGCCGTTCATTATATGTGTCGTAAATAATGTGTTTTACCCCTGCCATAACGCAATAATAGTTTTTTTTCTTTTCAAAGTCAAGCCTTATAATTGAATATACTGAATATTTAATTAAGTTACTTGAAATTTAGAGTGTTTTTGATATACTTCATTTTATGAATTTTATAGTTACTATTGATGGACCTGCAGGCGCAGGGAAAACATTTACAGCAAAAGAGAGTGCAAGAGTATTGGGCATGCTTTATCTGGATACTGGAGCTATGTACAGATCTGTTGCGCTTTATATGCTGAATAATCATATTGACATCATGTCTGAGGATGTTATTCCTGCACTGAATGAAATTAAAATCAGTTTTGACAATGATAGAAATATTTTTTTAAATAATATGAATGTTTCAGATGAAATAAGAACTGAAAAGGTCTCACAGGGAGCATCAAGGGTGTCCACCATCAAGGAAGTCCGCAGTTTTTTGGTTAAACAACAGCGAGAAATAGGGAATATATCGGACATAGTTGCTGAAGGACGGGATATGGGTACTATTGTTTTTCCAAATGCACAGGTAAAATTTTTTCTTGAATGTTCTATTGACGAAAGGACAAGAAGGCGTTACAATGATTATCTGAAAAAAGGTATTGATATTGATTATGATAAATTAAAAGCAGAGATAATCAGCAGAGATCAAAGAGATACCACAAGACAGTATGCACCTTTAAGAAAAGCAGATGATGCTATTCTGATTGATACTACAAAACTCTCCAAGGAGGACCAGATCAGCTTTGTCATTGAGAAAGCAGAAGCAATTAGAAAGAATTTACAGCATAGGTCGTAAATTAGCAGATTTCATTATATTTGAGATATTTGGTGCGCAAATTCACGGCAGTATTCCATGCAATGTAAAATCACTGCTGATTGTATCCAATCATATATCCCTTACAGATCCACCCATAATAGGTATAGTATTATATCGTTTGCTGAAGAGAACAGATTTATACTTTTTTGCAAAAGAAGAACTATTTAATGTGAATCCGCTTTTTGCAAGTATATTGCATATTTATAAGGCAATACCCCTTAAAAGATCAGGGACTGATATAAGCACAATCAGGAAGGGCTTATCAATACTGAATGATGAGCATGTACTGGTAATATTCCCTGAAGGTACAAGGAATAAGACAAATGGTTTTCTTAAAGGGAGAGCAGGAGCAGGTTACATTGCATTGAAATCGGATGTGCCATTTATACCTGTTTACATTGCCAATGCGGACAAGGGCATATGGGCAATGCTTTTTAGGGGTAAAAACAGATTGTCAGTAACAATAGGAAATGTTTTTCACTATCATGATAAAAGGGCAAATTCAGCTAATGCACGAATAACAGTACAGATTATGATGAGAGAAATCGAAGGATTGAAGTGTGAATAGGGATATTAGAATTGCACAGCACTCAGGTTTCTGCTTTGGAGTTAAGAGAGCAATGAATATGATTAATGAAGTATCAAAGCAATATAAAGATATGCCAATTCACACACTGGGACCCATTATCCACAATCCTCAAGCTGTAAAGAAATTGAAAGATCAGGGAATTGATGTTCTTAATACTATAGATAACTTAAATAATGATGTAATCATATTACGCACTCATGGTGTGGAAAAAAGCATATTGGATGAATTGAAAGAGAAGAATGTTATTATTATTGATGCTACTTGTCCTTTTGTTCGACGGGCTCAGGATTATGTATTGAAGCTTCACAATGAGGATTATCCTGTAATAATAATTGGAGAGGTGAATCATCCCGAAGTCAAAGCATTGAAAAGTCAAGCCGAGGGAAATGTTAAGGTAATTCAAAATGAAACTGATTTTAAACAGATAAGAGAAATTAAGGGTGACAGAATCGGTATTGTATCTCAAACCACTCAGGAGATTGAACATTTCAAGAAAATGATAGATGAGATACTGGATTATTTTAAGGAATTAAGGGTATATAATACTATTTGCAATGCTACTGCACAGAGGCAGAAATCAGCAGTGGATCTTGCTAAAGAGGTTGATGCAATGTTCATTATAGGCGGTTATAACAGTGCCAACACCAAAAGACTATATGAACTTTGCAGGAGAATTCTTCCAAATACTTTTCATATTGAAACAGAAAATGACATTAAGGGAGATTCACTTGATGATTCAATCAAATCTATTGGACTTGCAGCGGGTGCATCAACGCCTGACTGGATTATAGAAGATGTAAAAAAATATCTAAAAAAAATATAAGGAGGACCGGAAAATGACTAACAAAAACGAATTCTTTGAAATTGAATCAAATCTAAGCAGAGAGGAAATGGAGAAGCTTTATGAAGATTCATTCAAAAGTTATGATTTGGATCTTTTCAAGAAAGAAGACAATGATGATGAACGTATTATTGATGGAAAAATTGTCCGCATAACAGATAAGGATGTTATTGTGGATGTAGGATTGAAATCGGAAGGCGTTATCAATATTGCGGATTTTTCAGAGCCTGATAAGGTAAAAGTGGGTGATACAGTAAAGGTTTATATTGAAAGTTTTGAAAATGAGGATGGATTTGCAGACATCTCATTGAAGAAAGCCATGTTCTTGGAACTGTGGCCCAAATTACAGGAGAGCAATGAAAAAGGTAAAAAGATAGAGGGTATTGTGAAGAAGAGGGTGAAAGGCGGTATGATTGTTGATATGATGGGTATTGAGGCCTTTTTGCCCGGTTCACAGATTGATCTCCAGCCCATATCAGATCTGGATGATTTAGTGAATCAGAAATTGGAATTCAAGGTAATAAAATTGAATTATAAAAGAAGAAATATTGTTGTATCCAGAAGAATAATACTTGAATCTGAGAAAGAGGACAGAAAACTGGAATACATAGAAAATCTTAAAGAGGGTGATATTGTTAAGGGTACTGTCAAGAATATTACGGAATTCGGTGCATTTATAGAGATCGAAAAAGGTATTGACGGATTACTCTATATAACCGATATGTCATGGGGCAGAATTCTTCATCCATCTGAAATCGTTGCAATTGGTGATGTAATAGATATCATGGTAACATCAATTGACAGAGAGAGAGGAAGAATATCTCTCGGATTGAAGCAGCTTGCACCATATCCTTGGGAGAATATTGAAGAAAAGTATCCTATAGGAAGCAGGCAGAAAGGCAAAGTAATCTCTATTGAAGAATATGGAGCATTTGTTGAATTAGAAAAAGGTGTTGAGGGCCTTATACACATTTCAGAGATGTCATGGACACAGCATATTAAGCATCCATCTGAAATGGTGGAAATCGGAGATGAACTGGAAGCAATAGTGCTTTCTATTGACAAGAAAAATGAAAGAATCTCATTAGGACTGAAGCAGTTAGCAGATAATCCGTGGGATAAATTCAATGTTAATGACCAGGTTTCAGGAAAGATAACAAAAGTAACAAAATTCGGTGCATTTGTTGAGATTGCCCCGGGTATTGAGGCTTTACTTCACATATCCAATGTTTCCTGGGATCAGGAAGACCTGAAGGCAGAAGAGGAATTTATTGAAGGTAATGAAGTTGAAGCAAAGATTATAAATATTGATTCTGCAAAGAAAAGAATATCATTGGGTGTTAAGCAGATGCAGGATGACCCAATGGACAAATTTACTGTTGGTCAGGAATTAACAGGAAGGATTGATGACAATAAGGATAAAACCATTGTAATTGACATAGGTGAAAATTTCAAAGCAATTATTCCCAAGCGTTTAATAGCAAATGAGGATGATGTTGAAAGTAATTACAATAAAGAAGCAGAAATAAGTGTAAAGGTAGTTGAAATCGACAAAAATAAGAGAAGACTTATTGTAACTGATATTCAGGGGAATATTACAGATGAAGGCGAATAAATCTCCTAAATATATTGTTATTACCGGAGGAGTTATCAGCGGTGTCGGGAAAGGCATCGCTACTGCCTCTATTGGAAAAATACTTCAGCAATACGGTTATTCAGTAACTGCAATAAAAATTGATCCATATATCAATTTTGATGCAGGAACATTGAGGCCCACAGAACATGGCGAGGTCTGGGTAACAGATGATGGCGGAGAAATTGACCAGGATTTGGGGAATTATGAGAGATTTCTTCAAGAGCGATTAAGCAAAGACCATAATATTACAACAGGACAGATATATGCAAAGGTTATTGAAAACGAACGAAAGGGCAAATATCTGGGACAAACAGTACAGTTTATACCTCATATACCAAATGAAATAAAGAAGAGAATAAAGAATGCCTCTGATGGCAAGGATTTTGTACTCATTGAAATTGGCGGAACAATAGGTGACTATGAGAATATTCCCTATCTATTTGCATTGAAAAGTCTTGAAAGGGAATTGGGTCATGAAAATATGAAATATGTAATGATTACATATTTGCCTACACCTTCTCATATTGGGGAGATGAAGACGAAGCCGACTCAGCAGGCAATAAAATTACTCTCTGAACATGGTATTTTCCCGGATTTTATTCTTTGTAGAGCAAAAGACAGATTGGATGAAATAAGAAAGAAGAAGATTGAAACATATGCTAATATTGAGAGTCAATTTGTTATTTCAGCTCCTGATGCCGGTAATTTATATACAATACCGCTGAATTTTGAAAAGGATAAATTGGGGGAAAAGATACTTGAAAAATTCAATATGAAACCCAAAACAAAAAAATCATGGACTAAATGGAAAAATCTTGTAAAAACCATTGAAAATCCTCCAAAGACAATTGACATTGCAATGGTGGGAAAATATCTGGATATTGGAAAATTTTCACTTACAGATTCCTATATTTCTGTCAACCAGGCTGTTGAGCATGCCGGAGCGTATAATAATGTTGGAGTTAAGATACACTGGATTTCTGCTCAGGATGTTGAAAAAGGAAAGATTAGAAAGAATGAATTGAAGAAGTATAAGGGCTTTATTATTCCCGGCGGGTTTGGATCAGAAGGGGTTGAAGGTAAAATCGAAATTATTAAATATGCAAGAGAACATAACAGGCCATTTCTCGGATTATGTTTTGGTATGCAATTAGCAGTTGTTGAGTATGCCAGGAATATTTGCAAAATGAAAAATGCCAATTCAACTGAAATTAATCCACAGACAGATGCACCTGTAATATGTATACTTGAATCACAGAAGGAGATACTTCAAAATAATCGATATGGAGCTTCAATGCGTTTAGGAAGTTATGCAGCAGTACTCAAGAAGGGATCCCAGGTTCATAATCTGTACAAGCAGTCTGGAAGGATTAGGAGGGACAGCATAATAATGGAAGAATATCTTAAGAGCAAAAAAGAAAAATTCAGAACAGGTATGCTGAATGATAATGATATTGTTATATTGGAAAGGCATAGACACAGGTATGAAATGAATCCGCAGTATATTTCATTATTAGAAAATGCTGGTCTGGTATTTTCCGGAATGCATAGACTGAGAAATAATGAGAATTTAATGGAATTCATTGAATTACCCGGACATCCTTATTTCATTGCAACACAGGGTCATCCGGAGTTTAAATCATCTCTCTTTGATCCGGCACCGTTATTTCTTGGATTTATAAATTCAAGCAAAAATATTGACTAATTATAAATAAAGTGATATATATAATAATATATGACTGAAAAGCTTGGTAGTTTATTAATAAAAGCAGGCTTGATAAATGAAGACCAACTGAATCTTGCATTGAAAAAACAGCAGGAGTCAGGTGATAAATTGGGCAGTGTGCTAATTGAGCTGGAATTTATTTCAGAAGAAAAGCTTATTGAGTTTTTATCCAAGCAATTCAGGGTACA
>CAZJAT010000006.1:0-49979 GCA_964544145.1 uncultured Bacteroidales bacterium | reverse complement strand
GTGGATGATGATATTGAATTTGAAGAGATTGAAGTTGTCAAGAAAGATGAGAATGAAGAAGCGGATGAATCTGTAAGTGACCTTGCCGCAAGTATAGATAGCGGACCTGTTGTGAAGATGGTTAACTCATTGATAACAAGAGCTGTTGAAATTCAGGCAAGTGATATTCATATTGAACCCTATGACCGGGATCTTAGAATCCGTTATAAGGTTGATGGTGTACTGACTGCATTGGATTCAAATAAAACTCCGCCATGGAAATACAGAAAGAGTATTATTTCAAGGGTGAAGATTATGGCTAAGATGAAATTGCAGGAATCCCGTTTACCTCAGGATGGCAGAATTAAAGTAAAGGTTCACGGCAAACCTATTGATATACGAGTTGCTACAATACCGACAATGTATGGTGAGAAAATGGCAATGCGTATTCTTGATAGAGAGAAAGTGGAATTTAAATTTGATAAGCTCGGTTTTGACAGTGATATGGAAGAATATGTAAAAAAAGCCATCAAAACACCGGTGGGTATTGCACTAATTACAGGTCCAACAGGTTGTGGCAAGACAACAAGCCTGTATACATGTATTGTTGATATAAATGATTCTGAAAAGAATATTACTACAGCTGAGGACCCTGTCGAATTCAGTATTCTGGGTGTAAATCAATTACAGGTTAATGAAGGTGTTGGTCTTACATTTGCATCAGCTTTAAGGGCATATCTGAGACAGGATCCTAATGTTATCATGGTAGGTGAAATCCGTGACAAGGAAACTGCAGAGATCGCTATAAGAGCTTCATTGACAGGCCATCTTGTATTATCATCTGTACATACAAATTCTGCCTGTGGTACTATTACAAGACTTATAAATATGGGAGTGGAACCATTTCTTATTGCTTCAACAGTTAATCTGATTGTTTCACAGAGGCTTATCAGACGAATATGCAGTAATTGCAAAGTACAGGACACAAGAGCTGATGAAGAATTATCCAGCTTGGGTATTCACAAAGAGGAAATAGGTGGAGTTCCCATATACAAAGGGCAGGGATGTGAAAAATGTAATGGAACAGGATATAAAGGAATGGTGGGAGTTTTTGAGACATTGGAGATGAGTAATATAATGAGGAAATCAGTATTAGCAGGGAAATCGACGGATGAATTGCAGAATATTGCAGTAAATGATGATGAAACATTTTTTGTTTCATTAAGAGAAGCAGCTCTGAGGAAATTGAAATTAGGTATTATTGATGTTTTGGAATTAGCTAAAGAAACCACATTGAGGTAAAAGTGCAGACATTGGCAAATCTTCTGGTTATGTCAGGCTTAATGAACCGTGAGCAGGTGAAAAAGGTCTTTGATGCCCAGAAAGAGACAGGGGATACATTTATTAAGACTATGATAATTCTGGGATATTCTACAGAAGAAAAGGTTGCCAAATTCCTTGCTCAATATTTCAAAACGGAGTTTATTCAAATAGATAAGGAAGATATTCCTATTCCTGTATTGAACCTGGTTTCAGAAGATATGTCTTCAAAATATCAACTTATTCCATACAAAAAAGTGGGGAATATGCTATTCATTGCAATGGTTAACCCTGCAAATCTCAATGCCATTGATGATGTCAAATTTAAAACAGGTTTGGATGTCATTCCGGTTGTTACAACAGAGGCATCTCTCCTTATGGCTATGAAGGCATACAGAAAAGCACAGACGCAGGTTTCAGAATATGCAGATGAAGATGACCTGGATATTGATATTGATCTTGATGAATCCGATATTGAAGATGAAGATATTGAGATAGATTTCTTCGATGAAGAAGGGGATGATGATTTTGAGGTTGTAGGCGACAATATGAGCGAAGTAGTTATAGGCGAGGCGAACCTTGCTCATGAAAAGCCTGTTGTAAAAATTGTGAATTTCATTTTCACAAAGGCTGTGGAGATGGAAGCCAGTGATATTCATATTGAACCCTATGAAGGGCTTTTGCGTGTCAGACTTAGAATAGACGGTGTTTTGCATGAATTGATTAAACCTCCCATGAATATGATTGCAGGTATAGTGTCCCGATTAAAACTGCTTGCTGAATTGGATATTTCAATTCATAATATACCTCAGGATGGCAGAATAAGAATAAAGGTGCATGATAAAACAATTGATCTGCGTGTTTCCATAATACCCACATTATTTGGAGAAAAGGTTGTTATGCGATTACTTGATAAATCATCCCTGCAGCTTGATATGGAAAAACTTGGATTTGAGCCCGATAATCTGGAAAAATTCAAACAAGCCATCCATCAACCATATGGTATTGTTCTTGTAACAGGACCTACGGGAAGCGGTAAATCAACAACATTGTACTCAGCACTGTCATCGCTGAATACTGAGGATGTGCAAATAATGACTGCCGAGGATCCAGTTGAATATAATCTGTATGGTATTAATCAGGTACAGATGCATAGTGAAATCGGACTTAATTTTGGTCTGGCATTAAGAGCATTTCTCAGACAATCACCCAACATAATTCTTGTTGGTGAAACGCGTGATGCCGAAACAGCGAGCATTGCTATCAGAGCTGCATTAACTGGACATCTTGTTGTTTCTACAATTCATACAAATGATGCCCCCAGTACTGTTAATAGGCTTATAGATATGGGTATTGAGCCTTTTCTTGTATCAGCAGCATTGAATCTTATTCAGGCTCAGCGTTTACTTAGAAAGGTTTGTCCTCAATGCAAGAAACCTATTGTATATGATGAACAGACATTGATTAATTACGAAATTGAACCTCAATTGCTGAAAGGTTATGAGGTGTTTGAAGCAGGGGATGGTTGTGATTTATGCAATGGAAAAGGGTATAAAGGCAGATTAGCCGTGACTGAGGTTATGCCTATATCTGCATCAATAAGAACTATGATTTTAGCCGGTGCTTCAACATCTGAACTGAGAGAAGAAGCAAGAAAAGAGGGAATGAAGACATTAAGAGAAGATGGAATTCTAAAAATGAGGAAAGGTTTAACTACATTAGATGAGATTATTAGAGAAACCGTCGTGATGGACTAATAGGAGGAAACATGTTACCAGCAATTACGGAACTCTTGAAGGAAATGATTCAGAGAGGAGCATCAGATTTGCATATAACACCCGGAGTGCCGCCAAGCATTAGAATTGACGGTGAAATAACACCTATGAATTTTGAGCCATTAAAACCGCAGGATACAGAAGCACTTGCATACAGTATACTCAATGATGCGCAGAAGAAGAAGTTTGAGAATGACTGGGAACTGGATCTTTCATTCGGTGTTCCCAATCTGTCCAGGTTCAGAGGAAATGTTTTCAAACAGAGAGGTCATGTTGCAATGGTGCTGAGACAAATCCCATTTGAAATTGTAGGTTTTCAAAAATTGGGCGTTCCTCCCATTGTTTCAACACTTGCTGAGAGACCCAAGGGTTTAATCCTTGTAACTGGTCCCACAGGAAGCGGTAAATCAACAACACTTGCCGCCATGATTGATAAAATAAATTCTGAAAGAAAAGAACATATTATGACTGTAGAAGATCCCATTGAGTTTTTATTCAAACACAAACGCTGCCTAGTGAATCAGAGACAGGTGGGTGCTGATACAAGATCATTTACTAATGCACTGAAATATGTATTAAGACAGGACCCGGATATTGTAATGGTTGGAGAAATGCGTGATCTTGAAACAATACAAGCTGCATTGACTATTGCTGAAACAGGTCATTTGACATTTGCTACCCTGCACACCAATTCTGCGGCAGAATCAATTAACCGTGTCATTGATGTTTTTCCCGAAGCACAGCAGGGCCAGGTGAGAGCACAGCTTGCATTTGTTACTATCGGAATACTCACTCAAACACTTGTACCGAAGATTCGGGGAGGAAGATCAATGGCAATGGAGATATTGGTGGGTACTCCGGCTATTAAAGCACTTATAAGGGATGATAAAGTCCATCAGATATATTCACTTATACAGGCAGGGAAAAAATACGGTATGCAGACAATGAATCAATCATTGTTTAATTTATATAAAGAAGGCCATATAGCATTGAAGAGTATGATGTCAGCTTCAAGAGAGCCGGGTGAACTGGAACGAATGCTCTCGGATATGAGACAGGGGGCTGGCGGTAGCGGCAGTTCCAAACCTTAAAAGGGGGTATTAGAATGAATAAATTCAAATATAAAGGCAGGAACAAAGAAGGAAAGGTAATTGAGGATAAGATTGAGGCAAAGAATATTGATGAAGCAAAATCTATTTTAAAAGCTCAGCAGATTCAGATTATTTCCATAAGCCGCGATTGGGCATCAATGGAAATTAAATTTGGTTCCGGTGTCAATACAAAGGATGTAACTCTCTTTACCAGACAGTTTGCAACCATGATATCAGCGGGTTTACCCCTGCTTCAATGTCTTAAAATCCTTAAGGATCAGGTTGAGAATAAAAGCTTTCAAGCAGTATTGAAGAATATGATATCTGATGTTGAAGGAGGGAGTACACTTGCCGATGGAATGAAAAAGCAGAAAGGTGTGTTTACTGACCTATATACCAATATGGTAAAGGCTGGCGAAGAAGGTGGAGCACTGGATACAATATTAATGCGTTTAGCCGCATATTTGGAAAAATCAGAAGCTCTTGCAAGAAAGATAAAGGGTGCTCTTGTTTATCCTGCTGTGATCTTTGGTGTAGCGATTGTAGCATCTGTGGTTCTTCTTGTTTTTGTTATTCCAGTATTTGCATCAATGTTTTCTTCATTCGGGGGTGATTTACCATTGCCTACAAAAATAGTCATGGCTATGAGTGATTTTCTGAAAGCCAATTTTGTTGTATTTATCATTATCATTATAGCAATAGCAGTAGGATTCAATTTCTTCAAAAAAACACCTCAAGGGACAATGGTAATTGATAAGGTATCTTTGAAAGTGCCCGTATTTGGAACGCTTATTCAAAAAACTGCTATTGCACGATTTTCCCGTACACTTGCGACATTGATGTCTTCCGGTGTGAATATTATTTCAGCATTGGAAACAACGGCAAGAACATCGGGAAATGCAGTTGTTGAAGCTGCAATTATGAAATCAAGAAGTTCAATACAGGAAGGTGAATCTATATCTACTCCTCTTTCTAAGGAATCTATATTCCCGCCAATGGTAACCCAGATGATCAAGATTGGAGAGGAAACGGGCGGTTTAGAGGAAATGCTTACAAAGGTTGCTGACTTCTATGATGAAGAGGTTGATGCAGCTGTTGAGACACTTATGGCAGCTCTTGAACCTATTATTGTTGTTGTAATTGGTGTGGTTATCGGCGGAATGGTTATGGCAATGTATTTGCCTATGTTCCAGATGGTAACGCTTGTAATGTAAAAAAACAATAATGTATGTTCTCAACGCTTAAGTTGCAGTATAAATGGTATATAATTCTCAGATTGGTAATTGTTACTTCAATACTGGGAACAGGTATAGTTACCCTGACACGAGGGCTTGATTTAAATTTCATTCCTCTAATCATTATTATCTCTCTGACAGTATTGATGGATTTTATTTTCATTATTATCATTAAAACAGGTAAACTTGCAAAACATCATCTCTATATACAGCTTATATTTGATAATTTGCTGATATTTGCCATTATCTATTACACAGGCGGCAGGGATAGTGTTTTCACTATGCTGTATTTCATTAATATTATTACAGGCACTTTTTTCCTTTTTATAAGAGGGGGAATGCTGCTTGCTGTCATGTCAACAATTGGATATACATTATTGATAATTGGTGAATATTTTGGATTTATACTCTCTCCATATGATTTAAATATTGCGGGTGAGATAATACTGGAAAATGCGCTTATGCGATTATATATTAATGCATTGGGATTCTTTTTTATTGCAGCAATAGGAGGATATCTATCAGAACGGTTAGCATATCAGCAGCAGAATTATAGAATCAGACTTAGGGATATCATCAATAATATTCAATCTGCCATTATTGTGATTGACAATGATTATCATATTGATGATTTCAATGATTCTGCAGAACAGCTTTTTCCGGGTCTTGCTGTGGATAAACCCTTGTCATCATTGACATCAGTTATCTCAGAAAATTTAGGAAGGGAATATACACAATATGAAAAAGACGGCAGATTCTATGATATACGGATGCAGAGCATCAAAAAAGGGGATGATGTAAATTATATTCTGGTTATAAATGATATCACTCAGATGAAGGCTTATGAGCAAAAACTTCTGGAAAAGGAGAGACTCAGTGCTATAGGTGAATTATCGGCATCTATTGCCCATGAGATAAGAAATCCGCTTTCCAGTATTAAGGGGTCTGTCAGCATAATAGGTGAGGAGGTGCCGGAACAATTTAAAGAGCATCCAATGTTCAAAATAGTATTGGAAGAGATTGAAAGACTGAATAATCTTATAAATGATTTTTTAACATTTGCCAGGGTATCTTCAATTAATATGGATACAGTTCATTTATATTCAATGATAGACAATATTGTGAAACTGCTTGGGATTGAATTATTGACAGAACTGAATATAGACAGGAATATATATTTTATTTCTGATATAAGCAAATTGAAACAGGTGCTCATCAATATTCTCAAAAATGCACAATATGCAGTGAGAAATGTTTCAGAGCCTAAAATAAAAATTGCATACTCAAATAATGAAAAATACCATATTATAAGTGTTGAAGATAATGGTGAGGGTATATCTGAAGAAATCAGACAGAGATTATTCCAACCTTTCAACAGTTCAAAATCAAATGGAACCGGTTTGGGGCTTGCAATAGTGTTCAGAATAATAAAGGATGAACTCAATGGAGATATCAGGTATGAATCTACTCAGAATTATACTCTATTTGAAATTATGATAAGGAGAATTGATGAATGATAATCATATTCTGATTGTTGATGATGATTTGAATAGATGTAAAATGCTTGATTATAAATTGAAAAAATCAGGGTATAGGGTGTCTTTTACAGTTAATCCTGTTGAGGCGATTGATATTTTCAAAGCTGAAAATATTGATGTTGTTATAAGTGATATCCGTATGCAGGAAATGGGCGGCATTGAATTGCTGAATGAATTAAAAAACATTGATCCAATGATAAATGTAATCCTGATAACTGCATATGGCAGAACCAGTGATATGCTTTTGGAAGCATTGAGAGGAGGAGCATTTGAGTTTCTGGAAAAGATTGAAGATATTGATATACTCACAGGCATTATTGAAAAAGCATTGAAAGACAGAGAAATTAAACTTAATTATTCATATTATAAAGAGCAATACAATGAAGGAGAGAAGAATATACTTGTTGGGAAAGATAAGAAAATCGAAGAAATAAGAAATATAGTAAAGAGTATTTCAGCGACTGATTCAACGGTATTAATCACTGGCGAAAGCGGAACAGGCAAGGAAATAATCGCGAGAATGGTTCACAATCAGTCTAATAGAAAAAACCATAATTTTGTTTCAGTAAATTGTGCGGCTATAAATGAGAATCTGCTGGAAAGTGAATTATTTGGTCATAAAAAGGGCTCATTTACGGGAGCATATACAAATAAGGATGGATTATTCAAGGTCGCACACAAAGGAACAATTTTCTTAGACGAGATAGCAGAGATGAGTACATCAATGCAGGTTAAGTTGCTAAGAGCTATACAGGAGAGAGAAATCTGTCCCATCGGAAGTGTTGAATCAATACCCATTGATGTAAGAATTGTTACAGCAACCAATAAGGATATAGAGAAAGAAGTCAGTGCCGGAAGATTCAGGAATGATCTCTTCTACAGAATAAATGTCATTCGCATTAACCTGCCTCCCTTACGTGAACGATGTGAGGATATTTCTCTTCTTTTTGACTATTATCTGGATAAGTATTTAAAAAGGTATAATAAAAAGATAAAATTAGTAGATGATTCGGTTTATATGAAACTGAAAAAATACTCATGGCCGGGTAATATCAGAGAATTGATGAATATTATTGAAAGGGTTATAGTGATTAAGCAAAATGATACAATATATGCTGAGGATATATTAATTGACAGTAATGAAAATACGGATAATCATATTAGTGTTGATTATGCGAATGAGAATCTCAGTTCATTGGAGCAGATGGAAATTGAAATGATAAACAAGGCCCTGACAATGAATAATGATGATAAGAAAAAAGCATCCAAAATGCTTGGAATCAATCTATCAACATTGTACAGAAAATTGAAGAAATATGAGAATATTAAATAATTACGGTAAATATATTTTTCTTTTTATAATTATTATCCTGCCTTCCATATTCAATTGTGAACACTTTATGTTTATTCGATACTATGCTTTACTGAATCTATCCGGATGGCTGCTTATATATTTTGCTGAGAGGGAAAGAAAAATAAATATTTATGCAATATCAGTATTTCTTCTATATATTATTATTTTCACAATTCATTATAATTATTCAGTAAATCCTTACAATAGCAGACTGCATTTTGCTGAGTATGCCGTATATTTCACTGCTTTGGTGTTCATATCATCAATTGAATGGAAAAAAACACGTATTTTTTATACCATTGCATCTGCTTTATCCCTATCTGCAGTGATTCAGGTTTTTTATTCATTGCCCCAGATTATAAGCGGAATGAACAGGATAGAGGGGAATACATCTTATCCGAATTTTCTTTCCCTGCTGCTTATTGGAGGAATAACTGCTCTTATATTTATCAGTATACGCATATTTAAATTAAATAGGAAATCATTATTCCTCACAATCCCACTGACATTATTGTTATTCTTTTTTCTTGTGAAAACAGGCAGCAGGAATATTATTGTGCTGATTCCCTTTGTTGCATTTTTTATTGTATTCACGTTTAAAAAAAGATTTTCACTGATTATGTTATTTGTTATTTTAATTTTGATGCTTATCATTCCTTCAAAATCAAAAAACAGAATGTTTCATGAAGCAGAAATTAATCCTTATGGTGTGCAGCGTATAAATATATACAAACAGGCAGTAAATATTGGCATTGATAATCTGCCATTTGGGATAGGTTATGGTAATTTCCATTATTATTCCCTAAAAAACAATTTCCCTGTTGAAGGGAGAATCGGCAGATATGCAGCTCATGCCAAGATAGCACACAATGAATATCTTGAATGGTTTGTAAATGCAGGTATATTAGGCATTATCCTGTTAATAAGCTTTCTGCTCATTGTAATCAGGTACATATATAAGAAGAAAAAAATATCTTTAGAGGATAAATTTATTATAACATTGCTTGCTCTATTTTCAGTGATGTCTCTGTTTGATAATACGCTGTATCTTCCCTATAATGCTATTGTTTTTTTCACAGCATTTGCATATATATTTTCTGAATTTAAGAAAAGAACCGGTGTACTGATAAAATTATTATTTACAATCATTATTTTAATTCATATGCTTATAACAGTAAGTGATATTTATACTGATATGCACATAATGAAAATAAATAAAAAAATTCAGAAAACAGATAAAACTATTCTTAAACGATATATAGATGCATGCAAACAGCTTGATATGATATATAAAATCAGCGGGAATCCTGAAAATCTTAAAACTGAAATGGAAATCAGTGAATTTATATACAATGAAACCAATAGGGTAGAATATTTTCAATCCATACTTGACGATTATGATGTATTGTTTAGAATTGTTCCTATGGATTATAATAATTATATTAAATATGCTTTATTCCTAACAAAATACAAAACAAGTGTATTGAGGAAAAATAATAACATTGATGAAATGATAAATGAGAATTATGAAATCGGAATATCCATGAATCCGTTTAATCCTTTCTGCCGATATCAATATGCTCAGCATCTTCTTGCTGTAGGGGATACAGTCAAAGCAGTAATGCAATTGAAAGAAGCAGTGAATTGTGAACCCAATTTCAGGAAAGGTATAAATTTGCTATCATTTATTGGCATAGGTTTGGATTGTAATGGAAACGAACAATCTAATATTGATTTGGTAAATGTATATATTAGTGATTATGAAAAGAGACTGCTTAATGAATAGTTTAAAAAGAAGTGAATTATCTTATGCAATCAATATTCTTTCCGCTCTAGTAAAAAAAGAATTCATTGTTAAATCCAGGCACACTCTTTTTGGAATATCTATTGTCATTATTCAGCCAATAGTATTCATGATTGCTTTCACATTTTTGTCTGCTAAATATATGAATATGAATGAGGTGAATGGGATTCACTATCCTGTATATATCTACAGCGGGATGCTTTTTTGGTCATATTTTCAGAAAGCAATACAGAAATCAGTACAATCAATTGAAACAAATGTATCTGTAATTAAAAAAGTGTATTTTCCTAGGGAGAGCATTGTATTATCTGCAATTATTTCACCAACAGTTGATTTGCTTATCTCTTTTGTGATATTTGAATGTTTATATCTTAGTTTCGGATACAGTATAGGCATCTCATGGCTTGTATTATTTCCTGTATTGATTATTCAGATGGTATATATTTACGGAATAGCTCTTATACTGGCTCCTCTACAAATAATATTTCGTGATATCATTCAGATTGTATCAATGATTTTATATTTTATGGTATTTTTTACACCAATAATTATACCATTAGAAAGTTATCCTGTTTCTCTTCGCGGAATAATTTATTATGGTAATCCAATGAGTATATTTATTCATATATACAGAAATGTGCTGCTATTCAATCAAATGCCTCTTATTAAAGATGTTATTTACTTAATAATAATGGTATTGATAATTGTAATTGCGGGTCAATTAATATTCAAATTCTTAATGAAGAGGATAAATGATATATTATGAATAATATACTTGTATCAGCAGAAAATCTGTCAAAAAATTATTTGCTTAATCCAAGTATTTTTGAAATGCTCAGATTGAAACCCAAAAGATCTGTCAAAGCATTGCATGATATTTCATTTAAACTCAATGAGGGCGAATGTGTAGGTATTCTGGGTCCCAATGGAGCAGGTAAATCAACATTGTTAAAATTACTGAGTAAAACAATAAACAGTAATTCAGGAGTAATTACAATAAATAGACCTATTATTCCTCTTTTAGAACTTGGCGCAGGTTTTCATCCTCTGTTGACCGGAAGAGAGAATATTTTTCTAAATGCCGGTATATTAGGGTTTGAAAAAAGGATGATTGAAGAACATATTGATGATATTATTGATTTCGCCGATATCAGGGAGTATATTGATTTACCAATAAAAAAATATTCTTCAGGGATGTTTGTAAGACTGGCTTTTTCTATTGCTGTAAATTTACCATCTTCAATTTTACTTATTGATGAAGTTCTAGCTGTAGGAGACATAGAGTTTCAGTCAAAATGTATTAAGAAAATAACGGAACTTAAAGCTGAAGGAATGGGAATTATATTTGTATCACACAATATTGAGCAGATAAGAAGAATATGTGACAGGTGTATACTCTTACTTGAAGGCGGTATAAAATATTCCGGCGGCGTAGAATCGTCTTTGGAAAATTATTTTGATTATATTATGAGAGACAATAGACTTAATTATCTTCAATTTTCAAGTACTGACGAATCTTGTGTAACAATGAGATTACACTCTATTACAGTTAATAACAGCGAAACTAATTATACCCGCATTGACAAGAATGGTAATATAAACATCAAATTCAAAATTAGCGGAGCAGATAGGAATAAATATAAAGTAAAAATCAATTTCGTCACTATTAATGGTATTGAAGTAATGGAGTATACAAAGGATATTGAACCAAACAGCACAATGAATGTGGAGTTTGAAATTGAAAAGATGTCAATTCAAAGCGGAATATATCTTATATCATACTCAATCTTCAGTAGCGCTGGAGTGCAACTCCTGACTGAGAATAATAGAACAATTATCAAGGTGATGGGAGATAATGAAGGAAAGATGTTTTCTCTTCCTCACAAGTGGAAAATATGAAGATTTTACTTACAGTTATGAGTAATGTGGCTAATGACCCGCGAGTGATGAAATATTATGAGTATTTCAGCAAATTGGATTATGATGTTAATGTATTGGGTTTCAATCAGAAATTAAATGATAAATATATAGAGAAAAATAAGCACATATATTTTACCGGCAAATCTGTATTAGTCGATATATTGGGGAAGGTGACCTACATTATGTCCAAACTGAAGCTGGATTCCAGATGGCAGATTATAAAAATTATCAACAATGTGATATATTTTGCTGTCATTCGATCCTTCAACAGAAGTGTATATAAATTCATAAAAAGAAACATAAGATATTGCGATATTATACACACACATGATTTATCCTGTCTTATTGGACCTGCTCAGCATAAAAACGAAGCTCAATGTATACTTATATATGATTCACATGAATTATGGACAGAAATGTCTGGAGAATTCAGCTTACCTTTTAAAAAAATAATGTCTCATTATGAAAATAAATATATAAAAAATGCTGATTATCTGATAACGGTCTGCGAACCTATAGCCCGTGAGCTTAAAAAGAAATATAAAACTGAAAATTTTGATATCATATATAATGCACCTGACTTTACGTATATTGATATAGTTGAATCTAAACAAAAATCAGCACAGATGAAAAAAGAATACAATATTCCACAAGAAACTAAAATAATACTGTATCTTGGCCGTTATGAGCTGGGCAGAGGTCTGATTGAACTAATTGAAGCTATGAAGTATGTAAAGAATGGGATTCTTTTCATGCGGGGTTATGGTAGAATGGAAGGTGAATTGAGAAGTTATGTGATTAACAAAAAAATAAGTGAGAGAGTCATATTCCTTAATCCTGTAAGTATGGAGGAAATGGTTAAAACATCTACATTCGCAGATATTGGGATTATTCCTTATAAACCTGTTAATCTTAATAATAAATTTGCGGCACCGAACAAGCTTTTCGAATATATGATGGCTGGACTCGCAATTGTTGCTTTCAGAAGTGAGATAACAGAAAAAATGATTATGCAAACAGATACAGGAGAAGTTTTCGACAATCACTCACCAACCGAAATTGCGAGAGCAATCAATAGAATTATTGATAATCAAGATAGAATGCAGCTTTGCAGGAAAAATGCAGTGTTAATAGCAGCAAATAAGTATAATTGGGAAAATCAGATGAGCAAGCTGAAAGAATTTCTGAGGGATCATGATAAATAGAGCGAGAAAAGAAATTGCATTTATTCTGAAAAAATTTGGATTCAGAAAATCCGGAATACGGAATAGATACAAGGATGAATCTCTGAGTAAATACCTTAATAAGAAATACAGGATAACAGAAAAATATAATACTCATTCCAAATTTCTTTGGAATGAGACTGAATTAAACAAATTAGGAGAAATACTTAATGACAATGAGCTGAGGAATACAATAATAACAAGAGCTGATCTGATAATGACTAACAAACTGAATATTCTAAATGAAGAAAAACAATTTGGAAACAGAATTATTTGGAATGACAGTTTCCGAAAGTTTAGGTGGAAGAATATGTATTATATGAATTTTAATGAACTGTTAAATAAATCGCAGCTCAAACCTCCGTTTTATAGAACAGACATTAAATTCAACTGGGAATTAAATAAATTACTCTTTATAGAAGATCTTATTTTGGCTGACATAATTTCAAAAAATGAAAAATATTTGAGAAAAATAGAAGAGATCCTGATTGATTGGGAAAAGGAGAATGATTGTCCATATACTGTTGCATGGACAGCGAATCTTATTGTAGCTCAACGCATGATTACTCTTATATATATATATCAGTATTTAAAAGAAAGTAAAAAATTCCGGGATGAGGAATTTCAAGATATGCTCCGTAGATTGATATATGTGCACCTGATGTATGTTGTTAAGCATTATGAGAAAGGTGTTAAGAGTACAAATCATTATATAGGCAATATTGCTTCAGTTATATTATGTACTCTGAGTTTTCCTGAATTCAAAAACAGCCGAATCTTGTTAAGAGACGCAAAAAACAGAATGACGGAAGAATTAACAACTCAGTTTAGAAACGATAATTTGCAGTATGAACAATCATCCGGTTATTACAGATATATTCTGGAGTTTCTTATAATAAGCAGACAAATTATGAAGCGCAATAATGAGATGTTTTCCTATGCTCTTTTAGATAAACGAATTCATGGTCTGGGAAGGTTTATAGAACAGTGTAAATTACCTGATGGAGATGCAATAATTATAGGTGATTTTGACAGTGCAAGGGTTTTGCAGTTTACATTTTTTAAACCGAATTCTTTTAAGCTCTATCCTGAACTGTTAAATGCCATATACAACAATGGAATAATTAATACTTCAGATAAAAAAACTATTTCAGAAATATTTTGGTGGACAGGCAGGATACCTAATGTTTGTACTGATAGTAAAATTAATGGAGAATCTCATCTTATTAGTTTTAAAGATTCAGGTTTCTACTTTATTAACAAAATTATGAATGGTAAGAAAATTAAAATAACATTTGATAATGGAGATATTGGCAAGGATTACAATGATGATAATCCTCATGGCACGCATGGTCATGATGATAATATGAATTTTACAATTTCAATAGGGAATGAAATGCATATTGTTGATCCTGGAACGGGAACATATACATTAGACAAAAAGGTGCATGACCAATTTAGGGCAACATATGGACATAACTGTTTTATCTGTAATAATGGGTCTTATTCCGGATTAGACGATAATTTCTGGACACTCAATCACAGAGCGAAACCGATAAAAACAAAAATTGATTCAATAGGAGATAGTATTCACATAAAATCATCTCTCAATGCTTATAGATATATAAAGGATGATATTTTTATTAACAGGGAAATATTTATAGATAAAGAAAGAATAAAAATAAAAGACAGTATTAAAGGGATTGAAAGTGAAACATTTACTGATATATTGCATTTTCACCCTGAATGCAGAATTGAAGTAAATGAAAACAAGATTGTTTCAATAAGAGAAAATTCAATGCTTATACTGGAAATTGAGACATTGTTTGATGAGATTATACATTATAAAGGAAATGAACATAATTACAGAGGTTGGTTTTCTAGATTATATAATCACATGGAACCTGCAAGTGAGATATATATAATTTCAGGGAAAAAAGAATTTTGCACATATAACATATATATTGGCGGTAGATATGAAGATAAGTAGAAGAGTGAGAAACAATATGAGATTAGTGAAAAACCGCATTAAGTATAATAGTGCATATGCATACTGGCATCCGAATACCATTTATCTTGCGGTTAATAGTGTTTGTAATCTGAAATGTATTATGTGTGACGTCGGACAGAACAACAAGGAATCGCAGTTTTACAAATTGATGGTAAATGATGACAATAATATGGATATTGAAAATGCACTGAAATTTATGGGACAAGTAAAAGAATTCAAACCTGCAATAGCAATTACGTCTACAGAACCATTGCTTTATCCATCTCTGGAATTGATGATAAAAGAGGTGAAAAAAATGGGATTGAGTATTCAGGTCACTACAAATGGATTGTTATTACTTGAGAAAGCGGACATGCTTCTGGAAAACCGGGTTAATGATGTTTGGATATCAGCAGATGGAATGTTCGAAACTGCAGATATTATAAGGGGTATGAAGGGATTCTTCAATAAAATGAATAGTGGAGTTAAATATATTCTTAATAATAGAGACAAAAGTAAAACATCTGTGAATATGAATTTCACTATATTGCCGATGAATGTAGAACAAATGTACGAATTTGCATTGTATTTCAGTGAACTGGGAGTTGATAGTATTTCTTTTTCACATATGAATTTTGTGAGTGAAGATATGTCGGTTCTTACAAACAAGTTATATGGACCATATATTAAATCCACCAGAAGCAGTATAGAAGTGATTAATCCAGCTGATATGAATACGGCTAAATTGCAGAATGAGATAAACAGAATTAAAAAAGATTTCAGCAATGTTCAGTTTTCACCTGAATTAAAAACAATCAGAGAGGTGCATGATTTTTACAATAAGCCTGACACAATTGTGAAGCAGCAGAAATGTGTAGTACCATGGAATATTATGCAGATAATGTCCAATGGGGATGCGGTAATCATGACAAGATGCTATCCTCTTATTATGGGTAATATATATGAACAGTCCTATAATGAGATATGGAATGGAAAAGAATACAGAAAATTCAGAGCTTTTATGAAGAAAAATAAATTATTACCAGCATGTACGCGATGCTGTGGAGTTTTCTAATGTGTGGAATTTTCGGTATAAAAAAATTTAGAACATTGGATAATTGTGTCAGCAAAATGAAAATAATGGATAGTAAATTATATCATCGCGGACCTGATGGCTGTGGTACATATATTAATGATGGCAATGATGTGTTTTTAGGTCACAGGAGATTGTCTATAATAGATCTTAGTAATGATGCGGCACAACCGCTGCTATATTTGAATAAGAGATATGTTATCACATTCAATGGAGAAATTTATAATTACATAGAACTAAAAAAGGAACTCATAAATAAAGGTTATTCTTTTCATTCCCGTTCTGATACAGAAATTATTCCTGCAGCATATGATTGTTGGGGGGAATCTTGTGTAAACAGATTTAATGGTATGTGGTCTTTTTGTTTGTGGGATAATAAATATAAAAGTCTATTCTGCTCGAGAGACAGATTCGGTATTAAACCGTTTTATTATATATTAAATGAACATTATTTTGCATTTGCATCTGAGATTAAGGCATTAACAGCTGCATTCCCCGGTGATATCAGAAGAGATGACAATATGATAGCAGAGTATCTCCAATCCCGACAATTTGATCATGATGAAAACACATTTTTTCAACCAATAAAACAATTGAAAGCCGGTAATAATCTTATATTCAGTAATGGGAAAAAATACCAGAAAGAATATTACTCTATAGGAATAAATAAATCAACTAACTTCAGAGTCAATGTCAGTGAATTAAGGGAAATGCTTATTGACTCTATAAAGTTGAGATTTAGAAGTGATGTTGAGGTGGGAAGCTGTCTGAGCGGCGGCATTGATTCCAGTTCTATTGTGAGTATATCTTCAAGAGTTTTAGATAAAAAGATAAATGCAATTTCAGCAATTTACAACATTAGAGGATATGATGAAGAAAAGTATGTAGATGAATTTGAAAAAGACAGGAATATAAATATAAGTAAGATTTATCCGGATTCTGACAATTATTTTGATAATATTAATAAGATGGTTTATGCACAAGATGAACCGATTCTTGCATATGGTGTCTATTCACAGTGGTTTGTAATGAAAAAAGCGAAAGAAAACGGAGTGAAAGTACTCTTGGATGGTCAGGGTGCTGATGAAATATTCTCGGGATATTTTAGTTATTTTCCGTATTTCATAAGCGATGTTATAAATAATGTTCAGCATTATGATGCAGATGTTTTAAAAGAGATAGGGGAGATATACAGATTAACGGGGAGGAGTCAATTTAAAAGCTATTTCAGAAGTGCAATGTATAATTCTTATGTAAAAGCTAAAAACGATGCACGAAGGAGAATGAATAAACCTATTAATAATAGAAATAATTATACCTTGGACAGTTGGATGAGAAAATCTCTATCATTCAACGGTTTGCCTGCTCTCTTGCATTATGAAGATAGAAACAGTATGAATTTCTCAGTTGAAGCCAGGGTCCCATTCCTTGATCACAGGGTAGTTGAAAAAGCTCTTTCAATACCATTTAATCAAAAGATTCACCATGGTCATACAAAGTATATATTAAGGGAATCAATGAAAGGCATACTGCCGGATAATATATATACAAGAAAAAATAAGCTTGGATATGCAACACCTTTTGATTACTGGACAAGAAAATACTATATGGATACATATACGGATATCGTGTCAAACACGCAGATAAAAAATCTGATAGGTGCTAAGGTGCTTGATGATACTATAAATGAGTTTAGGAAAAACGGTGATTATAATATATGGCAGATGTGGCAATTCCTCGTAATATCATTATGGTATAAAATAAATTTTTTTGAATAAATCATTAATAAATTGTTTTGATTATCTTAATTAGTGTATTTTTTTCTTTTTCCCAGCAATATTCTTCTTCAAATGCTTTCTTTGAATTTCTTTTATAGTATTCCAATTTGCCGGATTGTACTATTGTTCTTATTGCTTCAATAATATTTTCCGTATTGCCGGGTTCAAACAAAACGCCGCAATCGTATTTATTAATGATTTCTCTGCTTGAAGATGCATCAAACAATGCAAGTGCAAGACCTGCATTCATATATTGCGAGAATTTATTGGGAAATGCTAATATATTATTGATACATGATTTGTGAAGAGGGTGAATACCTATGTCGCCTGCGCTGGTGTATTTATGGAGCTCAGCTTCCGGGACCATGCCTAAATAGTGAATGCGTTTTGATTTGGTGATCTTTTCAGTATTTTCTTTCGATAAACCTGTTCCCATAAGAAGCAGATGGAATTTTTCAGGAAGAATGGATATGGAATCAATTAATTCCGGAATACCTCTACTGTCAATCAATGAACCTTGGTATACAATAACTATGGCATTATCAGGAATGTTATTGGCATTTCTAATATCATTGCATAATTTTTTATTGATAATTGGTTTATGCTCAACAAGATTTCTTATAAGAAATGGTTTTTTAATGCCATATCTCATTGCTAACTCTTCGGCAATACCGGATGATACAGTTATAACTGCATTGCATTTCCTGATTATAATTAACTCCATGAATTTTTCAAATGCAATTTGGCATTTTTTGAAAACTGAATTAACAGAATAACCCTGATCAAACCATAATTCATGAGAATCATAAATAATTTTAGCTTTTTTCTTCCTGGATGCCATGAACCCAGCTATAAGTGTATTGAAGTCATTGCAATAGATAATATTATAATCGGGTATCAGATAGGCTTTATACATAATATAAAGTTTTTGAAAATAGAATTTAATATGAGTAATAAATCTGATTATAGTTGTGAAGCTGATATAATGTCTTATACGTCCTTTTTTGATACTTTTCTCCATTTCATTTTCTGAATAGAATGTGGGAAAATCCTGTTTGACGCGTAATACAGGAATATTATCAATACAATCAAAAATAATATTTTTATTTGAATCACTGTTCTGCAGGGCGACAAATGAAAAATATTCGGAAATATTATCAAGCGCTCTGCCTGTCTTAAGAACTCGTGTATCATGAGATAATAAATTATAAACAACAGATATTATTTTTCTCATCCACAAACTGCTTCTCTGAGAATAATTTCATCTTTTTTCCAGTTGTAATTAATCTTACAGATGTCAGAATTTTTCTTCATTGAAATTATATCTTCCTTGATTATTTTCTGTATATTCAAAGCGATATTCTCTTCATTATCCATATTGCCGTATAATCCATTTTTACATTTGTCTATAATTTGTCTAACTGCCTTATTTTCATACATGCACAATGCCAAACCTGCATGTAGGTATTGAAAAAGCTTATTGGGCAATGCTAAAGCATGGTTGATTGAAGATGATGTATTGAGAGGATGAATGCCGATATCGGCTAATCTCAGATAATTTATCAATTGTGACTGCTGAATTTCGTTAATATGGAATATGTTTTCTGATTTGGAAATATCATAACCTATGTCAATATGTGAACGGCCGATAAGCATTAATCCTATATTTTTATCTGCGACTGATTGAAATGCCCGTATAAGTTTATCGGAGTTTCTCTCAGATGAAATTTGTCCAGCATATACAAAGAGAATCATATTTTCCGGAATAGCTAAATTCCTTCGAGAAATACTATATACATTTGGTTCGCTGAATTCAGGGATATTTCTTACTATATTTATTTTACCTCTGAATTGCCAGACTCTCTTCAGATATTCTGCAATATCTTCGGAAATTGTCATAATAGAACCTATTCTCTGAACAATATGACATTCTAATAAATATTCAATAAAGTTAATGAATTTGTGAATTACTGTTTTCATGCACCCTTGTCTTTGAGTCCATATCTCATGTGAATCGTAAATGATTGATTCAGGGTTGTTTATCCGCGCAAAGTATGCAGGAATAAGTGTCTCTAAGTCATTTGCCAGTATTTTCCCTTTTGATTTATTTAATATCTTGAAACATTGAAATCTTATTAGGAACTGCCATTTAATAAATGTAATTAAATTCTTCTTATGTATTTTTTGGGAAAAGTGAATGAACCTAAAATTGACTTTTTTGAATGATTTAGAATAATCAGAATGGGGTATATTCCTATTTTTAAGGCAAATTATATTGATTTGATAATTATTGCTTAAGGAATGTATCTGTTTAATGACTCTGGAATCATTAAATAGATGATTGAAAACTACTATATTCAGATCTTCCATAAATATCTTATAGCACATTGAAAGCGAGTTTGCAATAGAACACATATATTATTGTTGACAACACTATCAAAGTATGGTAATTACTTGATTTATATGAGAATAAATATTCTTTTCAGGATACTGATTACTATCATAGTAATTTCTATATTTATTTCATGTGAGAATATTGGTAATGATAACGAAACTGTTCAGAATTATAACACACTCATATTTGAACCTGAGTTTACGGAATCTGATTCATCAATAGTTTTTCTCAATCATTATCCCCCTTATTTTGACAGTATAGTCCTTGAAAACAGTATTTCCGGTGCACCAATTATACTGAAGGACAGTTCAATGTTATCAATCCGTGCAATGAGATATTCATACAATTTCAGATCAATGATTATTCATGATATCAACATAGATCCTCAGGAAACAGCGTTGATTGTAATTCATCCGATTGATATTGACAATGGTGAAATAAGTACTGTAATGCCATTGGGAGCATATTTTATGGGAACTCCCTCTAAGAATACTATTGCTTCCAAGCATATGAAAGAGGTCTTGAATCCCTTTATCCAGAAAATGAGAAAACAACTAAAAAAAATAATATTCATTATGCCATTTTATTCAAAGACTGATCTTGTTAAATTATATTCAATGAAAGGAGATACCTATCAAGGTATTGATTCAAATTATTTAAATGAATACTTACTCAAAATCAATAAATATAACTATGAAGGAATAGATACACATTTACCCCTTATTCTTAAGGGGAGAAGCATTTTAAATTCATATTTTAATGAATTTCCCGGACTGATGCTGAATAATACAAAGAATAATATTGAATTCAGCAAATTGCCCTTTCGAATAAATCGGGACATAATCCTGTCAGAAGGAGATTTAATACTATTTGATGATATGTCTCTTGAATCATTTGATTCACTTCTTCTCTCAATGGATATTAAAAATCTTATCTACAGCGGATATGCTATGGATTTATGCGTCAAAAAGCTCAATCAAGGTTATGAGAAGACGGCACCTTTATACAATATTTTTGTTTGTATTGATGCAGGACTCACAACATTCCCCGGTGATGACGGACTCAATAAGTACAACACTGTTAATGCTTTAAATACATCTTTTCTGTATTTTATCACTCAGATCGGATGGATAAAAATTAATGCTTTTTAATTCTTACCAATTTCTAATTTTTTTTATAAGTATAACTTTTCTATATTTTATAATTCCTCATAAATACAGATGGGTTTTACTTCTTTCAGCCAGTTATTATTTTTACATGAGCTGGAAAGCCGAATATATAATTCTTATATTACTTTCTACATTTGTTGATTACATCTGTGGGATTAAGATAGATGAATCTGACTCATTAAGCAAAAAAAAAATATATCTAATTATATCAATTTCCATTAATTTACTCATATTATTCGGCTTCAAGTATTTCAATTTTTTCAGTCTAAGTATCAATACACTACTAAATGGAATGAATATATTCAGAACTATACCGTACAGCGGATTTCTCCTGCCGGTCGGAATATCCTTCTACACATTTCAGACAATGAGCTATACAATTGATATTTATTTGGGTAAGAGGCATGCTGAAAAGCATCTTGGTATATTTGCTCTATATGTTTCATTTTTTCCGCAGCTGGTAGCAGGACCAATTGAACGTTCTACCCATCTACTGCCTCAATTCAGAGAAAAACATCACTGGGATTCCCGTAGAATTGCCGAAGGCATTAAAATTATTTTGTGGGGTTTATTTAAAAAAATTGTTATTGCAGATAGAATGGCCATTCTTGTGAATACCGTATTTGAAACTCCCGCATTATTTGAAGGTTTTCCTCTTATTCTCAGTGTTATTTTTTTCTCTATTCAAATATATTGTGATTTCTCCGGATATTCAGATATAGCAATTGGTACAGCAAAGGTGATGGGCTTTGATATTATGCTTAATTTCAGACGTCCATATTGGGCTATTTCTATAAGTGATTTCTGGAAGCGATGGCATATTTCTCTTTCAACATGGTTTAGGGATTACCTTTATTTCCCCTTAGGAGGTAATCGTGTTGCTAAAGCCAGATGGATATTTAACATTGTCTTAACATTCTTATTGAGCGGTTTATGGCATGGAGCAGCATGGACATTTATTATATGGGGATTTATCCATTCAATATATCTTATTACAGAGAAGATGTTAATTCATCTTTTTGAAAAAAACAGATTCATTAAAGAGATTAAGAAACATTGGCTAATGAGGATTTTTGCTGTTTTATCAACAAATATTCTCATTTTATTTGCTTGGATATTCTTTAGATCTGTTTCAATAAATGATGCATTTTATATTATAATTCATATGTTCAAAGGATTTAGCTGGAATAATATTTACTCAACAATTAATTTGGGATTAAGCGCTGCCGAAATCCTGATATGCATGTGCAGTCTGCTGTTAATGTTAGTAATAGATTGTTTCCAGAGAGGACGGGAATATAGCGGTGTATTTATTCAAGCTCCTGTCATTATAAGATGGCTGATTTATATTATTATAATTGCGGGTATTCTTATGTTTCCGGTAACCAGTAAAAATGAATTTATATATTTTCAATTTTAGGAGTATTCATGTATGTAAAGAAGATTGCAATCTTTCTAATTATATTCTCAATGTTTTATTTGAGTATGACATTATTGATTAAAAAAAGATATGATACGGTCTTTACGGCAATTGACAACATTCTGGATAGTACAGAAATTCTTGTAATCGGTGATTCACATGCCCAAACAGCAATCAATCCTGATCTTATGTATAGATGTAAAAATATAGCCTCAGGAGCTGAGAGTCCTTTTTTCACATATTATGTAATTAGGAATATCCTATCAAATAATAAATCAATTGATATTATTATTATGAGCTTATCTCCTCATAATATCACAGTTAATCAGGAACATATGCTGAATAATGATAAAAAACGCAATATGCTTTTAAGCCGCTATATGCTTTTCCTGGATTTGGAGGGAATAAGAAAGATCTTTACCAATACAGGAGATTTTTATATCAATATTATGAGATTTAAACTGTTTTCCCCAATTCTTTTGCTGGACCATATTAACAGGACGAATATCAAGAGTGAAGAGTATGAAGGATTATTCCTTGGAAATTATGATAGACGTGAATGCCGGGAATGGCAATATGATCTGTATTCAGCTAATATTGACAGTCTTTATAAAACAGATAATCAGCCATCCCGGATATCTGATATTATGGCTGAATCTGTGAATAAGATTATAAATATTTGTAAATTAAATGAAATAAAAGTTATTTTCATAAATACACCGATTTATTGTGAGCATAAGTCCAGAATACCCGAAGAAATTTTGATTGCATATTACAATCTTATAACGCAATTATTAGAGCATGATAATGTCTATTTTATTGATTATATAGATTTTATATATCAACAGAACGGTTTCTTTGATGATCACCATATTATTGGTCCATACAGTGATACAATAACGGAGAAAATTCAATGTTTCATTGATTCACTATAACACAGTATTTACATATTAAATATAAAATATATAATGTAAATATGAAAGTAATATATTTAACAAATGTTGATATTGAAAAAATAAATGGTGCATCAGTCCATATAAAGGCATTTACTAGATATTTTCCGACAGACACATCTGATTGTGAAGTTTTCTCTTATAAGGGGGAAAAGTGCAGTATCAATAATATTCTCTTCTATATATCATCTTTATTTTTTATCATATTAAGGTTTAATGAATTTGATATACTATATGTCAGATATTTTCCATTCTGTTATCTGCAGATATTAATTGCCAGAATAATGGATAAACCCGTATTTATAGAATATAATGCAGTTGTTGAAGAGGAAATGAAATCCCATAATAAAAAAAAGAGGGTATCATCTATTGTGCGATTCATTTCAAAGATATCCGCCAGAATGGCAAAAGGGATTATTGTGCTTTCCCGCGGTATAGGTCATTATATAAAGGAAGAGTATAAAATCCCCTATAGGGATATTCATGTATCAAGCAATGGGGGTTATATCCTTGAACAGAAAATCTTTTCTGTAAAGAGAAGGGGAGTTATAGCTATTAATCATATCGCATGGTATGATCTGACGGCAATTATAGATATTAAAAATAGATTGAAGCAGCAGAATATTGGTCTTGATGTCTATGTGTCGGGAATGGGGCAGTGTGAATCTGATTATGATATTATAAGGGATGAAAAGATTGACTACAAATTCTATGATTTTGGACTGATTATGATTGATGAAAATTACGGAAGAGATAAATTTAAGTTTGGTGTTCGCCCTATAAAATATTTTGAGTATTTAGCAAATGGATTAATCACAATAGTCCCGGATATAAGTGATATTAATGCAATAACAGTCAATAACTGTACCGGATATATACATTCAGGAGATAGACAGTCAATAATTAATGTTTTATTGAGTATGTATGAAGATGAGAATAAAATGGATCAAATGCAGGAAAATGCTTATAAGCTAATAGGCAGACAATATGATTGGAAAAGATTGAGCAAATCGATAGAACATTTTATCAATGGAATACTTAGATGAAGACACTCATACTTGGTGCCGGTTTATCAGGCATAACAGCAGGAACAATACTAAAATGTCCCATTATTGAGAAAGAATCATATGCCGGTGGTTTATGCAGTTCTATAAGGAAAGAAAAATTTGTATTTGACAAGACAGGTCATTATATGCATATCCCTTCTGAAATTGAGGACACAGTTTTTAAATTAATTGATATAAATAGTTTGAATAAAATCAAGAAAAAATCCGGTATTGCAATAAATGACAAAATCATTGATTATCCCTTTCAGTCCAATTTCCATGAAGCAGGCAGGGAAATAAAAGAAGAGTGCATTGAAGAATTCATAAATAGACCCATGGACATTAAAGTCAAATCATTCTATGACTGGATTATCAAGTACTATGGCGGGGGTATAGGTAAGCATTTTATGATTCCCTATAATGAGAAACTCTGGCAATATGATTTAAAAGATATGACAACTGATTGGCTTGGGGAATTCATTCCTCACTTTACGGATAGTGATATAATAAAAGGGAGTAAAGAAAAAAACTCATATAATGATTATTTTTATTATCCGAAAGAAGGTGGGTTTGGAAATATTTTAAACACATTTGATTTATCCGGGATACAATTTAATAATGACATTAACAGTATTGATTTAAAAAACAAATCATTGTGTACTGCAAACAGATGTTTTAATTATGATATTCTGTTATCCACTATTCCCCTGAAAAAACTCATAAAACTGATAAATGGGTTTGAGAACCAGCTGGAATATACATCAGTATATAATATTAATCTTGGTATAAGAGGCAGCTGTCCGACAGATAAACATTGGCTGTATTTTCCGGAAAAGGATATACCTTTTTACAGAGTGGGAATTCCCTCTAATGTAAATAATAATATGGCTCCAGGATATCACTACTTACTATCTATTGAGATATCCTATAGGGAAAAAAAGACGATTAATTTTGATGGCATTATAAATAGTTTATGCAAATACAATCTAATAAATAGTGAAGATGATATTGTAATAAGGGAAGATTTTGATATAGAATATGCTTATGCAATATATAATAGGATAAGAATGGATACTGTGAATAAATATCTGTCATATCTCAAAGATAATGATATTCACTGTACAGGCAGGTATGGGAATTGGCATTATGGTTTTGTAGCCAATGATATTGCCGGAGCAGTGAAAAAAGCAAAGGAATTAGTATGAATAACCTTATATATGCATTTATTGCATTTTGTTTCAGTATTATTATGATAATGATATTCATACCTTTGTCCCACAAGATTGGATTAACAGATAAACCTAATACTCAACTGAAAACTCATAAAAAACCAATTCCGCAGATAGGGGGAATAATCCTTTTCATTATTATTATTTGTTTTTATGCTTTTTCACTCACTTCAGGAAAGCAAATGTTTAGCTGGGAGATTCTGTTATCATTTTGTTTGATATTTATTTTAGGTATAATTGATGATATCAAGCGTCTCTCGCCTTTACCAAAGATTATTGTGCAGAGCTTGATAGCTGTTTTTCTTATAAGCAGAGGGATTGTTATTGAAGTGGCATCATTCCCATTCATCATAAATGCAATAATTACATTTATCTGGATAACAGGTATTATGAATGCATTCAATCTTATGGATATAATGGATGGCCTGGCCGGCGGTATAGGATTGATTATTGCATTAACACTGATTTTTATAAATATATCGGGATTCTATAATTCTCCCATTCTCTTACTTTCCATTATTACGGGTTTTCTGGCAGCATTCCTTATATTCAATAAGCCTGATGCAAGGATATACTTGGGTGATTCCGGCTCTCTTCTGCTTGGTCTGATGCTTGCTGTTCTTTCAATCAATACGCGTTACACATCTGTCAATAATATTGCATATTTGACCCCCATTCTTATATTCGGTATTCCAATATTTGATACTGCATATGTCACATTTGCGCGAATAAGCAGAGGAAAAAATCCGCTTCACGGTTCTGCTGACCATTTTGTTCTGAGAATGAAGGCAATTATTGCAAGAAATGGTTTTATTGTATTTGTTATGATTCTTTTACAGGCGGTTTTATCACTACTGGCATTTATTTCAACAATAGTTAATATTTTCTGGGCATTTGTGATATATGGATTTACTGTTATTGTACTCATTAGAATAGGTTTCTACATATTCAGGCTCAATAATGAAAAATAAAATTATCATTATTCACACAATAACGCGTCTGGATATAGGCGGAGCACAGGATCATCTATATGAACTGATACGCGGATTGAATAGTGACTTATTTAAACATATTATTATAACAGGCAGGGGCGGGCATTGGCTCAGGAGATTTCAGCAGTTAAATGCTGAGATAATAATAAATCCCTATATGATTAGATCTATTAATCCATTAATGGATTTAGCGGCTCTCTGGCGCAGTGTGCATATATTAAGATTGCTGAAAAAGAGATATATTCATTTTATTCTTCATTCAAATACACCTAAGGCAGGTATGATATTCAGGATTGCAGGTTATGTGTGCAATATTCATCCCAATATATTCACAGTGCATGGCTGGAGTTTCTATGATTCACAGAAAAATATTTTAAAGCATTTAATTATACTGACAGAAAAAATTCTAAGCCGAATTACCGATATATTTATCTCTGTTTGCCGCGAAAATATTAATATTGCTTTACATAATGGTATTGATATGGGTAATGCAGAGATTATTTACAGCGGTATTGATTACAAGAGATTCGTGAGATTAAAAAGGCATATTACGGATACAAATATCATTGGTACTATAACCAATTTCAAGAGAATGAAACACATAGATATATTTGTGCATGTAGCACACAGGATACATAAAGAATTTCCACATATAAAATTCATTATAATAGGTGATGGCCCAGAGAGATGGAAAATTGAACAGATGATAGAAGAATATGATATGAAAGAAAGTATAATGATTACCGGTTTCACAGAGCATGTAGAGCATTATATGAAGGATTTGGATTTAATACTCTTCACATCTATGTGGGAAGGACTGCCAAGGGTGCTTATACAGGCATATATAATGAATATACCATTTATATCATTCCCGGCTGGGGGTATAGGTGAATTGGCTGATATGGCAGGTATATCAGATTATGTGAGCAGTGATTTTAATGTGGATGAATTATATAAGATTATATACAAGTATTTGAATAATAAATCCCGTATTGAATTCCCAAAATCAGACATATTTACAAGCTTAACAATGTGTAATCAGCATAAGCAGATATATTTGCATAATGCGAAAATTCGCAAATAAGGAATAAGTAGACTCATTTATAATAAGCGAAGTTATGTTAAAAGCTAAATTAACAAATGGAACAAAAAATGCTACAATTATTTGTATGAGAAAAGGATTTACACTTATTGAATTAATGATTGTTGTTGTGATAATCGGTATACTGACAGCAATTGCCATACCCAATTTCTACAAACTTGTAGACAGAGCCAAATCGGCTTCAGTAGTAGCGAATATGCATACAACACAGGTGACTGTTGAAACAAGGGCTATTGACAATAATCAGACATATTTCCCTAATATTGCTTCATTTATGGATGATTTACCAACATTCAAGAATCCATTTAATGATGCTAATCCCTGTATTCAGAATTCCTCTGCTGCCAATATTGAAGGTGTTGTCGAATATGAGGGTGAGAGCGGATATTATACAATAACAGGATTTGGCAAGGATATTTCAACCCCATTATTATTGCTTAATCCGTCAACACATACATTCTGATGGCATAATGAGAATGTTGTTCTTTACAGATTTAGTAAGGTGAACAATAGAATGATTTACATATGGAATGAATAATGCTTATACATAAACAAATCACATAGGAGGTCCAATGAAGAAAGGATTTACACTTATTGAATTGATGATTGTGGTTGTTATTATTGGTATTCTTGCTGCAATTGCTATACCTAATTTTGTCAAGATTATTGACAGAGCAAAGGAAGCATCAGTAAAGGCCAATATGCACACAGTTCAGGTTACTGTTGAGACCATTTCGGTTGACCATTCAGGCGGATATCCTGATTTAACAGATATCAGCGAAGATGATGATCTGCCAAGCAATTTCACCAATCCATTTGATCCCACAGAATCAGGAACAGCTGCTATTGAAGCAGGACCTGCTTCAACAGAGGGTAGAGTCGGATATGCTGAAAATGCAGCAGCAGGAAGCTTTGACGGTTCTTTCTACACCATCACAGGTGCAAAGAAAGGCGGAGCTGCTATTGATCTTGCACTGACACCCGGACAGTAATCATTAATTTGATTGAATAATGGGGGGCTATTGCCCCCTATTTTTTTGTATTGGAGCGTTTTATGATAAATGTCAATAATGTACATAAGGGTTTTAGATCCCATTTCAGAGGGAATATAAACTCCATATTAAAGGGTATCACATTTGATGTCAGAAGAAATGAGATATTCGGTTATCTGGGGCCCAATGGGGCAGGTAAGACAACAACATTGAAATTGATTATGGGACTGTTGCGCCCGGACAGCGGAAATATAAGTATTATGAACAGCAATATAAGAAATAATAGTGTTCTCAATGATATAGGTTTTCTGCCTGAAAACCCTTCATTCTATCCATTCCTTACTGCATATGAAACATTGAAGATGATATGCAGTCTATATGAAACAGATTCTCGGAATAGAGATGACAGAATAAAGACCTTTCTCTCACTGGTGGGACTTACAGATGTGATGAACAAAAGGGTCGGCACCTTTTCAAAGGGTATGACTCAGCGTTTAGGTATTGCACAGGCAATAATAAATGACCCTGAGCTTATTATACTGGATGAACCTCTTTCCGGTTTGGACCCTGTAGGCAGAAAGGAATTGCGCGATATCATACTTTTGATGAAGAGAAGAGGGAAAACAGTATTATTCTCAAGCCACATATTACCTGATATTGAGATGATAGCAGACAGGGTTTGTATTATTAATGATGGCAATATTGTTGGAACAGGTAATATAAGGGATATTATCAATAGGGAATTAAAAGAAATTGATATTGAAATAAATATTTCCAATGCAGGTGTCTTGGAAATATTCAGAAATAGAGTGAAATTTTTTGCTGAAAGGGATAATAATATATATATAACAGTTGAGGATGAGAATATTGCAGAGGAAATAAGGCATACAGTTGACAGTAATAATGGCAAGATTATTGCATTTATGCCTCGAGAGAGCAGGCTGGAGGAGTATTTCATGAATCTGCTCAAGGGGGACAAATGAGCAAGATATTAACAATAGCAGGAACTGTCTTCAAGGAATCACTGAGGAACAGGGTAATACTCTCACTCATAATCATATCAATTCTTCTTATATTTATTTCTGTATTTATATCACCTATTGCTTTGGGAGAAATGGACAGAATAATCAAGGATGTTGGTTTGTCATCCATATCCTTCTTTTCACTGATTATCGTACTGCTTGCAGGGACGAGACTGGTTTATCAGGAAGTGGAAAAGAAGACCATATATTTAATTATTACAAAACCCGTTTCAAGGGCTAAATTTATCATAGGCAAGTATCTGGGACTTCTTATGATCATACTCTCAGTATGTGCAGCTACAGGTTTATTCCTCATACTCACTGTATTTGTCACACATTCCGGTTTATCATCAAATCTGATGCTTGCAGTTATATTTATTTTTTTCCAATTTATATTATTATCAGCCATTGCAATATTTTTCTCAACATTCAGTTCACCTGTGATGAGCGGTCTATTTACAATATTAATGTATATTGTTGGATACCTTATCAAGGATCTTAGTTTTTTTATACTGAAAACAGAGAGTGTTATTGTGAAATATATAATCAAAGGCATAATACTGATTGTTCCGAATTTCTATTATACTGATATTAAACTGCAGGCAGTCAACAATATACCCCTCTCTGCAGATTATATTCTGTTTACAATGTCATATATAATATTATATTCCATTTTTTTCATAATTGCATCAATTATTATATTTGAACGGAGAGAATTCTGAATATGAGAAAAGCAATTATTCTCATCACACTTTTTTTATCAGTAATACTGATGTCATATATCATGCAGAAACAGCCGGAAGCAATTGAAAAATCGTCCAATGAATTAATATATTTCCCATCAGGGCAATTTATAAGTCAGATAGCTCTTGAATACAGGAGTATTATTGCAGATGTATTATGGCTGCAGGCAATTCAGTATTATGGACAGCATGCCTTGACGGACAGGCAATTCACTCATCTTTTCAGGATATTCAAGGTTATTACATTACTTGATCCTGATTTCAAGCAATGTTATGTATTTGGAGGTACGATTGTCACCTATGATCAGCATGACCCGCAATTGGGTTTCCGTCTGCTTGATATGGGATTGATCAACATGCCGGAATCATGGGAAATCCCGTTTATAAAGGGTTTTCTGTATTATGTTTATATGAAGGATTATGATGCTGCAAGGATTTGGTTTTCATTTGCTTCTACAAAACCTGATGCTCCGTATTATTGCGAGCAGTTTGCAGCGGCTTCAATGATGCGTAAAGGTGACTATATAACATCCCTGAGTATGTGGTCTCAAATATATAATGGCAGCGACAATAAGTATTCTACTGACAGGGCTGAGGAAAATATAATTGAAATTATGAGTAAACATTTAAATAAGTACAAGACAGAACACACATTAAAAGAAACAGAAGATTATATAAATAGTACAATTTCTAAACTCGATTTTCTGCCATTCCCCATTAATGTCAAGATAGGCGATACTGTAACAGTGGAGAGAATATGATTATTATAGGTGTAATTATTTTTCTATTTGGATTGTCAATGGGTTCATTCTTTAATGTACTTATATACAGATTACCCAGGAATGAATCCATTGTATTCCCGCCATCTCACTGTACAAAGTGTAATAAAAAAATATCATTCTATGACAATATACCGGTATTCTCATATTTAATGCTTAGAGGCAGATGCAGATATTGCAAACAGAAGATATCATTTATGTATCCATTTATTGAATTAATGACAGGTATTATGTTCCTAACACTATTTATGTACACAGGATTACATATAATGCTGCCTGTATATATTACTGTATTTTCCTTTTTGTTTGTACTTTCAGCAATTGATTTCTTTCATAAGGAAATAAATGTATATGTGCTTTTTATACCATATGCTATAGCCCTTATTCATATTATCTTGAATTCATATATATCAGAATTATTCTGGATTACAGACAAAGTCCCCGGTATAAGGGATGCTCTTATAGGTTCATTCTCTGCAGCAATTATGTTCTTTCTAATCAGATTTGCAGGCAGCAGAATACTCAAGAGAGAGGCAATGGGTGAAGCGGATATCTATATTGTCGGACTGACAGGATTGATACTCGGATATAGACTCTTCTTTGTATCACTCATATTTGCAGGTATGACAGGTTTGCTCTATTATGCATTTTCATTAAAGAAAAAGGATCCTGAAATACCCTTTATTCCATTTCTCACATTAGGTTGTTTCATTACATTCCTACTCAAGCCACTGATTGAAGGTTTTATAATATGATAAGCAATAATATATTATTTTGCGGTTTACTGTATAGGGAAAGGAAATTCAGAAATAATGCCATATCACTGCTTACAGATATTTATTCAGATATTGAGATATTCTCGGATGCAATTGATTTCTCTTCATTCTCAGATTATTATAATGAGGAAATGGGGGAAGATATTATAAGGGAATGGATTGCATTCAGTGAGCCTGTAATGAGGGAACATCTATTTGAGAAGAAACTTGCCTCAATTGAAATTGAAAATAGAATGAAGATGGGAGGCTGCAGGACTATAAATATTGATCCTGGTATTATTACACTTCATAATGTGCAATTGCTGACAACAAAGGATTTCTCACACAGGATATATCTTGATGAGGGTATATTTGCAGAGATTACATTTCTTTTCAGGAAAAGCAGTTTTGAGTTTTTGGATTGGACATATCCGGATTATAAGACATTGGTTGCACAGACATTTTTCAGACAGGCGAGGGATTATCTGAAAAAAATCAATAAAACAGCAATATTAAACAAATAATACATAAGTGTTTTTTATTTCTAGATATCATATCAATAAGCAATTCGCAATTATCAATAAAATTACAAATGAAATCAATTCTCTTTACAATAACTATAATAATGTTTATTATTATTATTTATAGCAAAGGAAATCAGGTACTTTAGCAGAGAATATTATAGATAAAAAGTATGCTTAAAGGATATTATACATAAATAATTTTAAATAAATCAAAGGAGGATAAATGAAGAAGTATACAATACTTTCTTTACTTATACTGGGGTTATTTGCATCCTGTACACTTGGCTCAATCAGTGATGAGGATAATATCAATCTGATTATTGCAGATTATCAAGATATTCTAATTGCAGGATTTTCTTTCAGCATTGAGGATGATACAAAATCGGAGATTAACACATTTTTCTGGTATAGGGAGAGGGCAGAAGATGGTACCTCATTCTTGACTGAAATAACAATGGATGGGGATTCTGCTTTTGCTGAAATTAGCATTGAATTAGATGGTTATTTAAATATTGCCTATTTAACAGATTCGCTGGATACCGCATATCTGAGCAAGCCATTTATTGATACACTGATAAGATATGCAGTATTCAAGAAAGACACCAACAGGAATTATCATGGAGGCTGGAGACTGGATGAATTGACATGCGGAGCAATATATGCTCAGCCTACGGATTCTGCTAACCTTAACATAGATTCAATACACATTTATGCTGACAATATCATTGATACTGTTATCATAGATATTGATGATTTTTTTAGTAGGGATGATATAATGGAATTACCTGTATCTGCTGATATCACAATAGATATATATTCAGCAAATACGGACAATATTTTCTTTATTCACTCCAATATGAAAAGGAGTAGAGCTTATATAAATAACGGTATTTATTCATCTACATGGACAGTTCCGGATAAAAGCGGAATTTACAGGTGCATTGTGGATGGTATGCATTTCAATGCACTCAATGATGATGGAGCAGAGTATGATTGTTGTGCATGGATATTCCCATATAGGGCTATCTGATATATTAGCATATATTTGATGTGCGATGTAAGCTAAGCAATAAAATAATATAGGGAATGCAATGCATTTTTTGGATTTAGTGTTCAAATCAGCGCTGGACCTTATTTTTCGGCTTGACAAATAAATGAATTCTGTTAAAATAACAATCCTTAAATTGATATTAAATATATTATAGGAGGTTTTACTATGAAGGGCAGAATTATAATGCTCACAGTAATTATCATTGCTATATTTGGAGGCTGCAGCAGTCAGTTTATGTCATCAGGTATAATATACATGCAGCAGAATAATCTTGACAAGGCAATTGAACAGTTCCAGATGGAAACTCAGACAAATCCCAATAATCCGGAAGCATATGTATGGCTTGGCAGAGCTTATATTGAGAAGGATGAATATGATAAAGCTGCAGATTATATGCTTAAAGCGCTTGAAGTTGATACAGGGAAAACAGTTCTTGATAATATGCGTAAAGAACCTGAATTGTATTGGGCTACATTTTACAGAGCAGGAAATGGATTCCAGATTGATGATAATGCAGCTGAAAAAACAGCAGATTATGAGAGATGGCTTAGAGCTGCAGAATTGATTAAGGACACATTGCTCAATGATAAATCATTTATCTTACTATATGTTGCTACAAACAATGAAAAGGCAATGCTTGATGTATATGAAAAAGCACAGGCTAAGAGTCCGGATGATATCTCCATAATTTTCAATGTTGCCAGATATTACATTGATAATGAAGATTATGCTAATGCAAAGGTATATCTTGAAAAGGCTGATGCTATTGATAAAAATAACCCTCAGATTAAATTCTATCTTGGTGATATCAATTATACTCAGAATAATTATAAGGCAGCGCTCAAGGATTTTCAAATCTATGAAAATTACTATGAAACACTTGATGATGATTTAAAGACGAAACAGAAAAAAATATATCAGAGTGTAATTTTTTATATAGCTGACAGTTATTTTAATTTGAAGGATTACAAAAATTCCATTATCTATTTTGATAAAGCATTTACAATGAATAATGATGATTTCCAGGCATTGTATCAGCTGGGACTGTCATATTATAATGCTAAGAATTATTCAAAGACAAATGAGACAATGGATAAGTTTATTGAGCTATTCGGAGAAACCAGCTCAGTTTACTGGCTCAAAGCAAAGGCATACAGTGATCTGGGTAAGAATGATGAAGCTTTGAAGAATTATGAAAAATATAAAAACCTCGAAGAGCAGGGAAATTAAGGAGTTAAGATGAAAACAACCAGAGTGAGAAAAGAAGACGTAAGTCACGACTGGTATATTATTGATGCATCAGACAAATCACTCGGACGAGTAGCTACAGCAGTTGTCCGCTATCTGATGGGCAAGAATAAACCCACATATTCACCCGATGTTGACAATGGCGGTGGTGTTGTTGTAATAAATGCAGCAAAGATTAAATTGACAGGCAACAAGGGTATGAATAAAAAATACTATTCCCATTCGGGATATGTAGGAAATTTGAAAGAAACATCATATAAGGATTTATTTGAGAAACACCCGGAGAGGGTACTTGAACATGCAATAAAAGGTATGGTGCCGAAGAATAAAATTGGAAGAAAGATGCTGACCAGACTCAGAGTTTATGTAGATGATAAGCATATTCAGAGTGCACAGAGCCCTCAGCAGATAATGGTTTAAGGAGGTTTGATTGAACAATCAGAATAAGGTCTATACAGGCAGGAGAAAAGAATCAATAGCCAGAGTCAGATTGAAGCCAGGAAGCGGTTATATTATGATAAATGGCAAAAGAATCAATGATTTTATTGGAAGGATTGATCATAGGAATGATATTATTCAGGTATTGACAGACACAAACCTTGAAGGCAAGGTTAATGTTATTGCAAAGGTTAATGGCGGCGGTATAACTGGTCAAAAGGATGCCATCAAATTGGCAGTTGCAAGAGCTATTGAAGAGAATTACCCTGAATTAAAACATTTGCTGAAAGAGAAGGGATATCTGACAAGAGATCCCAGAGAGAAAGAAAGAAGAAAATACGGACTGGCAAAAGCAAGAAAGAGCTACCAGTTCTCAAAGAGATAATAATAAAATCACTCACATTGTCCTTTATTGGGGAAGAGCGGTGCATTATTTAATGTTCTCTTTCCTTTGGACAATGGACGCATAACCAAGGAGGATAGATGAAGGTTACTATTCAGGATCTTCTAAAAGCCGGAGTTCATTTCGGTCATAAGAGTGAACGCTGGAACCCCAAGATGAAACAGTATATCTTTGCAGAGAGGAATGGTATTTATATCATTGATCTAATGAAGACACTTCAGCAGATTAAAGAATCGCATGATCTGGTTGTTGAGGTCGTTGCTTCCGGAAAGGATGTGATGTTTGTTGGTACAAAGAAGCAAGCTAAGGATATTATCAAAACAGAAGCAGAAAAATGTAATTCATATTACATACATGAAAGATGGCTTGGTGGTTTGCTTACCAATTTCAAGACTGTAAGAAAAACACTTAATTCTATGAAAGTATATGAAAAAAATCTGCAATCCGGAGAATATGCAAATCTGACAAAAAAGGAAATGCTTGCAGTTGAAAGAGAAAATGCAAAGAAGCAGAAGGTCCTCGGCGGAATAAAAAATATGGAACGTCTTCCCGGACTATTATTTGTTGTAGATACCAAAAAACATGCCATTGCAATACATGAAGCTAATCTGAAAGATATCCCTGTTATTGCAATAACTGATACGAATTCAGACCCTGATAACATTGACATCCCTGTTCCGGGTAATGATGATGCAATTAAATCCATTGATTTGATAACAAGTGTGATAACTGATGCTGTGAATACCGGTAAGATGCTGAGAAAGAATAATGAACCGAAAGAGAATGCAAATGAAAGCACAGTTCAGGAGAAGAATAGCAGGAGAGAGACAAGGCATAGAAAAGAAGAAATTAAGGAATAGTAGTATATAGGAGGCAAAATGAAAATATCAATGGAATTGATAAAGGAATTAAGAGGCCGGACAGGGCTTGGTATAATGGCCTGTAAAAAAGCATTAGAAAAATCGGATAGTGATATTGAAGTTGCAATTGACCAGCTGAGAGCAGAGGGATTGCTGAAAGCAGCGAAGAAGTCAGGTAGAGCAGCAGAAGAAGGCATTATTCATTCATATATTCATTATAATAAGAAATTAGGTGTTTTAATCGAAGTTAATTGTGAGACAGATTTTGTTGCAAACAATAAAGAATATGAGGATTTTGTTCATCAGCTTGCAGTTCATATAGCAGCAGTTGAACCTCTTTTCATATCATCTGATGAAGTTACTGAAGCGTTTATTGAAAGAGAAAAAACAGTTTATATAGAGCAATTAAAAGAAGCAGGAAAACCAGAAAACATGATTGATAAAATAGTTGAAAGTAAAATAGAGAAATTTTATGAAGAAAACTGTATGCTCAATCAGGAATTCTTCGGTAGTGATGACCATATCTCGGTTGATGATTATATAAAATCAAATATTGCAAAATTTGGTGAAAACATTGTACTTAGGAGATTTGCATTATTTAAATTGGGGGAATAATGTGAAGAAAAATAATTTGAAGTACAAAAAAATCCTTCTTAAATTAAGCGGAGAGATATTGTCTGACAATAAAAGCAGTATTCTCTCCGAATCTGCTATAAAGCCACTTGTTGAAGAGATAGCTGAAGTTCATGCAATGGGGGTTGATGTAGCTGTTGTAATAGGAGCAGGGAATATTATAAGAGGGACTGAATTAGTGAAGAAATTAGGTGTTGAACGGGTCAAAGCTGATTATACAGGTATGTTGGCTACTGTTATCAATGGCATGGTGCTTCAGGATATGCTGGAAAGCCTTGGCTGTGAGACGAGAATGATGACAGCAATAAACATGAGTGAGCTTGCCGAGCCATTTATAAGAAGAAAGGCCATATCACATCTTAATAAGCACAGGATAATTATTTTTACAGCGGGTACGGGTAATCCCTTTTTTACAACTGATACAGCATCAGTTCTTCGCGCAATAGAGATAAATGCAGATGTGGTTCTAAAAGGAACAAAGGTTGACGGTATTTTTGATCATGACCCTGTAAAAAATAAGAAAGCAAAACAATTCTCACAGATTGAATATGCCAATGTAATGAGAGATAAGTTAAGAATTATGGATATGACTGCAATTTCACTCAGTCAGGAAAATAAATTACCTATAATAGTTTACAACAGTACGGTTTACGGTAACCTGATAAAGATTATAAAAGGCAAAAACATAGGTACTCTTGTACATTAATAGGAGGAATTATGCGTGAGCAGATATTTACTGAAACTCAATTAAAGATGAGTAAAACAGTTGATAATTTTAAAAAGGAATTATCTAAGATTAGAACAGGTAAGGCTAGCCCCGCATTACTTGATGGTATTAGTGTTAATTATTACGAAACAATGACTCCGCTCAATCAGTTATCAAATATTTCAACTCCTGAACCAAGATTAATTGTTATTCAGCCATGGGATAAAGCAGTCATTGGAGAAATCGAAAAAGCAATTCAGAAAGCCAATGTGGGAATGACACCAAATAATGACGGAAGTGTTATTCGTCTTCAGGTTCCTGCATTAACCGAAGAAACCAGAAAAGATATTATTAAGAATATTAAGAGAATTGCAGAAGATAACAGAATTGCAGCAAGGAATATTCGAAGAGAAACAAATGATGTATTGAAAAATGCAAAGAGCAATGGTGAAATGCCTGAGGATGATGTGAAGAGACTTGAAAAGGATATTCAGAAATTAACAGATGACTGTGTAAAGGAAATTGACTCATATCTTGAGAAGAAAGAAAAAGAAATAATGGAAGTTTAGGTGCTGTTAAAAAAAATGCCGTCACATATTGCAATTATAATGGACGGCAATGGCAGATGGGCTAAAGAAAGAGGCAAAAACAGGACCTTTGGACATAAGTATGGCGCAGAGAATGTCAGAAGGATAATCAAACATGCTGCAAAACGGCATATCTCATATCTAACATTATTCACATTCTCAACAGAAAATTGGAATAGACCTCGGGGAGAGGTCAGCACATTAATGAGAATGTTTTCAAAGCTGTTGGATTCAGAGATTGATGAAATGCATAGAAATAATGTCAAAGTCTCTTTTATTGGAAGACGAAAACGAATTTCAAAGGTATTACTCTCAAAGATGCAGAAAACGGAAAAGAAAACAGAAGCTAATACCGGGATTAATCTTGTTTTAGCCATAGATTACGGAGGGAAGCAGGAAATACTTGATGCCTGCATGGATGTTCATAGAAGATTTCCTGATAAGAAAGATATTACAGAAGATGAATTCAGGAAATGTATGTACTATCCTGAATTGCCTGATATTGACTTGCTTATAAGAACAGCTGATGAAAAACGAATATCCAATTTTCTTTTATGGCAGGGAGCATATGCTGAATTGCATGTGAGTAGTGTATATTGGCCTGATTTTGATGAGAATGAATTTGATAAAGCTGTAGATGATTATATGAAAAGGGAAAGAAAATTTGGGAAAATTAATAAAAAGTGATATTATATTCCGTCTGCTGACTTCAGTATTTTTTGTACCCATATTTCTATTATTGTTTGACTACGGAGGTATTCCGCTTCTTTTATTTATAGCGGGTCTTATTGCCGTATTTGCATATGAGTTTTTTGAGATTTTGACACAGAGAGGCCTTGAACCATATTTTAAACTTGGGGTTATTGGTAGCGTATTCACTGCATTTGTGATGTATTTTACCAATACAGCGATATCTTTTTTTACTTTAACAATGATGTTTATAATTCTTTCTGTCAGTGAATTGACAAGACGTAGTAATGATAGGATTATAATACATATGTCCTCAACAATATTCGGAATAATTTATACTGGATGGATGGGAGGGCATATACTGCTTTTAAGGCAGTTAAGCGGAAATTATTTTAATTCAGCAATACTGCTGTTTCTTGCACTTTTTCTTATATGGATGAATGATACGTGGGCTTTTTTTACTGGTACTATTTTCGGCAAGCATAAAATTCTGGAGAGAATAAGCCCTTCAAAAACATATGAAGGATTCTTCGGCGGAATCATTATGGCTGTATTCTCCGCCCTTGTATTCAGATATTTTTTCACACCATTTATTAGTATTATTGATATAATCATTATGACAGTAGTTGCTGCATTTGCCGGATTGGCAGGCGATCTGGTTGAATCCGCTATGAAAAGAGATGCAAAAGTGAAAGATGCCTCAGCAATCCTTCCGGGTCATGGCGGTGTCCTTGACAGATTTGATTCAGTGCTTTTTGCATTGCCTATAATCTATTATTATTGTCTCTATATTCTTATACCGAGGATTGTATGAGAAAAATTCTTCTGCTTGGGGCAACCGGTTCTATAGGAAAGAATACATTAAAGATTATTGATAAATACCCTGATAAATTTAAACTGATTGGCGCTACAGCAAATTCTAATGAAAAGCAGTTGATGCATATAGTTGAGAAATACGGTTTGACATCATTCGGTTTAAATAATAAACGGAAATTATTAGTTAATAGTATAAAGCAATCTGATGAATATGACATAAATAATGAATTAGCCAAGTTTTTGGATTATGATATTATGGTAAATGCCCTGGTGGGTTCAATCGGATATAAGCCAACAATGACTGCAATTGAAAGGAATAAGAAAATTGCTCTAGCCAATAAGGAAACCATAGTAGCATATGGAATTGTTATCAACAGAGCTTTAAAAAAATATAAGAAATCCGCTATTTATCCGGTTGATTCGGAACATAGTGCAATATGGCAATTACTTAAGAATTTCAGCAGAAAAGATATAAAAAATGTTATTATAACCGCCTCAGGCGGTATACCATTTAAAAATAAAACAGACAGTGTATCATTGGATGATATATTTAACCATCCTGTGTGGGATATGGGGAAAAAAGTGACAATTGATTCATCAACAATGATGAATAAAGGTTTGGAAATAATTGAGGCATCTTATTTGTTCAATCTTCACCCTGATTTGATTAAGGTTATAATTCACCCTCAATCAATTGTTCATGGAATGGTTGAACTTCATGATGGGACAATAATCCCTCATATGGCTCATCCGGATATGATTCTTCCTATAGAATATGCACTCTTTTACCCGCGTAGAATAAAAGAAAGAAACATTAAATCTGTAGATTTCAAAAGCCTAAATCTTGAATTTCATAAACCTGATTTAAAAAAATACAGGGCATTATCTCTTGCCTATCATTGTTTGAAAAAAGGTAAAACTTATACAGCTGTTTACTCAGCAGCAAATGAAGTTGCAGTAAAGAGATTTATTAACAGAGAAATTGAATTTAAGGATATTGTAAAAATATGTGAAACTGCTGTAATGAAACACATTGCCCATAGAACTGTTACAGCAGAAACTATAGCAGCTGCTGAAAAGTGGGCAAAGGAATTTGCAGCACAGGTGAGTTTAAAATGACATTTATATTAATGATTTTGATACTTGGTATTATGGTTCTTGTACATGAATTGGGACATTTTATTCCCGCAAAGATATTCAATATATCAGTTCCTGTTTTCTCCATTGGATTCGGGAAACGCCTTATAGGAAAGAAAATTGGTGATACTGATTATCGAATTTCCGCATTTCCTTTGGGCGGTTATGTTTCACTTAAAGGTATGGATCCAGGTGAGTTTAGCGGAGCATCGGATGAATTCCTCAGTAAACCTGTATGGCAGAGGATTGTTGTTATATTTTTTGGCCCTTTCTCAAATTTGGTTTTTGCATATATACTGCTATTTATTATAGTATCATCATTTGGAGTACCCTTTATCAATAATATGCCCTTAAAAGAGGTTAACGGATCTGCATCGGCATATATTATGCCGGGAGATTCAATAATAGCTGTGAATAATGAAAATATTGTATCATTCCTTGATATATATACAAAGATATCCTTTGGTAATGAAAATACATTTCTTCTAAATAGGGATAATGAGATATTAGAATTGTCTTTCAATATAAATGATCCGGATTCTTTTTCCCTTATACCTCTTATTAAGCCGGTTATCGGAAAAGTTCTTGAGGATTCTCCTGCAGAGCTGTCCGGTTTAATGAAGAATGACATAATAGTATCAATCAATGGTAAGAAAACAAATGATTGGTCAGATGTTTCCCTTATGATTTCTGATGAATATGAGAAGGAAATCAGTGTGACTGTTAAGAGAGGGGATTCATTGTATCTTATGAATATGACACCTAAAAAATATCAATATACTGAAAATGACAGTATAAAGAATACAGGGAAGATTGGTATTGAATATGTCACAGTCATTGAAAAATTGAGCTTTACTGAATCAGTAAAGGTTTCATTTGGCCGATTAACATATATATTCAAAGCAATACTGGATTTCATGAAAATGCTTTTCACAGGCAAAGCTCCTGCAAATGCTGTTGGCGGACCAATAGCAATATATTCAATGATTGGTGAGAATCTAAAATGGGGTATAGATGCACTACTTTCATTTGTTGCATTTTTCTCTCTTAATCTCTGCATATTTAACTTAATACCATTCCCGCCTTTGGATGGTTCTTACATTGTAATCTATCTGTTTGAGAGCATATTCAGGAAAAAAGCAGGAGTTAAATTTATGAGAGTTTATCAACAGATAGGATTTTTCACTTTTATGCTGCTGGTTATATTTGTTACATTTAATGATATTATGAGAGTAATAAAGTAAGGGGAATATATGAAGACGGATATTAATATAGCTGATGAAACGACGATGCTTCTAATTAAAGACATTGGTTCAAAAATAGGATTGGATAGTACGGAACTTGAACTATATGGCGAGTATAAGGCAAAGATATCACTAAGTGTAAGGGATAAATATCAGAAAAAAGCAAAAACAGTATTAGTAACTGCAATGAATCCTACTCCTGCCGGTGAAGGAAAAACAACGGTATCTATTGGTTTATGTGATGGATTGAACAGTATAGATGTTAAATCAATTGTAACATTAAGAGAGCCATCACTTGGCCCTGTTTTCGGAATCAAGGGCGGGGCTACTGGAGGAGGTTATTCTCAAATACTCCCAATGGAAGATATAAATCTGCATTTCACAGGTGATATACATGCTGTGACATCTGCTCACAATATGCTTGCAGCGGTTCTTGATAATAATTATTCTCAGTCCAATCTACTCTGTATGGAACCAAAAGGCATTCTTTGGCATAGAGTTGTTGACATAAATGACAGATCTTTAAGGGATATTGTAATCGGTTTGGGAGATAAAAACGGACAGATAAGGCAAAGTAGATTTGAAATAACCGCATCATCAGAGATAATGGCAATACTTGGTTTGGCAAAGGATATAGATGATTTAAAGAGAAGATTGGGTAATATTATTGTGGCTGTTGCACACACTGGAAATCCAATTTATGCCAGGGAATTGAATGTTGAAAATTCATTGGCAATACTGTTGAAAGATGCAATAAAACCAAATTTAGTTCAGACATTAGAACATAATCCGGTCATAGTTCATGCAGGACCATTTGCGAATATTGCTCATGGTACAAATTCTGTTATTGCTATTGATATTGCATCCAGATTATGTGACATTGTTGTAATAGAGGCAGGCTTCGGGAGTGATCTGGGAGGTGAAAAATTCCTTGATATAGTATCCAGACAGGACGGAATGTCACCGCCTGATGCAATTGTTATTGTCGCTACAGTAAGGGCATTAAGGTATCATGGACATAAACCCTTAAAATCAATAGAAGAAAAAGATATCAATGCAGTAAAAAAGGGTTTTGCAAACCTTGAGAAACATATTGAAAATATGAAGTCATTCAATAGACCTGTAATAGTTACCTTGAACAAGTTTTCCGGGGATAGTGAAGATGAAATCAAATTAATAAAAAAAATGGTTGAAGAATTAAACACTGCATTTGTTATTAATGAGAGCTGGGCTCTCGGTTCAAAGGGTGCAGTTGATTTGGCCAAACATGTTAAAGAAGCCGTAAGCCATGAAAAGAAGGCAGTTAATTATGTATATGACTTGAATGACAGCATTGAGGATAAAATTGAAAAGATATCAAAGCGCATATATGGGGCCGATTCAATTACTATGACAAGAAGAATCAAGAAAAAAATAAGTGATTTTACTCAGTGGGGTTATGGAAATCTTCCTGTTTGTATTGCTAAAACACAGAAATCACTTTCAGATGAATCTCATCTGCTTGGAAGACCTAAGGGATTTGATGTGGAAATTAAGGATTTAAGGGTCGATGCAGGAGCTGAATTTATTGTAGTATATATGGGTGATATTATGACAATGCCGGGATTACCCAAAAAACCGGCATCAGAATATATGGAAATTGATAATAAGGGAAAAATAAAAGGACTGTATTGATATTGTGGAGATTAATCTATCAGGATTGACAGAACATGTCATTGTGATATTATTTTATAATTAAAAAAAAGGAGTATTAATGTATCGAGTGTTGGCAATTAATCCAGGGTCCACATCTACTAAAATAGCTGTATATGAGGATGAGAATCTTGTTTTTAAGCAGACTCTAACCCATAGCGAGGGTGACTTATCTCAATTCACAAGGATAATAGATCAATATGATTTGAGAAGAAAAGCAATTGAAGATGTATTGAATGAAAATAAGTTTAAAATAGGTGATTTTGATGCTTTTGTCGGTAGGGGAGGATTAGTTAAACCAATTCCCTCAGGTACATACAGAGTGAACAAAAAAATGATGGAAGATCTCGAACACTCCCCTCTTGGAGAGCATGCCAGTAATCTGGGAGGTATGATAGCTCATGCTTTTGAAACAGAAACAGGAAAGATATCATTTATTGTTGACCCAGTTGTTGTTGATGAAATGGATGACATTGCCAAGATCACCGGCTTTCCTGAAATAAGCAGGCACTCCATATTCCACGCATTGAATCAGAAATCAGTCGCGAGGAGAGCAGCAAAGGAATTGGGCAAAAATTATAATGAGCTTAATCTTATTGTAGTGCATTTGGGAGGAGGTATTTCGGTCGGTGCGCATAGAAAAGGGAAAGTTGTTGATGTGAACAATGCTCTTAATGGTGATGGTCCGATTGCACCCGAGAGAGCAGGCAGTATTCCTGCTTGGGGTCTAATTGAATTTGTGAAGAACACAAAACTGGATGACAGAGCACTAAAAAAACGTCTTGCCGGAAATGCCGGAATAGTCGCCCATCTGAAAACAAATAATATGAGAGAAGTTGAAGATAGGGTTAAAGCAGGAGATGAGAAGGCAATGATGATTTATAAAGCAATGGCATACAATATTTCTAAATGGGTCGGAGCTTCTGCAGCAGTCCTTAAAGGTGATGTTGATGCTATTGTTATTACCGGAGGACTTGCCAATGATAAAGATTTTATTGAATGGATTAAAGATATGATTTCATTTATTGCAGATATTATTGTTTATCCGGGAGAGGATGAAATGAGTGCACTGGCTTTAGGTGCATTAAGAGTCCTCACTAAAGAGGAAGAAGCCGGAGAGTATATTTAATTACATTAAGGAGGCATAATGCTTGAAATAAGAATCCACGGAAGAGGTGGACAAGGTGCTGTAATTGCTTCAAAAATTCTTGCCTATGCATTTGCTAAAGAAGGCAAATTTGTGCAGGCATTTCCGGAATTTGGAGTTGAACGAAGGGGTGCTCCAGTTACAGCATTTCTTAGGGTATCGGACAAACCGATCAATAACAGATCAAAGATCTATAAACCACAGCATTTAATTGTATTAGAACCCACATTGATTGCTGCTGTTGACATTACAAGCGGACTTCAAAAGGATGGATTTATTGTCATCAATTCAAAGAGAAAACCGGCTGAAGTCGGAATTGAAGCTGCAGATTCACATGTTGCAACAGTTGATGCAACAGGTATTGCACTTAAGAACCGTTTGGGTTCAAAGGTATCTCCAATTGTGAATACTGCAATTCTCGGCTCTTTTGCTAAGGTTTCAGGGTTTGTAAAACTTCAGTCAGTGCTTGAAGCAATTGCTGAAGAAGTGCCTGTTAAGCCTGAAGAAAATGTAAAAGCCGCAGAAGAAGCATTCAACACAACTATTACGGAATAAGGAGCTCTTATGAAAAAAGACGGAGATAAAATCATATTTGAAAATGCAGCAGATTTGCCGGATATGGCTAAATCCTTGGGCACTACAAGATACAATAAGACTGGGACCTGGAGAAATGAACGTCCCGTAGTTGATAAAGAAAAATGCATTTCCTGCGGAATATGCTGGAAATTCTGTCCCGATATGTCAATTATTGAGGATGAGAATGGTAAAGCTGATATAGATTATGAATTCTGCAAGGGTTGTGCGATTTGTGCCAATGAGTGTCCGGTCAAGGCTATAACTATGGTCGAGGAGGAGAAATGAGTAAACAAAAAGTAATGATGGGAAATCATGCGCTGTCATATGGCGCAGTTTCTTCAAAGGTAGATGTTATAGCAGCATATCCGATAACACCTCAGACACAGGTTGTTGAACTATTGTCAGAATTATGTTCTGACGGCACTTTGGATGCTGAATTCATTAAGGTTGAATCTGAACATTCAGCGATGGCAGCATGTATTGGAGCATCAGCAGCAGGTGCCAGATCATTTACAGCGACATCAGCTCAGGGATTGGCATTGATGCATGAAATGCTTCATTGGGCAGTAGGGGCAAGAATGCCGGTAGTGATGGGTAATATTAATAGAGCAATGGGTCCACCATGGACGATTTGGTCTGAACAGACAGATTCACTTTCACAACGTGATACTGGGTGGCTTCAGATATACTGTTCATCAAATCAGGAAGTATATGATTCTGTACCTATTGCATACAAGATCGCGGAAAATAGTAAAGTTCAGCTTCCAATTATGATAATACTGGATGCATTTTTTCTCTCACACACTTCGGAGAATGTAATTTTGATGGAAGATGATAAGGTATTGTCCTATTTACCCAAATACAATCCGGTTCACAAACTTGATGTTAATGACCCTCACACATTTGGAGGGCTTACGACTCCTGAGTGGTATTTTGAACTGAGATACAAGATTCAAAAGGCACATGAGGATTCAATAGAAATTATCAATCAGGCTCATGCAGAATTTAAGGATATATTCAACAGGGAATATGGCCTTGTTGAAGAGTATAAAACAGCAGATGCCGATATCATTATGGTTGCAGTTGCTACAGCTGCATCAACAGCAAAAGATACTGTTGATGAACTTAGGGATAAAGGAGTCAAAGCAGGTTTGCTGAGACTCAGATTTGTCAGACCTTTTCCTGCAGCTATTGTGCGTCAGATTCTATCATCAGCAAAGAAAATCATTGTTCTTGACAGAAATCTCTCACCGGGTATAGGCGGTATTATATTCCAGGAAGTCAAAGCAGCATTATACAATGAAGCTCACAGACCTCCAATATATGGATTTATCGCCGGACTTGGAGGAAGAGACATTACAACAGAAACAATACATATGATATTTGAAGAGGCTGAGAAACAGGATCCCAAAGATATCATCTGGATGGAGGTGAAAGCATGAAATATACAATACCAAAAGAAGAATTTGTCAATCCCGGTCATCTTGCATGTCAAGGTTGCGGCGGTGCCTTAGCTATGCGTCTTATGCTGAAAACACTGGGGAAAAATACAATATTGACTTTTCCGGCATGTTGCTGGTCTGTTATTGACGGGCCATTCCCTTACTCAGCTGTCAAAGTTCCTCTTTTTCACACAGCTTTTGAAACAGCTGCCGTTGTAACATCTGGTGTTAAAGCAGCTCTTAGAAGGGTTGCGGATCCGGAAACAAATGCTGTAGCATGGGCAGGAGATGGCGGAACTTTTGATATAGGCTTACAGGCATTATCGGGTGCAGCCGAAAGAAATGATGATATGTACTATTTTGTTTATGATAATGAAGCATATATGAACACAGGCATTCAAAGAAGCTCTGCAACACCGCAGGGTGCATGGACAACTACCACACCTGTGAATTTTCCTAAAGCAACTCCGAAGAAAGATTTGTTGTCTATAATGGCTGCACATAGCATTCCTTATATTGCAACTGCTTCTGTAGCATATCCTGAAGATTTCACAAGAAAACTTGAAAAATCAAAATCAATTAAGGGATTTAAATTCTTTCATATTTTCGCACCATGCCCTCCGGGTTGGAGATCCAATCCTAAGGATACTATAACATTGGCTAAACTGGGTGTTGATACCGGTATTTTCCCACTATTGGAAATTGAAGATGGTGTAAAATATACTATGAATCTTCCAAAAGAGGGTAAATTGAAGCCTGTTAGTGACTATGTGTCTATGCAGGGAAGATTCAGACATCTCAAAGAAGCAGATGTAGAGAAAATGCAGAAATTTGTTAATAACAGATATGATAGATTAAAGAAACTGGAAGCAATTTCATAATAATAAAAGAGCCGCATTGCGGCTCTTTTTTTTGGAGACTCTATGAAAACCGGAATAATGGGACTAAAGTCATCGGGAAAGACCACAGTATTTAATGCTTTGACTAATCAGCATATCAATCCAATGGAACATGTAAAGGAAAAGTATTTCATGGGTACTGTATTTGTGAAAGATGATAGAATTGACTATTTAAGCGGTATCTATCATCCGAAGAAAACAACATATCCAGAGATTCATTTCATTGATTATAATATACAAAATCAGGAAAAGAGTTTAAATGCTGAGTTTATTGCTAAATTAAAGGAATGCGACAGTATTATAAAAGTCATCAGGTCGTTCAACAATGAAATCTATCCTCCTGCTTTGCATTCAGTTGATCCATTGAAGGAAATTCAGGAAATGGATGATGAAATTATTTTAAATGACATTCTCACGATAGAGAAAAGGCTGGAAAAATTAAAAAATGCAAAGTACAAACTAAGCAATTCAGAAGAAAATGAGAAAAAGATACTGGAAAAATTTCATACAATACTTGCTGACAATAGATTCCTCTATGACAGTGATTTAACCGAAGAAGAACAGAAACTGGCAAGGAATTACGGATTACTTTCATTTAAATCGGAGATCATCGTTATTAATGCTGAAAATGCAGATTATAAACCGGATATTCATCTTGAAGAAATGCTGAGTAAAAGCAAACGTGATTTTGTAATTATATCTGCGCTTGAAGAAGTAGAACTGAATGAGTTGGATGAGGAATCAAAGAAGGAATTGGCAGCTGATATGCATATAAATAAATTTGCTGTTGATAAAATAGCAGAGAAATTATATTATGGTATGCATCTTATTACATTTCTCACATCAGGTGAAGACGAGGTTAAGGGGTGGACTATTAAGAATGGAACATCCGCCTTGCATGCAGCGGGGAAGATACATTCGGATATTGAGCGGGGATTCATCAAAGCACAGATCGTTTCATTTGAAGATTTCAAGCAGTATGGGTCTATTAAAGAATGTTCAACTCATGGTGTGTATAGATTAGAGGGTAAAGAATATGTCATGAAAGATGGAGATATGGTGGAATTTAAGTTCAATGTTTGAATAAGCAATCAAAAACGGAGAAAATGCAATATATTCAAATCAAATGCACTTGCAACATGTGACCTGAAACATGAACCCCTTCACACAGGTTGAAGACATATATCCA
>CAZJAT010000005.1:0-86047 GCA_964544145.1 uncultured Bacteroidales bacterium | reverse complement strand
AATGATAAACCAACAGATAATTCCTTATCCTTGCAAGGCAGCAAATCATATGTATATGATAACCTGTAAAAATCAAACCCATATCTGAAATCCATTGCCGTATATTGAGGAAATACTATAGAATCAATAATGACATCTCTCTCCAAACGTGCCTCTGTAATTATATTGAGTGGCTGATAAAGCAATGTTATTGTATGCCTCTCTCCCAATACTATATCTGCCGATAAGCGCTCGTATGGAAACAGTGTATTCTGTTTTCCTTCATTAACATAATCAAATTTTGTTCCATTAACACCCAGCTGTAATGTGTGAATCAAAACCCCAATAAAACCTGATTCATAATTTAAGTACAATTTCGCAAAATTGTCCGGCCTGTTGAGAGAAATGGGTGCTGGCTGAATCATCAAATGCTCCATCATCAATGGCATCTTATCCTGTTTCATTTCAATTTTTTCCTTAATCATTATTTTCTGCTCTTTCATATCACCTTTATGCATTTCATTTTTACAATCCTTACACCCGTCATTATCTGCATAGATAAATGCAAATGCAATAAACACTAGAAGAGCAATAAAACTTTTCTTCATAAATACTCCTTTTTGATTTATTATAATATAATCATTTTTGTGATAATTGCAAGTATGTTGTTATTACAAAAATATATTAAATATACATAAAAAACCGCCCTTTAAAGGACGGTTTAATATTTCTCTTTAATGAGTTATTAACAATTAGACTGTTCTATTCACTCTTCAGGACAACAGAAACTTTTTTCTTATATTTTCCTGACCTTTCGAATTTCACATATCCATCAATGAGAGAAAATAATGTATCATCTTTTCCAATACCTACATTCATACCTGGATGGAATTTTGTACCTCTCTGACGAACTATAATTGTACCTGCTCTGAGAAATTGTCCATCATGTCTCTTTACTCCTAAATATTGAGGATTCGAGTCACGACCGTTTTTCGATGAACCAACACCCTTTTTATGTGCCATACGATGTCCTCCTTAAGGTCTAATAATCTTTTCAATATGAATTACAGAATAATCCTGTCTATGACCTTTTATTCTTTTGTAATTCTTTCTTCTTTTAAATTTCATAATCTCAATCTTTCTTCCTTTAGCATCCTTAATCTTGTGACAAACAATTTTTGCTCCCTCAACATAGGGATTTCCAATAACTGTATCATTGTCTTCACTAATAAAAAGGACTTTATCCATTTCCATCTTTTCGTTTTCCTTACAGTCAAGCTTACTCACCTTAATGGTGTCATCTTCTTTGACTTTATACTGAAAACCGTTAATTTCAACTATTGCGAACATAAAGCCTCCTACTCGGTTGTTTCGCCGCTTGGCTGAGGTATAATTGGAATATTTCCATTATTTCCTGCATCAGCAGGAATATTTTGTACAGGTGCAGTCTGTTGTACCGGTGCTTCAGGTATTCCCTGATCCGCTGCTGCTGTGCTTCCTTTGGACATGATTGCCATTGATAAACTAGTGACCATAAAAACCACTGCAAGCACAGTTGTAATCTTAGTCATTAAGCTGCCTGCTCCTGAAGCTCCAAAGAGACTATCCTGTCCTCCACCGCCTAACATAGCAGACATTCCACCTTGTGACTGCTGCATTAACACGACAATGATGAGTAACAGAGACACAATGATGTGAATGATCAGAATGAATGTAAACACCTTACCTCCTAAATATTCATTTTCTCTGCAATTTCAATAATCTTATTAAAATGCTCTACTTTAAGTGAAGCTCCTCCAATGAGTGCTCCGTCAATATTATCTTGTCTAAGCAGATCTTTTACATTGCTCTCTTTCACGCTGCCACCATATAAAACAAGCATATGAGCAGCAACTTCTTTACCTGCTATTTCTGCAATTTTCTCCCTTATGAAACAATGCATATCCTCCGCATCTATAGGAGTTGCAGTTTTACCGGTTCCTATAGCCCAAACCGGTTCGTATGCTATTATAATGTTTTCGAAATTATTTTCAATACCCATTAAGCCGATTTTTAATTGATTTTCAACAACCGCTTTTTGCCTGTTTCCATTACGTTCCTGCTCAGTTTCACCAACACATAGTATAAGATTCATACCCTTAATTAGACCCTTTTTCACCTTCAGATTAATCATTTCATCGGTCTCCCCGAATACATGTCTCCTTTCTGAATGTCCAAGAATTACATGAGTTACACCCATTTCAATAAGCATACTATATGCTATCTCGCCTGTAAATGCTCCACTGTCTTCGTGATGCGCATTTTGAGATCCAAGCAGAATGTTATTTCCCTTAATCTTCTCATGTACACTCTGTATATGGGTAAATGGCGGACAGACAAGGACTTCTACATGTGGATTGCTATGTTCACCGATTAAGGGTTCAATATCATCAATCAAATTCATTTTCCAATTACCTGCTATCATAATATTTCTTGTCATTATTCCTCCTTTAAAACTGATATTCCCGGCAGTTCCAGTCCGCTTAGCATTTCAAGCATTGCTCCCCCGCCAGTTGAGATGAATGATACTGCATCATCATGCCCTAATTGATTTAATGCAGCCACTGAGTCTCCGCCGCCTGCAACACTGAATGCTCCTTTCTTAGTAGATTCTCTTACTGCCTTTGCAATTTCAATTGTTCCTGTCTGATATTGAGCATGTTCAAACATACCCATAGGTCCATTCCATACAATAGTGCTCGCATTATTAATAGCTCCCTTGAATATCTCTACTGTCATTGGACCTATATCCAAGCCAATATCATCACTGAGCATATTACTGCGCGAGACTACCCTTGGTGTATTATCATCTAATGACTTACCCGCAAGTGCATCTATGGGGAGAATAATGTTTGTATTATATTCTTTTGCCTGGGCAAATATATCCTTGCAGTGGGCTATCATATCTTCTTCTAATAGAGATTGTCCAATCTCAAAACCATATGCTTTAAGAAATGTAAATGCAAGTCCTCCACCTATTAACACTGTATCGGCATATTTGATTGTATTTTTCAATACATCCAGCTTTGTTGAGACCTTAGAACCGCCTACAATGAAAACATAGGGTTTTTTTGGTTTATCTGTAAGCAAAGAAAGATGTTCAATCTCGTTTTCAAGCAATAATCCAGCACATCTGCTTTTCATCATAAGGGGCAAGGCATGTACTGACATATGAGCCCTATGACACACTGCAAATCCGTCATTTATATATATATCTGCTAATGCAGCAAACTCTTTAGCCAGTTCAACATCATCCTTTTTTTCACCTGCATAAAACCTCATATTTTCAAAAAGAAAAATGCTCCCTGCCTCTGCATCATTTATGCGTTTTTTTAACCCTGTTTCTCTGACATCTTTTATTAGAGTCACCTGGGCATCAAGGGCTACAGATAATGCATCCCTTACTAAATCCAATGAAAATTCTTCATTATATTGCCCCTTAGGTCTTCCCCTGTGAGTCATAATAAGAATTTTTGCATTTTTTTCCAACAGATATCTGATAGTATCCAATGATGTGCGAATTCTGAAATCATCCGTTATTTTACCATCAATAACGGGTACATTATAATCCGTCCTCAGCAATACAGTATTGTTGCTTATATCACAGTTTACCATAGTTTTCAGCTTCATATCATCCTACTTCATTATGAATTCTATTAAATCTACTATCCTATTACTATATCCGAACTCATTATCATACCAAGCAAGCACTTTTACAAGATTACCCTGCACAATTGTTGATGGTGCATCAAGTATGGATGAGAAAGCACAGCCAGTGTAATCAATTGACACTAGAGGCTCTTCTGTATATTTTAAAATTCCTTTAAACCTTCCATTATCAGCAGCTTTTTTAAAGGCATCATTGACTTCATCTACTGTTGTTTCTCTACCTACTACTGCTGAAAAATCTACAATGGAAACATCAGGAGTCGGTACTCTTATTGCCATTCCATCCAGTTTCCCTTTCATTTCAGGTATAACAAGTCCCACAGCTTTTGCAGCACCTGTTGTTGTTGGAATCATTGACATTCCAGCTGCCCTTGCTCTTCTGAGATCACTGTGTGGTAAGTCAAGTATTTTCTGGTCATTTGTATAGGCATGTATGGTGGTCATAATTCCTTTCTCTACGCCAAAATTATCCAACAGCACCTTCACCGCTGGTGCAATACAATTTGTTGTACAGGATGCATTTGATATAATATGATGCTCATTTTTATTATAAACATCCTCATTAACACCCAATACTATAGTCGCATCCACTTCGCCCTTTGCGGGTGCAGATATTATAACTTTTTTTGCGCCGGCTTTAATGTGTTTTCCTGCTCCTTCACGTGATCTGAATATACCTGTGGATTCCAGAACAACATCAGCACCAAGTGCATTCCAATTCAATTTTTCAGGATCCTTTTCCGCTGTCACTTTAATTCTTTTACCATCAATAATCAGCATATCATTCTCAAAACTCACTTCGCCAGCATATCTACCATGTATTGAGTCGTACTTAAAGAGATGGGCAAGCGTTTTCGCATCTGTAAGATCATTAACGCCGACTATTTCAATGTCCCTGTCCTTAGCAATCCTGGCTGCAAGTCTACCAATTCTACCAAAACCGTTTATTCCTAACTTTATAGACATAAAATACCTCCTATAAATTAATATTAAAGAATTATAGTAAATTAAAATATTATGTCAAGACAAGGCCGGGCCTTGACATTTTGACAATTCTTTTGTATAATCTTACAAAAGGAGGCACTATGAGTAACAAGCGTATCAAATTAAAAAACCACTACTATCATGTAATGAATAGGGGGGACAAGGGGGAGAACATCTTTTTAAATGATGGATTTAAACAAAAATTCATTCAGTATCTCATCACTTGCAAATCAAAGTATCTTATGCAAATTGCTGGTTTTTGCATAATGGACAATCATTTTCATCTAATAATCAAAGATGAGCACGGTTTCATAAGTGAATTTATGCATGATCTTCTTACACTTTATGCAATTGCATATAGGAAAGGGAAAGGAGGTTATGGATATGTTTTCCAAAACAGATTCAAATCACAGATAATTCATTATGAGAAGTATATGAGCAATGTTATTATCTATGTTATGAATAATCCATGCAGAAAACAAATTGTTACCACTCCCTTTGCCTATAAATGGTCAAGTGTATCGTTATATTTCAACAGTACTCAATCATTCGTGGATACAGAAATTGTTGTTCAGATATTTGGTACAAAAAAGAATTTTCACTCTGTATTTGATAACCATAAACTTGACGAAATTCCCATAATAGAAACTTCTGTTGGCCAGGTTATAGGTGAGCAATGGTATGCTAGTAGCATTGCAGGAAAATTTGACAGACGAGTAAAAATATCAGTTGCAAACAAGAAAAGAAAAAATGATTTTGTGAAAATCAACTTGCAATCAGCGATATTAATGTTTGAATTGAAAATCAAAAAAAGTATCAAAGATATTGATTTTAATTCAAAATCTGGCAAAATTATCAGGAATCAACTATTGGTATTCTTAAAGGAAAATTGTCAGATGTCATATACGGAAATAAAAAATGCGTATCCATTCTATAATATAAAGTATAATGCTCTGGCAAAAACTTACTCAAGGTGTAAATTATTATAGGGAAATTATTAAAAAATGTCAAAATGTCAAGGCCCGGCCTTATACTCTATGTAGGAATGATTTTGTGTTTAGGGTTTTGGGGAGAAGAGATTAGGGTAGGATTGGTCTTGGGCGGGGGGGCTGCAAGAGGACTTGCTCATATTGGTGTTCTAAAGGCATTGGAAGAATACCACATACCTGTTGATGCAGTGGGTGGAACAAGTATGGGAGCTATTGTGGGTGGATTATGGGCATCAGGTTATACTGCTTCTGAGATTGAAAGTATATTTACAAAAACAGATATATTGATTAAAGTATTTTCATATAATGAGTTATTGAATAAACCTGTTTATTATAAATTTAATTTCTATGAACCTGTGATCGATTTCAAGATTGTAAATAATGCATTAAAATTGCCGTCTTCAACAATCGATGATAGATTCCTCAATTATGAGCTGCAAAAACTCTTTCAACCTGTAAACGCAAGTGTCGGCAATGATTTCAGAAACCTCTGGAAACCATTTCTTTGTGTATCGAGTGATGTAAATTCAGGTCAATTAGCTATTTTTACACATGGTGAATTGCAGGAAGCGATTAGGGCATCCATGTCACTGCCTGTTATCTTTGAACCTGTAAATTACAATGATAAAATACTGATGGATGGGGGTATATATAACAATCTTCCTGTAAAAATATTGAAGGATACGTTTGATTTGGATTATATCATTGCGATTGATGTCTCTTCAGATAAAACATATCTATCAAGTAAAGATCTAACAGTTGTTCAAGTCGGATTTTCAATGCTTGATATAATTACCTCACAAGTCAATCCCGATACAATTAAACCCTATGGCACATATATTCACCCGGATGTAGGGAATTATGTGGGTTTTGAATTTAATCAGGTAAACAAACTGATAGAATTGGGCTATAATGCTACTGTTAAGTATATACGAAAACTTAAAAATGACATACAGCGTGAGACTTTTTATCAATCTTCTCATAGGGAAATCGCAAATATGATTGATTTCAATGATTTTCTTATTGATTCTATTGAGATAAATTCCAGCAATCCTACACATAAAACAATCACAAGAAATGTGCTGGGCATGCAAAAAGGTTATGATTTTTCATTTGCGGATTTTGATGATGCAATTCTACGCTTACAATCACTTGATATTTTCAATAATATAAAAACAGAATTCTATGCAGATACTGTTAAAAAAACTCTTCGTATCAAACTCAATAATACAGCTTTTTCAACAACACGATTTGGCCTTGGCGGATATTACAGCAATAATGCTGGAATGAACCTTTTTGCAAATATACAGAATAACAATCTATTCTCAAGAGCGATTTCCTTGAATCTCATACCAATACTGGGTGAACATAATAAGGGAGTAAAGGTCAACATATATTCTCCTCCGGTATTTATTTCACGAGTGACCGGATATATTCATTATGAATACTCTGTATACAAGATGTACAGCCTTTGGCATAATTCATTTACATACAATACATTACAATCCATTATATATTTGATGGGCAATAATTTTGAGCATAACTCTATGATGTCTCTATTCACAGCCATCAATAGCAAAAATTATATGCTTGGAGATTATTCAAAGCTTTCATTTGGTTCTTACTATATCACAGATAATCTCGGCTATTACAGAGACAACAAATCCGGATATAAAATTAACATTCTCTTCTCAATAAATTTTCCTGAATATGAAAGCTACACTTTTTTTCCCTATGATATAAGTAAACTGTATATTAAATTAAGTGGCGATTACATTTCTCAGATAAATATTTTTTGGAATCTGCTATCGGCTTTTACTGTTTCAGCAGGGTATATACGTGACCTTCAGCAGTTTTCTGATTACCATCCCAATATTCAATCTGATTATTTTTCCATTCAGCCACTGCCTTCATTCAAATATATTTATGAGAGTGAGCTCTTAGCATCATATTACCTCTCAACGGGTCTGCATTTTTCTTATCCCATTAATGAAACAGTTGCGGTCAGGAATTTAAATAGTGTGCATTTGCTGGAAAATGAATCTGTTAAATCATCATTAATGCTCATCACATCGGGATTATACATTGAAATGAAAGGTGTATTTGGATATGTTGGAGGCGGGATTGAATATATTACGGATAATTCTCAAAATAAATTCAATTTGAATATTTTCTGGAGCAGTGGAGATATTGGCGGTCCCGATATCCTTTCAAGGATTTAATCAGGAATACTTGAATAAAAGAGCCGGTTTGAACTTAAACAGATTTGCAATGATTGAATACGGGAACTGTTCAATTCTTGTATTATAATTAGTTACTGACCAATTGTAATATTCTCTTCTGTCAGCAATTTGATTCTCCACCTGAGTTATCCTTTTATGCAGACGCAGATATTGTTCATTTGCTTTTAGATCAGGATAATTCTCAACAACAGCAAACATATTCTTTAAACCTGCGCTTACCTTCTGATTGTACACATCCTTGCCATAAACTCCCATTCCGGGACTGAATGAATTTCTTAATTTTACAATTGATTCCAATGTTTCCTTTTCAAAAGATGAATAACCCTTAACAACTTCAATTAGATTCCCTATCTCATCATTTCTCTGTTTGAGCAAAACATCGATATTCGCAAATGACTGTTTAACCCTATTTTTTGAGAATACAATGAGATTATACACTGTCGCAAAAAAAGCAAATAATATAATCATTCCAGCAATAATAATAATTGTAATAATCATTTTAACTCCAGAGTAATTTAACAGCTACAAATATTGATGCTAATGCAAACAATCCTGAACAAATCAAATAAATATTCATATTCTTGACAATCGACTTCTCACTTCGGTCAGAAATAAACATAATCTTATCATCATCGGTTTTGGTGATACGCAGCAATTCATTCTGTAATTTATTGTCTTGTATCGCCTCAAATTCAGATGCAATAACAGCTTTAGCATTTTCCCATTCATTGATGTCTATCTCATTGTTGTTATCTTCATCAAATTGTTTCATAAAATCTTTATCCGATTTTCGATTTTTCAGATATCTTGAGAATGCTTCTCTGCTGTCTTTGCTGACAACTGAACCCATTATATAAACATCACTGAAAACAGGTATACTCTGTTCTATATAATATATATCCGGATTTCGTATTGCGGATTTCATAAGATAATAGGGTGTAACATATTTTTGAGTATTGTTTAAATCCATAATAGCATTCTTAGTATCAACTTCCATAATAAATCCATTATCCTGTACATAAAATCGTTCAGGCAAATATTCCCCTATCTCATCCAATTTCCACTTTTTTCCATTATCTGTATTCATTCTCTTGTATTTATAATATCGGAAAAAAACACATTTTGTTCCGGATATTAATGAGGGTATGGAATTTGTTTCCAATACAGATCCAGTAATTTCTCTCAGCCCTACACTTATTGATTTGACCGAAGATGTTGGAATATCTTCAATATACGATTTAAATCTGAAATATTTAATAAATACTGCAATATAGTATAAAAACGCTGCCATTAATGCATATGAGTAATACTGAGGTCCTATTCCAAACAACAGAATATACAGCCCGAACATAACTGCAAGCGGAGCAAAGACATAAAGATTCATATCAAAAACAGAATAAATTGCTCTTGTGAGAATTTTGGTTCCGGGTTTATAAATCTTGTAATTATAATCATAATCGAATTCATTTTCCTGTTCAAGAATATTCATATTGTAAAATTCTTCATCATATGAATGCCCATAGAACCCATTGTTAAAAAGAACTGCTGCAGTGATAGCATAATCTCTCATCTCTGCTCCCAGCGAAGGAATATAATTGTGTGAATAATCCTTATCCATTGCAAAGAAACTGCTCCCTTCTCTTAAATGCGAAATAAGTATTTTCATATTTTCTGTTTTAGAATAAAGGGAGGCATTCCTAACCCCTGAGACATTAGCCGAATCAGAGTCAATCCTGAACATTAGACCGTCATTCCCAAAGAATGCAAATATAGAATATTTTCTGCACATGAAAACTGACTGAACATTGCTATTCTCAAGCTTCTGTTCATCACACCCAATCACAATTAAGATGGGCTGGCTTTTTGAAACAGTTATATTCTTACCTTTTGAAGTAAATATAAATTCATTATTAGTTTCAGTAATTATATCTGCATCAATTAAATTTGCCCGTATTTTTTCTGCATTTGAGTCATCTAATATATATGATTCTATCTTGAGCTGCGCGAGTTTTCCTTTCAGAGCATTGACTGCATCAATATCTTCTGATGAAAAAAATTCCGAAAAACCGGTGCCTACAAATTTCTGAGAAACATAGAATATATCATTCTCTGTTGTTTTAGCAATATTTTGTAAAATATCTGGTGATATTAGAGATTTTTTATGGGATATTGTTTTTATATACAAAAAATGTCTCATATAAATATTATATCAAAATTTATTATTATTTCAATTGTATTGACAAAAATATATGATATGTTATTTATTAAATATGAAATTTGTTAAAATTATTGTTTTAATCTTATCATTATTACTTATACTTGGTTCATGTAATAACAATCAGGAAGAGCCAAATGATATTACAACTGATATTGAAGATTCAGTAAATATTTCAATAATTAAGCAAGCCAGAATTCTATGTTTTTATAATGATAATGAATATTCAAAACATATTCTACCGGTAATGGATTCAATAGAACATTTTCAGAGAAAATATGTGACAATTGAAATTATTAATATTGATTCATTTCCTCAATTCATTGACTCCTTTAATATAAAATTCGCACCCCATGTCATTATATATGACACAATTGGGAATATTGTTTATAATAGAGCTAATTATGAGCCCTATAACAAATTTGTTAAATTACTGAAGGGTAAGATTTTTTGAGTATTGAATAAGTGACTCAAGAATTATCATTGATGTGTCTTTTCTTTCATAATACATTTTATTCTTTTCAAATACCATAGATTTTAATTCAGTTTCAGCCGCAATTAGTGAAGGATAAGAATATCCTGACTGGACAATTGATTGAGCCAATGGACGGCCTTCCTGCCTATGACCTATAAGCAGAGACCCTTTAAGCATATACGGAGCTTCAATAATCAGTGATGATGAATTCCCGCATACATACTTACAAAACTTCATAGCAGATAAATAGTATTTAAAGCCCATGTGTGGTATAAAATGTATCCTATTATTTAATTTTGCTGCTTTCTGTATACTGTTAAGAATATAATCACCTCCTTTATCTGCATTTGGAGATGTTATTAAAATATCCTGTGATGATTTTTGTAATAATTCATTCAATCCTGCAAACTGTTTTTTAATATCATCTTCACCATCAGTTTCAGGGTGATACGTACATAAAACAAATTCTGATTCCTTCATATTTAATTTAAATTTACTATTTAATTCATCAATCTCGGGAATATTCAAATTGTCAATAATCTCAAGCATAGGATCACCTGCATTAATGATTTTGTGTTCATTCAATCCTTGTGAGATGAGATGGTTTCTGAAAAATTCACCGCTGGTAAACACCAAATCAGCTGTGTGAGAGAGCAAATTACGCACTTTATCATCAATTGCTCCTTTTGTGGTCTCACCTCCCGAAATGTGAATCAGTTTTATTCCATCTATAAGACAGACATTGATTACAGCAAGCATTTCGATTCTGTCTCCCAGGACGATAATTGCATCTATGTGATTAGATTTCACAATGGTCCGCAATCTCTTTTGGAAACTGATAATATTCTTCATTAATTGAGCATTTGACACCCAATCAAATAAAATTCTTATCTTTACATCTATTTGTATATTTTCGTCTCTGATTTCCTCTGCCGATAAACCTCTGACTTTATCCCAGTGAGAACCTGAGACACAAAATATGCTGTCAATTTCGCTACTATTTTCAAACACACTTAACAATAAAGACAGGTGTGAGAAATCCGCTCTATTGGTTGATAAAGTCATGAATTTCATATTAACCCTTTGCTGTTGAATTATATTAATTTTTACATATAATTATATAGAATTATGAAAAAAAATAAAGCACTATTTCTACTTCTCATACTGCCGATTTTCACATCAGGTTTGGAATTCTACCTTCCAATAGATGTAAAAAACCGCAGAATTCTCAAATCCTCATATATAACCTCAGTAGGAGAATTCGGTATCTTGAGAAAAAGCTATAACAATATACCCTCTCACTTCCATTCTGGAATTGATATTATGAATCCAGGGAAAAAACCTGGAGAGATTAATCCTGTGTTTGCCTGTGCTGAGGGGAAAGTAATCTCTGTGTTGAAAAATAAATCATCATCAAATGTGATAATAAAACATAATCTCAATGATGGCCGCACAATATATTCCACCTATACCCACATTGTTGATATAGTGGTTGAGCCCGGGGACACTGTTAATCATTTTTCTGTTATAGCCAGTTTTATTGATTCAGAGAAACTTGACAAATGGGGTGAATACCTCGACCATCTTCACTTTGAAATTCTTAAAATACCCCCCAAATTCATAGGCATTAGGGATAACAGGCAAACATATCTCAGTTATTCAATTGATTGTAAACAAATTGAAGAATTATTTGAGAAATTTTATAATCCAATACTCTTCTTTATATATATAAATAATTAAACTTGACAATATATGCCTTTATGATAATATTAGATTTATGAAATATTTTGATAAGTATAAATTAATTCACAGGGAAAAATACACTTACTCATTTAAAGGACATCTTATCAAATTTATTGTATTATTCGCATTGATAATTATTGTGATAATTAAATATCTGAAATAACAATCAAAAACAGGAGGATTTATGATAGAGCTCCATTATAACTTCAAGGATCTCTTCAGAGCGACCAGATTGGGTTTATCCTTAAAAAAACTGTTTGTCATGATATCATCGATGATAATAGGTTTTATACTTTATTTCATCTTTGCTTATATAGCATATATGACAAATGGCAACACAATAGCAGATATATGGAATATCTATAAACTATTCCCTATACCTGTTTTGGGGATTACAGTAATGCACTGGTACTCATGGATCATTTGGGGAATAGGAATTGTTCTTTATTTCATTGCTTTTATTTTCGGCCAAACGGCTGTTGCTAAGATTACATTTGAGCAACTTAAAGGAAATGAATTCTTTGAAATGAAAGAGGCAAACAAATATGCGCTAAAATTCTGGAAAAGTGCATTCCTTGCTCCTATAACACTGATTATTTTAATTGCTATAATGCTTTTAGGTGCATTCCTATTTGGATTAATAGGACGTATTCCGTTCTTTGGTCCACTTTTCCTAATTTTATTCATTGTTCCGATTCTGTTCGGAGCTCTGTTCACAGTTTATTTGATAATTATATTTGCAGTATCATTATTTGTATCACCTGTTGTTGCAGGAACATCAAAATCCGATACATTTGATACTCTCTTCGAGATATTCTCCATCGTTTGGGACCAGCCATGGCGTTTGATTCTATGGTCAGGTCTTGTGATGGCAATGAGTTCAATTGGAACAGTTATATTGAGTCTGATTTTGAGATATACTATGGAATTGACAAGATGGGCATTATCACTATGGAATGGAGGCTCATGGCTGCATATATGGGCAAATGGATTCCATTTCCTTCCCCCAGTCCCCGCATACAATATTTCTGAACAGATTGCAATTAAATTCGTTCCATTCATGTTGTCATATCATCCATTTACAACAGGTAATTGGGCTGTGAATATTGCCAGTGTTCTTCTTGGTATTGTATTCTATATTATCGGTTTTTCAATTATTTCCTATTTTATCACATCATGGACAGCAGGTTTGACATTAATATATGTTAATCTTGTAAAGATTAAGGATGATGTGAATCTTTTGGAAGAAAAAGAAGAGGACTTCGATGAGCTGGAAGAAGAGGAAGAGGTTGAAGATAAAACAGGAATTGAAAAAGAAGAACCCGCAGAATCTGAATAATTGTAAACAGAGCAGGACTTATAAGTCCTGCTCTTAACAATGGGAGTATGTATGCTATTCATTATTGTATTCATTATACTCATTGCAGTAGTCGGCTATGTATTCATAATGTATAAGAAAAATGAATTAACTGATATTCCTGAAATAGCATCAATCAAGGAAAAACCCATTATGCCTTCTATCAATACATCATATTTTTTAAGTAAAGAGAAGGAAATCCTTGGTTTGGGAGCAGAAAAACTTACTGATTACACAATAGAGAATATCGCCTTTCCCAATTATCATAGAGGATATTTCTTCAGCGATGATAATCTTTTTGCATTAGTATCCCAGAATCTACCCAATGTGATACAGAAATATCTTGGACTTTCTGACTTACCTTACATATCCATTATTTCCGTTTTTGATGATGGAAGTGATTTAATAAGCAACACAAATACAAATAAATTTCAAGCTGATATATCATCCTACAGAAGATTTGACCATTATGAAGAGCTGCCATTAACCTCAATAATTGAAAAACATAAGATAAGGATTGACCTTATTGAAGCAAAAGGACCTACAGCATTGAAGATGGACAAAGAGGATTTTATAAAATATATGCTCCGGGGATTAAAGATTGATTTGTCGCACAAAAATACAAAAGGATATGAAACTAAGGCTGATATGGAAACGATTATGAATCAGTTAGGGCTTAACAAGAAAAAAACTTCGGACAACAGTCCATCAGAAGAAAAGGAAAACAATTCAAACGAAGGGGCTATTTAGTCCTTTCGTTTTGCTGTCTGCCATATTTCTTCCATTTCTACAATAGATAATTGATGCTCTGATTTATTTATTGCATTCTCAACGTCCCTGAATCGTGAAATAAATTTATTTACTGCTTGCTTTAAAGCAATCTCAGGGTCTATACCCAAATGATTTGCCAAATGAGAAACAGCAAAGAGCAGATCCCCCAATTCTTCCTCAGCATGTTCCATAGTCTCGGCCTGCTTGAGCTCTTCTATCTCTTCATATATTTTATCATAAACCCCACTTATATTTTCCCAGTCAAAACCCATTGTTGATGCTCGTTTCTGGATTTTCGCAGACAAAAGCAGGGCTGGAAGCACAGGAATACTGTCCATAACTGAATAATCATTTTTTTCCTTTTTCTTAATATTAACCCAGTTCTTCAATACTTCCTTCTCGTCTTCTGCTGACGCGTCAGCAAAAATATGGGGATGCCTTCTCTTTAATTTATCAATATGATGTTCAAGCATATCTTTAAAATCAAATTCTCCAGTTTCTTCTGCTATTGCTGTATGCAGCATGACCTGTGTTAACATATCTGCCACCTCGTCCTTTATCCATTGAGGATCTCCATTTTCCACAGCCTCTACCAATTCATAGGCCTCTTCAACCGCATATTTCCTTAATGAATGATGGGTCTGTTTCCTGTCCCATGGGCAGTCCTTCCTTAGACGCCTGATAATCTCTATTAAATCATCAAACTCTTTCATTCTTTTTCTCATTATAATCATCAATAGCTGATTTAATCCCGTCCTCTGCCAATACTGAACAATGTATTTTATTTTGAGGTAATCCTCCGAGTTTATCAGCTACCTGCTTGTTTGTTATTTTCAATGCTTCTTCTATACTCTTGCCTTTTACCAATTCTGTTGTCATTGATGATGAAGCAATAGCTGCCGCACATCCGAATGTCTCAAAGCTTACATCTACTATTATATTATTATCCACTTTAATATATATAATCATCTCATCGCCACATTGCGGATTACCTACATGTCCAATGCCATCGGGGTCTTTCATTTTGCCGACATTGCGCGGATTTCGAAAATGCTCTATTACTTCTTTTGAATACATCTCTTTCTCCTATTTATAGGGCGATATTTCCCGGATTCTGTTTACTGATTCTGTTATGATTTTAACAGCACAGTCAATTTCTTCTTCAGTATTATACTTACCTAGTGAAAGGCGTAAAGAACCATGAGCATGCAGATGGTCATTTCCCATTGCCATCATTACATGTGATGCTTGCAGACTGTCTGAAGAACATGCTGATCCGGTGGAAACATAAACACCTCTGCTATTTAATTCCAGCAGCATAGATTCTCCTTCAAGACCAGGTAATGAAACATTAAGGGTGTTGTATATTGATTTCTCAGGTGTATTGATCTTCACTGTGTCAATATTTGACAACAGACCATTCTTCAGTCTTTCTCTCAAAGCAAGTATCCTGAGCTTATTGCTCTCATATTCCTTTAAATCATATTCTAGGGCATCTGCCATACCCGCTATTGAAGGGACATTCACTGTACCTGGCCTAAGTTGGTATTCATGTCTCCCTCCAAACATCACAGGCATTATCCTTATATTCTTTCTAATATAAAGAAAACCCACACCTTTGGGACCATAGAATTTATGCGCTGACGCAGAGAGCATATCACATCCGATTTCCTTCACATCTACAGGAAGTTTTCCCATTGTCTGCACTGCATCTGTATGAAACACAATCCCTTTTTCCTTTGCAAATTCTGCAATCTTCTTTACAGGCTGCAATGACCCTGTTTCATTATTTGCTGTCATCACTGATATTAATTTTGTGTTTTCTTTAATCAATACCTTTAGCTTATCCATATCAATAATAGAATCTATACCAACAGGAGCAAAATCAACAGCATATCCCTCCTTAATCAATTGTTTAGCATTATTAAGAACCGCAGGATGTTCAATCGCTGATACAATAATATGAGCTTCTCCGGGTTTGAATTTATTCATATATCCGCGTACCCCCATATTATCACTTTCAGTACCTGAACCGGTGAAGATGATTTCATCTGCATCACAATTAATCAGATGTGCAATTTTTTCCCTGGACTCATTAAGCAAAGTCCCTGCCTGAAGACCGATTTCGTGATGGGATGATGAATTTCCATATACATCACTTAAATATCTTTTCATATTATCCAGGACTCTTGCATCAATCATTGTTGTTGCATTGTTATCCAAGTATATATTCATTTTTGCTCCTTATTTAGTAAATAATAATATATATGATTATTTTTAATTTTCAAGTAGAATCATATTCAGCTAAGAAAGCCTTTAAATACGCAGAAATGGAAAAAAATCCGATAAGAGAAGGTATATATGTGGTAATCAAACGCCACATGAATATATAAATGAGAATATTGTTCTTAGGAATCAGTATTGAATAAAACAGAGCACCCGAGCCCTCCGCAAAACCGCTCGAACCGGGTGTGGGTACAAAAGCAAGCAAATATGTTAACAAAAGCTGAATGTTAAATGACAGGAAAAAATCATTTTTACCTCCGCATATTAAAACTATAAAATATGTCATTGAGAACATGAGATAGAGTGATAGTGCAGTATATACTGTTGAAAAAACAAAATGAAGTTTTGCTTTTTTCAAGTAATTTACAAGTCCATATTTGAAATTATTTGTTTCCCCAAGCACTTTCAGTAATATTTCTTTCAGACCCCTATGTTTTATTTTACATACTAGTCTCTTTAATCCCTCTGTAAAGAGTACGGCAATACCGATAATTATAATAACTGAAATATAGAAACCCAATAAATATCTGAATAAAGCTGACACCAGATTATTGTCAAATAATTGTGAGAAAAAAATAAATGTGAATGGAATGGTAATCAAGAATATCAGAAAAGACTGAATGCCCCTTATAAATAGAAGCGATGCTCCCTCTCCTGCATGCACACCCCGTTTACTCAGCAGATATATCTGAAAGGGAATTCCTCCAGATTGAAACGGGGTAATGAGACCGAGAAAGATTCCTCCCATAGTGAATATCAGTGAATCTTTAAATGTAAATGTTGATGTGAATGCCTTAGCTAATTCAAAAACACGCAAGGAGTTAAAAACATACAATAATATAAATAAGACTGCAATAAAAATTACCCGGTTCCATGTTAAATCGAGTATTGAGAGACTCGGTACATCACGGACAAAAACTGCAGTTAAAGTAATATATGCAATTAATGTACAGAAAAATAAAAGTAGGACACCGATTTTAATTCTTTTCTTCATCAATTTTATGTGATGTTAATGAGTTTTCTTCCTTTAATTCCTCAATGGATTTACCTGACCTGTTTATAATGTGCAGAGTAAGGAAGCCACCTATTGCAGCACCTAAATAAAATGTGAAGAATCTCCATAATATAGCATATATGCCAAGCAATTCCCTGGAGCAGACTGAACTGAACAATGTTGCAAAAAGTGTTTCAGATATCCCGCTGGCTCCCGGGGTTGGCATAAACATAACTAAAAATGCATGAAGAAATTGCAGATTTACTACTTCTATAGGATTTTTAACAGGCACACCCAATCCTAGCAGTATAATCAATGCAATTGAAAAGAAAAATATAAATGAAATAAATGTCAGAATAAGCGATGTAAAAATATATAGCTTTCTTTTGGTGAAGAATAACTTCAATCCTTTTAAAAACATTTCCACTTCTTCTTCAAACCAATTGATAACTCTAATTATCTTGTCAGATTTCAACACCTTGATCGTTTTAAGGAAACTGTCAAATTTATAAAGTAAACGTATAATTTTATCCGGTGCAAAGAGTGCAAACACAAAAAATAAAACTGCAACTCCATATGCAATTAGCAGATATTTTATAAGATTCTGGACAATTGAAGATGAAAACACATTGGCATATATACCAAATATAAATGGCAATGCTACAATATAGAAAAACAATGCTGTAACTCCCCTCATAAATAAAATCAATGAACCTTCACCATATGATATATTTCTCTGTTTGAGTACATACAGCTGAACAGGCAAACCACCTGTCTGAAATGGTGTTACTGCTGCTAAGAATATCCCCGAAATGATTATATCCAAACCTGTTCTTATTGGAACATTATATCCCAAAGCCCTGCAAATAACCTTAATGCGTACTGCATCCAAAAAATAATATATTACAAGCATAATGAAGGCATAAAGGAAATATATCGGCTGCATCCTCTTCAGCGAATTCAATGTTTCATCTGATACAGTCATAATAAGCAATACCAATAATGTTATCACTGTTATCGCTAAGAATAATTTAATTCCTTTCTTTATAGTATTAGACATTATTTTAGAGAATCAATAATAACATTGATTCTGTTTATTTTCTCCTTTAAAGTATTTGCTTTAATCCTCATTTCTTCAATTATGACAGGATTAGCTTTATTAAGAAAATTCTCGTTATTTAAAGTGTTTTGGGTCTTTTCTAATTGTTTGCTTAATGTCAGCTGTTCATTTCGATAATTATCCAAGATTATTTCAGGATTTTCTATATCCTGTGATGGTATAAACAGCATACCTTGATTGAATACTGCAGGAATTGCTTTCTCCGGCTTTTTTTCTATTATTATCAATTCATTATTCTTTGTTAAAGCCTTAATCAATTCAAGATGTTCATATATAAATTCAGATTCACTGTTTGTCATAATTTGAATATTATTCATTCCCGTTTCGGCAGTAAAATTACGAATACTTGTGATTAGGGATTTTAATGTTTCCATCATTATAATATTATTTTTAAATTCAAATTCAGTATTATCAATTGATTTTTTGTGAATAGGTTCACTATTACCCAAAATTTCATTTATCTCTTCAGTAATAAATGGCATTATAGGATTTAATAGTGAGATAAATCTGTTTATAATGTATATTGCAATCCTATTGCTTTCACTATTTGCCTTGATAATCTCTAAATACCAGTCACAGAAATCATGCCAGAAGAAATCATATACATCCCTTACATAATCATAGAATCTATATGAATTAAGGTTTTTTTCTGCTGATTGTTCAAGTTCATACAATTTACTGAGTATCCAGCCGTCAAATATATTTTCAGGTGAAACAGTTTCTGCAACTGATATATGCTCTTCATTTAAGAGAATATATCTTACTGCATTCCATATTTTATTGGCGAAATTTCTTCCAAGCTCAAATGTTGATTTATTAATATTGGGATCCTTTCCCTGACCTGCAACATATAACAATGAGAATCTTAATGCATCTGCACCGAATTCAGATGTGATTTCCAGAGGATCTATACCATTACCTAAGGACTTAGACATCTTGCGGCCTTTATCGTCCCTAACTGTACCGTGAATATAAATATCTTTAAAGGGCAATTCCCCAGTGAAATGCAATCCGGCTATTATCATTCTTGCTATCCAGAAAAATAGTATTTCTGAGGCTGAAACAATGACATTTGTAGGATAAAATTGCTTATATATCTCTGTATTGTCTTTCCATCCCAATGTGGAGAAAGGCCATAACCATGAAGAAAACCATGTATCCAGTACATTTTCATCCTGTCTGATATTACTTGATTTACATTTGGGACATTCAACAGCCTTCTTAATACTTACAAATTCTTCTTTGCAGTCATCACAGTAATAAACAGGAATTCTGTGTCCCCACCATAACTGCCTCGATATACACCAGTCCTTGATATTGTTCAACCAATGATCATAAACCCCTTTCCACCTTGTCGGGTAAAATGAGATATCACCATTTACTGAAGCTCTCAAAGCAGGTTTTGCAAGTTCACTCATTTTTACAAACCACTGTTCAGATAAATATGGTTCTATTGTGGTATGACATCTATAGCATGTTCCTACTGAATTATTATAATCTTCAATCCTTTCTATCAGTCCCATCTCATCTAAATCATCAATAATCTTCTTTCTTGCATCTTCCCTGCGCAATCCCTCGTATTCTTTTCCATTATGATTGATTATTCCGTTTTCATCCATAATAATTATTTCTTCCAATCCATGACGTTTACCTATTTCAAAATCATTGGGATCATGAGCAGGAGTGACCTTTACAAAGCCGGTACCAAATTCCATATCAACATAATTATCGGCGACAATTGGTATTTCCCTATTAACTAATGGCAGTATTACAGTACTGCCGATTAGATGCTGTTTTGTTTCATCATTCGGATTAATGGCAATGCCTGTATCTCCGAGCATTGTTTCAGGTCTTGTTGTAGCAATAATTATATGCTCTTTCTTATCTTTCAGCGGATAACGCAAATAGTATAATTTACCGTTTCTGTTTTCATATTCAACTTCCTCATCAGACAATGCAGTATGACATCTTGGACACCAGTTGACAATATATGTTCCTCTGTAAATATACTTTTCATCATATAATTTCTTAAACACTATTGCCACGGTTTCAGAAAGGTCGCTATCCAGTGTAAATTTCTTTCTATCCCAATCACATGATGCTCCAATACCTTCTAATTGCTTCAGTATTGTATCCTTTCTGTCATTAACCCATGACCATACCTCATCAACAAACAATTCTCTTCCAAGATCATTCTTAGTTCTGTTCTGAACTGCAAGACGTTTTTCAACAACAACCTGTGTTGCTATACCCGCATGATCGGTTCCAGGCAACCATTCTGTATTGAATCCCTTATTTCGATTATACCTAATCAGAATATCCTGTATGGTATTATTCAAAGCATGTCCCAGATGAAGAATATCTGTCACATTGGGAGGCGGTATTACAATGCTGTATGATTTTCTATTATCAGCTACAGCATGCCAGGTATTTTCTTCTTTCCATCTCTTTATCCATTTTTTCTGAGCTAAAGCGAAATCATAGTGCTTTTCCATACGACTCCTCATATATGTTGATTTAATATAATAAGATATTTCAAAGGATTTATCAATAGATATATTTTTATTTTTATTAATAAATTATTACTCTACTTGACTATACATAAATATATATATATAATATTATCAAAATGAATATAATTAGGAGGTATTATATGAAAAGAACTCAAATCATTCTAATGGCAGTACTGCTTATTTTTGTATTTTCAATTTCATCTTGTTTTCTTCTGCCTCAGGATGTAACACAAACAGAAATCGAGGATTTCCTTGATACTTTTGAGGATGATGTAAATGCAGGTGTAAATGATATTGAGGGTGAGAATACAGAGCTAGCTATGGCTGCTGCAACTGACTTCTTTTCCAAAGGCGGCACAGCTGCAGATTATCTTATACCATTCAATCTCATGAACGGTGATATGGATACGAAATTACTTCTTGATACTGTATACGGAACCTATGAATATGATTCTACATCATACAATTTCATCCTGACAGATGATTCATATCCTACAGATGGATACCTTTTCATCTGGTCATTTATTGACACATCAATTGACAATGAAGAACACTCCGTCGAATTGCTCTTTGACCGTATTACATACTATGCAGGCGACCCTGATGAGGAAACACCGAATACAGTTGATATAACACTTTCCATTGATGATACTGAGCTTGTATACATCACATTTGATGCAGAATTCACAACAGAAACTGATGAATTCGGCTATGATGAATATGTACCCATTGACCTATCAGTAACATGGGGCGTCACAGATGAATACAACATTACAATCGGATATGAAGGACATACAGAAGATGATCCCATTGATGATTATGTGCTTGTTGTTGATGAAGCAAATTTCCGTGTAGAGGATGAAATCAATGATGAATGGGTTGAATACACAATAACATCAACCGGAGACGAGACTGTCAATCTTGTTGTTGAATATGATACTGGATGGAAGATTGACATTGATACTGAAGACCCCGAATATGTTGATGGACCTTATGGTGGACAGACAATCGAATATACCAAGATTGAATTTACTGGAGAATTAACCAAAGACGGTGTTCATGCAGCTGACCTTGAGGGTGTAATATGGGATCCGAACAACCTGTTGAACCCTGCATACAAATCATATATGATTGCCGTATTTGAGGATGGAAGTGAACATCAGATTGATATAAACCAAGTAATTCCGGCAATAGCTAAATAATTCACAGGGGAGCTTTTAGCTCCCCATTTTTTTAATGAAAAAAAATCTCATACCTGGTTTTATACAGGAACACATAAATAATGATTTTGGAACATCCGATGCATATGTTATTTCTTGTGATATTTGTAATTTCACTCCCCTATTGGAACAATTACTCAGTGAAGGTAAAACGGGCGCCGAAAAAACCGGTTATATTCTTAACCAGACATTCGGTGAAATTACTGATATTGTATATACCAATAACGGATTTATAACCAATTTTGCAGGAGATGCATTTACAGCAGTATTTCGCTTTACAGACAGTATTGAGCAAATCATTGAAATAGGCAGCAATATTATTCAAACATTCAAGAGATTCAACGAAAATACTGAAAATAAAATGCATATACGATTGGGGATTGCTAAGGGCGATATTCAATGGGAAATAATATCCAGTATATTTAAAACATATTATTTTAAAGGCAGTGGGATAAGAGATGCAATAAAGATTCAGCAGCATGCAAAACCGGATACTGTCTGTCTGGATACACAAATCCTTCCTCAGCTTAAGAAATCTCTCATACCCTATAAAAAAATGAATAATATTCTTACAGTTGATTTGAACATTACTAAAAAAAATAAAAAAGCAAAAACAAAAATACCTTCTTCAAAATTCAACAAGGATTTCTTTCCCGATATCCTGAGTGAACTCAGCATAAAGGGTGAGTTCAGAAAAACTGTCCCTCTCTTCTTTAATTTCAGCAATGATATTGAGAGAAATGAGCTGAATAGACTTATAACAAGTATAATGGAATATTCCATTGAAATGAACGGATATTTCAATAAGGTTGATTTTACAGAAAAAGGCGGAATCATACTTGTAATATTCGGTGCTCCATTTGCATCAGAAAATATGATTGAAAATGCCTTGAATATGGCTGTAAAGATTGGAGATGAATTTAAACATTTGAATATTTCAGCAGGCATTGATTATGGTATATCCTATACAGGTTTTATTGGGAGTAAAAATTGGATGGAATATACTGTTCTTGGTGATATAGTCAATACTGCATCAAGGATATCATGTCTTAGCAAAGGGAAAATATATATAAGTGAACGTGTTAAACAGGAGAGCAGAACATTTGAATTTGCATTTGAGAATTATTTCAATGTAAAGGGAAAAAAGAAAAAAATCAGTCTATATAGTATTGAATCCAAGAAAAACAGGGTTATTGATTTTGCTTCTCCTTTCGTATCAAGGGAAAATGAACAAAATAGGATAATAACTTATATTGAAAATACATTTAAAAAAAGTAAATCCCCAATCATTTATATTGAGGGTGAAAGCGGTATCGGGAAAACCCGCATTGTATACCATACATTACAAAACAGTAAAATATTATTTCATTACGGTTTATGTGATTCAGTTTTGTTTGAACCTATGTCACCTATCAAACAAGTCATAGCATCAATAATGGACTTTGGATACTATGATGACAGGGATAGAAAGAAATCAAAAGCTGATAAATATCTTGCATCACATTTCAGTGAACAGTATGAGACATATTCCAAATACATACATCACTTTTTTTCACTAGCAGATGAGGGTATATTAAAACATATATCAGGAAAGGAAATGCAGGAAACCACATTCTACATTATTCGCCAAATATTAATTAAAGAATGCAGTCTGAGAAGACAGATATTTGTATTTGACGATATGATGTGGGCAGATGAGGAAACCATAGATTTTCTCAACTACGCTTTCCAGGATAACATATTAAATGCAGGTCTTATTATTGTTTTCAGAGAGAAGAATCGCGTAACGGACAGAATTCGTTTGAAGCATATAAGTATTCCATTGAATAATTTCAATTTTAAAGGAGTAAAATTATTTATTACTGCTTTTTTTGAAAAAAAACCATCAGATACCTTACTTCAGTTATTATGGGAAAAATCTGAAGGCAATCCTTTGTTCCTTGAGCAAATCACAATACATCTTGCCAACAATGATTTAATTGAGCATAATGGCAATTCAATTAATTTATCCAAAGCGGATTATGAATTACCGTCAAGCATTGACAGATTAATTGTATCACGGCTGGACTCTTTATCAGCTGTTACAAGAGAAGGAATAAAGAAAGCATCGGTTTTCGGGAAAGAGTTTGAAATAATTCTGTTGAATTTACTTGTTGGAAAGAATATCGGGAAAATCCTCACTGAGGGAGAAAGGAATAAAATTATATCTGTTATTTCGAAAAATCTTGGTGTTTTCAGACATACATTATTACATGAGATTGCCTATAAGATGCAGTTTGAAGATGAATTGAAAAAACTGCATTCTCGGATTGCCTCGCTTTATGAAAAGCAATACAGCAATGATCTTAGCCCATATTATGAGATATTATACTATCACTATAAACAGGCAAATATTAAGAATAAAAAGATGCACTATTTAAAATTGGCAATTGAACGATACATGAGCACATACTCGAATGAAATTGCCATCAAACTTATATATGAATTACTGAAACTTGACATTTCAAAATCACAGCAAGCTCATGCATATATCAATCTCGGCAATATTATGCTGCACACTGCCAACTATGATGAGGGTGTAAAGGTGCTTCAAAAAGCTATTCGTTTATGCAAGAGAAATATTCTTTTATGTGCAAATGCCTATAAAACACTTGGAGAAATATACTGGTCGCTTGGTAAATATAAGAAAGCAATTGTTCAGTATAACAGCTCATTTAACCTTTACAAAAAGAAAAATGATATTGAGGGAATGAGTAAAATCTACGAACTTATGGGACTTGTCTATTATAATAAGGGTGATTTTAATGAAGCAATAATACAGTTTAATAATGCATTGAAATATGCAGAAAAAAACAGAAAACTGAGAAACTCCATATTTTCCAATATGGGTTTAGTGCTCTACAGACAGGGTGATGACCAGAGAGCAATGAAATATTATCAAAGAGCGCTGAAAGATGCTGAAAAAAGCAATGATTTGAACTCTCAGGCAAAACTTCATCTGCGTATCGGTTTGATATATAGAAACAGCGAGTCATTTAAACAGAGTATACATCATAACAGCATTTCCCTCAGAATAAACAGGAAAATCGGTAACAGGAGATCAGAAGCCATTGTGCTTGGTAATATGGGACAAGTGTACAATGATATGGGCGAGAAAGATAGAGTTTTAGAATATTATTTTAAAGCTCTTGAAATTGATAAGGATGTTAACAATCTTGAAAATGAGACAATAGTACTTGGCAATATTGCAAATTTCTATGCAACAGAAGGTCAATACGCAAAATCCTTGAAATATTATAAAGATGCTCTTATTATTGATAGACAAATTGGTAATAAGTGGTCTGAAGCAATTGATTTAGGCAATATGGCAGAACTGTACAAACTTCAGAGAAAAAATAGTGAGGCTGATAAATATTTTGCAAAATGCATATCCATTATTAGAAAAATGAATGCAAGATTCCCTCTCTCCCATTTTCTTTCAAAAAGAGCTGAATTGAAAATGATTATGAATGAATTCGGGAGCGCGATAAAATTTGCCAATGAAGCTCTGACAATTGCACATGATATTGATAAAAAAAACATTATTACATTCTGTGATTCAATTCTGGAACAAATAAATAGCAAAATGGAGTTAAAATAATGAAACGAGCTGTAATCATCATCCTCTCTCTAATTGTCTTTTTAACATCGCATGCATCCAATCATTTCGGGGCAGGCATTTATGCAGGTAATCCAACAGGCATAAAATTAAAAGTGAATCTCAATCAGAATAACAGCATTAATTCGATTATTGCGTGGGATATTCCGGCTAGTATGGTTTACGGAAGTTTTGGTTATTCTTACAATTTCTATTATTCCGTGAAAAGCGATGATGGAGAAATCACATTACCTCTTTTTTTCTATACAGGACCGGGAATCAGAATCAAAACAAACAATAACACCAATGTGGGAGTAAAATTTACTGCAGGAGCAGGATTGCAATTCCCTGACATTCCTATTGAACTGTTCATTGAATGCTCACCCATATTAGATGTTATTCCTGCTACTTCTCTGGATTTTAATGCAGGAATAGGATTTATTTTTTACTTTTTATGAGCATAGTAATGGAAAACATTAATACTAAATGCCCCTGCACATACAGAAGCTGTAAAAGACATGGTAATTGCAAGGAATGTATTGAATATCATAATTCAATGAATGAATTCCCTGCATGTTTTTTTAGTACTGAAGCAGAACTTACTTATGACAGAAGCTTAAAAAAACTGATTGAGGATAGAAAAAATTGAATTATACTGAACATTATTCAATTGATAATAATCTTATGGAATATAATGACCTAACAGCAAATGAACGCGGAAGAATGAATTATAGATATCGCATGATAAGATCACTAGTTTCAAAAGGTTCAACATTAGACATCGGAAGTGCTGATGGATATATTTGTAAAAATAATAGTGATGATTTTTTCTCTGTTGATATATCTCAAATCAATAATACTCATTGTAAATTGAAAATTGAAGGTGATGCGCTATCCCTGCCTATAAAGAGTGACAATTTTAACAATGCCATAATTTCTGAAACATTAGAACATATTACCAATGTCAATCAGTGTATCTCTGAAATCAACAGAATATTGAAGGTTGATGGAACACTGATTATTTCTGTGCCATATAATGAAAAAAGACGATTTACTCTTTGTGTTCACTGCAATAAAGAAACGCCGCTCAATGCCCATCTTCACTCATTTAAACCCGAATCTATAAATAAGATTTTATATAAGAATGGATTTACAGTAGAGCGTACAATATTCTATGAAAATAAATTACTTAATTATACTGCATTTTTCAAATTTTCTCATTCATTGCCATTATTTATAATAAAAAGTATTGATCTTATTGCAAATACATTTTTTAATAAGTATAATAAGATGATTATAATAGCAAAGAAGGGCCAGTAGCTCAGTTGGGAGAGCGCATCCTTCGCAAGGATGAGGTCGGCGGTTCAACTCCGCTCTGGTCCATTTTGGAGGAATAGATGATAAAACGTGTAGCAGTTCTCACAGGCGGAGGGGACTGTCCCGGTCTTAATGCTGTGATAAGAGGAATTGTTAAATCCGGTATATTACATTACAACTGGGAGATGATGGGTATTAAGGACGGCTTTGACGGATTGATCAATGGCGGTGAAAATATTTATAGAATGACACTAAAAGATATACGCGGCATTCTGCCTAAAGGCGGAACAATATTGGGTACAAGCAACAGAGGAAATCCCTTTCAATATCCTATTAAGGTCAATAATGAAATTAAGCTGATAGATGTTTCAGACAGTATTCTGAAAACCCTCATTGAGTTCAGTATTGACGGTCTTGTAGTGATTGGAGGTGACGGCACTTTGAATATCGCAAATGCCCTATATAAAAAGGGTGCAAATATAGTGGGTGTACCAAAAACAATTGATAATGACATCTCCGCAACTGATTATACATTCGGATTTCAAACTGCCATCAATACCGCAACCGATGCTATAGACAAACTTCACTCAACTGCCGAATCACATCATCGGATAATGATTGTGGAAGTAATGGGAAGAGATGCAGGATGGATAGCATTAAATGCCGGTATCGCAGGTGGAGCTGATATTATACTTATTCCGGAAATTCCATTTTCTTTTGAATCCATTATTAATAAAATTAATGCTAGAAAGGAGAAAGGATCTGCATTCTCAATTATCGTTGTTTCAGAGGGAGCATTCGAGAAAGGAAAAGAAAATATCACTATAGAGAATCATCCTCAAAAAGGGGAATTACCCAGACTGGGAGGCATTGGTTATTATATTGATAACTTCATAAGCAGCAATTCCGATTTGATAGTGCGTACTACAGTATTGGGACACATACAGAGGGGTGGAATCACCTGTGCATATGATAGAATTCTTGCATCCAGATATGGAGTTGAAGCAGCTAATCTTGTTGCTCAAAAAAAATTCGGTCATATGGTAAGTTTACAGGGGACCTCAATTGTAACTGTTCCTATTGAAAATGCTGTTAATAAGAAAAAATATGTAAATATCAATGGACAACTCGTTGAAACTGCACGTAGATTGGGTATTTCCATGGGGGATGAATGAAGATACTTATTGTCACACCATTCCCATTGGCAAAGTCATCAAGTGGAATGTATACTGATGAAATCAGTTACTATTTCCAGTCACACGGCCATGATGTACTGTGTGTTAATTTTGATAATGGTAAAACACAATATGAACGAATATACAAGACAATAACAATACCATTCGGGAAACCTTATACGGATTTTGAATTCCCTTGTTTTACAACACATCCTAATACTTCAAACAAGTTTTATTCAATGGCAGATGCACATATCAAAATGTATGAGACATATCTTCAGAAAGCATTCGCTAAAATCATTGAAACATTTAGACCGGACATTATTCATTCACAATACTTATGGGTGAATACATCAGTCATTGCTGATATTGCTGAAGTCCCTGTTATTACGACTTCATTCGGGAATGAGATACACACTTCCAGAGAGGACTTGCGTTACGGCGATTATGTGAAAAATGCAGTTGCTAAAACATCATATATTATTGCACCTTCAAAGCAGATTGAGAATGAACTGCGCAATGAGTTTGAACTGGACAGCATAAAATTAAAATTGATATACAGGGGTTATAATGATGATATATTTAAATTCATTGATGGACAGGAAGATATGTATAGAAATTATTTCAGCATTAATGAAAAATGTAAAAAGATTGTACTGTATCATGACAATCTCTCCCATATTAAAGGAATTGACATTTTTATAAAAGCAGCGGAGAAACTTCTGGCAAATAATTGGGATATATGCTTTATTGTTATTGGAAAGGGAGAATACAGCAAGCAAGTTAGGGATATGGTCGAAAAACACCCACAATACTTTCTTTATTTTCCTGAAATTACCATTGAGGAACAGCCTCTAATCAATCATCTCGCCAACCTTCACGTAATGCCTGTCAGATTTGAAAAATTCGGCATAAGGGCTTTGGAATCCTTATCAATGGGAACACCTGTTCTTTCGTCAGATATAGGTGAATTATCCTATTTTATAAATGAGAATAATGGTATGAAAATTCAGGATATGAATGAGCATAATTTGGCAGATAATATTGAGAAACTTCTGGATGATAATTTTAAAAGCAAAGTATCTCTTTTCTGTCATCAGTATGCAACAAGGAATTATTCCAAAAGCTCCGGACTTAAATTGATAAGGAAATTGTATGAGTATGCTACTGAGGAATTATAAAAGGAGGACTTAATGGAAATTAAAAGAAAAGCCGTAACAGGAAATAATGAGAAAGGTGATATCAGGGTCTCTGTTGAACCATCATCAGGCGGCTTAACAGTAAATATTTCATCTATTGAAGGTGAATCAGCTTACAGTAGAATTGCCGAAACTATAAATGCAATAATTAATATGTATGGAATTATAAATGCTAAGTTCGATATTCTTGATAATAGTGCTGCTGAGTTTGTCGTAAAGGCAAGAGTGGAATCCGCGATAATGAAAGCATCACAGGAAATGGAAAAAAAGTATTATATGGAAAAGCCCTATTATAAGTACCGATTAAGACGCAGCTGCGTATTAATAACAGGGAACAATCCCTATCTTATGAGTAATATCGTGAAATATAATCCTGATTGTATAATTTTTGATTTGGAAAGCACAGTTTCTATTAAAGAAAAGGATAGTGCACGAATTCTTGTAAAAAATGCCCTGCAGTCAATTGATTTTGGAAGTTCTGAAAAAATGGTCAGAATAAATACATTGGATATATGCGGCAATGAAGATATTGAGGAAATTCTCCAGTCTGAACCTGATGGTATATTAATCCCTAAATGTGAGAGTGAATATGATGTAAAAAAAGTTGCTGACATAATAGAAAAAACAGAAAAAAAGTATCAAATGAAACATAATTATGTAAAGATAATACCAATAATAGAAAGTGCTAAAGGAATTGAAAAATCTTATGAGATTGCTAATTCAAATGACAGAGTTATAATGCTTGCTTTAGGGGCCGACAATTATGCTGCTTCACTTGGAATAAGAGTTACTGACAGAGAATATGAATTAGATCATGCACGTAAAACCCTTATTAATGCTGCTAAAAGCTTCAGTAAGCAGGCATTGGACTGCATATACAGCGGCACAGAAGACATTGAAGGCTTTAAAAAGATTTGTAGGCGCATCAAGGCTATGGGGTTTGACGGCAAATTATTGTCAAATCCTTCACATATAAATATCATTCATGATATATTTTCGCCACATCCGGAAGAGCTGAATATAGCGAAGGAGATTGTTGCATTATATAAAGAAACAAAGGATCAGGGAACAGGCATAATGCAGTATAATAATATAATGATTGACATGCATACGGTTATGAAAGCCATCAAGATAGTTGAAATGAGCCGGTTAAGAATGAACATTAAAAACAATATTAAACCTGATTCGGAGCATCACAACACAGGCAGTAATACAGAGGATAAACCTATCAATAAAAATAAATTCAATACAATCCCTGAAACAAATGATCATTCGGCCAATAATGAAACAATAAATAATAATAATAATAATAATAATAACAGTAACCAATAATTGATGGAGAAGAATATTATGAAAATTCTAGCAATTAATCCTGGAGCAACATCATCAAAAATCGGATTATATGATAATGAAGATGAGATATTCAGCAAAAGTGTAGAACATTACAAAGATGATATACAGAATTTTAAGACAACAACAGATCAGCTCGATATGCGCATCAAAATAATACTAAGTACATTAAAGGATAATAATATATCAATTGATGATATTGATGTATTTGTTGCAAGAGGTGGACCATTTAAACCATTAAAGTCCGGCACATATGCTATTAACACTAAAATGATAAATGACGTATTGTCAGGGAATGTGCTTGCTGACCATGTTTCTAATTTAGGATGTTTGATTGCTGACAAACTTGCTGGGGACAAATTAAAATTCATTGTTGATCCTGTATCAGTCGATGAATTTGAAGACGTGTCCCGCATTTCAGGATTAAATCTTATTGAGCGCAAATCGCTCTCCCATGCATTGAATATGAAAATGGTAGGGAAAAAATGGGCTAAGGAGAATGATAATAATTACAATACCTCTTCATTGATAATAATTCACCTTGGAACCGGTATTTCTGTATCTGCTCATAAAAACGGTTTAATGATTGATGTTAATAATGCAAATGATGAAGGTCCTTTTTCCCCGCAGAGAGCAGCAGGATTACCTGTTACACAATTGATGAAACTCTGCTATAGCGGCAAATTTACAGCAGATGAAATGAAAAACCTCCTGACAAAACAGGGAGGAATGTATTCCTATTTACGAACTGATTCAGTTCCGGAAGCAATTGAACTTATGAATTCAGGGAATAAACATGCTGAGCTGGTATTACGTGCAATGATGTATCAAGTATCAAAATATGCAGGAGCTATGGCTGCTGTTCTAAAAGGTAATATTGATGCAATTATTATAACAGGTGGCATTGCTTATAATGACTTATTAACAGATATGATATTTGATCATATCTCATTCCTGGGTGATATACATATATATCCCGGGGAGGATGAAATACTCGCATTGGTATTAGGTGCATTAAGAGTAATTAATAATGAAGAAACAATTATGGAGTATTGATGAAATTATTTAATCTAGTATTATTCGGATTATTGTTTACTACTATTTATGCTTTAGAAGTTCCACTACCTGAAACATACCCTTCATCTCAGCCGTCTGCCAGGATTAAAGGGCTTGCAGATGCAGGTACTGCTGTAACAAATAATCCAGCAGCGGCATTCTGGAATCCCGCTGCGGCTGCTACTCTTATAAATAATGTGTTTCACATATCATTTGCGAATGAAAATAACAGTGATTTGAGCCGATTGCTTGAATTAGATCCTTCTATCTATGGTAAGCATATTTCATTTATGTCTTTAATGGGGTTTCAAGGCGGTATATCATACCATCCACTATATTCAGTGTCTTACTCAGATAGATATTTCCCAAATGAAATGATAATCAGGGACTTTGATGTGCACCTTGATGAATATATTCTCACACTAACTACATTTACGGGAGCAGGTGCAATGTATGATGTACCTGTTTTCTTCGGTATTAATCTGAAATATCTCAATGGCCGATTCGCTGAAACAAGTTTATTTACTGACCCATCGGATTCTTCACAGATAGACAGTGCTTTTTCAGATATATCCAATGGCCATGGTTATGGTTTGGACGCAGGTTTTCTGTACACAATAAATGGTTTGACAGCGGGACTTTCTTTAAAAAACATTATTACTCATATATATTGGTCAGGTGACAGCAAAAGCGGTCATGACATTTCATATGACAGGCAGATTATTCCATTTTCAGCAACTGCCGGATTATCTTTTCTTGCAATGGAATCACTGTTTATCACAATTGATGTAGATAAAATTTTGCAATCGAATAAACCATATGTGTATAAAGCAGGCATTGAATATACAATTAAACGCCAGATTAATGACGGTACTTTTATAGAATCACTTTTAAGCGGAAGCCCTTCTATAAGGTGCGGGGCTCAATTAAAGGAGTTTTACGGTCTTGAGGCAGTGAGCTTGGCCATGGGTATTGGTTACGATATGAGCGGATACAGAATTGATATTGCATTTTCAGGTACTCCCGATCAATATATGAAGGGAGGATTAACATATCAAATCAGTGCGAATTTTCCAATAACTTTATAGGAGGACCGATGATAACACGATTTATCAGGAATGAACATATAATAATGAACTTAAAAAGTAAAACCAAAGAAAAGTTATTCAAGGAAATTCTTGATAAAACAGATTTCAGTGATGAAAAAAAGAATCTCATATTCTGCTCATTGAAACAAAGAGAGGTTTTGGGAACTACCGGAATAGGTAAAGGTATAGCAATACCACACTCCAGATCACTTATCTTGGAGGAATTAAAATTGTTCATTGGTATATCAAAAAAGGGGATAGAATATGAGGCAATGGACGGTAAACCTGTACACATTGTGTTCCTGATAATAGCCCCCCCCCTTGATGAAGCAAATCAGTATTTGATTTTACTGGGTAAAATAGCTGCCCTGTCAAAGGAACTGACAAAAAACAAAAATTATCTGAAGGTTGGATCAACTGGGGAATTTATTGAAATGATAAAATCAATTGAAGAGAATATGGAGGACATATTATGAATAAGCAGCTGGCATTATTAGTGCAATTATCTGATTTAGACACTCAATTATCAGAAATGGATATGGGGCGCGTTAAACTGAAAGAAGAGGAAATAGGATTTAAACTGCATGCAAAAGAAAAGGAAATAGAAAATTTAAAAAACGACATTAGAAAGAAAATTGATCCGGTTATTCTGGCCGAATATGATAAAATCCTAAAAAGATATAAATTCCGTGCTGTTTCGCAGGCAAGCGAGGATGTCTGTTATGGATGCTTTACGAAATTACCCACAGAGTTTATAAGCATTGAAAATAAAAATGAAAAGATAATACATTGCCCCAACTGCAGGAGAATATTATATTGGATAGAATAGTAGAACTCACAATTGAAAATCTGAGAAAACATCATTTCAATGCAGATTTTTTTAATAGTGTTGATGAGTGTTTTGAGTATCTATCAAAGAAAATAAAGATTAACAGAACAATCGCCTTTGGCGGTTCAATGACATTACAACAGTCAGGACTTAAAGATCGTATTATTGCCCACGCAGAAAAATATATTGAGCGAATTGCTGATAATGAAGAATCAAAATTATCTTCAGAAAGAATGGCGCTTCAGGCAGATTTATATTTTGCAGGTATAAATGCAATCTCAAGCGACGGTATCATTGTCAATATTGACAAGAGGGGAAATAGAGTCGGCGCCATAACATTCGGACCTAAAGAGGTCATTCTTGTTTCATCTGTTAAAAAGATTAGAAATAATTTAAATGATGCCATTGAGAGAGCAAAAAATACTGCAGCTGTGAAAAATTGTGAACGGTTTAATTTAAAAACCCCATGCATCACAACGGGACATTGTATTGATTGCGAGCACAATGATACTATATGCTATGTTACTGTAATTACGCGTATGTGCTACCCGCATAACAGAATTACAGTCTGTTTAATAGATGAAGACTATGGATACTGAATTCATACCTCTCGCCGAACAACTGAGACCTAAGAATATTAATGATTTTTTGGGTCAGAAAAAACTCTTGGGGCATAATGGTATCATTAGCGGTATACTTGACAGCAGCAAACCCGTTTCACTGTTATTTTTTGGTCCCCCCGGTTCAGGTAAAACTACATTAGCTAATATTATCTCTCATCACTTTAATATGCCTGTAATGGCGATTAATGGCGTTTCTTTCTCAACAACTGTATTTAAGAAAATTGCAGCTGAATCCAAAGGAACTCCTTTATACATTATCATTGATGAAATACATAGAATGAATAAAGCTCAGCAGGATGCTTTGCTGCCATTTGTAGAAAATGGAAGCATACAACTGATTGGCACAACAACTGAAAACCCGTCATTTGAAATAAATAATGCATTATTGTCACGTATGACAGTTGTTGTATTTGAACAATTATCTTATGATGACTTGGACATACTAATTAAAAAAGCATTGGACAAACTCGGCATATCCTTCAAGAAAGAAATTGTAGATACAATAATCAAGTATTCCAATTATGATGCAAGACAGGCAATAAATATTGTAGAAACAGCTTCTAAATTTAAGACAATAAATACTTCTGATGATCTAAAAAAAGTGTTAAACAGAAAATTCGTGCCATATGATAAATCAGGAGAGGAACATTTTAATCTTATTTCAGCTATGCATAAAGCTGTTCGGGGTTCAGATGTAAATGCATCACTTTACTATTTTGCCCGCATGCTAAATGGAGGGGAAAATCCTCTGTATATTGGGAGAAGATTAATACGTATTGCTTCCGAGGATATTGGAAATGCTGATTTCAATGCCCTTGGTGTAGCTATTAATGCATATAAAGCATACGAGATATTGGGTAGTCCTGAGGGTGAACTTGCATTGGCTCAGTGTGTTATATATCTGTCATTAGCCCCCAAATCCGTCAGTGTATATAATGCATATAAAGATGCATTAAAAGATTCTGATCATTATTCCAATGCCCCTGTTCCACTCAAATTCAGAAATGCACCAACTGATTTAATGAAGGATTTGCAGTACGGGGAGAATTATAAATACCCTCCTGATTTTGAAAATTCTTATGTGGATGAAAAATACTTTCCAGATAATATGCCTGAGCATGAGTATTATAAACCAGTTGAGCGCGGATTTGAGCGTGAGATGAAGAAACGTATAGAATACTTTAAAAAATTAAGAGGGAATATTGAGAATTAATTTTTTCATCTTATTAACTCTGGTCTTAGAATCCATTGAATATTGAATCCCTTATCCATATTCCCTTCCAAACATATAACAGTACTGTTTCCAATATCAATAAAATCACACTCTTCATTGACAGTCAGTAGAGCAATAATTGAATCCAGATAGGGTCTATGGCCTATAATCATAAAATCATCGTCTTCATCCATTAAATCTTCATAATTATCAGATGCAGTCATGTCAGGTAGCAAGCGCTTTTCAATTTTTATACCATGTTCGGGTTTTAAAAATTCAGCAAAGATTTCAGCTGTTTCAAATGCTCTTGCTTTTGGTGAAGAGATTATTTTCTTAATCTGTACAGACAGATGTAATCTTATGAAACATGCAATTTTCTCAGTCTCTTCCCTGCCAATCAGTGATAAAGGCTTCTCCTTATTAACACTACTACTCAATGCTTCACCATGCCTTGCAATATATACTTTCATACAACCCCCTTGATAAAGGGGGAAAAGCCCCTTTATCTTGTAATAATAATCTTTTTTGACAAAATGTCATTATCAATATTAAGTATCATAAAATATATTCCATTGGGGACAGAATTATTATTTGAATCATTACCATTCCATTTAACCATATAATGTCCCCTGCTCAAATAATCCTTATATAGATTTTTTATCATGCGGCCCGTCTTATCATATATACTTAAATTTGCGTAGGAATCCTTTGCAATGCCGAATTTTACAGGAACAAAATCTCTATTTAAAATAGATGATTCTAAATAGGATACTTCAGGTATCAATGACCGGTTTTTTATCCCTGTTAATGAGGATAGGTCAAATATCATCCTGTAAATATTGTTTCCATTAATAAGTGTATCATCGTATTCTGCATATATCTTCACATTTTCACTCTCAGTATCGCTTATTGCGATAAATCCGGTACCATTGTTTACTGTAATAGGATTATAAGTGCTTGTTATGCTTACAGATGTATTATCAAATTCTTCTTCTACATAGATACTGTCAATTACAGTATTATACGACTCAATAATACTATCCGCATCTGCAATATGCACAAACAGTGTATCTTCTATCTCATTAATAACAGTTTTTTCATCAACATAAAATAGATATTGTGCAATTAATTCCTTTGCTTCAACCAATATTGTATCGGACCCGGAAACACTGTATCCATCAAAACTTATCCTTTCAGCATCTGAATTAGAAAAAGTGACAATAGCCTTTCCTTTGACTATTGATACTGCATCGGGATTATGAGACAGAGACAGGCTGCTCGTATCGCCTTTATCATCATTAATCATCAATGTCATAGTACCATTATACATTGTATCATTTCTGAAATCAGTGGTCATAGCAAAAAATGTGATATCATAATCCTCATTCATTAAAGATGTATCAGGTCCGGCACAAACAATAAATGCAGCTTCATCACTGTCACTGAAGTAAATGGTATCTGTTACAGAATATATGCTGTCACTAACAGTAATATAAACAGCACCTGATGAAGTATCAATTACACTGAATAAACCTATACCATCGCTTCCCAAATAAACAGAATCAATTTCGGATACCGCAGTTCCTGATAGAGAAATATCAGCATAATTATTGTAATTTCTGCTTATTGAATCTCCACTCATAGCTGCAACAGTTATTATTGCCTTGTTACCTACAGCATAAATAACTTCATCCTCATACATCTCAAATCTGTCACACCCTGAATCTGTTGCATACATCCATATAATTGATATCTCTTCACCGTCAAAACCATTTGCAGAGAAATATGCATCTGTAAATCCGCCTTTTTCCCCATCCAGATATGTCACACTTGTAGATCCAGCATATGGATAGTAAATTCTAAAATCACCATATCCATTAATAATCGGTATATAATCATCATATACAGGAATAATTGGGTCAAGTATACTGTAATCATTAATATTTACATCAAATTCCGCATACCCATTATAAGAACTATCCACTGTTTCATATGCATCACTTATATATAATTTACCTGTGATGGTATCACCTATTTCAGCAATTGCCTGTACAATTGCCTTTGACATTACAGCTTCACCAAGCGGAAGAAATTTAACTGTCACAAATGGTGTATAATTCACTAAATCAGGCAATCCACTTTCCTCTGTTTTCAATACAAGACATTCATTTACAGAATCACAGTTAATAGCATATTGAGCAATACCGGATGTCATTGTTACAGCTGAAAGAGGGGATAAGATACCGCCTTTACCTGTTAAATCATAAAGTTCACCATTTAGTATTGATGAATTATTCGATGAAATAGGACCATTATCACCCATATTAAGCATAATGAGACCCTTTTCCTTGCCAATTGTCTGATTATATCCTGTGAATGAAAATGTCATAAGCAGAGGCGATTCGGATTGAGGCAAACACACAAAATGAAATGTATCTGCATTTAAAGGAGGACTGGTCAATAATGGTTCAAAGATTATATCAAAATCTCTAACTATGCTAGATGCTATCTGCACAATATATCCTCCATTGACAAGCATGGGATAAATCTCCGAATGTGATGTTGAACCCAATGATGATAATGTAACAGTAGAGTCCTCATTGCTTACAACAGTCACCTTCATTGTACTGTCACTCATTATAGGAGCATAATCAAAAAAGATTCTTTCACTGTCATCCTCAAATCTGATAAACAACTGTAATGGCATATCAATGGTCATCAATGTATCATCAATACCTGCTAATTGAGTCGCAGTATCTGATTTTAACCTGAATTGAATGTTAGTGTGAAATGACGGTTTAATAATATTTAGTGAATCTTCAATTCTTATTGATACAAGTTCAGTATCAGAATTACTGAAGTAGAAAAAACTTTCGCCATTGTTGATAATAGGATAAAAATCTTCTGGTCCGAAAAGAAATGCCGTAAATGAACTGTCTCTGAGTTCTTCAAACACTTTAACAAAGCCCGTTCCTGAGTACATTGTATCTGTAACACCATTTCCTCTTCTGGCATATAGAAACATAAGGATATCAGAATCAACGGGATAATAATTTGTGAATGTATGAATCTGTAAATTAGTTGCAGTATCAGGCATTGAATTTGCATATTCATTGTTAAAAAGCCCGCTCATGTCAAATCCGCTGATGCAGAATGCTGCAGTAAACAAAAACATTATAATTAATAGAAATTTCCTTTCCATTACTCCTCCATTGTATTAATTATATCCGAATTTATTTATTTTCTTTAAAAAGTACTCGTTCGATTTCATTGAGCATATCCTGCATATGATATGGTTTTAATACCATACCCTTAAAGCCGAAATCAGTGTAATTTGATACTGTATCATCACTTGAATAACCGCTTGAAACAATAAGAACGGCATTTATGTCCAAATCAAGAATATGCTGAGCCGTTTCCTTTCCTCCCATACCCCCCGGTATGGTCAAATCCAGTATAACAGCATTGAATTTTTGGTTATTATTCATACTTTCACTATATTTATTGATAGCATCCTGCCCATTCTTCGCAGTTTCAACACTGTATCCTGCCCTTGTAAGCATTTTTGTCACCAATTTTAAAATCATATCCTCATCATCCATTACGAGTATACGTCCTTGTCTCTTCGTATTATCCATAATAGATAATTCTTCAATTTCATCTGCACTTTTCAGTGTTGCCGGCAAATATACTGTTACAGCAGTACCCTTTCCGGGAGCACTCTTAATATCAATATATCCGGAATGTGATTTAATAATGGAACTGACAATAGCAAGCCCCAATCCGCTCCCACCCTGTTTAGTTGTAAAATATGGATCAAAAACTTTTGCAATCAAATCCGGTTCCATTCCTATACCTGAATCTGAAATACATATTTCAATATAATTTCCTTTATTTATATGATAATCCACTTTATCAAAATACACATTCTTAGCATATATATCTATATTGCCTCCTGAAGGCATAGACTGATTGGCATTCATTATAATATTTTGTAAAACCTGTTTTATCTGCGACTCATCTGCTTCTGCATTCCACAAATTATCTGCAATATCCATTATTAAATTATTATTGGAACCGCTCATAACAAATCTAGCTGCATCTTTGATAATCTCTTTCATTAACAGTATTTTCTTTACAGGTCTTCCTCCACTTGAGAATGTAAGCAATTGCTTAGTTAAGTCTCTTGCACTGTTTGATGATTTTAGAGCATCTTCAATAGCACTCTCCAGTTCACTCTTACCCTTAATGTCTGAGTAAATTAAAGTGAGATTACCTATAATTCCGGTAAGCAGATTATTGAAGTCATGGGCAATGCCTCCTGCAAGTATTCCAAGAGAATCAAGTCTGTCGATCTTTCTCAGCTGTTCTTCATTCTTCTTTCTTTCAGTGATATCAATCCCAATTCCAATATACACATTATTGTCTAGTTCTACACTGCACCATTCTGTATCTATCATCCCTCTATCTCTGGTTAAAAGCGTAAATTCCTTCCATTTCAGCGATGTACTGCTCATATATTTAATTGCATCCCTTCTGTAATTATCATCCGGAAACAATTCAGACATTAAATCAATGCCCTGCAAATCCTCATTCTTCCATCCTGTCTTTTTCTCAAATTCATTATTTAAAATACGGATATCAGTATTGCTGCTGTATTGTATCAACATAACGGGAATATTATTCATAACAGCTGCAAGTAGATTTTCTTCATCCTTTAATGCAGATTCAGCTCTTTTATGCTCATCAATCTCTACTTCCAGCTCCATGGTACGTCTTCGGACCATTTGCCTGAGAGAAAATGACCAAGTCATTATTGCAATGATTATTATTATCAATAATACCAAAATTATAATTGAATTCTTTATTATAGAAAAATAATTATCTCTGTCATAAACACCAAACCACTTGTTTCGTAATTCCCTGTATTTGCCAGATTCCTTGATAAATCTCAATCCTTCATCAAAAATGGACAGCATATTGTCATCACCCTTAAATACAGCATAACAATATTCATATGATGCAATCCTCAAATCACTGATTACCAGATTTGTCAACTCATTTTTGTCAATTAAATACTGAGCCTGTATTCTTCCCATAAGCACGCAATCTCCGATTCCTAATGACAGCAGCTGCAGGGCTTCCTCTGTTGTTTCTACTTCAATAATACTGTCAATATCATGTTTTAATGAATATTCATTCATAATATCGCTTTTTTCTACAATCACTGTCATGTATTGTAATTCCTCTTCACTATTGATTCTCTCATGATCTTCCCTAATTACGGCTGTCTGAGTGATTACAAAGTGAGGGTTTGACAAATCAAATACTTTTGCTCTTTCCTCAGAGTAGAACATTCCCTGTATAATGTCTATGTCACCATTTTTAAGTCTCATGATAACATCATCCCAGTCAGAAACATAGAAATCAATATTGAGATTCATTTCCAAGGCAATGGCTTTAGTAAGGTCAACATTATAACCTGCAGGATTTCCGTTTTCATCAAGAAATTCCCATGGGGGATAATTATAATCACAACCGACAAGTATTGACTGATTCTTCATGGAGTGTATAGAAGCAAACCATTTTGTGTGAAGCATTCTATAAGTACCGTCAGCAATAACAATTGCCAATCCCTCATTAAGTTTTGCCAACAATTCCTTATTGCCTTCATGAACTGCGAAACAGAAACTCTGCTTAAATTCAACTAAAGGCGGTTCAATAATTCTCAGATTCTTGATACCTAATTCATTTATTAATTGTATCGCTAATAGCCTCTGTATAATTACTGCATCATATTTCCCCTCAGATAAATCTTTAAGAGCATCCTTGAATGTGGGGGTTGTGATAATATCACAATTTATATCAATACTTTGCACAAATTCCTGTGCATTATCCCCGCTCATAACAGCGATTTTTTTTCCATTAATATCATCTAATACCTTTATACTTTGATTATCCTTACGCACAACAATAGCACCATGCATAGGAAAATAGGGTATTGTAAAATCAAAGTAATGCTCACGTTCAGGTGTTCTTCCCACAAGGGGAAGCACATCAAGTTTTCCTTGCTCCAATTCACTCTTCAATTCATTCCAATTTGATGTTTTAAAGGAAACCTTAAGATTCATCGCATCTATAACTGCTTGAAGCAGTTCTACAGAAAACCCATCTGCTATTGAATCCTCATTAACAAAACAATAAGGCGGATAATCATATTCACAACCTGATTTCAGAACATAATCATCTGCATAAATATAGGTAAATGATAATAAAATGGATAGTATTATTACAAGTGGATTTACAAAACTCAAACCAATTCTTACAGTCTTGGCTTTGGGTATTTTATTCATAATTTTAATGATACTATAAATAACATTATAAAGTCAAGTAATATGTTTGTAATTTAAAAATGCTCTAAAAATTAAATGTGTCATTCTCACGGCATTGATACTGAGAATTCCATATGCACGGGTATGGAATGCGATGCAATTTTGATTGTAATTGATTCTGATTGCTGCAAAGCTCTTGAAATAATTGATGAAATACTTGTCAGAGATATTAAATCATCTATTTTACCTTTTACTGCTACATTGACAAATGATATATTAACCCAAATGAAACAGCGCAATTGCAGACTGATGCTCTACAGAGGAATGGATAATGATAATTTATGTAAATGTATTAAAAAAATTATATATTGGGGACAATTGACCTCCTGTTAAATTATGATAGAATTTCAGTATGAAGATAAGGACTATTACTTTTTTTACAGGAAACGGAAAAACCATTCTTGAAAATGAATTCAAACATCTTAATGAATTAAAATCATTACTAAAAAACATTTGTCATCCTTTGGAAATTCAAACTGTACGTATTTCATTAACCACTAATAAAAATCATTTAACGAATGCTTCAATAATAAATCATTTAGGTGACAAATATGATTTCCCGTTTATAAGTCTCGGAATTTATGAAGAGAATGTAGACAATTCAGCTATTACAACTATTATTAATGAAAATAAAAATCTTTCATTATCCTATAATTGTAAATCGGTTGACAGTGTTTATAATGCATCCAGAATAATGATGAATTTAGCCGAAGAGGATGTAATGAATAATTTCAGATTTGCAGCCGGACTAAATCTCATACCATATATACCGTTTTTTCCCTCCTCATTCGGTTCAGATATTTATGGTTTTTCAATTGGGTTGGAATGGGGAGACACATTGTATAACTCATTTAATGAAAACCGTGATATTAACATATTGAGGGATCATCTGTACAGACAATTCAGTGTGATTGAAAATATTGGCTATAAGATTGAGGAAATTTCAGGATATAAATACATTGGCACTGATTATTCACTGAATCCGTCTGTAGATAATGATGGCTCAATTGCGTATGCATTTGATTTCATGATATCACAATTTGGCAGCAGCGGTACACTTGCTTTGGTTAAACAGATTACAGATATAATCAAAGATTCTCCTTTCAAAAAGACGGGATATAATGGAATTATGTTTCCAATTATGGAAGACAGGGGACTTGCCCATTATTGGTCTATGCGCACAATTGATGCTTATAGTATAATACTGTATTCAACTGTCTGTGGTTGCGGTTTGGATATGATTCCCCTGCCCGGTGATATAAGCTCTGAACAAATCGCACTTCTTATAAATGATTTAAAATCTGTATCAGACAGATATCAGAAACCTTTATCTGCACGTATGCTGCCCATGCCGGGACTCACCTTCAACTCCCTCACCACAATCAATTCCCCATATATAGTAAACACTAAGATCTAAGGCCGGGCCTTGGCATTTTGACACTTTTTTAATGTTTTTTGTGGAACAATGCCCCATATTTAACAAATTGGCAACTCCCAAAACTCATAAGCCATTCTATAACATAACCTACAAAAAATTTAAATACAATTTAAATGTCAAAATGTCAAGGCCCGGCCTTAGATTCAGAGCTTTATAAAAGTTTCAATTTCCTGTTGTATAAGGGATAGGGATTGAATCCAGAAGTCTGGTTTTGATATATCTATTCCTGCCATTGCAGTAATATCTTCAATATAATGCTTCCCTGAATTCTTAAGAATATCAAAATACTCAGGAACAAATGCATTACCTTTCTTCTTGTATATTGCATACAGACCCTTAGCAAAGAGTAAACCGAATGCATATGGAAAATTATAAAAATTCAAACCTGCATAATAATAATGAGGTTTATCAATCCACCTATAGGGATGCAGATATTTTTTGTCTAATCCGGATCCATATGCCTTGATCTGTGAATGTGAAAATAATGATTTTATTTCATCCAAACTTAATGGAGCATTTTCTCTCATTTTAAAGAATTCACTCTCAAAGATAAATCTTCCGTAAATATCAACAATAACCTGACCAGCATCTGAAATTTGTGTTTCAAGTATATTAAGTTTTTGAGTGTCACTTGCTTTCTCAATTGCAGCATTAACTACAATACTTTCACAAAAAATTGACGCTGTTTCTGCAATAGGCATAGGATAACTGCAATTAATGGAACTCTCATCATAAAGACAATAACCGTGAAATCCATGCCCAAGTTCGTGAGCCAATGTGGTGACACTAGAAAACGTACCCGCAAAATTAGTCAATACTCTGCACTGCCTCTTTGAATGTATTCCCGCGCAGAAAGCACCCCCTCTCTTTCCCTTTCTTGGTTCTGCATCAATCCATTTTTCTTCAAATGCTCTGTCTGCAAAATCTGCCAATTCATCTGAGAATGTTCTGAAATTTGATACAATAAATTCCCTCGCTTCATCATAACTGAATTTCATTTCAGTATCACTTATCGGCGCAAATATATCATAAAATGGAAGTCCATTATCATGTCCAAGCATTTTAGCTTTCTTTATAAAATATTTTTCAAATACCGGCAGTTTGTCTTCAATCGCCTCAATCATAGCATTGAGTGTTTTTTCATTCATCCTGCTATTCTGCAATGTCATATGCATTGGTGAAGGATATCCCCTTTTCTTTGAAATAGTGATCACTTCACCCTTTATGGAATTAAGTGCCGCTGCTGAGATCTTTGCAATCTTCGGATATATACTCATCTCTTCATCATATGCAGTTTTTCTAACATTGCTGTCATTTTCATAATATTTGTTTTTCAAATCAGAGACTGTTACTTCTTCACCATCAACAATTCCGGATAGTTCACTGACAAGCATATTCTGCAGCATTGACCATGAATTAGAACCAGTCATTCTCATATCTGATATCAATTGTTCCTCTTTATCGCTAAGTAAATATCCTGCGTTTTTTTTCATCTCTTCAAGATAAAACTGGTGATCTCTAATTAATTGTGACTCAAATAATAATTTAATATCAATATCTTTCAACCATTTTCTAAACTTCACTTCAGGCAGGACTAAACCATTCATTTTACCTCTGAGAATATCCATGTGTTTTTTTGCATCATCATTACTGCTGTCAACTGCAATTGACAGGTTGGTAAATCTATATAGTGTTTCTATCAGATCTTCTAATTGCAGAGTGTATTTTATATATGTTTCAATCACTTCTTGTTTATTACTGTCCTTGTCTATCTTATCAATCCAATCATTCAGTTCATTTATCAGATATTGAAAATGATCCGTGTCATTTATAAATTTCTTGTCATTGAATGAATTATAGAGTACAGATAAATCCCAGCGCATATCCATAAATAGCCCCCAGAAGGAAAAACATTGAAACAATAAAGTTCAATGCAATATTTATATTGATTTATTAATTCAGTTCAGCCTTACTTTCCCACAATCCGTGTATGTTGCAATAAGAAAGTGCATGCAATATACCTTTTTTTCCTGTTTTGAAAACAGCTTGAACATGAGGTTCGCTGTAAACAGTACTGGTGTCTGCACCTTCAGCAGATGCGCCATGTGAGGATAATTCATACCTGCCCAACAGATAAGGGAATTTATCATCCTTTGGTAAAAAATATAATTCCATCCACATTATGTGATGGGCCGTTGTATTCGGATGAGGTATCTCCTTTCCCACTGTAACAGATACTGTAATCCTGTCACCTTTTTCCAGGATATCTATGACTGGAATATGTTTTTCTGTTTTGAAGTCATCACTTTTAATAAGTTCTTTCATTAAGACCTCCTAACTATACTTAAAATAATTCTTCTACTATGTGTGCTATATCTTCACATAGTAATTTATAGTCTGCTGATATTGAATTTTGTGTGTGTGAGTCAATATCCAATTCTGCAATAAAACAATTATCCTTAAAAATCGGAACAACAATCTCAGCTTTCACATGAGGAGAACATGATAGATAATTTGCTTCTTCTTTAACATTCTGAATTATAAATGTTTTATTCGTCAATGCAGTCTGCCCGCATACCCCATCACCGAAACGAATTTTAATATGCTCTGTAGGATCCCCTGAATAAGGTCCCAATTCCAGCATATTTTTTTCATTTTCTGAAATAGTGTAAAATCCTACCCAGTCAAATTCAGACACTTCTTCTCTAAGAACATCACATATTTTCTGTAATGCATTGTTCCTGCTTCTTGAATGCTGAACAATATTTCTCACTTGCTGCACTAATTTATCCATATATCAATACATATCCGTTATTTCGGCTCCACGTTTTATAATCTCTTTCGCAATAACAAGACGCTGAATTTGGTTGGTTCCTTCATAGATTTGAGTGATTTTAGCATCCCTCATCATCTTTTCCACAGGATATTCTTTCATATATCCATAACCACCAAGAACTTGAACTGCATTAGTAGTAACTTCCATTGCTACATCAGAACAGAATGTTTTTATTTGAGCACTAACTCTTGCAATATCCCTGCCTCCTCTGTCCATATAAATCAAACCTGTATATGTTAATGCTCTTGCGGCTTCAATCTTGATTGCCATATCTGCTAGCATCGCCTGCACAAGTTGAAAACTGATTATTTTTTTGCCAAACTGTTCCCTCTCCTGAGCATATTCAACTGCTGCTTCATAAGCACCCTGAGCAATACCCAGTGCTTGAGCTCCTACTCCTATACGTGAGTAATCCAGAGTTCTCATTGCCACTTTAAATCCATTTCCTTCGCCAATAAGAATATTATCCTTGCTGACTCTGCAATTATCAAATACTAATTCGCTTGTTGCTGAAGCCCTTATACCCATCTTATTTTCATGTTTTCCGAATGAAAATCCTTCTGTTCCCTTATCCACAATAAATGCCGTAAGTCCTCTTACACCCTTATCCGGGATCGCATTTGCAATAACAATATATACATCAGCAACTTCACCATTTGTAATAAACTGTTTTGTTCCATTTAAGATATAATCATTGCCATCTTTTTTTGCAATTGTCTTAATATTACTTGCATCTGAACCCGCATCCGCTTCAGTCAGACCAAATGCTGCCAATTTCTCACCTGATGCTATTAAAGGAAGGTATTTCTTTTTTTGCTCATCATTCCCGTAAAGTAAAATAGGTGTACATCCCAATCCGCTTCCTGCATACCCCAATGCAATCCCGGCATCTACACGTGAGAACTCTTCAGTAGCAATAGACATAGCTGCCATACCGAGACCCATACCATCATATTCTTCAGGTACAAATACTCTAAACATATCTGCTTGCGCCATATATTTCATAACCTGGTGGGGGAATTCAGCCTTTTCATCACATTCTTCCCTAACAGGTTTTATTTTTTCCTCAGCAAGCTGTCTGGCCAGTGTTTTTACATCAAGGAGTTCCTCTGACAAAAGTAAATGCATAATGACCTCCATTATTTATTTTTATTATACCATTCATTTATATATTCAATGATATCAGACGTTTTTGAACCCGGGCCGAACAATTTGCCTGAACCCATTTGTTCCAATTTTTTCATATCATCTTCAGGAATAATTCCTCCGCCTGTCAATAATACATCATCTCTTCCTTCTACCCTCAATAATTCAATGACTTTAGGGATAATAGTCATATGCGCTCCTGAGAGAATTGACAGTCCAACCACATCAACATCTTCTTCAATAGCTGTCTTTATAATGTTTTCCGGTGTCTGGTGCAATCCTGTATAAATAACTTCCATTCCTGCATCTGATAATGCTCTCGCAATAACCTTAGCTCCTCTGTCATGCCCGTCAAGTCCCGGTTTAGCGATAAGTACCCTTATCCTTTTTTCCATAATTCCTCCATATCTTTTTTTTCAATATTTTTCATAATCTGCTCTGCCATCTTATGGGGGGAAAATTCAGAATAATTATAATTATTTAGTTTTTTTCTTATTACTCTGCTGAACATATCCCTCATAATTTCTTCAATTTCCTTTTTTCTTCTTTTTTCCCTGTTAGCTTCAAACAACTTATTCTCTTCAAGATACTTTTTATGTTTTAGAATAGATTCCATTAATTTATCCGCATTCAAGTTCTGTTTTGCACTCATCTTAATTACAGGCGGATTCCATTTTTTCTTTCCATTCATTGATAATACTGATTTTACATACTGAACTGCTCGGTCTGCACCTTCTCTGTCAGATTTATTTATCACAAAAATATCTCCTATTTCCATTATCCCTGCTTTCATTGCTTGAATTGAATCTCCTGATTCCGGCACTAAAATGACTATCACAGTATCCGCAATCTCCATTACATCCAATTCACTCTGCCCTACACCGACTGTTTCAATCAATATTGTAGATTTGCCGAATTTTTCCATAGCAGTTGCTATACTTTCAGTTGAAGTAGCAAGTCCTCCCATTGATCCCCTTGATGCGGCAGAACGTATGTAAACATTTTCATATTTTAAACTATTTGTCATTCTTAGTCGATCACCAAGTATTGCCCCTCCTGTAAAAGGACTTGAAGGGTCAACTGCGATTATACCAATACTTTCTTTATCTGTAAATTGTTCTATCAGAGCATTGACTGTAGTTGACTTCCCTACACCCGGAGCACCGGTTATTCCTATTCGATATCCCATTTTATCTATAGTGTAAATATTGCTGAGTAATTCTATTCCCTGTGATGTCTCGTTTTCAATCAATGTGATAATCCTTGCTAAAGCTTTTTTATCACCGCTAATAAATTCTTTTAATAATTTTTCAGTCAATATTCAACACCTTCCCGTGCGATTATACCCTTACTGTAATAATGTTTTATTTCACACATTTCAGTTACTAAATCAGCTTCATCAATTATAACATCACTTGCACCCCTGCCTGTTAATATCAATTCAGCATTTCCCCTGCACAATTTCATTAATTCAATAACGCTATCTTCAGGTATCAAACCAAATGAAACAGCAACAAGTATTTCATCGAGAATAATTACATCATATGTTCCTGCCATAATTATCGTTTCAGCAAATTTTAATCCGGACTCTGCTTCACTAATATCAATATCTGTTGGATTGTCAAGATTGACAAATTCATTTGTGCCGAATTGTTCTATTTGAGCAATTTTACTCATCACTGCATATTCACCATACATTTCATTTTTCTTCATAAATTGAATCATAATAACACTCATGCCATGTCCCACTGCTCTCATTGCTAATCCCAAAGCTGCCGTTGTTTTACCTTTTCCATTACCGGTATATATATGAGTTTTACCTTTATTCATAAAACCTACAGTTCATCTATTGATATACCTAGTGATGTAGATGTGTCCAATGCTGAAGTGTAGTGCATCACAAAATCAAGTGCTTTGTCTTCATCAGGAGCTTCAAATATAAGGTAGAAATCCGGTTTACCGAACATTTGATAAAAATTATTTATTTTTATATTATCAGGTGCTTTTACAGTTTTCACCAATTCAATTGCTTCATCTGTCTTACCTGAAATAATATCCATCTTAGTCACAAAAATCATTTACACACCCCTTTCAAATCCATGATAAATTTATCAATTTCTTGCCTGGACCTCTTTTCAGTAGCAGCGAGCAGAATTACATCCTTGTATTTATCTCCAAATTGATGCATTTTAACTCCCATCAAATATCCAAGTTTTTTCATATCTTCATAAACAGTATTGAGGTTTTTTATCTTTACCGGAAATTCATTATAAAACTCATTATTATAAATCATTTCAATACCGCTTATACCATTCATACTGGTTTGCAGATAATGTGCTGCTGCAGCAGAATCCCTTGATACAGTATAAAAACCTTCTCTTCCTAAAAGCTCCATATAGACTGTTGACATAAGAAGACATAATCCTTCATTTGTACATATATTACTTGTTGCTTTTTCTCTTCTTATATGCTGTTCCCTTGTTTGCAGGGTCATTACATATCCTTCTCGATTCTTAATATCAACCGTTTTACCTATAATTCTGCCTGGCATAGAACGTGCATATTGTTTTTTTGCAGTAAATACACCTATCAGAGGACCGCCGAATGCCTGTTGTATGCCCAATGTCTGAGCTTCCCCTACTGCAATATCTGCATCATAGAAACCAGGGGGTTTCAGTAAACCCAATGACATGGGATTTTGATTTACAATCAGCATTGCACTGCTGTTTTTTACTATTTCTGCAATTCCTGCCATGTCTTCCAGGCAACCAAGGAAATTGGGTGTCTGTATTACAAATGCCGCAGTATTATCGGTTAGTTTATTCTTTAGATCCAATATATCTGTTAAACCATTTATTGAACTAACTGTGTCATATTGAATATCCATTCCCTTTAGATATGTGCCTATAACTGCTTTTATTGACGGATGAAGCATGTCAGACAATAATATACTCTTTTTCTTTTGAATACCAATTGCCATATGGCATGCCTCAGCAGTGGATGATGCACCATCATACATTGAAGCATTGGATATATCCATGTCATACAGCTCACAAATCATTGATTGAAATTCATATATTACCTGCAATGTACCCTGGGACACCTCAGCCTGATATGGTGTATAAGCAGTGTAAAACTCGGGTCTCAATGCAATGTGTCTCACTGCGGGGGGAATATAATGATCATAAATACCACAGCCCATAAATGAGATGTTATTTGCGGTATTTTTGTTTTTTCCAGCAATCAATTTTGCTTTTTTCATTAATTCGAATTCAGATATGCCCTCTTCAATTTGAAGATCCCTATCACGCATCTGTTCCGGGATATGTGTTATTAATTCATCAAATGATTTTATACCCAATCCCTTGAGCATATCTTCAAATTCCTTTTTTCCGGAAGGAATATATTTCATATTTTCTCCATTATTCTTCTTCAGTGAATTTTACATATTCTTCAGCATTCAACAATTTATCAACTTCTGCAATGTCATTCATTTTAATCTTAAAAAACCATCCTTTACCGAATGCATCCTCATTGATAATTTCAGGACCATCTGCAATTGAATTATTAATTTCCACAATCTCTCCAGAAACAGCAGCATAGAGATCTGATACTGCTTTTACAGCTTCAATAGTACCGCAGGACTCACCCATTTTAACTGCATTTCCTATGTCAGGCAATTCAACGAATGCAATATCAGATAATTCATTCTGCGCATAATCTGTAATACCCTGAATAGCAATATTACCATCTATTTTGATCCATTCATGTGATTTTGTATATTTCAAATCCTTAGGTGCGTTCATCGTTTCCTCCTATTTGTGTGAACCATTCTTATAGAATGGCGGTTTAACTGTCAAAGCCTTAACCATTTTATCTCTTATCTGAATATAGATCTCATTACCTACTTTATTATATGGTACCTTCACATAACCCAGTCCTATGTATTTATCCAATGACGGTGAAGCATTGCCGCTTGTAACAAAACCCATATCTTCATTATCAATAAATATCCTGTAATCATGCCTGGGTATGCCCCGTTCAAGCATTTCAAATGCACATAAGCGTTTTGTTAACCCGTCTTCTTTCTGTTTTATCAATACATCCCTGCCTATAAATTCATCCTTTGTCATTTTGACTGCCCATGAAAGTCCCGCTTCAAGAGGTGTTGTGTCCTTTGTAATATCATTGCCATACAGCATATATCTCATCTCTAAGCGAAGTGTATCTCTTGCACCCAGACCTATGGGTTCAATATCATATTCTGCTCCGGCGTTCATCATCTTCTTATATATATTCATTGCATGTTCATTGGGCATATATATCTCAAATCCATCTTCACCCGTATAACCGGTTCTTGACAATACAGCATTTATACCGCACACATCTGTCTCTGCTGCATGGTAAAACGGTATTGAATCAAGATCATAATCTGTCAGCTCTTTCATAATATCATTTGATTTAGGTCCCTGCAGTGCAATCTGTGAAATTGATGATGAAATATTCTCAATCTCGACATCATCCCATTTGTTGTTCATTATCCATTCAAAATCCTTATCTGTGTTTGAAGCATTAACAACAAGCAGAATTCTGTCTTTCAGATTATAAACAAGCAGGTCATCAACAATACCACCGTTTTCATAGAGCATCATTGAATATTGAACCTGATTCGGTTTTAAATCCATTACATTATTTGTTGTAATATGATTTACAAATTCTTTTCTTCTTTCACCTGTAACATTAATTTCTCCCATATGTGAAACATCAAATACACCAGCAGTTGAGCGTACACGTTTTACTTCGTGAACAATACCCTGAAACTGAACAGGCATAATATAACCGGCAAAGGGAACCATTTTCCCGCCTTTTTCAATGTGTGCATCATACAATGCTGTCTTTTTATCCACAGGTCCTCCATTTTAAAATAATATAAAATATCTCTTAAAATCAGATAAATATTATACTATTAAATGGACAAATTTCAACAGGTATACACGATTTTGACAATCGTTGTATAAATCATGTTATTTATTCGTTTAAGAAGGATTCCAAAACAATAATCCCCGATTTCAGCACATATACATTGCTCATGCAGACAATATACAAATTGTTAATTTATTGCTGCAACCTTTTCCAGCTTCTTATAGGAATAGATCTCAAGAAATCCCTTTTTTATTCCTTCATTATCTTCAATCTTGATATCAAGCATCCAATCTTTCATTATAGAACGCAGATAGGGTTTCAAAATTTTGTTTATTTCATTTATCACATCTTCTCTGCCTGTAACAATCAATGTATCATTCTTGTATGTCTTCCCGTTTTCCTTAAGCCAACGTACAAATTTTAATGCAGTATATACCGGTTTCGGTGTATATCCCTTACCTTGGCAGCAATTGCATTTTTCAACAAAAAGATCAATGGCAGTAGGGCGCACCCTCTTCCTCGTCATCTCCACTAATCCGAATTTAGATACCTTTAATACCCTTGTTGTGGATCTGTCATTGCGCAGAAACCTCTTAAATTCAGATACTACCTTTCGTTTGCTTACCTCATCATTCATATCAATAAAATCAACAACAATCAGACCTCCGATATCCCTTAACTGTAGCTGGCGTGCGATTTCCTCTGCTGCCATCAAATTAACATCTGTTATCAGATTTTTATTATCTATCTTTCTTGACATTTTCCCGCTATTTACATCTATTGCAGTTAGTGCTTCTGTCGGTTCAATAATAATATATGCACCATGTTTGAGATATACATTGTCGTCAAACATTGTTTCCATCTCCCTGTCAATCTCATGATATGACAGTAATGGCACTTCAAATTGATAAAAAGAAACCTTTTTCTTCATACGCGGATTAACAAAGGAAAAATAACGCATAATATCATTATATGTGTCCTTTGAATCTGTGATGATTTCATCCAATCCCTTTTTCATAATATTTCTTATTGTTTTGATGATAAATGAACTTTCTTTAAACACCAGTGCAGGCGTTTCTAGTGATGCAGTATTTTTCTCTACTTTTTTCCACATATTAACCAAATCTTTGTATTCTTTTTTTATTTGAGATTTTCGAGCATCATAAGCAGCTGTCCGGATGATAACACCCATATTGGGATCCAGGAATTTTCTGATATACTGCTTTATTTCATTTCTGAATTTCCTGTCTCTAATCTTCTTTGATACACCTACAAAATGAACATCAGGCACCAATACCATAAAATTACCCGGTATTGTTATATATGATGTCAATCTTGCGCCTTTAACACTGATCTGTTCTCTCTCGATTTGAACAAGTATTTCATCATTCTCATTTATTTTTCTCTCAGCAAAAACATCTTCATCAATAACTCCCTCTAAAGAGAATTTCACTCTTCCATCTGATGAATTAAGAGGAAGAAAACCCTTTTTCCTCTCCCCATAATCAACAAAAGCAGCCTTAAGGCCTGATGATACTGATATTACCTTTGCTTTATAGATATTGCCTATTATTGACTGACTCTTTTCATTTTCCACCATAATCTCGGTCAGTTTTCCTTCACTTCTGTATGCAATAATCACATCATTGTGCATTTCTGTTATATATAATGAATTCATAATTCCTCTATTGAATGTTCAATATTATTTTCGATTTTATAAAATTTTTCTCTTCTTATTCTCTTCTCCTGTTCTCCAATATTCAAAACATCTCTGATAAGCTCCTCAAATTTAACTCCTCCCTGTATATTATACAGTAATATAATCCTTATATAAGAATCAAATATATCAATCCTTTCAACAAAAGGTCTTATATCCACTTCTTCTATTCTATCATTTTTTAATCGTTTGGTGATGAAAGATTTACTGTCAATGAATGTTTTTATGTTTTCCCTTATACTTTCAGTTATTTCAGTCTCAACAATCATAGATAATCTATTCAACTGTTTCATTACTGACATTTTGTCAGATACCATTTCTCTAATATGTGTAAAACGAATACCATCAGGCATTGCTCTATTAATATCATTGATAATATCAGCATTAGGTTTGCTTAAAACAAATGCTTCCATTATTTCCATATCAGAGAATACTCCAACTGGTTTTGGCGGTCCATAAACAGCTTTTATTTTTGGATTAAAACCCTGTGTATAAAGAAAATCAATTCCACTTCTTCTCATACCTGCAGATAGCAGATTAATCATTGCAAGATGTGATATATATTTAAAATCCTCTGATACAGTATATGCCATAAATAATTTGATTCTCCTTTCCTGCGATGCAATGATTTTTATTCTCTTTCTTCTTTTGAAACCTGACTCCTCTTTTTCATGGGCTTTCAATTGTTTTTTTTCACCTGCTATTTCACCATTGCAGGCAGAACATTGTGTGCATACAGAATCTCTGCAGTCCTCTGTATAGGATCTGTTCTGAGCGGCAAAATATTCCATTTCAAGATAAGAACGTGATACTTTTGTCTTAATGAAATCCCAAGGCAGTTGTTCATCAGGCTTATATGCCTCTCTGTATTTATCAAAATCAATATTTTCTTCCTCTGCTGCTTTCATCCATAATTTAAAGTCAAAATGTTCACTCCACTGATCAAGCCTTGCACCTTTATTATATGCTTTAAGGATCAATCTGCATAAATCATCATCACCTCTTGCAAATACACCTTCAAGCAGCGATATTTCCGGTTCTCTATAACTCAAATCCACATTTCTGCTTCGTATGTTTTCCGATATAATTTTTTCACGTCTGGCTATAGTTTCCATTGAAGCCTGTTCCACCCACTGAAAAGGTGTGAAAGGTCTCGGTACAAAAGGTGATACAGAAACATTGAATCTGACTTTCTTGAATTGCTGAGAGATGCGATTAACAATATCAGCAATAGCAACAACATCTTCATCTGTTTCAAAAGGCAAACCGATCATAAAGTATAATTTGAAATGTTTCCAACCGAATGTTAAACCGGATTCCACTGTTCTGATAACTTCTTCTTCTGAAATGTTTTTATTGATTATAGCCTTCATCCGTTCAGAAGCAGTTTCAAGCGCAATGGTTATACCTGCTTTTCTAACCTGTGATAATTGCTCATAAATTGCTTCATCCACTGTTCCAACTCTCAATGAGGGAAGACTGACTGATGCCTGTTCACCATTCAATGCTTCAGTCAATGATCTCAGGAGCTCATTAATACATGTGTAATCAGTTGCAGAAAGAGAGAGAAGTGATACCTCTTTATATCCTGTTGCAGCTATCTGTGTCACTGCGCTGCTGACAATGTCTTCACTCTTTGTTTCTCTCACAGGTCTGTATATATAGCCTGCCTGGCAGAATCGGCATCCCCTTGTGCAGCCTCTGCTCAATTCAATGACAACACGGTCATGGACCACCTTTGAGCTGGGTACCAATGGACGTTTAAAATATTTAAAGGAATCAATTTTATCAGCTGTAACCTGATAAACATCCTTTTCACTTCCTGTATTCAAATGCACATAAGTATACGGCAATTCATCAAAGAGCTGTATTGTTTCATTTCGTGACAGATTATCAGTTTTTTTCTTTCTCAAAATATTGACAATATCATCAGCCATCTTCTCTGCTTCACCTATAAAGAAAACATCAATAAATGCATTCATGGGCAAAGGATTATAAACAGCAGTCCCCCCAGCACAGACTATCGGTTCATCTTCCTCTCTTTCCTCCGATAATATATGAATGCCGGAAAGTTCAAGTATCTGCAATACATTTGTATATGTCATTTCAGATTCAAGAGTGAAGCCGATAAAATCGGATTCTCTTACATCCATTCCAGTTTCAAGCGATCTCAAATGTATATGTCCTTCCCTTATGGCAGACTCCATATCCTTTTCCACAGCATACACTCGTTCAGCATACACATCAAAATACTGATTGAACATCTGATAAAGCAGATTATGTCCATATGAAGACATTCCAATTGAATAGAGATCAGGGAAACTGAAAATCATTCTTATTTTTCCATTGGAATTCTTTTTAATTATATTGTATTCATTTCCGGTATATTGAGCCGGATTTTGAATTTTACTTAGTATATTGTCAGGATAATTCATTGCCGGTTAATTTCCTGAATATATTTCTATATATCATTGTTGTATCTTTTATTATACTATCTGGAATATCAGGTGGAGCCGAGTTCCTGTCCCAATCAGTTGACAAGAGATAGTCCCTTATATACTGCTTGTCATATGATTTCTGTGGTCTGCCTTTCTCATAATCACTTACATCCCAAAATCTTGATGAATCAGGTGTAAGTAATTCATCAATAATAATAAGCTTATTATTCAACAGACCAAATTCCATTTTGGTGTCTGCAATAATAATATCCTTTTTCAATGCATATTCAGTGCATTTTTCAAAAATCTTTTCTGTCTTAATCTTAACTTCATCTCCCAAATCATTACCAATAATTTGCTTCATACTATCAAATGTGATGTTTTCATCATGCCCCTCAACTGCCTTTGTTGAGGGAGTGAAAAGCGGCTTTATAAATTTTTCTGATTCCACCATTTCCTGTTCAACTTGCATTCCCCCTATTGTATGAGCACTTTTATATTCCTTCCAACCGCTTCCCGTGATATATCCTCTTATAATGCATTCTACAGGTAGAGGATCAGCTTTTTTTACTACAACAAATCTGTCTTTAAGATATTCGTATTTTTTAAGAAAATCTGGTAAACGCTTGAAGTCAGCATGAATAAGATGATTTTCAATAATATCCTCTGTCATTTCAAAGAAGAATAAGGCAATTTGGTTCAGCACCTTTCCTTTGTCCGGAACTGTTTGATTGAGGATATAATCAAATGCTGATATTCTGTCCGTAGTTATAATAAGCAGATTATCATTAAATTCATATATATCCCTTACCTTACCCCTTGATAAAAGTCTGCATTCTTTAATATTTGTCTCTTTAATCATGTTTTCTCCCGTTGTTTATGAGATTACTCAATTCATCCATAAATTCCTTCATATCCTTAAATTGTCTGTAAACAGATGCAAAACGGATATATGAAATCTCATCAAGTTCTTTTAATAGCTGCATTATCATAGTACCAATATCAGATGATTTAATTTCCCCGCTTTCATTAGAAAAAATATATTTTTCCACTTTATCCACAATTTCATTGATTGATTCAGATGATATTGGTCTTTTCTTACACGCAATATTTATCCCATCAACAATCTTTTCTCTATTATAAGGTTCTCTCCTTCCATCTCTTTTAACAATAAATACAGGAAATTTTTCAATATATTCATATGTAGTAAATCTTCTGCTGCATTCCACACATTCCCTTCGACGCCTTACTGAAAGGCCATCCTTGCTTGTTCTTGAATCAATTACCCGGTTTTCTTCAAACCCGCAGAAAGGACATTTCATTTCTTTGTATTATTGATGAGTATCAATGTATCGGTGCATGATACAATAACACCATTTTCATCAATACCGTAATATGTTTCAACAAATTTGCCTTCATCATAGGTAAATGAAGAGAATGTCGCATCATGTGATATACTGGCATTTCCGGAAATCTCCAATGTTCCAAAAAATTCCTCAATGTCATTTGCATAGAAAATATCTGTGCTGACCACTTGATTATTAGCTGTTAGGAATTTGGAGATGCATGCAGCATTGCCGGGTCCATAATTACCTAATGTAATATTAATGTTTTCTGTTTCCCTTATACGGACATTTACATCCCAAGTCCATCCATAGGTGCTCGTATAATACGGGTCATAAGCAGGATTAGGATTGAATGTCAATGTAATATCTGCTGTCGGTAAAAAGGGTAATATCTCACATCCTGTAAATATTAATACTATAAGTAAAAAAAGAACTGTATTCTTTAATTTCATAATTCACTCCAGAAAAAAGGGGAAATTAAATTTCCCCATTTATTATTTCTCAATTGATGTATCTATCTGTGCCTTCTGCAAATGTCCTGAATAATCAATATAAACGGTTTTTTGTTCCGTATAAATCTCATAAACTGTCCATCCGCCTTCTCTGTGACCATTACCTGTTGCTTTGACGCCGCCGAAAGGCATATGGCACTCTGCACCAATAGTGGGACCATTGATATAGGTAATACCCGCATCAATATCCTCAACAGCTTTCATGCCTTTATTTATATCTCTTGTGTAAATTGATGATGAAAGACCATATTCAACATCATTTATAACGTCAATTGCCTCATCAAATGATTTAACTTTGATAATCGACAAAATGGGACCGAATATCTCTTCCTGCTCTAATCGTGAGCCGGGTTTCACACCTGTAAATATTGTAGGTCTGTAAAACCATCCATTGGCACATTCACCTTCAGTATAAGGTTCTCCTCCTGTTACAAGTGTTGCCCCTTCATTCTTGCCAATTTCAGTGTATGAATGAATTTTATTCAAAGCTGCTTCATTGATGACCGGACCGATATCTGTTTCAGCTTTCCACGGCATTCCGATTTTCATTTTCTCAGCTCTATCTTTGAGTTTCTGAACAAACTCATCATGAACATCCTCATGAATTATTATTCTTGAGGTAGCTGTACATCGCTGACCTGCTGTTCCGAATGCACCAAAAAGAGCACCATCAACAGCCAGTTCAATGTCAGCATCATCCATAACAATCTGGCCATTCTTTCCGCCTAATTCTAATGATACCTTTTTAAGACTTTTGCCCCCCACTGAAGCAATATGCTTGCCTACAGCGGATGATCCGGTGAATGATATGACACCGACATCAGTATTCTCAAGAAGAGCATTGCCTACTGCTGAACCCGGACCATTTACCATATTAATAACACCCTGCGGGAAACCGGCCTCTATCATTATTTCGAACAATTTTGCCACTAACATAGGTGTATCACTGGCTGGTTTTATTACAATAGTATTGCCTGAAAGCAAAGCCGGGAACATCTTCCATGTAGGTATTGCAATGGGGAAATTCCAAGGACAAATTAGGCCCGCAACACCGACAGGTCTGAGAAATGTGATATTTACCTTATTGGGCAGTTCTGAAGGAGATGTTTTACCGAAAAAACGTCTGCCCTCTCCAAATGCATAATAGGCGGTATCAATACCTTCCTGTACATCACCTCTTGCTTCTGCAATAACCTTTCCCATTTCCTTTGCCATAAGCTGAGCAAGTTCCTCTTTCTTTTTCACCATTAAATCACCAACTCTGCCTAAGAGTTCTCCTCTCTTTGCAACAGGTAATTTGCTCCATTTTTTAAATGCCTTTTTTGCAGCTTTCACTGCCTCATCAGTATCTTCCTTTCCTGATTTGGATACAATGGCAAGGACTTCATCCCATTTTGCAGGTATCCTTGTTTCAAATGTCTCTCCGCTTTTCGCATCAACCCATTGACCGTCAATATAATTTTTTACTTTTTCTGCCATAAGACCTCCTAGTGCTTACTCGTATTTGCTCATAATTTCTTCCATTCCCGGATCAGAAGGAAATGCTTCCTCAAAGATTGTAACTGATTCCGCTTTATATCCGGAAATATTATTTATCTCATCAAGTTCAAGAACAATTTTATCATACGAAGATAATTCTCCATATCCCCTGAATATTATAGTGTGATTCAAGGGACTTTCAATAGCATTTCTCATACCTCTTCCTTCATAACCGCATAGTATCACATCAATACCAGGCACTTCATCTGCCAATTTCATATCATGTTCAAAACCAATTGACGTAAGCCCGATAATGACATCACATCTGTTAGCCTTCAATTCATTTACAAGAATTTTTGCTTTCTGAATTTCACGTTCAATGTCTACAGTTTTTAGAATATGTCTTCGTAAATCAAATACCGCATATTCCGTTGTTAAACCGAAAACACCTATTCTTACACCTTTTTCATTGAATATAACATAGTCCCTTGTATTTAACTGCACATTTTTATCTTTTGGTTTAATATTTGATAGAAGCAGAGGCATTTCGAAACGATTCATATTTTTTTCAATAAAGTGAAATCCTGATGATATTTCATCAATACCGAGATTGACACAATCATAATGAAGATAATTAAAGATATCTACCGATTTGTCCATTGTGATAGAATCCTCTTCAATATGTTTCACAGTGAAATTACCTGAATCCATAAGCAGTATTATGTTTCCGGCTTTTTCGGCATCTTCCTGTTCCCATTTCACAGCAGTCGCAAAGGAATAGACACCTCCCAACATGGGCGGGAAATCAGGATTAATAAATGTGGCGCCTCTTGCCTGAAAAACATCTCTAATATCATTTGTATGGAGTAAAATAAGGTCAAGTGAAATCAGAGGCATTGCAATAATTATTATAATAAACCCGATTATTGTTTTTTTCATCTATGCCTCCTATTCGATGACAGTCATTTTAGAATGAGATTCTTTCATAATGTCAGCGAAATATTTTTCATATTCATATGCCACATCTGCTGACTTGACAATCACTGAACATTCATTATTTTTATCCAGTGCCCAGTAAGACCAATTTGTTGAACCTACAATAGTGTAAATAGAGTCAATTATTAATGTCTTGCTGTGTACAGTCGTCTCAGGGCTGTCATAATACACATCAACCCCCCCGGAACGGAGGAATTCCCCTAATTCAAGATTCCTCATTGACTGACCCGGATTATATCCTGCCTGATCAAGAATAATCTTAACATCAACCCCCCTCGCTACAGCATCAAACAATGCTGTGTATAGCTGTCTGTTAACTCCTGTGGGATAATTCGGATAATAACCGCCTTCTAACATAAAAATATGTATTGTGCTTTGTGCACTATTGAAAAGTTTTATCATATTGGGTGCATAATCCCTGTTATTTACAGGATAAACACCTTCTACTTTATAATATTCCAAACCTTTCTCATTAACAGTATTTTCTGCAGAAATAAATGCGGCCATACATGTAATAATGATTATTGAGAATAAATATTTCATATTTGCTCCTTATTGCAGAATTGTCAATTCTTCGGTTGAAAATTCCAGCAAATTATAAAAGAAGTCCTCATAATCTGATGCCAATAAAGCAGATTTGACAATCACTGCACTCTCATCATTTTTCTCCAAAGCATAAAATGACCAATTGGTGGATCCCACAACAGTGTATAGGGAATCCACAATGATTATTTTTGAATGTGTTGTTTTATCAGCCGGTTCATAGAATACATTAACCCCATTCTCTTCCATAAATTTACCAAATTCCTCATTTTTAAGGGTTGAAGATGTATTCCATGATGATTGATCTGCAATGACACTGACCTCGACACCTCGTTCGACAGCCCTGAACATAGCTTTATACATTTGACGATTTGTTCCGTCAGGATATCCCTCATAATATCTTGTCTGGTATATTACTGCATGAATTGTTTTCTCAGCATTATCAAACAGCTGGATTACATTGGGTACATAATCTCTCTTATTGATAACTGCAACCCCTTCACAATCATTGTAAAAGGGAATAATATCATCAGCCGTAACAGACATGCATATTAGAAGAACTGCGAAAATTAATAAAATTCTTTTCATATTATTTCCTATTAAAATGTTATTCCAACATCAGCATTCAGTTTGATATATCTATTCGTATAATTAATGCCTGAATCAACATATTGATTCTGCACATATTGAGAAGACAGCATGAATTCAATATTATTGATTTCATAACCTGCACCTAAAGTGAACCCTACATCTGCAATGTGATTATTTTTTCTATATGGTTCATAAAGAATCCCATATAACATTGAGAAATCTTTTCTCATCTTATGTTTAATTCCAAGGTGATATTTGATTACATCATTATACTCTGCAAATGCACCATTTAATTCGCTCCACCTTTCGTAGATTGCTTCAAGCATCAGAGTGACAGGCCTGATATTTGATGGAGTGTATGTGAACCCGCCTCCAAAAACAGTGGGCAAGAATCCATCCAGCTCGCTGGCTGCGAATGTTGTGTCAGATGCAATAATATCGATAGAACGTTCATCCGTTAATATTGTGGGAATATGATAGAACACAGTTGCTGCATAATCATCATATTCATATGACAATGCAAATCCTCCCTTCAAACCGGAATATTGATCTACAACATTCATTGTTGAATCCACATAAGAGGGGTCAACATATACAATGGAATACGATGTCGTTGCATCACCCTGCATTATTGAAAAATTTCCCCCAATTGTGAGACCATTCCATTTATATGATACTGACAAAAAATATGCATTTACATTTCCTGCCATTTGGTAATTCTCGGAGAATAGTGTGACATAATAATCATCCCTGTATATTTTATCATAATTGTAATCCTTTGAATACAGATTTTCATAACCAAGATAAACACCAAATGATGCCAGCGGAATATAAGCTGCCATCAGATAGGGTTCACCATAAAAATAACTGTTTTCATATATGGTCTTTTCGCCTATATTGTTGTCATATGAATCAAATACATACTGTGTTCTTGTTTCCCTTAATTGTGAACCTCCAAAACCCAGCTGTATGAAATAACTTTCACCAGTTTTTCTTAAAGCAGGATTCATCACAGGGTCACTGATGAATACCACATTGCCTGCTCCGCCTGAAAAAGCAGAAAGAGGCGCAACAATGTCTCCTGTAATTTCTTCTGTATTGATAAGTCCATAACTGAAAGCGAACAAAGAGACACTAATAAGTGCTATTGATAATATTAATTTTTTCATTTTTCCTCCTACCATCTTATATCAAGCTGGACAGACAAATTAAATAACTGGCTGTATTCAGCAAAATCTCTTATATAAATAAAATCACCGTTTTCATATCTAAATGTAGAATTAGGATTATATATCCCAAAAAACGGGATATCCTGATAATTCATCGATGCTTTTGCTCTCATGGAAACATTTTCGGAAATACGGTCTATCATTGTAATATAATATTTCTGCCCGTCTCCATAGAGGAAATCAATACCAGTATCTTCGAAAATCCATTGACTCATGCCATTGGTTTTCCAAGTCGCAAATCCTCCAAGCACTGAAAAATAATCTGTTATCCTGTGTTCGAATGATGCATTAACATAAGTACCGTCAATGACATAATCATCCGCAAGCCCCTGATTGGTTGTCAAATCAACCTTTCCATACCTTGCTTCAAAATTAATATAGTCATTATTGGACAGTATTGCAAAAACCCTCAATGTCGTCTCAGAAGTAAAAGATGTAGTTGAATGAACAACCTTATAAAGATTTTTTTCTTGAATCTTCTGTTTTAGACGTATTCTGATTGGAAATACCGGTCTATACTCAAGCTCTCCTTGAAACCTGTAATTATGCATATTGTAATCAAGCGTTTTCCAAAGATCAAGATATGCCTTTGTTATTGTGAATTTATCTGTTATTCTGAATCTTGTTTCAAAATATATCCCCTCTTCAGGTTTTGGTCTCGGGTCATCCACAATCATAGAGAATAGAGGATTAAGCAACCTGTATTCCTTCTCAAATGTAGTATCATCAAATCTGCTCTGCTCTGATAAAGGCCTGGCATATGGATTATCATAACCCGCATCATAATGCCTGAAAATCGTCTTCAAATAGAAATTTGCAAATATCAGGTCACTGCGGACAACATATGCATAAGCATCATCCTGTTTTGATGCCTCTCCTTCAAATGAGATATTCTTGAAATCTGTTCTGAAATCAATGCCTATAACATCCCTTGTATTCCCTGTGAATGACTGGGTATATACAGGTGTGCTTATATTGTCTTTATCAAACGGTATATCAATCATCAGTGTGTCAATCATGAATGTTCTGCTGTATGCTGAACGAAAACCGCTAACTCCAATCTGTGTAGATAGAGGCAGGAAACCCAGTCCTCCAAGATCAAAAGCAAATCTTCCGCCGAACATTCTCTCTTCCAGCTTATCTTTGAATTCAGAAAATATTGTATTATTCAGGATAAGCATATTGACTGTACCGTCAGAATTCAAAACAGCATTTCTTTTTTCCTGTGAACCGAAGAAAAGATAATTGAATCTGTCTATATTGCCGTCAATAGCCATACCGGTCAATTTGTTTCCCTCCGTTGATGTCACATCGGGGAATAAACCTTTTATTATATCAAACCGTCTTGCTCTGTATTCATCTGTGTTATCCATCACAAGTCCTTGACCAATTGATACCCTGTAATTTCCCAAATAAATATTATCAATAAAACCCAGGTTAGTAAAATTTACATAACCCTTATATTGAAGTTCCTCAATACCTGCGTTTTTATCAATAACACCTCCGGCATTGATATATTTACCGAAATTCAATCTGAATTTGTTGGAAAAATCACCATCCATTTCATAATTATCCAATTGTTCATATTGACTTAACATATCTTCACGCATTGTCTCAACATCTTCACTGCTCACACCGGCATCAAGAAGGAGATCCCTAATATTGGTAGAATCGGGTGCTGAAACAGATAATTGATATGCTGCTGCTGAAAGCAAATACTTCAATCCTGTATATGATGTGTAATTATAAGTGTCATCATTTGTGAAATTCATATTACTTCTCACATAACCTGAGAATTCCCAATCTGAGGAAGGCTCTTCATATGTAATATAATTTCTCAATTGTGACCATGCATAATAAGTCAAGCCGGGCGACCTTCTTATCTGTGTATCATAAGTGAAATCACCCAAAGAGTTTCTGGTTTTCATTATAGCAACTGCATCTGTTATATTTACTCCCTGTATCTGAAGTAATTCATTCATAGTAACTGAATTAATATTCATTCTATGTGTAAGCATATTTTCCCATATATCAATTGCACCCTGTGTTGGAGATTCCTCAGATGCCAATCTGTCTTGCAGTCTTATAATATAGATTGATGTTCTGTCAACTGCAGTATCGGGATAAATTGCCAGTTTCAATTTCAGTATTTCGAATGTTTCATCATCAATACCCTCTATGTTTTTTAATTCATAGACACTCTGAATCTCACCGTATTCCTCAATATATTCCTTGATTCCGTTTATTACATCATCAGGGATCATTAATGTGTCTAAAGCTGATAAACTGGTATTGTTGATATCAATCTTTTCTGCTGAAATCTGCAGAAGAAGAATCATTGTAAAGATAATCAACATTATTCTTTTCATAATAAACCTCAGAAATTATAATTAAGTTGCACAAGATGCATACCATTTAAATATTGTGTTGCAGAATAAGTATAATCCAGTGAGAATTTATTGAATTTAATTTCAAATCCTCCGGCATATTCCATAGGATATGTGCGAATACCGAATCTGAGTATAAGAATATCTTTCATAATTCCATAATCAATGCCTCCTCCGAATGATGTGGGATATCCTGCACTTTTTGAGACATCAAACAGTGCGGTAAAATCATCATATGGTTCAAATGATAGACCAGCGCTGACAGCTCTGTCAAAATAATATCTGTATGAAGTCAGAGTACCTGTAATATAGGAGTTAGATATATTCCTTACTGACAGCCCGATATTCCATCTCCTGTACACTGTTCCAATAATACCAAAATCTAATGTATAGTAAAAATTACTTCCATTATCCAGCTGCTCAAGATATAGAAAATTTATATTGGTTCCAAAGCTGATCATATCTGCAAGAGGTATACCATATGTCAGAGCTACCGTTCTTTCTGTATGCATCTTAGTTCCTGTGCTGATTATTGAATCATTGTCAGCATAATCTCCCAATACAAAAAACTCTGAATACTTTGCTCCCATAGTTCCGAATTCTGTTTTATATGCACCTGTCAATGCAAATGCATGGGCAAATCCGAAAAGATTTTCATATGAAAGCGAAATATCCGCTAAATCAGTAAATGCTGCTGATGCCGGATTGATAACAGCATTCTCAATACCCATTTTCCCTGCTGTAGTATTATATGTCAAAGCCTTTATTTTGACATTGCCGGGTATATACTCAAATGCTGCAAATAAAAGCACTGCAGACAGTATAAAGATGATTGAAATAATTAACCTTTTCATAGTGCACCTCTTATCAGTTTAAATCAGTTGTTACAATAATCGGTTTATTAATACGCCTGACACTACCATCAGGCAATACTTTATCAACCACAATAATATAAGCGGCTATATTGACAAATGCCCCTGTATAATCCCTGCCATCCCATACAATTATCGTTGAACCGGGTACATTCTCTGCCAAGACTGTTATAAGCCTTCCCTTCATATCAAATACACGAGCTGTTATTCGTTCATCATTAAGGCATTTGATATCAATCCTTGCTGACTCTCCTCTTTCAAATGATACAGGATTAGGCAAAATCTGAACAGAAAATGTCGAATCCTCTTCAGCTTCAATAAATTCTACATCAGAATCAAATCTGATCTGAAGCTGATAACCCGATGAATAAGGTGCTTCTGTATCATACTGTCCTCCTATTCCCGCAACATTAAGAAGCATACCGGGTTTAATGGATTTCATCTCATCAGTATCATAAAAAGGACTCTTATCTACAATTCTACAATCAATCATGGTTTGACCATTGAGAATTTGAAAATTCTTACCGCTTCCCGCTGACACAGGAGCAGTTAATACTTTAGCATACTCAGCCTCAACCAGTTTTCCCTCATTGAACTCATTTATTCCTTGTGAATTATTCAATATTTCAGGCTGCAGCATAGCAAATGTATCATTTATAATAAGAATACTCGTATCAGGCGAACTGTATTTTACTTCCGTCAATCCATTGTATTCTTCAACCGTTCCGGTCAATATCAATTCCATGCCTGTTTTAAATGAATTATTCATCGCATCACTGCTTGAATAAATATTCACACCTCCTGTTTCATCTTCCATGTAAAAACCTGTGGATGTTGCTGTTGGAGTAAATATTGATGAGGGGCCCGTGACAATACCTCTGATTGTAACTGATTGTCCATTATATATGGAATTATAACCATCTGAAGTACTCTGAACTTCCCCAATTGACATAATATTCATATCAGGAAGAACATCCACAATGGGCAATTCACTGATATATGCAAAATATGCTGGTGTGAGACCTGTATATACTTTGAATGTATCAGGACCCGTAAAATACCTGTTACCAATGTACATTGATACTGTGTCTATCATGTGTACATTGAACAGATCCACAGTAATTCGATTATTCAGCGAATCTCTGTTCACAACAATTGAATCTGTATTTGCTGTTATTGACACTGTATCTATCATGGAGTCAGCCGGGAAACGTACCCTTATAAAATCAATTATTCCATATATAGAATCCACACTGGGGAATATATCCAGTTTAATATCTATGAATTCACCATCTGAAGCATATTTGGGATTAACTCTTGCTTCACCGCTGCCGTCAATTGACTTAAGGATGTCCTTATTCTCCAATGGAAGTAATTCATAAGTACTGTAATACTGGTCCATTACACCTGCAATAAATAGTAAACTATCACCATTCACCGGTGTATAATCAATGGATTTGTTTCCTGTATATACCTCAACAGCACCACTGCCGTCATCAATGTCAAAATTGGATGTACCTGCATTGGAAACAACTATATTGTTGGTAACAACAAATACTGATTCCCATTGCTCATCATTCAAATCGCCGGTGTTTGTAATAACAGGTCCGGGTATTACTGCATTACTTTTATGAATTGTATAGGACTCAACAGGACTCATTTCTGTCTTATTGCTGTATTCTACAATTGTACCTGTTACAGTTACGCTGTCTCCAGGTTCCAATCCTACACCATAAAGCAACAATCCGCTCCAAGAAGTGGTATCATCCTGAATATATGTATAATATCTCAAATATGACCCCGATTGTTTTGCATATGCCCTTGTTACAACTCCCGTGACAGTCACAGTCTGTCCGTCATAAGGGGAATCACCCGATGAATTCTCTGTATACTGAATATCCCTAATGGTTAAGGAATATGCAGACACTGCTACTAGAAGCACCAGGAACATAGTCATGAATGCCTTCATTATACCTCCTTAAAATATTGTTTTCTCTTGCTCGCAGGCAAAATACCTATCATTTCCCTGTATTTGGCAACAGTTCTGCGGGCAATAGTGATTTTATGCTCCTCTTTGAGCTTTTCAACAATATTCTGATCAGTTAACGGTTTTGATTTATCTTCTTCTTCAATTAATTTGGCAATTATATCCTTCACATTTGTTGATGAGGTTTCGCCTTTATCAGTTGCAATACCTCTTGAAAAGAAAAACTTAAACGGGAAAAGACCCTGCGGTGTTTCAATATACTTGTTTTCAATTGCCCTTGAAACTGTTGACTCATGTATATCAAGAAAATCACTTATATCTATAAGCACCATCGGTTTCAATGCAGAGACACCGTAATAAAAAAAATCTTTCTGTATCTGAACTATACGTTCAGAAATCTTTAACAGAGTACTGTTTCGCTTATGAATACCCGAGACAAGGAAGATTGCACTATTTAAACGCTTTTTCAGAAATTTTTCCTCTTTTTTGCTTAATTTTTCCTTATTAGCAAGCATTTCCATATATTTCCGGTTTAAGTGAATCTCCGGAAAATTATTGCTGTTTAATTCAGGATAGAATTCATCTTTTTCCTTTCTTATAACAATATCCGGTACAACATAATGTGATGAACTTCCCCATTCTCCATTTGCAGGTCTGGGATTGAGTGTCTTTATTATATCAACAGCATTTCCAAGTTCTTCATTGCTGATATTCATTTTTGCAATTATCTTATACATTTTATTTTTTAGAAAATCCTCGAAAAATTCAGTGATTATAACATAGGCAAGTGTATCAACTTTATTCATATATTCAAGCTGAGTTTGAAAGCATTCTCTGATATCTCTGCTCCCGCTTCCGATTGGGTCTAGAAAACGGTATTTTTTCAGAACATTTTCATAATATTCTCTATCAACATTAAATGTCTTTATAATCAGCTCATCTATGTCATCCTCTCCTGCCTGATGTTCATTTCTTAGAAATCCATCATCTGAAAGCGAGGTTGTGATAAATTCTGCAATTGCCATTTCATTCACATCAGAAAATTTAAGATGGACCTGTGTAAGCATATGCTGTTTGAATGATACGGGTTCAGAGTATATTTCAACAGGATTAAAATCCTCTTGTTCCTTCTTTCTTCTGGAAAAATCGGTTCCATTAGTCTTCCACTCATCATGGAAAAAATATTCATAATCAATTTCTTCATCATGGGGTAATTCTGATTCTTCTTCAATTTCCTCATTCTTATCAGCATCATCTTCCTGTTCATCATCAATAAAAGGATTCTGTTCCATTTCATGTCTTATCATCTGCTGCAATTCCAGTCTCGGCATTTGAAGAATCTTGAGCAATTCCAGCAATTGGGGACTCAGTATTTGGTCCAGTCTTTGATTCAGTTCATGCTTCTGTTTCATATTGTAAATCTTTCTCCAAGATAAAGTTCTCTTGCTTTTGGATTATCAATCAATTCATTTGCTGTTCCTGTGATTAGCAAATCACCTTCATATATTATATGAGCTATGTCGATTATTTCAAGTGTTTCACGTACATTGTGATCAGTTATCAGAACTCCAATACCGTCAAATGCCAATTCTCTCACAATAATCTGTATCTCTTCCCTAACCTTTGGGTCTATCCCTGTGAATGGTTCATCAAGCAGCAGGAAGGAAGGATTAACTGTTAATGCCCTGGCGATCTCCACCCGTCTTCTTTCACCGCCCGATAATTTATCAGCTCTTCTTTTTCTTATATGTGTTATTTTAAGTTTTTCAAGTAAATTATCAGTGATATCATCAATATCTTTTTCTCCACTCAGCTGGAGTATTGCCTTCAAATTATCCTCTACAGACAGATGCCTGAAAACAGATGCCTCTTGAGGTAAATAACCTATACCCAGTCTTGCCCTTTTGTACATCGGAAATCTTGTTATATTATTATTCTCAAAATATATGTTGCCGCTATCAGGATTTATCATACCTGTTATCATATAAAATGTTGTTGTCTTCCCCGCACCATTTGGTCCCAGCAGTCCCACCACCTTACCGGTTTCTACTGTTGCAGAAAGATTATTGACAACACATTTGCTGCCATATGTTTTAGTCAGATTCTCTGCTCTCAGTATCATCTGTTTCATCCTTTAATGTTAGCACTGCATTGAATATTGAATAAAATTCCATACTGCGCATCTCTCCGCTGCTGAATTTCATATGTAAACTATCACACTGGAATGAATTACTGCGGTCTTTATTGTCTTCCGAAAACGAAATATTATTTTTTATTCGGGCATTATCCACTGTATCATTCTTAAAATGTACATATAGTGTATCACCATCTATAGTATAATCATCTGATAATATAATACAATTAAGAGGACTGAAAAGCAACTCTATTTTATCATCCAAATAGAATGAATCACATTGTATACTTATATCGCTATTTTCTATTATCCCATTAGGCCAGAAATACATAATTGAATCAGTATTTAATTTCAAATAGTGATCAGATTCTATATATAAATCATTGTTTCCGAAATACGAAAACCCCCCTTCTGTATATTCAGTGCTGTTCTTTCTGTCAAAAACAATATCATTGCACTCAATCCTGCAATCTGTCTTTAAAATTCTCACATTTCCTGAAAATGTCTGTATACTGTCTGCAGGCCTTATGACAGCACTGTCTGATGTAATAATTATATCATTAATCTCTGTTCTGTTTGAAAGAAATACAAACTTGTCTTCAGCTGCACTATATATTCCAGAACCTCCTTCTGTCCTTAGAGAATCTCCGCTGCAGAGATTAAACGTATTTACAATGTAAATAATTGAATCATTTTGAAGCATATATGCAGTATCAGTGTTTAATGTATAATGTCCGCTTACCAATTCTATACCCCTTGACGAAAATATGGTATCATTACGAACAACAGTCCTGTTGGATATCAATTCATAAGTAAAACTATTGATAAATAAAACTACTGCCATGATCAGGAGATTAATCTTCATCAATCACCACCACCGGATTATTGAATATTATTTCACTGAAATTCATATCAGTAATAAACGATCTGGTTCTCATTCTGCTATTATGTTTATATATAAAGACAGAATCATATGTATAGACAAAATCACTGTCACTATCAACAAATATACAATTAGTATTGATCCTCATGGAATCCTTCAGCCATATGTCAATATGGCCTTCAAATTTCATTGAGGAACCAAGTTGTGTCATACAATCTGCTTGGAGAACAATCTCCGAATCATCTGTTCTGCGCTTATATATGACATCACTAAGAAATACAGTATCCGCCTTTTTTAAAAGTGAATCTGCATCAATGGAATATTCAATTGCAGAATCTGAATACTGTGTAATATGAACTGTCTTCATCATATCATTGTACGATTTTGTTTCGGAACTGTTTTCATTACAGGACCATAAAAGCATGCTAAATGCCAATATCATTCCAAATCTGGTCATAGAAATCATATTGATATATATCCTTTCTGATTGTTTTATCAATAAATGCATAATAATCCTTAAAGCTGAATAATGCTGAATCAATAAAATATATGTGATGTTTTTTATCCTTCCATTGAGTATATGAGATAATAGGTGTTGCTTTTGTTATTTTTAATAATTCAAACCATCCTGATGGTACATGTTTCATTATATTGAGAAATTTTACTTTATTTAGGCGCAGATTCTCAGATTTCTGATCAATAAATACCGTTAAAATCTGACCTTTTTTCAATATATTCATAAATGTAGAAATAGGTGCATCCCTGTCAATTAGACTCATATTGTATTTTTTTCTCAATTCATCAATATATGTGTAAATCCAGTCCTCTTTTGTTTCATATATGACATTTATAGGATATCCTGCTTTTGCCATAAATTGACCTGCCATATCCCATGCGCCATAATGAAAGCTTATAAGCATTACTCCATTACTGGTTGAAAGTGATTTCTTCAGAATATCTATATTATGCAGAACAAAATTATCTTCATTAAGCTCATTATTAAGTAAATATATATTTTCACAGAGGAAATGGGCAAAATTCAAATATAATTTTATTGAGAATTTTATATGATTATCCTTTAAGTTTTTCTTGACAATTGATTTTGAGCGGATATTAAATACATAATAGATCAACGATATCATCTTGCCTGTTAAAATAAACATTTTCAGATTTAATATTTTCGTCAACATATTGACGCTTTTAAATATTATTCTTCTCTTAAATATCAATTGCCCTCTCCATTAAACTGGGATTTGTTTTTATACTGTCAAATGGACATGCCTCAACACAGCAATAGCAGGCAAGACATTTTCTGCTCCTCACATAGGGATATCCATCTTTGACAATAATCGCTTCGGCAGGACACATATTGTAACAATTCATACATTTTCTGCATGTATCTCTGACAATTTCAGGATATGATGATGCCAATCGTTTCATAATACGGTTTTTTGCAAATCTGAGTAATCCTTCAAATCTGTTTGTTTCAGGTAATTTCATTGTATATGGTTCTGGAATACTATCAGATTCATAATGACCGGAATAATAACCTTTCTTTACTGCATATTGCATATAATATACATTTTTAACACCTACACCTGCATAATCAATCAGAAAATGGTCTAATTCATATGCATTATCCGATGCTGCAATAATTGAAGGTTCCACCCTTCTTCCATTAGCTGGTCCATTTGTATCCATGCCTACAATTCCGTCAATAATACTGAAATGAGGATTCACTGCATTAAAAACACGGGTGATAAATTCACTGAATGAAGCTGAATCGGGATTTTGCGAATGATAAAGCAATTTATATTTTGCCGGCACAAGACCATATACATTTTTTACTGCCAGTGTTATTGTTGTGAGCATATGTGTTTTTAGTTTTGCCATATTGAAAATAAAAGGATTTTCTGCAAGTATTTCAGATAATCTGATTCCGTTTCTGGATATTGAACTTCCCGTATTGAAATTCATCAGTTCAATGCCGAATTTCTTTGAAATAGCTTCATATCCTGTTTCCCGGAATACCCGTTTCATATCAAGATAAGAAGCTGCAGCTCCGTCTCCAATCACAATTTTACCAGAATATTGCTTTTTAATAACATTGATAAGAGATTCAACAATTATTGGATGTGTTGTTACTGCTTCCTGATTTACTGAAATAGTGAGTAAATTCGGTTTAATAATAACTAAATCATGACGTTTCAGATGTTCAAAAATATTAAAATGAATAAAAATATCATTAATGAATAATTCGATATCATTTTGAGCATATGCATTGATTTTTTTATATTTAATCATTATTTAATATAATAGATATTCGTTTGCAGCCCGAATATGCTTGCTTTAACAGGATACTCTTTGGCATATAGAATTTTATCGGGATTATCACATATCTTTCTGATAACACGTTCATCATATGTCAACACAAATGCAGGCTGAATGATATTAAATTCCTCTTTAAGGAATTTTTCACAATTCTCTTTTCCCTCATCACTGATCTCACCATGAACATGAAGAGAACATCTATATAGATAGGTAATATATGCTCCATATTTTACCTTATTCTCATATAAGGTCAGCAATTTAGAAGCTTTTGCTACAATATCTGAATTGATATTCACATTATGGCTTTCCGGTTCATAACCTATTATCATCATTTCCTGCATATAATTACCTGAAAAAACAGGTGTACCGAAATTACGCATGGGACATCCCATGCAGTCATCCAGTTCTTCCATTAATCTGGAAAATGCTTCTTCTTTTTTCACATTATCTCCTTGAATAAATACATCCGCAATAATCCTGCCTGTATAGTTCTAATTGCTTGCTCATTTCAATAGACCGTTTAAAACCTTCATTTTTCCTTAAAATTGATGGAATATACTCTATCCCTCTTTCCATAGCTATATTAACACCAATCTCATTTATCTTCTCAGCCATTTTATGCGGGCTTATTGTTAGTGTTGTTGAGAATGTGTCATATCTCAGTTCAACTGCTTTTTCAGCAGTTTTTCTCATATTAATTTCATGACATATGAGACATCTGTCAGATTGTTCGGGCAAATGCTCCATACCTTTAGTTTGTTCAATAAATATATTATTATCATAATCAGCTAAAATAAGATTGAACCCATAATATTCAGCAACCCTTTCCGCTTGTTTATATCTTTTAACAAATTCATCCTCTGTATCAATATTCATATTGCAGAAGTATCCGCTGACATTGTAATCCCTGCTGAAATATTCATAAGCATATGTCGCATCAGGTCCGCAGCATATATGCATTAACATAGATTTCATAATATTATATTATAATATAAAAATATTTATATTCAACAAAAATCTTAATAATTCTTAATTAATTTGGATTATAAAAGAATACTAATTATTAAAAATATACATAAAAATATTAAGGCAGCATTGAGATGCTTCTGATGTTCAGAATGCCTAAATATAATCATTTTCTTCATATAAGTTCCCTCTCTATGTTCACATAGTTCATGTCTATAATCCAATGAATATTGAAGAGATGAATCAATGGATGTTTGTGATAATTCCCCTATAATCATATCAAAAAGAATAGTACCCTGCGGTATCAATAGTATATTGCTGACACTCGTGTCAGCAGGGATGTTGATATAATAAACATCTCCATTGCGAATGATGAGTTTTTCTCCAAATGTAGAAATAACCGAAGCTTCGCCACTGTATGAATATAATTTACTGTAATTCAGTATAGACATATCCATTCCTGTGAATATGTCTAATGTATTAAAGTTCCTATTCCCTGATTGCACATAATTATCTCCATATCTGCTTATCACTATACCCTTATTAATATCATTATTATAGGATATTCCTATTTCAGCCGAATCTGATATTGTGTAATTCAGTGATTTAAGCATTGCTCTAATAAAATCATTACCCGTTTTATCATTAATTTGAGTATTTTTCAATGTAATCATTCTTGAAATTTTGAGAGTATCCATATCTGCGACTATTTTATTGAATTGCATCCTTCTGTCAGGGGTATAATAATTATAACCTCTGACAATATGCAGTCTTTCCTCATTAACCAGTTGTTTATCTGAAAACATCTGAATTTCAATATTGTTTTCCTCCAAACTGTATAGGCATATACTGCTTCCAATCCCTGTAATAAATAATTTGTTCGGTATATTTATCCGAATAATGCTGAATGGTAATATCGGGTATTTTCGGTCTGTTATCAATATGACCGGCATATAATCAATATATTGCCCGTATTTCCTTATAATATCATTAATTATGAAGGATTTTTTATTTAATAATTCCCGGCTATAATACACTGTCACATTCTTATCCCTATTATTGGATTTGATGCTATCCACTACCTCATTGACAGTATTAATATTATTTGACAAGAAAGGTGTCATTTCAATATAAATACATATTTGTTCATCTTCGCCTATATACATGGGTTTAATGATATAGAGAATGAGGAAAAATAGAAACAGCAGAAAAGCGAGTATTTTTAATAATATCTTTATATAGCCCATCAATTTATTGCTTGCTCTGCTGTATGTGGTGAAATAATAGAGAGAAGGATAATCCTGCACTTTACTGAATACAATATTACGGAAAAGCATTATTGCAGCAATGATTCCCACTGTTATTAAAATGGGCAATAACCCTTCATAAAGCATTAATGCCGCCTCTTAAAGAATGATTCCAGTGCTTTATACATATCCTCATTTGTAAAAAAATGAACATAATCATAATGATTTTCAATTGCATCATTATAGAGTTTCTCGCTATGTCTTTTGAACTCATCTATTCTCTTTGAATATGAGCTATTATCCATAATACTGCCTGTTTCCATGTCTTTCAATCTGTTCTTGGAAAGGATATGCCTGTCTGTTTCAAGATAATCATTTACATGGAAGAGTATCACATCATTACCCATTGTTCTGAGCGTTTTCAACAGATGTTTTAAATCTTCAGGATTATATGCACAATCAGAAATCATAATAACAAATGAATTCCTTTTCAGATATGATGAATATTCCGATATAACCCTTCTGATATCTGTTATGCCCGCATATTGTATCTTTCCTATATCACGCATGACTAATGACATAATTTCTCTTGTTCTTGAAGGTGTTCGCAGTAAAGTCAATGTGTTGGAAAATGTAGAGTATCCAATTCTGTCTGACTGCATTTGAGCAACATATGCAATCAAAAACATCAATGTCTGGGAATAAACAGGTTTCAGATTAAAATCCATTGACTTACTTATATCCAACAGGATATTAACATCGGTGTTAATCTCATTTTCACTCTCTTTTACATAAAATTTTTCTGTTCTTCTGAACAATTTGAAATCTATACGTCTAAAATCATCACCTTGTACATATTCTCTGTATTGCGAGAATTCTGCTGAAACGCCTTTATAAGGCACCCTGTGAATTCCGCTCAAAAAGCCGTGAAGTATCATTCTGGTCCTTAAAAACATATCCGGTATTTGCATAATTTGTTCAATATTAGTCATATGACCATTATACATAGCAAATATTAAATGGCAATATTATCATTACCGTGAAATTATATAAATGTATAATAGCTTATTAAGGAGTTTCGTTTATTTTAAAACAAAATTCTAATGACAAATAATTCTATATTTCATTTAAATACACTTGAATTTTAGATATATTTTCATATAATGAAAAGACACTTGATTAAGGAGGAGTCTTGAAAGAAAAAAAATTTGACAGTAACACTATAAAAAAGTATAAATGGATAGAATTGAAATTTACCGATTTAAACGGCACACTGCACAGGATCAATATACCTGTGTCCCGCTTTTCACATATTATGGAACATGGTGTTGGTTTTGATTCTTCTTCCTGCCAGGGATTTAAATCTGTTGAGGGCGGAGACATGATATTATTGCCCGATCTATCCACAATGCATGAAAATGCCGTTTCTGCAGATGATACAGTATGTTTTTTCTGCAATATCAATGAAGCTGATACAAAGGAAAGTTATGAACGTGATCCCAGGAGTATCGCACTGAAAGCGGAAAAATATTTGAAAAGAACTGGAATTGCCGATACCGCACTCTTCGGTCCTGAATTCGAATTTTACCTTTTTGACAGAGTAGCTGTAAAAAATACAGAAAATATATCAATGGCCAAAATTGAATTAGGCGAAGGCAATTTTTCATTTGATGAGTCCATCAATGATACAGGTGAGTTCATGCGGAAACATAGCGGTTATCACAGTACATTTCCTAAAGACCAGAGTGAAGCAATACGAAAAGAAATATCAGAAATAATGATAAAATCAGGCATTGACATAATATATCATCATCACGAAGTGGGACCCGGTCAGAATGAGATTGAGATCTTGAGATATAATCTTCTGACTACAGGTGATTATACCCAATTTATTAAAAATCTTATTAAAACTGTTGCATTCAAACACAATATGTCAGCCACATTCATGCCTAAACCAATGTACAATATGCCCGGTTCAGGAATGCATTATCATCAGCATTTATTCAAGAATGGTAAGAATTTATTCTATGACAAAAAGGGTTACGGCGGTTTATCAAAAATCGCTGAATATTATATTGCCGGCCTTTTGAAACACGGCAGGGCATTACTGGCATTCACTAATCCATCGACAAATTCATATAAACGTCTTGTACCGGGATTTGAAGCACCCATTAAATTATTCTACTCATTAGCAAACAGATCATCTGCAGTAAGAATACCCAAATATGCAACAGGAGAATCGGAAAAAAGAATTGAATTCCGCCCGCCAGATGCTACTGCAAATCCCTATCTTGCCTGTTCAGCAATGCTGCTTGCAGGTCTTGATGGAATTAAAAATAAAATCTCATTGAACAACAATCATTTTGGACCATATGATATGAATATGGAACATGCAGATATATCTATTACTTCAAATATCAAATCATGCCCGGCTTCATTATCTGAAGCATTGGATTCACTTCAGGATGACAGCACTTTTTTAACAAAAACAGGTATTTTTTCAAAGGCAATGATTAAGGCATATATTGATTACAAGAGAAAAGAAATAAATGACTTTAATAAAAGACCCCATCCATACGAATTTGAATTGTATTTCTGATTTTCAGAATCTGTATTGAAATAATATATGAAGCCTGCTGCTGTTAAAGCCGGTTTGAAGCGGAAGAGCAAGGAAAATACCCGTTTTGGTATTGGATGTAAATATATCAAAACCTATACCATATGTAATAATATTTTCTTCTGCTATTGTCTGAAGCCCGTCTCTTGTGTAAATACCATTATCTGTAAACACACTGAAATGAAACATCGGTGAGAATATATACCCGATTGATAATGTGCTGCGCAATATACTGGAATACAATATTGAGTTTTCCTCTAAACCTCTAATACTTGTGCTTCCTCCTGTACGCCTTAATGTGTATTCACTTATACTGTCACTATATGCTAACATATCTGCAAATACTCCTGCATCAGCAAATATATTCCTGTATCTGTGCATATATTTAATATATAGTTCAGTCCTGCCGTAATCATCAATCCCATGATAATGAAAATGTTGAAAACCATAACTCAATGGTGAATAATCAGCTACATTCAGTCCCATTGAAAGTATTGTATAATAAATATCATCCAATGAATCATTGCGGGTAAATATCCACTCCCTTCCCATGCCCAGTGAAATATTCACATTACCCTTGTAATATATAAACTCTGTATTGAATCCTGCCTTTGTAGTTATAGAATCATAATCCTCATATTTACCTTGAGCATTCATTGTAAAAGGAAAACCGAAAAAATAAGGGAAACTTAAGAATAGTTTCAATCCGGACAAACCATCTGCTGCTCTTATATAATTCAATTTATATATTCTTGCATATCCCTGAGGCGAATAGAGTTCAGCATTAAAATAACCGTAAACCTGTCTGTCATCTATACCTGATGCAATCAATGCATTTAATACTGATTGCCTATTATCACTTATGTATGTCATTATTAGAAGAGAATCATTCTCTGCCATAATTCCATAATCTGAGTTTGACTCAATATTCATTTTCCCATATATATCGGTAATTGAATACTGTATCAAACTATCTGAAAAATAATAACCCTTGTATTTAAACATGCTGTTTATAAGTCCGGATTGTATATTACCCTTATTCATAAAGCCCTTGATCCTGTAACGCTTATTCTCAGAAATACTGCAATATATATCCGTATAATTCCCTGATTCAAATACCGAATCTATGTTTACTGATGCATAAACATAACCATTATCACAATAAATATGCATTATATCATTAATAGGGTCAGATGACAGATTGAATATTGAATCAATTATAAAATCAGAAAAAAATACATTCCCTGAATAATTATATCTGATATCACTGCTAAATGATATCAGATATAAACATATCAGCAAAAGGGAAAAACTAACGTTTCTTAATTGTTTCATCAACCTCTTTATCTATATAAAAATATTTATTGATAAGAGGTATGCCAACAGAATCAGTATAGGTGAAATTCAGATGAACAGAATTATTATCCGGTTTTGATACTGTAATCAATGAATATTCAAGAATAATTCCCTGTTCTTCCAATAATACCATTGTGCGTTCAACAATATCCGATTCATCAGCTTTTATTTCTCCAAAGAGAAATTCCCTTACTTCACCGCTTATATTGGCATGTTTTATTGATACAGATATAAACTGCCAGAGCATACTGACAGCTGCATATAGTATCAATAGAATTATTGCCCATTTTATCCATTTTAATATTTTCGCCATTTTACCATCTCGTTGGATCCAATTCCTTTCTCCACTGTTTAATATTTGTCAGACCTTTCTCTGCTTCACTTTTATATGAACCGCCTATTTCAATTATTCTCTTAAAATATGTTTCTGCAGTTGACAGCATATCATAAGCAAATGTTCTGTCATCCTCAGTTTTTACATTCTTCGGGTCTCCCTTGAAAAAATATGCCTGGCCTAAGAGTAATAATGCTCTTGTATCATTTGGGGAAATATCTGTTCCCTTTTTCAGATATTTGATAGCACTGTCATAATATTTGATATTCAGATACATTTGACCCATATACAGATATGGAACAGTTGAGCCCGGCTTCACTTCTGCTAGTTTAAGATATGCATCCTTTGCATTTTCATATTGCTTTAAACCCTGATATCCCCGAGCAAGGCCCAGGTAAGCATTGACAATTGTATTATCCAATTCCAATGTTCTATTGAATGCATCTACTGACTTCTTATAATCACCTGACTCAAGATATGCCTCTGCCAGATTAGATATGGGACCTACAATATTCGGGTGATCTGCAACAACCTGCTCTAAAAACTTCTGGGCTTCCTTGTATTTTTCCATTTCAATCAGAGCTTTCCCGTATTTATAGGCAATTGTTAAATCATCCGGATTAAACTGACACGCTTTTTCATAACAATCAATGGCTTTCAGGATACCATTACTGTCACTGTACTTCTTTTCATACACCTTGCCTAATCCAAAATATGCATTGGCATTCTTTTCATCCATTTCAAGCGCTTTACCGAATAATATTTCAGCTTTTGAATAATCCCTCAGCGTTAAATTAAGATAACCTAGCGCTACTGTACCTGCAGCATCCTTAGGCAATACTTCTGATAACAGTGTATATACAGATTCTGCTTTATCATAATACATTTTATTTTCAAATGCATTTCCAAGACCTATATATGCTTCTCTATACTGTGCTGAATCCTCAATGGCTTTCTGGAAATTCTTTATAGCAGAATCATATTGTTTATTCTTCAAATACTCCTTACCAAAGTCATAATACTTTACTGCAGTACTGATCTCATCCTTTGTAACATTATTCACTTCAGTATTCACATCAGCTGTTTCACAGCTTGCTAGAATAATAATTGCTGTAATTGCTATTAACAGTCTTTTCATAAATTACTCCTTTTCCTCAGTATGCGGCACTGCGGGTCTGCAGAATACTACTGTATTTCCGCTGTCCAATGCTCTTCCGGTTATAAAATATGTTATCTTCGGGTCATTTGTTTCATAGAACAGCTTGCCATCAGCAAATACATTGCCAACCATATCATCCCACTGATCAGTAGGTTCATTATTCCTGTTGAATGAGATAAAATATGGTCTCAAATCCTCTTCAAATGATTCGGGTGATTGAGGATAAGTACCGTTTTCAACATAATACTGTTCCATCAGATTATTTAATTTTGTCATAGTTCTCTCTGCATTTTTAATTGCCGCAAAATCCATAAATGAACCCTTTACTGTGGAACATCCTGTAAACACAATAAGCATTGCAAGAGAAAAAACTGTTAAAAATTTTTTCATTTATCCTCCTATTTTTTAATGGAGCTAACGGGGATCGAACCCGTGACCTTTTGACTGCCAGTCAAACGCGCTCCCAGCTGCGCCATAGCCCCATTTCAAATATAATTATAGTTTTACTGTTATAATTGTCAAGTAATCCGAAAATCAGCAAATCTTTTCAATACGCCTTTTGTGCCTACCGCCTTCAAAATCAGCAGTAATAAACTTCTGAATAATACTGCACAATGCTTCTCTATCAACAGTAATTAATCCCATAACAAGCACATTGGCATTATTATGTTTTCTTGAACTCTCAGCTGTAGATTCATTTATTACATATGCAGCTCTAATGTCCTTGACCTTATTTGCTGCAATGGACATACCTATTCCTGTATTGCATACAAGTATACCATAATCTGCTTTTCCATTAATAATATCATCAGTGACCATTGCTGAATAATCAGGGTAATCAACGGATTCATCAGAGAAAGTCCCTCTATCAATATAATCAATATTCATTTCTTCAAGACATTCAATTATCTGTTTTTTAAGCAAAAAACCCTTATGATCAAATCCGATTGATATATTCACTATTTCCTCAGCATCATCAATGCCAGCAGCAATGAACTGTATTTGATTTCAGCAGTATCTCCACGTGATGTCAAAACAACAGGAGCTTTTGTTCCTGACAGAATTGCTGCTAATTCACTATTTGTTAATTTTGTTAATGTTTTATATAATACATTTCCTGCATCAATATTCGGTGCAATAACAACATCAGCATCACCGCCCACAGGAGATACAAAATTCTTCTCATTGCAGGCATCCTCAGAGACAGCAAGGTCCAATGCCATGGGACCTTCAACAATAGCATTGCCAAACACGCCTCTGTCACCCATTTTTGCAATAATTGCTGCATCCAATGATGAAGGCATTTTCTCATTAACAGATTCAGCAGCAGCAAGAATGGCAACCTTTGGTTTTTCAATATCCAGATTGTGTGCTAATTCAATAGCATTCTTGGTTATTTTCACCTTTTCATTGAGATCTGGAGTAATATTAACTGCTACATCAGAAACAATAAGCAATTTATGATATTTATCTATTCCAAATACTGATATATGGGAAACCAAAGCACCTTTTTTCACCAATCCGCTCTCTTTATGCAATATTGGTCTTAGGAAATTAGAAGTAGAAATAGAACCCTTTAATATAATATCTGCTTTACCGCTATTAACAAGTTCAACAGCCTTTTTACCGGCCTCCAATTCCCCATCCACATCAATCATTTCATATTCAAATGAATGTCCGATTGATTTTATCAATTCTTCAATTTTACCCTTATTACCTATAAGCAGGGGTTTAATGAAGCCCTTCTCTGCAGCTTCAATAGCTGCATCAAGAGCCGATTCTATTATAGGATTTACAACTGCGACCCTGGCAAAGGTCTTTCTATTTTTCAATTTATCTTCAAACATAGTAAATCTGGTCATTATTTCTCCTTTTTGTCTTCCACAAATTCCATTAATATTCCATCCGATGATTTGGGATGCATAAAGATTATGGGTTTCCCTTCTGCTCCGATTCTTGGTTTATCACCGATCATTCTGAACCCTTTTTCTGTGAATTCTCTCACAGTGTCTTCAATACTCTCAACAGAGAATGCAATATGATGTATTGCATGACCCCTTGAATCAATGAATTTGGCAATCGGATTGTCCAGATTAAGCGGCTGTATTAATTCAAGCAGCACTCCATTGATATCAAATATCGCTACCTTTACACCCTGTTCTTCAACGGTGATGATCTCTGATGCATTAACACCCGTTATTTCCCTGTATATCTCTGCTGATTTTTCAACATCAGATACTGCAATAGCTATATGATTGAATTTTTTAATCATTATCAAATTCTCCCCATTTTGATTTAAGCACACCCGTTATCTCTCCCAGAGTGACCTTGTTCTCAACTGCTTCCAAAACTGTCTCAAACATATTTTCATTTTCATTGGCAAGTTTTGCTATTTTGCTGAGGAGATTCTCCACTACTGCATTATCACGCTTTTTCTTGAATACAGCAAGCTTGTCCTTCCTCAATTGACCAATACTTTCATCAATCTTCATTCCTGAAGGTTTAATATTGTCATCATTTGTAAATTTATTGAGTCCAACAATAATCTGTTCATTTTTTTCCACTGCACATTGATATGAATATGCGGCATTCTCAATTTCATTCTTAAAGAAACCATTCTCAACACAATTTACGGCTCCGCCTAAATCCTCAATCTTATTGAGATAATCATTTACCTGTCTCTCAATTTCATCTGTCAGACTCTCAATATAATATGAACCTCCCAGCGGGTCAACGACATCACTGATACCGCTTTCATAGGCAATTATCTGCTGTGTCCTCAAAGCAATATTCACTGATTCCTCAGAAGGCAATGATAATGCTTCATCATATGAATTGGTATGTAATGATTGAGTCCCTCCCAGAGCTGCAGATAATGCCTGTAAAGCCACCCTTACAATATTATTTCTCGGCTGCTGAGCTGTCAGCATGGAACCGGCTGTCTGTGTATGGAATCTGAGTTTCATACTTTTTTCACTCTCTGCATGGAATCTGTCACGCATAATATGAGCCCATATCCTTCTGGCTGCCCTGAATTTCGCAATCTCCTCAAAGAAATTATTGTGTGCATTAAAGAAAAAAGATAATCTTGGAGCAAATTTATCAATATCCAAACCCTTTTTTACGGCATATTCGGTATATGCAATGGCATCTGCAAATGTAAAAGCCAATTCCTGCACTGCAGTAGACCCTGCTTCCCTTATATGATAACCTGATATGGAAATTGTGTTCCATTTCGGCAGATTGTTTGAACAATATTCAAATATATCAGCTGTCATTTTCATTGAAGGTTCTGCAGGAAATATATAATTGCCTCTGGCAATATATTCTTTAAGGATATCATTCTGCACAGTACCCGATAATTTGCTGATATCTGCACCCTGTTTCTTTGCAACACCAATATACATGGCAAGTATAACCATTGTTGTAGCATTGATAGTCATTGATGTTGACACCTTTTCAAGCGGTATCTGACTGAAGAGTTCTTCCATATCATCAATCGTTGATATGGCAACACCCACCTTGCCGACTTCGCCCTCAGAGAGTTTGTCATCACTATCCAGACCAAGCTGTGTGGGTAAATCAAAAGCAACGGATAATCCGGTCTGACCATTTTCCAGCAGATATCTGAATCTCTCATTTGTCTCTCTTGCAGAGCCAAATCCCGCATATTGTCTCATTGTCCAATGCCTGGTGCGGTACATTGTATCATATACCCCTCGGATAAAGGGAAATTCGCCCGGTTTACCCAATTCGGGATTTACATCATTCTTATCATAAAATGGTTTCAATTCAATGCCTGAAGGATTTATTTTTTTATTCTCATCCATTATACCATCCTTTTTATTTATAGTCATAGATTTTATAAATAATAGGTATAAATGTCAACAGTTTTCTTGAAAAAATTGGTTTTTATATAAACATTTATATATTATATATTATATACAATTCTCTTCATTATTTGATTTTATTCTTTATTACCAGCCCACCAGCCACTTTCTTCCCCCAGGTCTCAACATTATCCCGCATACCGAATCAATGGTACTGCTTAAACGCTTTGAGGCATGCTTGGATATATGTCTTCAACCTGTGTGAAGGGGTTCA
>CAZJAT010000004.1:84470-87037 GCA_964544145.1 uncultured Bacteroidales bacterium | reverse complement strand
ATTAATTCATGAATGATTATATCACTGTCTTTGCCCCATATAGAAACACCGAGGAGCAAATCCCCATCATGGATTAAGCGCATAATGCCGTTTCTTGCTCCATATGCTGCTGCCCTTCCATTACCTGCATACGGATATTCCGTAACAGTATAATTGAGACCTTTGGCCGCACAATCCTCCTCTGAGAGTCCGGCATGTGAGAGAGGCGGATGAAGGAATATGGAATATGGTATATTGGTATAATCCTTATCTTTTCCTTGTCCCAATATATCCATTGCTGCTATTTGTGCATCATAATATGCTTTATGTGCAAGCATGGGGCCATTGATACAGTCGCCAATTGCATAAATATTATCCACACTGGTTCTATTCCTTGAATCAACATCAGCAAAACCGTCATTAACAGCAATATCAAAGGAGCATTGCGGTAATACTGGATATCTGCCAATTGCAAGCAGAATTGTATCAGCATCCAATGTTTTACCACTGCATAGAGTCAAGGTATTATTGTCAAATGACTGTACAGAATCATTGAGAATGAGCTGAATATTCTGATTCTTTATGATCTTCATTGCCGCATCACTTATAAATATATTATTTATACCCGGCAATATAGAAGGACAATATTCCACAATATGTACCTCAGACCCAAATTGACTGAATATCATGGCCATTTCCAGACCTATTACTCCTGCACCTATAACACATAAATGTTTAGGTATATCTGCTGTTTGAAGCATCTGTCGGGAATTCAATACATTATTATACTGTCCTGAGATACTTGTTAACTGTTTGTCAAGTGAGCCAGTAGCAATAATAATATATTCACATGTATAATGTTTGTTATTAACTGATACTTCTCTATTACTGATTATTGAAGCATCTCCTGTAATGATGTCTATGCCTCTATCCATCAAGGATTTTAATAAGCCGCTGCTCAGCATCTTGACAATCCTATCCTTGCGATTTAGTATTTTTTTCATATCAATACTGTATTCACCATTAATATCAATACCCATTCTCTTTGCCTGTTTTATATGTTCAATGGATTCACATACTGCAACATACGATTTGGTAGGTATGCATCCATGACTGAGACAGACCCCGCCTGCATATGGTTCCTTTTCAATGATAAGGACATGTTTGCCATTGTCTGCCAATATCTCTGCAGATTTATATCCGCCACTGCCGGCACCTATAATAATCACATCATATTTCATAAATTGCTCCTCTTTGGCTCATAATCTAACATGAACATTAAAAAAAATCAATACTCAACAAATAGCAGGCATAATAATGTCATATATTATTGAATAATTATATTATTATATAATAAAAGCATATTTTTTGTCTGATAAATATAATATGCAATATTTGCACTCAAAATATTGAATAATCCAATGCATTATTGTATTGTTTTCATTTAAATAACATTTTTTCAATGACTTACATCCAAATGTACGTATTTGGATAAAATTGCATCATTTTGCATATAAAAGGTTCATCAAGCTTTGTAAGCCAATCAATAACATTACTTATTGCTGGCATATTATTTGCTTAATAAATACGAAAGTTTGTAAACAAATGAACAAAGGAGGTATAATGAGGAAAGTATTATTCACTCTCCTCGCAGTTCTCATCATCAGTTCTTTCATAATCGCTGCACCGGCACGACCGGGTTTCAGGGAATTCAAACAACCTGATGGCAGCACATTAATATTAGAACTAAAGGGTGACGAACATTTCCATTTTGCTCAGGACATGGACGGATATTCGATTATCCGTGATGCAGAGGGCTGGTGGACTTTTGCGCAGAAAATTGATGGTTTATTAATCCCTTCATTCTTTATTGCAGGCAAGGACAATTGTCCTTTCCCGAAGGGACTGAGACCGGATGTAGAAGCAGTTGCCAATCTGCCCGTCAATGAATTCAGGCAGATCAATTGGAAGAAATTTGTAGATATTGATATCTATTCAAAAACAGGCAGAGGCGACAATAGGGTCTGTGTTGCCCTTGGAGCATTTGATGACTCCACCTATTTTGGTACAACAAGACCGGCAGATTACAATGATACATGGGGTGTTGCAGCAGGATTTACATCAGCAGCATATCCCGGAGGCACAGCACATGATTCAGTATATTGGGATTCTGTATTCTTCTCAGACAGTGAGGCATCATTCAAAGCATATTATGCGGAACTCTCATTCGGCACATGGATTGCTGAAGGATTTGTATTCGGTCCCCTGTCATCAGGAAACACATATGGTGATTATGGTGATGGAAGAGAATTGGTATATATGCAGGATATAGAGAATGCCTTAGGCGGCAGGATGCATCTTATACCAGGTTCATCACCTGCTGATTTTGATAATGACGGCAGTGTGACATATGAAGATTTTGACGGCGATAATGACGGTTATGTTGACCATTTCTGCGTTGTCAGATGCGGTGGTGAACAGTCAGCAACAGGTGACCCCAATGATATGTGGGCTACAAAATATACAACAACAATTGCCACTTCATGGGCGCCGAGAATACTCAATCCTGTGAATGCAGGTGAATTGAC
>CAZJAT010000004.1:10030-84370 GCA_964544145.1 uncultured Bacteroidales bacterium | reverse complement strand
ATATGTCAATATTCTGGATACAATCACCAATTATGGTGATGATGATGGTTTGGCAGATGCTGATGAGATGTTTGACCTGTCAGTACAGATCAAGAATGTAGGTTCAAATGCAACCAATGTTGCAGGAACACTTTCAAGTAAAGACGGTAAAGCAACCGTTGTTGATGCAGCAGGCACATGGGGCACAGTTAATTCAGGCGCTTCCTCAACAAACAGTGCCAATACATTCAGGGTTAAATTGGATCCCGGATATGCGCCGGGTGAATATATTGTATTCAATCTCAATGTAACATGCACAGAGGGTTCAAACACATTATTGGAGATTGCCATTCTGGTCAATGAACCCAATATTGTTGATGAATTCTATCTTGGTGATGTAAGCACAGACCTTGTTGACCCATCCGGTCTTGATGTCATGTATGCCCCCGGCTTCGGCTGGATCATGCTGGCAACAGGTACAGGTCTGGGCAATGTATTTGGTGAAACAGGTGCAAACAGGATTTATATGTTTGATATAGAGACAAGAGGTGCAGTGCTTTGGGATTATATGGGTGTTATAGGCTCATCATATGTTGTCGGAATGGACCATTCATCTGACGGCAGTATGTGGTATGCAAATGGTGACCAATGCTACAGCTTTGATATATCATTAGGTCTGTCAGGCGCAGTGGAAAACGGTCACATGACATGGCACAATACAGCATGGGGCGGCACACCTATGAAGAGATTCAGGGGTATCACATTTGATAATGATGATTCATTATACGGCTATTGGCAGGTATATGACCCGTCATTTGTTGAATCATTATTTGGTGAGACAAAGAATCTTGGCGGTACTGCTTCCAAATTCTTAGGTTTACCGCTTACAGATGGTGAAAGCTATGGCGGATTTTGGAATAATGGCAGAGGTCTTGAATATGATGGCACATCATTCTGGTCAATCAATATCTTTGTACCCACAATGTACAGAAGAGACCCTACAACATTTGAATATTTCTACAAATGCAATCTGCCTTCTGTATTCGGTTCATATCCTGCATATGATATAGCATGGCAGTCAATGGGACCTTCCGGAGACGGCACAGTTGACCCATACAAACCGGGAAACAGATATTTTATGTGGACAGTGAATATGGATGATGCTATGGTCTATCAGGTTGACCTGACAGGCATTGTATTGCCGGGTGCAGTTGATATTGATTTAATCAATTCATCATTCGGCGGTTCACAGGTTGATCTTGAATGGAATGCCAATCCTTCAACAGACAATGTATCACATTATATTGTTTACAGATCATCTGATCCTAATTTCTATGCTGAAGGCAAGGATTCCATAGGATGGACAGCAGGATTGACATATACAGACTTCCCGCCAGTATCAAAAGCAACGGATTTTTATTATAAGATAAGGGCAGTCAATTATCATGGTTATTCAGAATCCACGTCATTTGACTATTTTGAAGCTAATTTCACAGGCACTCAGACAGTCAATTTGAATGCTTCGCAGATAGACAGGGACGTAGTTCTCACATGGAGACCTAATAATGACAATGGAGTCAAATGGAATATTCTGAGAAAGGATAAATTGGGCTCCTATAAGAATATAGGCACTGTGGAAATCAATAAGGATGCTATGACCAATGAATTCAAATTTGTTGATAATACAATTGCTGATAATGGTATTTACAATTATAAACTGGAATTAGTCAGCAGTGATGGCTCAAAGATTCAATTCAATGAGATATCATTCAAGTATTTCAATAATCTTGTATTCGGTATTAGCAAAATTAATGAGAATCCTGTCAGAGGCGACATTGTACTTAATTACGGAATTGACAGAGAGAGCGATGTGACACTGAATGTATATTCAATCACAGGCGCACTCATCTCAACACCCGTTTCAGGCAATGTCAATGCAGGCATGTATACACTGAAGATAAATACAGGCAATATGCCGGCTGGCACATACTTCGCAGTATTGCAACAGGGTGACAGACAGTCCAAACAGAAAATTACTTTACTTAAGTAAATAATTATCTACAAAAAAAAGGGGCTCAATTGAGCCCCTTTTTTTATTCATTATTATTAATCAAAATAAATCATTAACGATATCTTCTACTGTGTGATAATCCAATGACATATCTGTGAGAACAGTATACCTGTCAGGTCTGAATTCCTTTGATGCAAGCAATGCTTTTATTATTTTATCCTTTTCTACATTCATTTCCTTTAATGCATCAATCAATGAATATCTCTTGAAACAGGTAAATATCTTATTGAAATCTTCATCTGATCTTAATTTGGATACGATCAATGTGCCTATTCCCACCTTTTCACCATGCAATAGTTTATTGTCAGGATAAAGCATATCAAAAGCATGCGAAAAATTATGTTCTGCCCCGGATGCAGGTCTTGATGAACCGGTTATCTCCATTGCTATGCCTGATAATACCAGTGCATTTATGCATATATGGAGAAATTCCCTGCTGAATATATCATTATAGGGATAATTGAGCACATTATCAGCAACAGAATATGCAATTGCATTTGCAAATCCATTGAAATTCATCTCATATCCCTTTTTATAAGCTAATTCCCAATCCTTGATTGCAGAAAAATTGCTTATAAGATCCATTATTCCTGAATGCAGGAACCTCTTGGGCACATTGCGCATTACATTGAGATCAACAATTATTCCCATAGGCATTGCAGCATTCATTGACTGTCTTTTACCATTGACACGAATAGAAGCTACAGGCGATGATATTCCATCATGCGATGGTAATGTGGGGATTGAAATAAAATGGCAGCCATATATAAATGATGCCATCTTTGATATATCTAATGCCAATCCGCCGCCTACTCCGATAATAATATCACATTTGTGTTCCCTGGCAAATCGTTCCACTTTTTTTACTTCACTATAATCATTGCTGTCAACATATATAAGCATATCCCTGCCAATATTCATTTCAGCCTGCACAATAGCAGCATATTCGGATGATTTGCCTCTGTCTGTTACTATAAGAGGATTATTAATGAAGATATTTGCCTTTCTTGTAATCTCATTTATGAGAACAAGGCTGTTTTCTTCAATCTCAATAAATAATGGTATATCAACAGAATTATGCATAATCAACCATTTATTCTGTGTTTATAATATTCCATATCACTGTCAACCATCATATTAACCAATTCTTCAAATGATACAGATGGTTTCCATTTTAATTTTTCCTGTGCCTTTGATGAATCTCCTATGAGCTGATGCACCTCTGCAGGTCTGAATAATTTTTTATCAACTTCTACATAATTCTTCCATTTAAGTCCCACCCTGTCAAATGCAAGCTCAACAAATTCACGCACTGAATGAGTCTCGCCTGTTGCTATAACATAATCATCAGGTTCATCCTGCTGAAGCATAAGCCACATTGCCTGCACATAATCTCCTGCAAAACCCCAATCCCTCTTTGCATCCATATTGCCTAAGAATAGCTTATCTGAAAGACCAAGTTTGATTCTGGCAACAGAATCCGTAATCTTTCTTGTTACAAATTCTCTGCCCCTTCTGGGGCTTTCATGATTAAACAGAATACCTGAACAAGTAAACATATCATAACTTTCTCTGTAATTTATGGTTATCCAATGACCATATACTTTGGCCACACCATATGGACTGCGCGGATAAAATCTTGTTGTTTCCCTTTGCGGCACTTCCTGCACCTTACCGAACATTTCAGAACTGGATGCCTGATAAAACCTTATTTTTTTATCTATAAGCTTAATTGCTTCCAATATTCTTGTCACCCCAATAGCAGTAAACTCTCCTGTAAGAACCGGCTGATTCCATGATGTAGGCACAAATGACTGAGCAGCAAGATTATATACCTCATCAGGTTTAACGGAACCAATCAATTCTACCAATGACATAAAATCCAGCAAATCACCCTGATGAATGGTAATCTTATCCTTCAAATGCTCAATTCTTTCATGATTTTCTGTGCTCGCTCTTCTGACCATTCCATGAACCTCATAATTCTTGGAGATAAGGAAATCAGCCAGATATGAGCCATCCTGACCTGTTAAACCGGTGATAATTGCTTTTTTCATCATTATACCTCTCATTATGGAATGATTGTTTCAGCAATATTCCATATCTGAAAAACAGTATAGAAAATTACTGCTACCTGATATATAAAGGAAACAGCCCTTGTAAAACCAAACCACCCGCTTGCAGGGACAACGATAGTGTCGCCTGGTTTTAGAATGGGATTATTCCTTCTGTCAGATTCATTCCTGTATTTTGTCAGATTCAATTTTTCTCTCTTACCATCTGCATGTATTAAAGTTACGGACTGTGTATTTGCATCCTGTGAAGGGCCATTTGCAAATGAGATTGCACCCATAACATCAGTACCGTCAGGAACAAGTACAGATCCCGCACTCTTCACATTACCCCATACATTGACCCTTATAAGAAGCATATTCCTCTCTTCAGGTGAAAAATAATAGTCACCGGGAAATGTCTGAGGGAAAATATAGACAAATGCAAAACTTAATAACAGAATAATTGATACAATCCTCTTCATACTTTCTCCTTTACAATTTAATGCAATTATATAACTTATTCATTATTTTGCAATATATTATTCAGATTCAAAGAATGCTCTGTATGCTTTAAATGTCTCATAAAGGTCTGCTTTACTAAGCAATTCAAATGGTGAATGCATACCTAAAAGCGGGGGACCGCAATCAATTACTTCTATACCATACTGAGCAATGTATTTTGCAATAGTGCCGCCTCCGCCCTCATCCACTTTACCCAGTTCCGCTGTTTGCCATATGACGCCTGCTTTGTTGAATATATTTCTTATTTTGAAAACAAATTCTGCATTAGCATCATTTGCGCCTGATTTTCCATAACTGCCTGTAAACTTGGTAATGACAACACCTTTTCCCATAATAGCAGCATTGTTTTCCTCATGTACACTTGGATAATCCGGATTGATGCCTGCTCCCACATCTGATGATAAAAATTCACTATTATTCATCACTGTTCTAATATTGGCATAATTTGGTTCAATCTTCTTTTTCTTCAGTATTTCAATGATTATATCCTCAATAAATCTGCCCTGAGCTCCTGTTTTTCCATTTGAACCGGTTTCTTCTTTATCATACATCAATGCCACAGCAGTATATTTATTGCTTGATTCAAATAATGCTGTTGCAGATGTATATGCGCACACCCTGTCATCATGTCCGTATCCTGCAATCATTCCCCTGTCAAAACCGACATCACGAGCTTTTTCTACAGGTACAATCTCCAATTCTGCAGATATGAAATCCTCTTCAACGATACCATATTCCTTATTGAGTATATGCATAACATTCCCTGCTATTGCTCTCTTTTCTTCTTTTTTCAATGGTATTGAACCGACAATAATATTCAGTTTTTCACCCTCAAATGCCTCAGACACCTTCTTACTGCTCTGTGCACGTGAAAGATGGGGTAATAGGTCACTGATAACAAAAACAGGGTCACTGTCCTTACTGCCTATGCGCACATCAATTTTCTTGCCCTTTTCAGTGAATATCACTCCAAAAATGCCTAAAGGTCTGTTAAGCCAGTGATATTTCCTAATGCCGCCATAATAATGTGTTTTCATCTGAGCAATATTGAATTTCTCATATAAAGGATTCTGTTTCATATCAATTCTCGGTACATCAATATGAGAACCAATGAATTTGATTCCCTTTAATGGTGATTTTGAACCCATAGCAATGATTGCCAGATTCTTTCCTGCATTCTCCATGGTAAAATTATTTGATGATTTCTTTGATATAAATTTAGCTGCCGCCTTTTTCAGGTATTCTACTGAAAAGCGTTCTGTTCTTGCATAATCAATAAATTTCTTATACTCTTCACCGTATTTCATAACGCTATCCATCTGTTTCTCAGTATATTCCACCCAGGCATTCTTCTTGTTATACATAAGATTTTTTTTCATTTTTTCTCCTCATATTTCTGTTAGTATTTCATTTTTCTCTTCATCAATAAAAACCGTATTTTCATAATGTGCCGATAATGCACCATCAGCAGTTACTGCTGTCCAGCCATCATCCAGCACCTTTACTTCCCAGGTTCCTGCATTTACCATAGGTTCAATGGCCAATGTCATTCCTCTCTTAAGCAGAGGGCCATCCCCTTTATTGCCGAAATTCTGAAAGGATGGATCTTCATGGAGTTTTTTACCTGTTCCATGTGATACAAAATCCCTTACAAGTGTAAATCCCACTGGTTCTACAGTATTCATTATTGCATAGGAAATATCATACAGGTGATTACCTGCAATGGCATTTTGAGCACCATTAAAGAAGGCCTGTCTGGTTGTTTCAATCAGTTTAGCAGACAACTCAGTTATATTGCCAACCGGGAATGTTCTGGCAGCATCTGTTATAAACCCTTTATAAATAACTCCCAAATCAACACTCACAAGGTCTCCATCCATCAAAACCCTGTTAGATGGTATACCATGGACGATCTGCTCATTAACGGATATACATGATGCTGCAGGATAATTGCTGTATCCGAGAAAAGGTGATTTCACCTTATTGAATTTAAGCTGTTTTCTGATAAATATCTCAATATCCATTGTCCTTATGCCCGGTTTTATAATATCCTTAACCTGTGCTAAAATATGACCCAATATCTTTCCGGAAATACGCATCAATGAAATTTCTTTATTTGATTTTATAATAATATTCATATGAATAATCCCGACTCAATTAACATCTTACTGCTGAAACATGAACTGTCAGTTTCAATTTCAATTATCTTTCCATCAGCAATAGTATTTACATCTTTAAACTCACCCGCATTGAAACAGTGCATATCATTTTTCCCATCATTACTGTGATAATGAATTATCTTAACATATTCCTTTATAGAGTCATAAAAATCAAAAGAATCATCACATGATATATTGGCATGTCCCCAGTCGAAACATAATTTAAAACCCAATGAAGCAATACTTATCATATGTTCTTTATTATAAAGCATCATACCCGGCAGTGTATTCTCAACAAGGATTTCAATATCATGCTTATCAGCCTCATTGTGTAATTCATTAAGGGAATGTATCAATGTCTTATCAGAAGAATTACTGATATCTGCATTTATGTCAGAAGCATGTATAATAAGATATCGGGCATCTAATTTTTCGGCTATTAATATTGATTTCTCAATATCCCTTATTGATCTTCTGCGTATATATTCATCATTGCTTGAAATATTCTGTCCTTTAAATGGTGCATGAACAGATATGACATTTATTAAATTCCTGTTAATAACAGAATAATATTCTTCCAGTAATTCATTATTATTATCCGCAATTACTGCATCTGTCCTAATCTCGACACCATTTACAAATGTATGTTCAATAATAGCCCTGTATTGTTCAACATCAAAATACGAACCAAATATTTTATCTGATACAATAATTGTGTTATTCATGCGTTTTCTTTTCAATAACCTCAATAATATTCTTGAATATTGCTATGTCATTTTCATTGCTGCTCTGCTGCACAAATGATATACCATTATCCGTTGATTTTAGGATATCCCTGTCAAATGGAATTTCAGCAATGATATTCAATTTCTTATCATCAATGAATTTTCTGAATTTATCTCTTCTAAACAGGGATTGCATATTATTGTCCGATGAACATGAAAAACTGTGCATATTATCAACAATACCCATTATTGGAAGATTATGCTGTTCAACATATGATATCACCCTCATTAATGGTATAATAGAATAATCCTGCGATTGTGTAACAATTATAACACCATCAACTGTTTTCAATATATTCAATGCCTCTGCAATCTCATCACTAAAGACTGATGGAGTATCAAAGAAGAGATAATCAAATTCTCCCCAATCAATCTGTTTTAAAAATTGTTCAGCAAGAATCTTATACATATAATTCCTCATTACAATGGGAGATTCCTTATCATTTATCATCATTTCATTTGAAACAATAAACAGATTCGGCAATACCTTCACAGGATATATCTTATCCTTATCAACTCCCAATTTTCTATCACTGACACCAAGCTGCGAAGGCAGATAGGGAGCATTGAAATTCAAATCAATAAGTCCCACCTTTCTTGCATAACCGGTTGCCATCATATAACCCAAATTGGCAATTATGGTTGTTTTCCCTGTGCCGCCCTTGCTGCTCAGAAAAAGTATTTTTTTTGCATTACGTTTTTTTTCCTCTATCACATTATCTCCTTATATGCTGAATATGCATTATATGATGAACGCACAAAAACACCTGAAATAACCTTTCTAATACCTGATTTATGAGCATAATCACCATAATATTGATATTCATCAACTGAATAATAATTCTTTACATCATAATTATTCTTCAATGGTTTTATATACTGGCCTATTGTCAGAATATCAACATCAGCTTTCTGAATATCATTAATTGTCTTTTTTATATCTTCCTCATCTTCACCCACACCAAGCATTATACCTGATTTTGTTATAAAACCCATTTTCTTTGCCTCTTTCAGCAATGAAAGCGAAAAACGGTAATCAGCTCCTTTTCTTATTATATTATACAATCCCTCGGAAGTTTCAATATTATGATTAAGTACATCAATATAATTGTTTTCAAGTAATTTGAGATTATCCATGTTCTGTTTAAAATCAGGTATCAGCATTTCAATAATAATATTTTTATTATATGCCTTCAATCTGCGTGCAACAGCATTGAAATAGAATGCCCCGCCGTCAGTAAGGTCATCCCTTGTTACTGATGTAATAACAACATATCTTAAATTCATTGAGTGCACTGCATGTACAATGTCCTCTATTTCCCTTTTGTCAATCTGTTCCGGTTTGCCATGTTTGATTGAACAGAATGCGCAATCCCTTGTGCAGATATTGCCCATTATCAAAAATGTAGCTGTGCCCGATTTGAAGCACTCTCCTCTATTTGGACATAGTGCTTCCTCGCATACTGTGTGGAGAACCCCTGACATATCAAGTATTTCTTTAACATGACTATTGGCAGATTTGGGAGTCAGAAGTTTAATGTATTCCCTTGGCAAACTCATTGATTATCTCATTGTTATCATTTAATACAATTACCTTCATCCTATAAGCATCCAATTCATCTTCTGAATAAAGTCCGAATGACAGAATAATACATTGATCACCCTTCTGCACTAAACGCGCAGCACCGCCGTTTATGCCTATCTCTTTGCTTCCTCTATCAGCTTCAATTACATAGGTTTCAAATCTGTTTCCATTGTTTATATCAATGACAAGTACTTTCTCACCGGCATATAGATCAGCTTTATCCATCATATCTCTGTCAATGGAAATACTGCCTTCATAATTAATATCAGTAAATGTGACAATACCCTTATGTAATTTTGACTTTGTCATTATTCTTTGCATCTGTACCTCACTTAATTAGTTTATTATTATATATACATACTGTTAATTGTCAAATACTTTCAAAATCTCTTCAATGCAAATAATATGCTTGACAGTAAATTATACTCTCATAGAATAGATATATGAAAAAAATCATTTGTATTTTCATGTGTTTTCTATTTGCAGTCTCTGCATTTACATATACTATAAAGACATCACAATTAAACAGGTATATTAAGTCATTTTCACTCAGAGATATTATCGGACAGAGATTCTTTGTCTATGCACCTCAGAATTTATCATTTAAAACTGAGCCTGGAGGTATTATACCATCCATTAAGGTATTGGAAAAAATGCTTAACAGAGAATATGATACAAAACTTGCTCAATTTTCCATTCCCCCATTTATCGGCATTGATCAGGAAGGAGGAAAGGTTAACAGATATCATTTTATATCGGATTTTCCCACTATGTATGAACTGGCGCATATGCATATAAATGTCATTGATTCAATATTGAATTATCAGTGCAATCTGATGACTCTCTCACACATTAATGTTAATTTTGCTCCTGTTATTGATTACAGCACATTAAATGGAGCAAATATGAACAGGATTAAGAGGAATATATCCAGGGATCCTGATTCCATTGAATTATTTGCCAAATATTTTATCTCATATCATAAGAGCAATAGAATACTGGCAACACTCAAACATTTTCCCGGCTATGGCAATACCTACTACAATTCTGATGCTGATATACATACATATAAAGGTGATATGATGCATTTTTTAACCGAATATTCAATATTTATGCATCTATCTCAATATGCTGATTTTATAATGGTATCCAATCTCATCTATCCTTTCCTTGATTCAATACCTGCTGTAATGTCCGGTAAAATAGTATCATTGCTTGATAATGTAAATAGTATTATTCTAACAGATGATATTGCATGCAAGGCCTATGAAGATCCGTTTAATACACTATTTCATGCTCTAAAAGCCGGGAATGATATGTTCATTCTCATGGATCACACATTATATGAGCCAATGGTAGATTCTATTCTCACTTGGTATGAGAAAGGTCTTCTTGATTCAATGGATATTTACAGGGGTATCAAAAAAATAGCCCTGAAAAAAGAATATCTCTTCAGGGCCATTTCCAATCAATAATGTATTCAGTATTTCAATATTTTATGAACACTTCCGCTATCATTAAATCGTATAAAATATATGCCTGAAGGCATTATATTATATCTATTCCATACTGTTTTTGTATTAACTGTAATATTATCAATATGCTGTCCTGTTATATCAAATATCTCCACTTCACTATTATCCGATTCTGATTCAATATACATTATATTATTAAGCATATATACCCTTTCACCTGTTTCTCCGCTGCCTGATATATTCACTGAAAAAGCTGTCTGCAATGCTCCGTCAACACTGTACTCAATTACATAGAGACCGCTGATATAATTGCTGGTCATTTTATATATTGTCTGATTATCAGATGTTATCACTGTTTCTTCTATATCATTATTCCTCTGTAATTTCAATACACCATTACCGGGATTATTCAATGTAATATTGAATGTTATATCATTGATATTCTTTGTATATGATACATTGATCTCTTCAATATTTGTATGAATGGCAAACATTGTATCAAAATCAAAGAAGTCAACTGCAGTAATTGCAGTAAAGTATTCCAATGCACCATTATCAATGATATTCTCAACAGGGAATGCAAAGAATGCAGCTTCAAATCCGGGTGCATCATTAATCGCTGCTGATGGCAATGGAGCCTTTGTTGTGGATTTATAATAGAATGCAGGCTCAGCATCAGAGAATCTCCAAATATTGAACAGATCACCTGAAGGTGCTACCGAAATATCCACACCGCCCATAGGACCATATATGTTTGAAGGTTCAGCTTTATGCTGTTTGTCATTCAGATTCTCACCAACATAGTCAATACCAAAATAATGTGACAAAAACGCTATCTCAACATCCTTGGCAGGATTACCTATCTGTTCAGCAATATCCTCCCCGGAGAGCAGTAATGCTCCTCCATAATCCATATATATGGATAATTGATCAATATCAAATGAATTGATATTTTTTCCCATATCACAATTCATTGAATACCAAATCACACCCGAATATTTACTGTATGTATCAAATGAGGGACCACTCTTTCCCGGTTCAACATATATATAATCAAATTCAAGACGATTCTTCTGCAATGCTTGCGCAATTCTGTCATTATCTATCTTATCTGTGTGATTAATTACCAATATCTTACCTATAGAAAATAGACGCATAATATCCCTCAGATATGCTGTCCTAATTAATTGGTTCTCAATTGAATCAGGTAATTGCTCATATTTTCTGTGAGGCGCTGAATATCCGCCAAAATCAACAGCAGACATAAATGTCTTAAATTTGGAACCGATTTCCTTTTTATCATCAGGCGGTGTATATGCAGCAGCAGTAGATTTATAGAGTTTCTGCTTTGCATCATAGACCATGACTGAATGATAGAATGTATCATCCGGTTCAGCAGCACCGAATACATCCACACTAAAATCAAGGGCAGTGCCTTCCGGATATACAATCTCATATGAGCGGAATATTGTGCAGGATGTATCTGTTTTTATTGTATCATACCCTGCATAACCATCTCCGGGATTCAATAATACAATATTAAAATACTTTTTCATAAAATCTGAATATCCATTGACTGCAAACCAGTGAATATAATTATTACCCTCTATATATAGACAGCCATGCCAGTTTTCCAAATAATTGATCATCCTTTCAACAGTTTCAGGTTTGAATAATTGATCAGTATATGGTCTGTCACCGCTGATAATGAAAATCGCCGCATATCTGGAAGGGTCAGCAGGGAAATCACTGCCTATTGTCAAGTTTTTATTATCAGTATCAAATCCTACATCTTCAAATGCCTTAATAAGATTTGTTTCAAATCCAATGAATTTCTCAGGATTATCAGGATTGCGGAATGCCCTGCCATCATCATTATCCCAAATAAATACTTCCATATTCGCAAAATTCTGCGAAAATATACTCAATCCTGTTAAAATAATTATCAGAAAGACAATTAGTCTTTTCATCCTTACCTCCCGGTAATATATTTACAAATTAAAATAGCAATTTGCGTGCCAGTTTAACAATTTGTGTATATCACACTATTATTTAATTTATCATATTTTATACATATCATTATATGTAATTTTTGCATGTTTGTCAATCCATATGAAAATATTTGCACCCTATTAATTGATTTCTTTCTTACAATTATCTATTATCTCTATTAAAATGATATTCCATAAATTCGTTTAGATTGAATACTTTCCTCATAGCCCTATTCTTCTATTCTATTGCTTTTATAATCTCAGCAGACATAATCACCCTATTGTTTTTGTAAAAAACTGCAATCTGACCCGGTGTAATATCATTGGCATCTGATTTAAGAAAACATTCAGCCATATTATTTTCTGCATTCAATCTGTCAATTTGCAGTGCTTTTTGCCTATAGCGTGTTTTTACAGAATCCGGTATAATATTATCAGAGAATCTGCTTATAATCAATGCCCGGAAACCCCTAAATTTCATTTTATCTTTATCTGTCAGCACAATGCATCTGTTTTTAATGTCAATTTTTTTTACATACATTTTTTTATTGAAACCCTGCTTAAAACCCTTCCTCATTCCTATTGTGAACCTGTAATATTCATCATATCTGCCCAATTGATTCCCATGCTCATCAATAAAATCACCGGGTATTGGTCTGAATCCCATATTCCTTTCCAGAAATTCAATATAATTATGCTTAATAAAACAGATATCCTGTGATTCTCTGCCTGATATGGATATACCGGCTTCTGTTACATATTTCCTATTCTCCTCTTTCAATGCATTGCAATTTCTGCTATTAATAAAATTACCCAAATGTTGTTTTTTTACAGTTGATACAAAATATGACTGATCCTTTCCTCTGTCAGCTGCGTTTTCAATAAAACCGTTATTTATACAAATATAATGGCCTGTAGAGAAACCGTCATAGGAATGTTCATCTGCATATTCACTCAGTAAGGCAAATTTGATATATCTGTTGCACATAGCGCAGGGATTTGGTGTAATCCCCTTTTTGTATGAATCAGCAAAATATCTGATCACAGATCTGCGGAATAGATCCCTTTTATCCAGAACAATGAGCTCTACGCCCATTTCCTGCAATTGTTCAGGCAATAATGGTATATCCTCATCTTCATTGAGTTTTATATACACAGCATATACCTTATAATTCTGCTGAACAAAATCCAGTAATATTGCCGTTGAATCAAGACCGCCGGAATATCCGACAATAATTTTTTTCATGTAATAATTATAGGAAAATGTTACTGAATATCAACAGCAATATAATTGACCTTCAGCATTGGACTGATAATAGGAGATATTCTCAATATAATACCCTTACCGGCATATTGAATATTCAATGTAATATCCTGAATATCATTAACTGAACATTTTATGGCATTAATAACCCTTTTGCTCTCATTTCCCCATACAGAAGCAGTGTTTTGTCGGAACATAGAAGTAAACATATTATTTGCTATAATGATATTGCCGGATGTATCTAAAAGTGCTTTAGGATTGCCGCTATTGAACCACTCTAAGATATGAATACTCATATCATTTGTCGCAAGGGGCATTTTTTCATTATAAGGGAAACCAATCAGAACAGAATACTCATCTTCATTCATTGATACAGGGGTAATTGAAAATAAAAACCTGTTTTTACTTTTATCATTGCCAAGATTCAATATAGACATAAATCCCTGCTTGGCAATGCGTGAAAATTCAATATTTTTTCGTATTTTTTCTGCTTGTTTATTGTCAATCAATTTATAAAAATTATCATTGATATATTTATACTGTCTTGATATAAAATGAATCCCGCCGTGAGCATCAATAATTATTATCAGAATCTGCTTCATTGCCAATAAATTGTTGAGCACATCTTCAAAAAATTGTTTTTCTTTGCCCATCTTAATACTCATATCCATTGCATTTCTCATCTTCAAACTCATTCTCTCTGATTCCATACTGTATATAATTAGAAAAATTGCAGATAAAAGTACAAATAAAATAATGATAATATATGTGAAAACCCTCTGAGTACTGGCTATATTAATACCCCTTAATTTAAGATCATCAGTAGATGTCAATGATATGATATGCCATGTATTGCCATTTATATCCATCTTGTCAGCAATAACAGCATATTCACCCTTCCATTCAGGTATAAAGACAATCTCTTCGGAAATGAATGGGCAATCACCTGTATCAGGTGAAAATGTATATGAATACTCTATATCCTTCAAATTATCAATATTGCCATTCCATTCCCCTCCAATTCCATATATAATATTTCCATCATTATCACATACAATAAATAATGACTTTTCCATAATATTTATGCGTGAAATGTAAAGATCCCATATTACATCAAATGGAATTAATCCTGTTACAGAACCTATCATGATACTATCCCTGAAAACAGGTATGGCAATTGCAATTGCTTTATACCCCTGAACAGCATCAAAAGGAGCTGAAATAATAGGGATTTTCAAACGGAATAATTTCTTATTATGTTCCTGAAAGAGCACATTGCGCCCGACTGCTTTTTCATCAAATGGAACAGTATACTGTATATTGCCTTTTTCATCAATACGGGTAACATTGGAAAAAACATCTCTATACTTTAATTGAAACCGTTCCAGAATATGCTTGCCATTCTCATTGAAATCCATTATATCATTCTGATCCGTCAATGTTTCAATATTCGACTTTAATGAACTGAGATATTGATATATACCTGTCTTTGATATACTGAGCACTGATTTCATGGTATTATTATGATTCCTCATAATAGAACGGAATATATAGTCACTGATGAAGATCTGATTTATCCCTATAAGAATAATGGCAATTAGTGCAATAGTAAATAAACTATAGATTAACCTCTTTCTATTTCCCATAATAATCATTGTACTCAAAGCAGAATAAGTGTCAAGTCTTATGAGACATTAATTGATGCTCTGCCAATCAATATATGATTAAGTTTTTTCGGGATTTTCTTTAGCATTATTATCCATATAATGGGATATTAATGTCTGTATTTTTTCTTTTTCACTTCCGAATCTCACATATAGACCCCTGAAATTCTCCAATCTGTTGGGAACCCTGAATGGGGAAAGAAGAATACCGTTTTCATCATTATAATATGACCTGAATGTACTCCAATTATATGTCTTTTTCTGGAAAAGATAATGAACTTCTATGCCTGAATCTTTTATGATATATCTGGTAGGCATGAAATAAGGCAGCAGTGTTAATGATATTATTATTAAACCCAACAATACACCGGGTATATAAAGCCATATGTAACCGCCGACCAGAATAACTATTATACCTCCAAATGCAATCAGATTCTTTTTAGGTGATTCCTTGACAGGATGGGAAACCCATTGGAATGATTCATTCATTCTGCAGCTCCTTTAATGCTTTCTGTAATCTGATTTTTGTCTGTGCCAGTCCTTCAGATATCAATTTTGTATCTGCAAAAATAGGCATAAAATTTGTATCTCCATTCCATCTGGGGACTATGTGTACATGAAGATGATCATCTATTCCCGCTCCTGCACTCTGCCCCATATTGATTCCGACATTAATTCCATCAGGTTGATATGCCCGCTTAATTATTGAAATGCCCAATTGAATACCTCTCATTAAATTATTACTCTCATCTTCGGATAAAGCTTCAAGCATTGTATTATGTTTCAGTGGGGCCACCATAATATGTCCATTATTGTATGGAAACTTATTCATCATTATTATAAACTCTTCATTATCCATTATTACCATTTCCTCTTCTTTATTGCAGAAAATACAATCTTCTGATTTCTTCTGCTCTATATATTCCATACGCCATGGAGCCCATTTATGTTCCATTATTCCTCCTTGAATACAGGCTGACCATATACACCGTCAAATCCGGGATTAAATTTCAGTTTTCCCTTTCTAATTTTTTCTATCATATATCCTATACCATAAGGCAGTATCCTGTCAATTTCAATTTTATCTGCAAATGCCTTAAGATGAGATTCAGGCATTGCATCACCTAGTATTTTAAGAATGGATTTTTCCGATTTACCCATTTTTCTCTTTTTCAGCATCTTTGCAATCAATTCAAGAGGTAATACATATATCACTTCTTTATTATGGGCAATAGGTGATTTTCTTGAAGATAATTGTTTTATACGGCTCATCACGCCATCTGTAAGCGTTTTATTGCATACAGGACAGATGTGCTCATTATTCAATGTTGAATAATTGCATTTTCTGTGACCTGATGCAAAATATTTCCCTTCCTGCGGATAGAATTCGGCTGTTCCTATCAGCATATCATTTTTATTCTCTAATGCATCTTTTAATGTATTTATATTTAAGCCTTTACTCTTTACATATGTAAATTCACGGCCGATTCTGCCTGGAGAATGGGCATCAGAGAATGATACCAGATTAAAAACATCCAATTCTTCCACATATCTATTCATTGCAGGGTCAGATGATAATCCTGTTTCCAATGCACTGAAATACTCAATGTGTTCAATTGATTCATGAAGCGAATCATATCCTGATTTTTTCCCTAAAATTCCGAAATGAGGTGTCCAGATATGTGCAGGAATAATGATTGCATCATTATCTAAATCCTTGACCATTCGGACAGCATCCCTGACAGATATTTTGAGAATCGGTCTTCCATTTGACTCCAGCTTTCCATAAGCAGAAAATATTTTCTTTAAAGCATATGCGGATTTTACTGAAGACAATATCAGCAGAAGATGAACCTTTTTAACAATATCATGTTCCCTGTATATTAGTGATATTTCACCTGTAATAAAAAATTTCTGCTTATGATATTCATAAACACCCTTATCACATTCTGACAAATGTTTTTTCATATCATCAAGATGCTCTGATTTAAACATATCCCCTGTACCAAGATAATCTATTCCTTTTTTCAATCCCAGTTGAGAATACCCTTCTAGATCAGCATCCCTTGAACATGCAATGGAATATTTTGTGTGAATATGAAGGTCCAATACAGCTATGTCTTTATACATACCGCAAATCCTCTTTCATCCATTTTGTTCATTACATCTTCAGTGAGGAAATCATATAGATGAATTTCACTAAAGCCGCTTTCATTCATTACTTTAAGTATTTCCTCTGATTCAATAGCCCTCTCGGAAAACTTCATTTCTTTGAATGTTCCATCAGTATTTTTTATTGATAGATGCAATGTACAGAATTCATAATTTTCATCAGTTTTCATATTCCAGAATGATGTGAATTCATTGCCTTTTCTTATAAAATCATCTGAAGCAAATGACTGCAATCCTTCCTTTGTATTAAAATCAAACATTAAAATTCCGCTATCAGCAAGTATTCTGTGACTCTCAGATGCAAATAAGCGGAATTGATTATCATTAAGGTGATTGACAGTATCATACATACTCACAAGAAGATTGAATGATTCATTCTTAACCGGCATATCTGTAATATTACCATTGATCATATTATGATTTATCCGTTCAGCACCTCTCATTGCCTCTGAAAGCATCTGAAAAGATATGTCAATACCTGTTATTTCCATACCTCTCTGTGACAATTCCCTATCAAGCGAACATGTGCCGCATCCCAAGTCTGCAGTTTTATTTCCCCTGCCATTATGGAGAAAAAACATCTTTACAATATAATGTGCCCATTTATCATATGGAATATATCTCATTAATTCATTGTAATATGCAGCAACTTCATTGTAATCAAACCACTTCTTGGTCGATTTCATGTATAATTTCCTTTATTACAGAATAATCAGTTGTATTGTTTATCTTCTCCCTGTATTTTCTAATACTATGTATACCCTTTGAATACCAGTGAAAATACTTTCTCATTGTACGGATATAATTGTCATTTTCTGTATCTCCCATTTCATAATGAGATTTCAGAAGCATTATTCTGTCATGCGTATTAGGAACAAAAATTGTCTCTTTTTTTGATATACATTCCTTTATCTGCCTGAATATCCATGGATTTCCCATGGCACCTCTTCCAATCATGATTGCATCAGTTTTTCCGATTTTATTCAAAGCATCATTGTAAGTGAATATATCGCCATTCCCTATAACCGGTATTTGTATACTATCCCTTATTCTTCCAATGGAATCCCAATCGGACATACCATTAAATTTTTGAATAGCCAGACGTCCGTGAACTGTTATGAAATCAGCCCCTGCCTCTTCAATTGCTTTTGCTATTTCAATTCCATTATTTTCACTGAATCCAAGCCGTATTTTACAGGATACAGGTTTTTTTGAAACTTTTTTTACTGCATTAACAATTTGGAATATATTCCCTGTATCTTTGAGTAATGCCGCACCACTGCCTGTTTTCAGAACCTTTTTCACTGAACATCCCATATTGATATCTAAATAATCATAATCAAGGTGTTCAATTGATTTAACTGCCGTTTTGAAAGAGGATGCTTTGCTTCCGAAGAGCTGAACACCTATAGGCTTTTCATCAGCAGAGAAATCAAGCATACTCATTGTTCTCTCATTCTCATATAAAAGCGCTTCTACGGAAACCAGCTCAGTACATACAAAATCAGCACCATTCTGTTTACATATTTTTCTGAATATTGAATCGGTGATCCCGGCTAAAGGGGCAAGAAATAACTTTCCAGAAATGTCCATTAGCGAACAACAGTGTCTCTGTCAATAAATTTAAATGGATCTGTTTTTTTATTGAAGAGTCTCACCTCATAGTGCAGATGAGGACCTGTGGATTTTCCAGTGCTGCCCATTTTTGCAATTAATTGATGCCTGGAAACCTTTGTTCCATTACTTACAAGTATCTTTTTAAGGTGTGCATACATAGTTATATATCCATATCCATGGTCAATTTTAATCACATTGCCATAGCCCGAAAGAACGCCTGCATATATCACTTCACCATCTGCAGATGCATAAATAGGTGTATTGTAATCATTGGCAATATCAATACCCGGATGGAATTCTTTCTTACCGGTAAAAGGATCCTTTCTCTCACCGAATTTTGAGGTGATCCATCCATATGTAGGCATAATTGATGGTTTGTGTTTTAATAGATTATACTGCTCTGAAAGATTGATATTAATGTCATCAACATTATCCACTTCAAAATCAATAATATTCTGTGCCTGGAAGAGTCTGTTATCAAGATTTGTCAGTACTTTTTTCATTGAACCGTCAATATGTTCAATCCTGCTGTCAGAAACAGTATAACCGCCTATACCAAGCTTGCGCACATCCTCGGGAACCGGCTCAAGATTGGCCAGTGTTCGTAATGATTTTTCCATCATAACAAAGGATTCCATATTCCCAATCAAATTATCAATATGTGTATTCTTATTCTGTACATCACGTATGAGCATATATTTTCTTGCATTCAATGAGAATTTTGCATTGGGGTCAAGATGATTGACTTTTGCAATAACAAAAACACCTGCAGAAAAGACTGCAATTGATATAAGCACAACAGCAATATTACGCATCTGACTGGATGTTATACAAAATATTTTGGGTTTATGGTTTCCCATGAACTCATTCTCAATAATAATTGTCCATTTTTTCATACAATAAGAATTATATGAATAAATTATTGATTGTCAAGTATATATATGAAATAGTATAAATACCATATGAAAATATAACCATATTGAGCATAATAATAACTACATAATAATAATTATATTTTTTACTTGACATAATGGGTTAAAATTAGTAGAATGTGGTAAAAAATGGAACAAAGTGGAGTAATATGGAGAGCAGATATTCATTCAAAGGAACCTACGGGTTCAAGATAGATAACAAGGGAAGAGTGATTATTCCCTCTAAATTGAGAAAACAGATCATGACCAATGACTTTACTGTAATACCATCATCAGAGAATCATCTCATTCTATATCCTGATGATGCATTCAGGGCTTTTGAGCAGAAGCTTATGGAAACATTAAATGAAGAGGATAAAACAATAATCAAAAACTATATATATTCATCAGCAGAGGATACACAGGCAGATTCTCATGGAAGAATCAAGATCCCTGCAAATCTGATGAAGAAAGCGGGTATTGAGGATGAAGTCCTCATCATTGGAGCAATGGACAGAATTGAGTTATGGAAACCCGAAGAATTTGATAAGAATATGCGCACAATAGAAGAAAAGCACAAGAAAACCCTCAAATCTATAGGACTATAAAATGCATTACAGTATTTGTGAAAAAAACAGATACTTCCTGCTCAGCATCAAGGGAACAATTGACGCACATGACTCTGCTGATATGACACGTCTTAATAGACAGCTGATGTGCTCAGAAAAATCCGTTATCATAGATCTGAGACATATAAATCATATGCATTACAGATTTGCTCATAGACTGGAGCATATGAGAGAGCAATTAAAGATCAATGGCCGCGATTTGAAAATCATTTGTACAGACCCCTATATAATAGCTATCTTCAGTTTGGTTCATTATCGTTTTTTTTATGATATTACTCCGGATTTGCTGTCTGCAAAGCATGCAATATCCGGCAAAATGTTCATATGAACATTCATATACCTGTATTATTGAATGATACAATTGATTTTCTCAATATCAGAAAAAACGGTATTTATCTTGACTGTACAGCCGGCTTTGGCGGACACTCTGTAGAGATTTTTAAACGATTAGAAAAAGAAGGTCGATTGATTATGATTGACAGGGATGCTCAGGCTATTGATTACCTGAATGACCACTTCACATCATCCAATATTGAGATTATGCATATGAATTTTGCAGATTTTGATTCTGAAATAACATTTGACGGGATATTGCTTGATTTGGGTGTTTCTTCATATCAGATTGATAATGCTGACAGAGGTTTTTCATTTCGTTTCAATGCACCTCTTGATATGAGGATGAATAATACAGAGAATCTGTCACTCATTGATTTTCTTCACAATGTCCCTGCTGAGAAGATTGCTTCAATTATTGAGCGTTATTCGGAACAGCATAATGCCGCTGATATTGCTATTGCAATTAAGAAAGCAGCAATGCACAACAAAATGAATACAACATTTGACTTGAAGAATGCAATTATTGAAGGATGCAGAGGCAGGGGTGTCAAATTTGCTTTGCGCAGGGTATTCCAGGCATTACGTATATTTATCAATGATGAATTAGGCAGTCTTGAGAAATTTCTGGAAAAAGCACCTCAATTGCTGAAAGGAAACGGCAGAATTGTTGTAATATCCTATCATTCGCTTGAGGATAGAATTGTCAAATATTTTTTTAAGAATAATGATGATTTCATATTGATCAATAAAAAAACCGTTAAACCTCATTATGAGGAAGTCAAACGTAATAAGCGTGCAAGAAGTGCTAAACTCAGATGCGCAGAGAGGATTGCATGAAGAAACAGGCAATGAATATTTTAATTATTGCAATAATTCTCTTTATGATAACCTGGACCAGATTCTATGTATTACAGCTTACAATGCTGATAAATGAACATGAAAAGGAATATGAAAGTGCAAAAGGCAGATATATGAAACTCTCCCTTGAAATAAATCACCTTATGTCATATGAGAGATTACATAGGGTAGCTGTTGATTCATTATCCATGCACTTCCCTACTGGAGATGATTATGCACCCTGAGATGATGATAAAGAATATACAGCAATACTCCAAGAAAATTAATAAAAAAATCGCCATAACTGTTATCATGTTGACTGTGTTTACAGCTATAATTATTGCAAAAATGATTACAATTCAATTGATTGATAATAAGAGAATTGAAAAGATTTGCCTGCAGAAAAATCGCCTTATTATGATAGATAGAGCTGAGAGAGGCGATATTATGGATAGACAGGGAAACATAATTGCAACAAATATATTATGTGATAATCTGTATATCACAAAAAAGATGATTAAGGATACAGAAGGTCTTGCTCATAAGATTGCCAATACAGGATTGATGCCCTATCAGGAGATAATAAGTAAACTCAATGAATCCTTTGATTATATTCCCCTCTATTACAATATTCCGCAATCATATGTGGCAATGATATCAGACATCCATTCCGATGCAATCATAATAAAAAGGGAGAAAATCCGCTATTACAATAATGCAGAGGTATTTTCCGGTGTAATAGGATTTGTCGGTATTGATTATTCAGGACTTGAAGGTCTTGAATACGGATTTGATGATCAGCTGAAGGGAGAGAACGGATATATCCAATATCAGAGGAAACCCAATGGAAAGATATTTAAGCATCCATCATATAAGGACAAATTGGCTCAAAAAGGAGCTCCTATAGTACTTACCCTTGATTCAAAGATACAGCAGATTGCATATTTCAATCTGCAGAATTATGTTGATAAGTATAAAGCAAAAAGCGGGAATGTCATCATTATGAATGTGAAGACAGGAGAAATTCTCGCAATGGCAAACTATCCCTCATATGAATCCAATCTGCTTGGCAGAGGGGATCCATCTGCATGTAAGAATTATTCCATTCTTTCGCTCTATGAACCGGGATCTATATTCAAACTTATCACTGCAGCTGCTGCCCTTGAATATAATGTTATTGATGAGCAAGATATTGTAAAAAAAGCTGGCGAGGATTCACTCATTATAAATGGTCATATAATTACTGATGCTCATGAAAGTGGTCAGCTTACATTCAAAGAGAGTTTTATTGAATCTAGCAATATCGGTTTTGTTAATATTGGCAATAAAGTGGGAAAACGTCTCCTCTATGTAATGATTAATGCAATGGGTATCAATAAGCGGATAAATATCGGATTACCGGGTGAACAGAAAGGTCTTCTTCTCAATGAAAGGGAGTGGATACCAATTCATCAGGCAAATATCTGTTTTGGTCAAGGGGTTAGCGTAACTGCATTACAGATGATTGCCGCATACAATATTGTTGCAAATAAAGGTTATTATGTTAAACCGACAATCATAAAAACAGTTGATAAGGAAAATTACTCAAATTCTTCAAAGAAACGTATCCTAAAAGAATCCACAGCAGACAAATTGAATGAAATGCTCATTGATGTTGTTCTATGCGGTACAGGAATAAAGGCATCCATACCGGGTATAACAATAGCTGGTAAAACAGGTACTGCTGAGAAAAGTTCATCATCAGGCGGATATCAGAAAGGACAATTTGTTTCATCTTTTGCCGGTTATTTCCCTGCAGAAAATCCCGAGATAATAATGATAGTAACGGTTGATGAGCCGCGTGGTGTTTATTGGGGATCAGAGGTTGCAGCACCATTATTCAGAGATATTGCACAGGGACTTCTGGGAATGAAGCAATACAGACACTTAATAAAACCCACAAAGGACATTCAGACATGAAATTGAGTCATTTAATTGAAGGCATTTCACTTAAAAAAGTTCATTTCTCTGATCATATTATTTGCGGTATAAGTTCTGATTCCAGAGAAATAAAACAGGGATATATTTTTATAGCAATTAAAGGAAGTATTGAAGATGGTAATACCCATATAGAAGAAGCGGTTAAAAATGGTGCTATTGCAGTGATTAGTGAACAGGAACATATGAATGTTGATTCTACGCAATTGGTGACAGACCAAATCGCCAAGACCACTGCAATAATAGCTAAACGCTTTTACGGTTTTAATAATAATGATTTCCGAATAATCGGCATTACAGGTACAAACGGCAAAACAACCACTTCATATATACTCAAGGGCATATTGGATAAATACGGCAAAACGGGTTTAATCGGCACAATCAAGCATATGATCGGCGACAGCATCATAGAAGCCAAAAATACCACACCTGACTCTCTGACAATATACAGGCTTTTTGAACAAATGAAGAATGAAAATGTCAAATATATTATTATGGAGATAAGTTCTCACGGATTAAAACAGAAAAGAGTTGATGGCATTCTGTTTGACAGCGCAGTATTCACAAATCTCACCCAGGACCATATGGATTATCACAAAACAATGGATGACTATATGCTATCCAAATTAAAACTGTTCGGCATGATGAAGGAAGATGCACACACAATAGTTAATGCAGATGATAAATATCATAAACAATTTGAAGATGCATACACTATTTATCATTCATTGGGACTCAGAAATCGTAAAGCTCAATGGACAATTGATATTAAACGTATTTCTATCACAGGCAGCTCTTTTGTTCTAAAGAATGAAGAATTAAATAAATCATTTGAGCTTAGCATCAACATTATTGGCGATTATAATATATATAATACATGTTTTGCGTTTCTCAGCGCTTTTTATATGGGATTTGATGCGGATAAATTATGTTCCATTATCAATAATAGTACATTTGTTGTTCCCGGACGCTTTGAAACATTCTCATCCGACAAAGGTGTCACCGGAATAGTGGATTATGCACATACGCCTGACGCACTTGAAAGGGTTTTAAAAACAGCCAAACGTCTTACTGAGGGCAATCTTATAACCGTATTCGGATGCGGAGGCGACAGAGACAGGGAAAAAAGACCTATTATGGGTAAAATAGCTTCCCATTATTCAGATTCTGTTATTATAACTACAGATAATCCAAGATTTGAAAATCCGGCCAGTATTATCAATCACATTCTCTCCGGAATAAAAGAAAGAAACTATATGATTGAATTAAACAGAAAAAAAGCAATAGAGATGGCTATGCGTATGGCAAAACACGGTGATACTGTAGTTATTGCAGGAAAAGGACATGAGACATATCAGATAATTAATAATAAAAAACACCATTTTGATGATAGCGAAGAAATAAGGAAGTATCTGTAAATGATTGATTATCAATTATCCTCAATTGCCCGTATAACAGGCGGCACTCTGAATAATAACGATATATGCATAAGGAATATATGCACTGATTCAAGACAGGAATCCATTGACACCCTATTTATACCGATAAAGGGAGTTCATTATGATGGCCATGATTTTATTGATAGTGCATTGAAAAACGGCTGCACATGCTTTATTTCTGAAAAAAACATACAATCAGATTATCCCTATGTTCTTGTCAATAATACATTGTCTGCATATAACAAAATTGCAGCTCATTATGCATCTCAAATGAATTCAATGAATATTGCAATAACCGGTTCTACGGGGAAAACCTCTTTAAAAGATCTGCTCTATGATGCAATAGAAAGCAAGAATAAAATAAAGACAAAAGGCAATACAAACAATCTTATAGGTGTGACACAGAATATACTGAGAATAGAAAAAGAGACCGAATTTGCAGTATTGGAAGCAGGCATGAATCAAAAAGGAGAATTAAATGAAATCTCTCAAATGATAAAGCCGCATGCAGTAATAATAACAACAATAAATGATTCACATATTGGAATGTTTGCATCATTTGAAGATTTGATTGAAGCAAAAATGGAAATCCTTGAATCAATGAATACATCCTCTGTTCTTCTTATAAATGGTGATAATAGAATGGTATTGAAACATATACCCGGTCATGTCAGATATAGAACATTCGGCATAGGCCCTGACAATGATTATCATCCTTGCTCATTTAAATTAAATCAGGATAATGCAGAACTCGTCATCAATGGCAATGAATATAAAATAAACATTCCCGGCTCAGGAGCTTTACAGATGATTCTGGCTCTATATGCATTTAAGAATGAATATAAGGATGTTCCGGTAAATATTGAATATGCATTGAAAAACTTTTCAATGCCTCACAGCAGGCTGAATATTTCACAGACAGGCGATATACTAATGATTGATGACACATATAATGCATCCCCTGCATCAATGAAAAATGCATTAGATGTATTGTCAAGATTTAAAGGCAGGAAAATTGCAATTCTCGGTGATATGCTTGAATTGGGAAAACAGAGTGCGGAATTGCATAAAGAAATTGCATTATATGCAAATGAAAAAAACATTGATATGATATGGGCTATTGGTAAATTCAGTGAGAATTATATACGGGATTACAGGGACAGACATTTTAACAGCAAAGATGAATTATCCGATTATGTATCCATTAAACTGGAAAAAAACGATGTAATATTAATCAAAGGAAGCAGAGGAATGGCTATGGAAGAAATTATTAATCACTTAAAGGATATGTAATTATGCTTTATAAATTATTATTGCCTTTATCAGATAATATTGCATTATTTACATACATTACATTCAGGGCTGCAATGGCAGCCGTCAGCTCACTGCTTTTTTCTTTCTTTGTCGGAAAATACATTATCAGAATTATTAAAAAACTCAATATAAGAGAAACAATCAGGAGTGATGGACCCGAACGTCATATGAGTAAAGCGGGAACGCCGACAATGGGCGGTATAATAATCATTTTAAGTATATTGACAGGTGTTTTGCTTTGGGCAAATCTCAGCAATACATTCATAATTTTGCTTATTTTAATTACTCTCACTTTAGGTATATTGGGGCTGATTGATGATATTCTGAAAAAAAAGAATAAAACAGGTGTTATACCGAGGTATAAGCTTATTACACAATTGGCTTTGGGGACTGTTGTTTCATTATTTGTTCTCAATAGCCCTGCATATAATGGAATATGGACAATGACAAATATAATTCTGCTAAAGAATATGATGATTAATCTGTCTGTATTCTTTATTCCCTTTGTTATGCTTGTTCTGACTGTAGCTTCAAATTCCGTTAATTTATCCGATGGACTTGATGGCCTTGCAGCCGGCATGCTTGGAATAATATTCACGGTTTTCACAGCAATTGCCTATGTATCGGGCAATGCTGTATTTTGCACATATCTTAATATGAAGTATATTCCCGGCAGTGGGGAAATTTCAGTATATTTGGCTGCTGCTGCTGCATCATCACTGGGTTTTCTCTGGTATAACACACATCCGGCAGAAATATTCATGGGTGATACGGGTTCATTGACATTAGGCGGTATTCTGGGCGCATCTGCTGTGCTATTGAAACAGGAGATTCTCCTGCTTATTGCAGGTGGTATGTTTGCTATTGAAACAATGTCTGTTGTTCTTCAGGTCATATCTTTTAAATTAACCAAAAAGAGAATATTCCCTATGGCCCCGATTCACCATACATTTGAATTAAAGGGTATTCCGGAATCTAAGATAGTTGTCAGATTCTGGATAATTTCAATATTATTCGGCATTCTTGCATTAAGTACATTAAAATTGAGGTAAAATGGATATCAGGAACAAACAAGTATGCATTCTCGGATTTAAGAAAAGCGGTCAAGCTGCTGCAAAACTTGCATTCAGCAAAGGCGGCCATGTGTTTGTTTCCTCTGATTCAGATTATAATGCTGAAGAGAGAAATATAATGAAATCAATCAATGCAGAATATGAAACACTGCATTCTGATAATATACTCAATAATGACATAATTGTGACAAGTCCGGGTATCCCGTATTCCAATACATTCATTCAAAAAGCATCTGAATCCGGTATTCATGTAATACCTGAAATAGAATTTGCCTACAATTTCAGCAATGCTGTTTTTATTGGAATTACAGGTACGAATGGTAAATCAACAACTGCGTTTCTCACTTATCAATTATTGAAATCATCAGGTAAAGATGTTGAATTGGGCGGCAACATAAGCCCCGGGACACCTCTGAGCGAAATTGTCTTAAATCATTCACCCGAAATAATAATATGTGAATTATCCTCATTTCAACTGGAAACTGTTGATAAATTCAATCCTCATATAGGTGTAATAACAAATATCTCACCTGACCACTTAAACAGACATGGTGATATGGAAACATATATAAACTGCAAAATGAATATTTTCCGAAATCAGGATAAATCTGATTATGCTGTGCTGAATATGGATGATGATATACTTAATGCTGTTAATTTACATTCCAATACTGTATATACATCATTATTGAAAACAAATGCTGATATTTTCTACTCAGGAAATTCCATACACTTTGGTAAAGATAGAATTGACATTACTAAATTCAAGCTGCCGGGAAATCATAATATTGAAAATCTTATGCAGGCTATTGCCGTATTCAATATAATTAATGAAAACGAATCAAATACGCAGCAATATATAAATTCTCTCGTTTCAATGCCCCACAGGATGGAATATATCGGCACCATAAACAATCACCGGATCTACAATAATTCCATGTGCACTAATCCCGTAGCTTTCAAAAATTCGGTAGAATCCCTCTCTGGGAGACAAACCGTTATTCTGGGCGGAAGGAATAAAGATTTTGATATTGATATAATTATTGATGCAGTCATTAAGAATACTCATAATGCTATTCTCATAGGAGAATCGACTTCTGTAGTCAAAGAATATTTAATAAGTAAAAATTATAAAAACATCTTTGAAGCTGAGTCTCTTCATGATGCTGTGAAAAAAGCTTTTTCAATCACTGTAAGTGATGCGCCCATTAATTTCTCACCGGGATTTGCATCATTTGACATGTTCACTGATTTTGCAGATAGAGGAAATAAATTTAAAGAGGAAATAAAAGAATGGGAATGAAAACAGAACAGCAGATATTTATTATAGTGATGATACTTCTGCTTATTGGTATGATTATGCTGTTTAGTTCATCCTCTTTTATCGCTTATCAGAATAAAAATTTCAATAATGACCCATTCTACTTTTTCAGAAGGCAGTTTATTTTTATAATTATCGGCATAGTATGTCTCTTTATAGCCAAATCTATTCCCCTTCAGTTCTTAAAACGCATTGCTCCTTTACTTATTATAATATCAATCATACTTCTCTTCACTGTACTGCTTGCGGGAAAGGAAATAAATGGTGCAAGGAGATGGTTTAAAATCTTGATTTTTACATTTCAGCCGTCCGAGCTGGCTGAGATTTCTATGATTATATTCCTTGCAAGAATAATTCCTGATATAAGGAATAATTCGCCTAAGCAGTTTGCAGTAATATTTATCATGATTGTATCGGTTTTGGGTCTGATATTTGTTGAACCAAACATATCTTCAGCACTTCTTATGGGATTTTTCGTATTTATCATGTTTCTCATGTCTGATATATCAAAAAAATATATCCTCATTCCCGTGCTTTCAATTGCCGGTATTGGGGCTGCAATGATACCGAGATATTCCCATGCAATGGCACGATTGATGTCTTTTGTCAACAAGAGTCCCGTATCACAGCAGACACAAGCATCTATACTTGCAATGGGGAATGGAGGTTTTCTCGGAGAAGGCCTGGGCATGGGGAAATTAAAACTTCTCTATATACCGGAAGCATATTCCGATTTTATATTCTCTATAATAGGAGAGGAACTCGGATTTTTAGGCGGACTGATTATTATTCTGGTATTTTTCTTTTTCTTCTATACAGGCATGAATGTAGCAAAAAGAGCTTATTCTCCATTTAATAAGATGTTGGCATATGGCATTACTTTTTTCATCGTTATGAAAGCATTTATTCATATAGCCATATCATTGAAATTATTGCCCACAACAGGATTAGGATTACCATTTATATCCTATGGCGGTTCTTCCATTCTGATGAATATGATTGCTGTGGGATTATTAATTAATATTGCAAAAAATGAGAAAAAATATGCATGAGAATATTCTAATTGCCGCCGGAGGCACAGGAGGCCATATAATACCTGCTTTGGAGCTGAGTAAAATATTCAGTAATAGCAGTATATTCTTTGTCTGCGGAAATAGAGACATTGAAAAGAGAATATATGAAAGCAGAGATATCAAACCGCTTATTCTTAAGTATAAGGGGTATGGATCCTTTAATGATGTATTAAATATTTTCCTCTCTGTTTTCATTGTAATTGCATATATTTTGCGAAACCGAATAGACACTGTATTCCTTATGGGCTCTTATATGTCATTCTCTGCAGGTTTAGCCGCATTTATAACGGCAAGACCTATTATACTGATGGAACAGGATATTATTGCAGGTAAAAATATCAGATTCTTTTCACTTGCTGCAAAATATATTTTCACAGGATTTGATGTCCCATACAGGGGTATAAATAAAAACAGAAATGTTTTCACAGGGCATTTTATAGGCTCACATGCAGAACCTCACAGTAATGGCAAGCTCATCTTTAATAACACAAGGCCTGTAATACTAATTTGCGGTGGATCTCAAGGAGCATTTAATATGTTTAAGCATATTTATGAAATTCTAAATGATATTGATAAATATAATATTTTAATTGTCGGTTCAAAGCTGAAGAATGAAGTCACGGAAAATGAATATGTAAGAATGATTCCCTTCACCGAAGATATGGGCTCACTGTATTATCAGGCTGATATTATTATATCCCGAGCAGGAGCTATGTCCCTGGCTGAAATTTACAATTCAGGAAAACCTGCAATATTCATACCATTACCCAGTGCTGCCGATAATCATCAGCAGAAGAATATAGATTATTATGTGAAAAAAACTCACAATATAACATCACTGAATGAAAACAGTCTCAGCAAGGAAAGAATCATCTCTCTGATTGAGAAATATATTAATAATAAAAGTGATACTATGATTATAGAGAATACTGATAAAATCATAAAAGAGACACTGCATTATGTTTAAAAATATAAGACATATTCATTTTATTGGAATAGGCGGCATTGGAATGAGCTCTATTGCAGCCATTATGAGAGGTATGGGCTATATGATATCGGGTTCTGATATGAAGGGTTCAAAGATAATTGATAATCTCAATGAAATGGGTATCAATATCAATATAGGCCACAGGCGCGAAAATATTAATGATGCAGATATAGTTGTTTATTCGTCAGCTGTTAAGGAAGATAACATAGAAATGACCGAAGCAAAATCACTGAAAATACCTGTAATACCAAGAGCTGAAATGCTGGCAGAGCTAATGAGGCTTAAATACTCCATTGCTGTTTCAGGTACACACGGGAAAACAACCACTACATCAATGGTTGCGAAGATCCTTCATTCTGCCGGTCTGGACCCTACAATGATAGTGGGCGGAATAGTAAAATCAATGGATAATAATAATGCAAAATTAGGTAAGGGAAAATTTCTTATCACCGAAGCAGATGAGAGTGATAAATCATTCCTGCGTTTATATCCGAATATAATACTTGTTACAAACATAGATGAAGATCACATGGACAATTATTCAGATATAAATGAGATCATTGAGCATTTCAGGCAATTCACTTCATCCGTTCCTTTTGACGGCACAATTATTGCCAATGGTGATGATGATAATACTAAAAATGCTGTTGAACATATAGACAGAAGAATACTGTATTTCGGTTTCAATCCTAATAATAATATCAGGGCAATCAATGTTGACCTTATGCCTATGTCTTCAAAATACGATTTTATATGTAATGATATGCCTTTGGGCAAGATTGAACTGAATGTACCCGGACAGCATAATGTAATCAATTCTCTGGGTGCAATATGTACGGCAATGGAGATCGGATTGGATTTTGATATGATAAAGAGAGGTATTAAGCAATTTGACGGAGTTGAGAGACGTTTTGACATAGTATATGCAGATAAGGCCAAGAATATTTACATTATAGATGATTATGCTCATCATCCGGCTGAAATACTTACAGTGATTAAATCAGCTCATAATTTCGGAAAATTCAGAATCATTTCAGTATTCCAGCCACATTTGTTTTCACGCACGCTGCAATTCCTTGATCAATTTGCCGAATCCCTTATACTATCCGATCATATTGTTATAACCGATATATATCCGGCAAGGGAAAAACCCATTGAAGGTGTAAACGGTGCTTTACTCTATAACAGTATAAAAAGTAAGGATTATCATAATATTGCATATATAGAAGACAAAAACAAAATATCAGCATATCTGACAGGCATTGCTGAAGACAATACTGTTTTTCTCTTCATTGGCGCAGGAGACATTAATAGTATAAGCAAGCAGTTTGCTGAGGAAATGAATAATGCAAATCATTGAAAATTTTGACCTGGCTTCCATATCATATATTGGTATCGGGCCGGTAATAGACAGAATGACAATAATGGAAAATACAGATGATATGAATTATGCCGATAATATTAAGGTAATAGGCAATGCATCCAATATACTATTTACAGAAAATGCCCGTAATTTGAATTTAGCAAGGATTCAAACAGCTAATACAATAGAGATCATTGACCCCAGCGGTCCCCTTGTAAGCATTCCCTGTGAAATGACAATCAAATCTGCTATAAACAAACTGGCTGAAATAAATATAGGCGGTCTTGAACAGCTATTCCCAATCCCCGGCTCAATCGGAGGAATGATTAAAATGAATGCAGGAGCTGGTAATATCAATCTATCAGATTTCATATATGAGGTGCATGCATCAGATGGAATCCTTAAAAGAAATGATATTGATTTCTCATATAGAAAATCTTCCATTAACAGTATTTTAATATCCTGTGTTTTATTACTGAAAAATATAGACAAACATTCTATAAGAAAAAACATTGACTCTATAATGAAAACCCGTAATAAAATCCAGCCGATGAATGAGAGGTCTCTCGGTTCTGTCTATAAGAATAAGGATTATAATGCTTGGGAATTGATAGACAAAGTTCATATGCGCGGTTTCTGTATCAATGATATATGTATATCAGAGAAACATACAAATTTTATAATAAATAAAGGCAATGGAAGATATAGTGATTTTCTTGAACTTACAGATAAAATTGAGAAAACAGTTTTCAATACATTTGGAATTACTCTGGAGAAAGAAATTGAAATACTATAATTCAAATCATACTGAAATACTCTACAGGCAGCAGAGACACAGCAAAAAAAGTAAGAAAAAAATGAGAAAAAAACTGAATGAGGTATTTATCCGTTTCTGTGTAATATCAGCCATAACTGTATTTATTGTTATCAGTGCGGTTATCTTTGTCAGATCAAGCAGTATGTTCAAGGTATCAAATGTCACAGTTGTAATATCAAATAATCCTGATATTGTTCCATTCAATATATTTGACTGTTTCCTGGGCACACATATCCTCTCTGTAAAAGAAAGGGTTATTGACAGTATCATTGCAGCAGAGTATTCACATTATGGACTGCGTTCTGTTATCAGGGAATACCCGTCAAATATTAAAATAATTCTATATAAGAAAATACCGGTTATCTCAGTGAATGATAAATATACTGTCTATCAGGATTTTTCCATGAAACCCATAAAGAGCGATGCTAGTATTATACATATGTATACTGATAATAATAATTATAAAACAGCATTTGATATCCCGGGTTTTGCAACTATTTTCAATAGTTTGATCAACCAGAAATCAAGTATTAAAAAAATCAATTTTAAAAAGAATAAATATACAGTTTATACATATAATGGAATCACAATTATACTGAAACCGGGTAATATTTTACCTCCTATAGATCAGCTGGAAGGTGATTTTAAATATGTTGATGTAAGATTTAGAAATTCGATATTTGTTAAAAAATAACAAGGAAGGTGTTATGACAATTGCTGTTATTGATATTGGAACAAGCACTATCAAAACATTAATAGCTAAGGAAGAAGAAAATGGCCAGCTTAATATAATCGGTTTTTCCAGAGTTAAAAATACAGGACTCAGGAAGAGCAATATTGTGGATATTGATACTACAATATCAGCTGTTAAACGATCTGTTGCCGAAGCAGAGTTGATGGCAGGGGTGAAGAATCTTCCTCTCTATGCCAGCATTGGGGGAGAAAATGTGCTTGGTTTTACAGCGACAGGTATGGTAGTTATTTCAAATTCGGGCGGAATCTCTCATAATGATGTGCTGAGGGTTATTGAGCAGACAAAGACATCAACAAATATGGATGACAATATACTTCACATACTGCCTGTATCATATACTGTTGATGAGCAGCCTGACATTAAGAATCCTGTCGGCCTAACAGGCAATAAACTGCAAACAGAAACACTCATTATTGCTGTTCCCAATATTACCATTCAGAACTTCAGCAGCGCAATTGACAGGGCAGGTTATAATTATGAAGATTTTATTGTACAGCATGTTGCTGCATATAATTCGGTCCTTGATTCTGAAGAAAAGGAATTGGGTGTTGCATTGGTAGATATCGGAGGAGGAACAATTAAGGTATCTGTTTTTTATAATGATTCTCTGCGTTATGTTGATACAATAAAAATCGGAGGAGACAATATTACTCAGGATTTATCAATCGGTTTGAGAACACCCAAAGAAGATGCTGAAAGGATCAAAACCGAATATGCAAACTGCATAAAGGATTTTAATGATACATCAGGTGAGATAATTATTCCCGGCATACATGACAGAGAAGACAGAAAGGTTACTATGGATCAAATTATAGACATAGTGCAGCCGCGTGTTCTGGAAATGCTGGACTTGATTAAAGACAGCCTGCATAAATCAATGCTCTATGATAAACTCAATACAGGCATTGTACTCACAGGCGGTACTGCATCATTGAAGGGATTGAGAGAATTATCTGAGAAACATCTCGATATACCTGTCAAGATAGGATATCCCAGAAAATTGTCAGGTCTTGCCGACAATATCTATGATCCTTCATTTGCAGTTGCTACAGGTATGGTTGTTTATGTACATGATATGATGAAAAAACCGAGAATAATGCAGAAAGCAAATAATACAAATGCACGAGATACATTCGGTAAAATGATGAAATCAATAAAAGATTTATTTAATTTATAAAAGGGGGAGACAAATGTTTATTCCAGTAAAAGATGCGATACAGCCTGCAAGGATCAAGATAATCGGCGTCGGCGGAGCAGGCGGCAATGCAGTCAACAGAATGATATCTTATGGTTTTAAAGGAGTCGATTTTGTTGCTGCAAATACTGATCTGCAAATTCTGTCAGTATCAAAAGCAAGCCAGAGAATTCAATTAGGAAAATCCGTTGCAAGCGGATTAGGGGTTGGAGGAAATCCTGATAAGGGTAAAAAATCAGCAGAAGAAAGCAAGGATGAGATAAAGGAATATCTTGAAGGTACTGATATGCTTTTTATAACAGCAGGAATGGGCGGCGGTACAGGAACCGGTGCTTCACCGGTTATTGCTGAAGTTGCAAAAGAACTCGGTATTCTTACAGTTGCGATCATAACCAAACCCTTCCATTTTGAGGGTAAGAGAAGGATGAAACAAGCTCAGGAAGGTATTGATCTGCTTAAGGATATGGCTGATACAACACTTATTATACCCAATGAAAAGCTTGTTGAGATAAGCGAAGGAAGCACACCATTAACAAAGGTATTTGAAGAAGCCGACAATATACTCTATAAAGCTGCAAAGGGTATTTCAGATATCATCATTACTCCCGGTCTTATCAACAGGGATTTCGCTGATGTACAGACTGTGATGTCATTCAGAGGCGATGCAGTTATTGGAATGGGATATGCTAAAGGTGAATCACGCGGCGCAAGCGCTGCTCAGATTGCTCTTGATTGTCCTATTCTTGAAGACAGTTCAGTCGAAGGTGCATCTGCAATGCTCGCAACAATAACCGGTCCTTCAAATTTATCAATCAGCGATATCAATGAAAGTATGGAGGTTATCCGGGAAAGAACAGGCGAAGAGACAGAAGTTATCTTTGGCGCCATAATTGATGAGAATCTTGATGATGAAATCAAAATTACACTTGTTGCAACAGGCATTAACCGAGACAGAGAACCGGTTCTCGAGAATACTGAGGCATTGGATCTTTTCAATGCAAAAACCGATAGTATAAAAAATGATGAACATATTATATTTGATAATGATAATCCCGATATGGGTTATAAGAGGTCAAAAGCAAAATCATCTGATTTAGATACACCGGCTTTTCTCAGAAGAGCCATTGATTAAATAAAACTCCCCCAACATACCCGCCTTATGGCGGGTATGCCCCTATCAGCACAAATACTTTATATATTGCTAATAATCATTTTGAATATTGTTCTGTTTGAAATATATGAGTATTCAGATCATTTCTGAAAACATCTCTTTCCACTTTATTACAGCATTATTCTCATTAAAGTGACTGATTGAATTAATTGCATTTGCAGACAATCGTTTTCTAATATTTTCATTACTGAATAATTTGCCAATCTCAGAATACACGCTTTCTCTATCATAAAGATCTAATACAATCCCATTTTTTCCGTTTTTCACATAATCATCCATACCATTACCCTTAATCACAATCGGTATTGCCCCGCATGCCATTGCCTCAGCAGTAACCCTTGAAAAACTTTCCGCCTTTCTGTTAAGCATGAGTATTGCTGCAGTTTTTCTCAAAATGCTGTATGGATTGTAATTATAATCAATATGTTCAACATGGCCCGGTATTTCAAAATGCTCATTGCTGTATTCGGGTACTTTGCCCATTACGGCAAATTTCATCGCAGACTGGTGAACCGGGGAATCCATTATATCAATTATCCTGTCAAAACCCTTATCCCTTGTAAAATCACCCGCATATAATATATACTTTTTTTTCTCATCATTTCTGCATATTTTAATTATATTGTGTATCACAATTCCCTTTCCGCCATTTGTATACCTGCAGAAATTTGAGACAAAAACCGTTCTATCTGCTATATGATATAATATCCGCTTCATAATCTTTTCTGCCCTATTTTCTGCAATATCCCTCTCAATAAGAACCCATTTTCTTTTAAACAATAATTTCAATGCCATACCTGTTATATGAGCTTTATATGTATTAGATACAATAATGCCCTTTCTATCTATTCTTCTTGAAATTACAATCAATTGAATCACAGCAAACAGAGAGAATGGTGAAAACCGTTTTATATTGAATATTTTATTATTACACTCTAAATGCTCCAAATCAATACATTCTCTTGTTAATTTTGTATCAGTAGGTGCATATACCACCTGTCTGTAAAACGGATTTAATGCAGATATTAAATGCTCAAGGGACACCTCTGCGCCCCCTCTGTTTAAAGCAAAATCTAGGTAAATAATATTCATATCCGTTCCATTACTGCATCAAAAATATTCTTCGCTGCATAATCGCTTATTTGACTGAAATGATTATCAAGATATGTTTTTTTCAATGGACCGCTTGCTAATATGTCTGCCAGTTCTCTGCAATCTGATACTACAGGGATTCCCGATTCTTTAAATCCCATTACATCTCCTCTCTGCAAAGCATCAAATGAAACAGCATCAGTACCTGATAACAGTGATTCCAAAACTGCTGTTGAATAAAATCCGACTACTTTGTCAGCCAAATTCATATAATGATGTATCATGCCCTTCTGCCATTTAATAAGGCTTCCCGGTTTACAGACATTTTTTAAATAATCATAATTATATTGTCCTCTCATATATATATAATAGTCAATTTCATTTGAATCCAGGCATTTGAGAAGCTTATTGTATGTATATATCATCTCCTCATCCTGGCCGATATATTGCTGATCAATAACGAGAATACGCCTATGTGATGATTCTGTCTGCTTTACATGAATGTCCGCATCAGCATTTCCGGTGATAATAATTTTTTCCTGCGGCACATTATTATCTATAAGATATTTTTTAGAATTTTCTCCCCAGCAGCATATGTAATCCCCATTCAAAGGAGCAAATGATTCATTGGCAAATGGTATATGATTGTCCATTACAATAGGTGTCAGACCATGCTGAACTGTGAAAACCTTTATACCCAGAGCACCTGCTGTCTCAATCAATAACCTTACATACTTTGTTCTGTCTTCATTGACTATTATAAATTCGGGTCTCTTGCCTTCCATCAGTGTTCTGAATGAGTTCCTCAAATGTACTTCATCATACTTCATATTCTCTTCAATTGAATTAAAATTCTCTTCAATGGAGGCATCCTGATTATTAGAACTTTTATATCTTCCTCTATGCATGGGATAATATATTGTGTTCTTAATCATTAAGCCGAATGCTCTCTGGGTCAATTTAATTTTGATTGCCGAATAGCCGGCCCTTTCAAACTGATTGAGTATTTTCTTATTATCAATACCCCAATTTATAAAATAACGCTTATTAACGGATATATTGTTTGCGAAAATAAATTTTTTATATTCCCTTTTCCTGACTCTAAATTCACTGTTATTAAGCGTATTGAATGCTGCCCAGAGAAATGAGTAACGCATATATGATTTTTCGGGATATTTAGCTGTATACTCATCAGTAATTGTTATTGCCTTGTGTTCATTTTCATCCTGTCTGTCCCGTATTTCAATACCTATCATCAATACTCCTTATTATTGCATAATAATAAATCAAATTGATAAAATGAAAAGATAATACATGAGAGAATACAAGCATAAATAATCCAAGGAATGTTAAATACAGTATAAAGTTCATCCTTCCGAAAATAACTTTTTTAATCAAATTTACATACACTGCAATTATAAATATTAGCATCAGTATTCCACAGGAAAGTATGAGCATCATAAATGCACTTTCTGAGTCATATATATTTTTATTGTGAACAAGAATTCTCGGATTATTGTTAATACCCATACCCCAGGGATATTTAATGAAATTGATAGAGTTCTCGGAAAAATATTCAATTCTTTTTTTAAACGAATATGATGAAAAGATATTCCTGAATGGTTCTAATGAATGAGTTATGAAAACCTTGGGTCCCGTTTCGCTGACATGCAGTTTTTCCTTAAATGGGATTATATTCAGGATAACAGTTATCAGAAGCATAGCACTTATACAGATTAGAACTGCACGATAATATTTCTTTCTTAGCATATAATACACTGCAAATACAATTATCATTATAAGAGGCAATCTTATTGAATATATAAAAAGCATAATAACTGAAATTGCCGATAAAGAGAATGTATACCTGCTTTTCCTGTACGATGGCAGTATAGCCAATATCATCAGAAAAAATCCAAATTCCTCTACTGACGAAAATACAGAGAATGGCCTTAAATTACCTGCAATTTTCATGGAATCATATGTTTTTAACGCATTTTCTGCAATCCAAACTGCATCTGACTGAAAAAAAGCGCCTCCATACTGAAATATTGAATAAATCAGGATTAATGGAGCTGAATATATAATAATGTCTATCAATTCCCTGTTTTCCCTTATAAGCAGTACTGCAAATACAGGTAGTATCATTATATTAAAAGATATCATTTGAGTAAATATATAGGATTTGTTTATGCATATTGTGTAGAAAAGTGCAATACATGTGTAAACAATGATGCCTGCCCATGTTTTTTTTCTCAGATTCATCAGTCTGCTGATTATATGATCTCCATACAGTATCAGATAAAATGCTGTGAACAGGAATATTGGATTATATTCTGCAGGGAAATAATAACTGATAATCCTTGAAAATAAACCATAGAAAAGCAATATGCTGAAAAATACAGTGTGATTGTTTTTACTGATATTCCACATTGCTGCACATGACAGGAAAACTGCAAGAATCAGTAATGAATAATTGCCCAATATTAGAGATATAGTAATTATTACAGCATTGATAACAGATAGAAGTATAAATCTGTTTCTATTGTTTAAGCAGAAAGTATTTAATTTCATTTCTCTTCTTTTTTGAAAAAAGTGCCCTTATTGACAGCCATATAAATATATATAGTTTAGCTGATATAACTGCCCATTTTGGATAGTGTTTTTCAAGATAAACATGCATTGACCTGTATGATTCTCTTAAGGATATACCTGATGCTGAAAAGCCATGTTTGTGATATACAATTGCGCTGCTTTCATAATATATGAGATATCCCGCTTTTAGTACTCGCCTGAATAATTCCGTTTCCTCATATGTCAAGAAAAATTTCTCATCAAAACCGCCTAAACCAAGAAGTATATCCCTGCCGCACATAAAACAGGAGCCGGAGACGCCCTTCACATATTTTGAGGATTTATGATAATGAATGGTTTCATATCCTCCAATGTATCCATTCCCCCTGGAAAAAAGCGATAATATGAGAGGAAAAATTGAAAAATGGAATAAAATAAGCGGAATGCTGTATAATTGTCTGTGTAATCCCCTTCTTTCCGTTTTCTCACTAATTACATTGAATCCTATTAATCCTATATTGCCCCTTTCATAAAATTCCATCTCTCTGTATATTGTTGTAAAAAAATCCTTTTTAAACACAATATCATCATTGCAAATCATAACAAATTTGCTTTTGGAGTATTTCAGAACCCTGTTAACTGCAGTTCCATATCCCATATTTGCACCCATATTTACATATATTACATTATCATTCCTGCATTCCTTAATATTATTATTGTTATTGTCAGCAATAATTATCCTAATATTATTATCTGAAATAAGTGAATAATTCTTCTTCATAAAACGCTGAATATTCTTATATGCAACTACTATAATGTCAATTCTCGTATCCATGCCCTAAGCCTTTTAAAATATATTATACTGTATGCAAAAAGGAGAAGAGGAATTATATGTATATTTCTGGATACAAGCAGAAGCGCAGCTATAATAGTCAGAATACTGCTTCCGCTGATTATACTTGTTTCGGGTGTAAATAGATTAAGACTTGTACTTGCCCTGAATATGATTATAAGTGAAATTATGTAGGCAGTTCTTGCTATAAGTATTGAATATGCGGCGAAAATCATATCTGATACATTCACATTCATTAATCCATAGAAGACAGCAATTGAAACAAGTAATGCAAATAAGCCGATGAATTGTGATGCATACATATATTTGATCTTATTTTCTGAAACAAATTTATTATATATTATATAATTCCATATATTTATATAACATGTGAATGTTAACAAATAAAAAATGATAAGGGATGATGTGTAAGCAGGAAGAATCTTTGGTATAAGCATTGAAAACACATATATACCTCCCAGAAGAAGGACAGTCATTATGTATGTAATTATGGAAATAGTTTTTGACATTCTTTCTTCAGACCATTTTGTCCCTTCTCTGATAAAATCCGGAAGCAGATACTGAAATATTGTTGATGGTAGAATATCAAAAAATGATATCATCACAATGCCGACAGTGTAAACTGCATAAACCTCTTTTGGCATAATAAACATCATGATAAGCTTTTCCATTGAACTCTTCAGAAATCTGAAAAAATCCTTTATATATATAAATATGCCGTTCCGGAAAAGCCCCACTATTCGTTGTTTTTTTATTTTGAGTGAAACCCTGATTTTCCCGACTCCAAGGCCCAGCACAAGCATTAGAATGACAGTTAAGGAGAGAGCTCCCAATGCACCTATGAACTTGAAATAATAAATCAAACCTGTTATAAGGGCAAAGGATACTATTGATGATATGATATACATTATGGACAAACTCTTAAAATCACCCTTTCCTCTCATTATATATATCGGTATCTCTTTTATGCCATATATGGGGAATACAATGGCTACAAAGAGAAATGACTTCTCATGCATAATAAAATAAAGAATCAGAAAAACAAATGCACCCAATGAGTATAATGCAAGGCTCATCCAGAAACCTGCATTAATATATTCTTGCTGCGTTTGTCTGTCTGATTTGGGAAGTACAATGAGCAAACCATTTATAAAACCGACATTAATCATCATTAAATAAGCAAGTATTACCTTAATCTGTGAGAAATAGCCCATATAATAGGGATCTAAAAGGGTTGCTGCCACAATACCCTGCAATGCTGCAAGTATGGTGTTTATATATATGCTTATTGTATATAGAGGTGCATGACGTAATCTCATAAATTATTAATAATTATTTAGAACAGCTCAGCACCGCATTTTTCGCAATTCATCAAATTAGGATTATTTACATGACCGCATTTTGGGCATGTAATACCCTCAATGTCATTCTGCTCTTCATCATTTTCTTCTGCTGCATTGAAAAACTCATTCAAATTGGTCTCTATCGGCTGTATGCCGTCACTGTTTTCATTTTCATTAAATTCCTCAGTGATAATAGGCTGTAATATATCATTAATCGGATCCTTCAATGCATCTTCGAATGGGTTCTTCTCCTCTTCAACATCAGGTGTCAAATCAGTTGCCAGTTCAAATGCCGCATCATCTTTATCCTTTTCAGATAAATCAACAGCTTCTGATTCAGTAATCTCAGCATTAAAATCAGGCATAATTTCTGGTTCCGTGTTATCAGCAACATCCGTTTCATCTTCAACAATTTCAGTACTGAAATCGGGTTTTTCTTCAAGTGTGCTTATCTCATCAAATACCGATTCAATATCCTCTTCTTTCTGTGTATCATCAAGACTGCTTTCCTCTAATTCTTCTGCATCTCCAGTCACACCCAATTCTGCCATTTTCTGATTCAATTCTTTCTGCCTCATTATGTACATGTCAATCTGATTTTTCAATTCATCCCTTTTTTCACCATACTCATCCTCGCTGAATTCTCCAATCTGGATGCGAACACTGATTTCCTCATATTCTGATTCGTATTTCTCAAGGAATGAATTGACCTCAGCTATTTCCTCTTTAATGCTGCTGAGCTCTTCTTCAACCTGTAATTTGTTCTCATCAATAGCCTTGTCAATTTCAGTCATCTTTTCTGTATATTCAGCTTTAATCTTGTCATACACAGCTTCTCTTATATCCGACTTGATGTGTTCCAGTTTTTCTAATTTTTCCTTAACACTCTCTTTTGCTGACAATAATTCTCTTAGGTCCATACTTCCCCCTTAAGCTTTTAATACGTTTAAGAGCACCTGTTCAAATGATAAAATTGCATATTCTTTTTTGATTGTTCTGAAATTTCTAAGCACATTATAAAACAAATAATATGCCCTGTCAATTTCAGATAAATTCCATTTATTTTTATTATACCTTATATTTCCATTCCCACAGGCCGATTTTTTCATTTTTTCAATATGACTCAATAATATCATGATTAAACCCTCCGGGGAAATCACATGCCACTTTATTAAACGTCTGTAGAATTCAAAACATTTTTCCTTTTGATACATTGAAAAAAAATTGAGAAATTCATTATGCATAGTAGGATAAATTTCAAATCCTGATTTATCCTCTATCATACTGTCAAATGATTCATTATTGTTAAGCATCCATGCAGTATTAAGCAGATTCATTGCAATATCCGGATTAGAATCAGAGATATCTAATATTCTTCTTATTGCGTTTTCACTTAAATTGAGATTTTTTTCAGATGAAATGACCCTGATGTCATCAAAGGTTAATTGTCTTTCTCTTGCCATAAGTATTATCTTAGCATTTTGGAATAAATCCTCTGACTGCCTGACTATCTGAGAATGGTATTTATTCGGATCAACATAAATCAGAACAAGTACTACGCTTTCGCTCATACTCTCCGCGATTTTATTGAGATCCTTAGCATCTGCTGAACTCAATCGTACAGCATTTCTAACTACTATTACCTTCTTTGCTGAGATCATTGGCATAGCCATTGCCGACTGTGAGAACTCTTCCATATTGAATTCATCACCATATATTTCAATATAGTCCAAATCCTCAAATGACGGATCAACATATTTATCCTTTATAGCTGACAATATTGATTTTATATTGTCTTCATTTGTGCCTGCAAATACAAGAAAATTATTCTTATCAGTAATCTTGAGAACTGATTCCTTATTTATCATATGAATAACCAACTGTTACTGAATGATTCAAACCTAATTCTGATGATGATATGCTGTAATGCACCTCAAATCCCGAGAATAGAATAAAAACACCGGCTCGCGGTTCACTAAATGAGTAATTGTTCAATCCTTCCTCATAATTGATTCCTGTAGTTATACCTGCCATATTGTTATAATTCATACTTATCGCAGCGCCCATTCCATTGTTCCTTCCGTATTTAGCATTCACTTCTGTATTAAACTCTGTTTTTAGCACATCAACAGGCAGTGAATATCCTATACCTGTTACTAGTTGATACCCTCTCTGGTCAATATTTTCACTAAGTGTATTCCATTTAATTTCGGTTGTTCCCACATCCTGCATTATTATGAAAAAGTCCATTAATCCAATCCATTTATAATTTATTCTATTCATATACAGCAGTAAATCTGCTGCAATATCAAATCCTGAACCCATTCCGGTATTATTATAAATATTATGATATATATATTTTATATTTGTTCCCACTGCCAATTCATATACTGTATATAGTGATGGCACATAAGTATAAGCAATATTGAAATAAAATGCATGAGCATTATCACTGAAATAACCAAGCGGTTCAAAATCCAGTGAATCCGGATTACCCGGATATTCGCCGTAAATGGGTATATTATCAATATTCTGATTTATATAAGAGATACCTGTACTTATAGTATTGAATATAGGTATTGTTACTGATGCTGCATTGTATGAGCTGATATTATCCATAAGGAATTTATGTTCATAGAGCATTTTAAATGTCATCACATTCAAATTACCCGCAGGGTTATTTACTGCAATATAATCGCCTGTGCTTGAGAAAGTGTTCCCTGCATTTGCTTCCCCTGATGAAAACATGTAAATATCCAGAAAAGATTCTGTACTGAATAAAAATATAGGACATATGATTAAAATTATAAAAATATTTTTCATTTAAGCACACTCATTTTCTGAATCTTTGATTTAACTTTTTCACTGCCGCCATTCTTATATGCTTCAAAGTAATATAAATACGTTCCATTTGATAAATTTGAAACATCAAAATCATATGTGAAAATATTATCGCTACCCGGAATAAATGATTGTTGTCTTATTTTTCTGCCTGATGAATCAAATAAATGAAATATTAATTCATCTGCATTTTCAGTCAGCCTGCAGGCTAAAACAGTGGATGAGCCTGAAACAGGATTGGGGAAATTTGCTGCAGACAGTATTGCAAATGTCTGAGCAACTTTAAACTCCATTATTTCAGTGCTTTCATTACTGTAAATATCCTTTGCGATAACAGTAATATCATATATCCCGTCATCAAGGTTTTTGGTCATCTGTATTGGAATATTTCTGATATCAGTGTTCTCTGATATTGAATATTCACCCCGCGTCAATGTATCATTATTTAGAATGATAGTTATATCATCCGGTCTTACTCCGCTCTCATCCTCAATAACAAATGATAATTCACATTCTTCGGATAATATTACATTGCCCACATAATCACTGTTTTCAATCAGTATTGCTATATATGGTGATAATGAATCTGTGTGATCTGCAATTGTAAACTTATTAAGACCGGTGTTAAGACTTACATTCACATAATCCAGAATATCAGATACCTTCACATAAACACTGTCATTAAAATCATAAGCATATAAATTATAATCTTCATCATTAAGCGTGGAATCATTAAATGAGAGATTAATATCACATTTTACTGTATCGCCATTAAAAATATTATATTCATATACATTTCCATCACTTTCAGAAAACATCTTCATAGTGCTTAATGAATCAGTGAATTCATTCCTTGAAAAACATAAGAAAGACCCAAGATTACTGAATCTGTCTTCAATATCAGCTGACAATAGATGAAAATCCGGATTTTTATCTTCAACATCATCATCGATTAAAATAATCAGATGGTCATAATTTTCAAATACTATTTTATTATTATCTTCAGCAGCTTCATTGATTTGATTATAGATATCCATTGTCACAGTAAAATCATTTAAATAGACATCTTCATTAAGAGTAGCATAATTCTTTGAAAGTATTTCATTTATACCGGCAATAGAATCAATGGTTATGATAGCTGAATCTGTGCCGATTTCATAAAACTCAACCGCAAATCCCGGTATGGAAAGGCCCCTGAAGTTTTCAATATAATATTCAATTACCGGTGTTCTGTTTACAGAATTTATCTCCAATGAGTTTGTCTTCAATCCGAAATCAGGAAGGGATTTCACTAAATAATATTTTTTAGCAGAATTTATTATATTGCTGGTGCTGTCTTTCATTGATATATAATAAAGAAATTTATAATCTGATGAGCCGGCTGTCAGCGGTCCCAATGAATCTGATTTGAACATGGTTGTATCACTGGAATCCCTTTTCAGTAAAACAAATGTATAATTTCCTGCTGTTTCCTTTTTATAATATGCATACTGCTCTGTAAGCGCACCTGCATTCTTGATCTTTGCATATATAATAAATCTGCTACTTGTATCCGGTTCAGCAGGCAGCATACCGAAAGTTGACATGCCGACACGTCCTATAGAGGGAAAAGCATATTGTAATAATGATGTGTCTGATGATGATGAAACTGTCAATACTGTCATTGAACCGATATTAACTGTATCAGGCATTATAAGATTGTTTGTCCCGGTAGAATCAAATATCTCGCTGTGATTATGTGAAATAGCGTTTTTGTCAATATCCAGAATTATACTTTCCATATTGCCATTTTGAATATGCTGAGAATTGAGTTCTACAGTCAGAGTATCCCCGGCTCCCAGGTCTTCACTTGATAATAACAGTTCATCATTTGAAGGTTTGGGAATATTGAGATCAAGAAAACCAATGCCAAGGAGATTATAATTCATTATCTCCTGAGACCTATAATATAAAAAATTGTATGGATTATTATTGCTGGCTTCAAGGAAAAATTCTGTTTCCCCTATACGGAGAATATCACCAATATTTTTCAATCCCTTTTCAGTAAACTGTCTGAATATCGCTCTGGATAAAACAAAATTGACACCTGCTTCTGATGTCCCGGTTGCTCCGTAATATCCAATAGCGCCTCCGCCTGGAGCAGTTGCAAATGCTTCACCTATTGATATAGTATCTGGAGCAACAAAATCAAATTCCGTTGTATTGCATGAAAAAACATTGACAAGCGGCAGACGGGATATGTTGTTATATCTATATACATCAAAAATCCTCAAATACATTCCATAGCCAATTGAACGTATTGCTCCATGTGCAAGCACATTCATTACAAATGCACCTTTATACAGTTCCGGAATAAAATCGGGGCCCCAGCTTTGGAATGTGTGCATATATTTGGGATAGAGATAAAAAGGCAGCATACTTCCCAGCGTTTTTGAATCATTTTCACTGCGTATGTATTCTGTGGTGTCATAGACCATTAAAGCTCTCAGATAATGCGTACCCATATTTCGAGGATCTGTGTAGTGAATAATTTTTGATTTGAGATTATAAATATCATTTATTGTTTTAACCGGATATCTTGATACAGAGATATCTTCAAGTACATCCTCACCCACTACTCTGCCATAATAGTTATCTGAGCATGAATAGCCGAAATCCACTAGACCGTATACATATCCATTAGGTATATAATACTGTTTTTTGTTTAAATGATTATTCTGGTCTCTGGAAGCATCCCCAAGCAGAAGAACATGTGTCGGAGCTATTTCCCAATTATTATATGCCGCACGAAGGAAATCCCTTATTCCCGATGGACGTACAAATCCATCTGAGAATTCATTATAGATATCTTCCGTTCCGGCAATAAAAACATCCTCATCAAATAGATTGGCTATCTCAGCAGATTCCTCTTTTAATTCCTGAGGACATATAATAACAAATTTACCCCTATTCAGCGATGATGCTAAATCTGCATATTCATATCTTTCAATTTCATCGGGTGTATGCAAATTTGATCTTTCATAAACACCATATTGAACACCCGTGGTATATATATCATCCTCAAAGATTACAGTATATGTAAATGTAAGTGTATCATATAATACATTGAAACCGATAATTCTCTTTAAGTCTTTTCGTAGAATTTCAACATTGCTATTGGCAAAACCCGTAATCCGGAATCTGAATCTGCCATATCCTTCTCTCGGATCCATTGAAAAAACCAGATAACCGTTTTCAGGCCTCAATGCCCTCTCATATGTCAATTCTGTCCAATTAAGCATTATATCATTGAACAGAAGGGAATCACTGCTTGATGTATCTCCCGGAATTGATTTCACATGATATGTTACACATATCTCATTTGTATCCGGAAGAACAATGGAATCACTCTTATAATAATAAGGCAATTGGTCATTCCAATTGATTGATTCTATGATGCTGTCATTCATATATATATCAAGCGGATGGTCAGGGTTTATACCCAAATGGGATACACCATGTAAATATGATGTCAATATTAAAGGACTGTCCGCAATTCTGTCATTTAAATCAATATTTATATCATATGTGTTCGGGTCATTCATATATCTGTCAAACCAAAAATCACTGGTATCCGCAGATACTGTCTGGAATCTGTAGAAGAAACTGTCTGCTTCAACATGAACTGTTCTGTAATGAGATTCTATATTCGCTGCTATCAATGAGTCATGTGAAATGGTTGATGTGAATTGAACATATCTGGAACCCGGATTTCCTTCCACTGTAAGTATATATACATTTTCAATATTGTATTTATCAAAATAACGGTATCCTTCTCCATCATTCCTCTCTGCAAAGAATTCAATGAAATCACCTGCATTAAATGAAGAATCAGCAATATTGCTAATATATAAAGGTATTTCCTTATTCTTGCAAAACAGCTGTATGTTTCGCGGGTTAATCCCTGAAAGCTCAATATCAGTCACAGCATTGAGCTGACTGTAATATACCCTGTATATTCCACTACTGTCTATCCTCATTTTCAATACAGGCAATCCTGTATATGAAGCTTTAAAATGAATAGGCGTTCTCGGTTTGATAAACTCCGCAATATTCTCACTATTAATAATTATGTCTGAAAATGAAGACATTATATCGCTTTCAGGAATAATCCTCTTTCCAAACACCCTTGTATTATCATAATTTACACTAATTGTGTATGCCTCATCAGTCTGTGGAAGAGGCAGCAAATGCATATCACCTGAATAAATTGCTCTATACTGATTTTTATCAAATGCATTTGATGGAGATACGGAGATTGAATAATTATCATTCGGAGGCAATATTATTGCTTTCCCGCCTTCACTGTAAATACCATTGTAAAAAACAGAGATATTATTGCCTTCATTGCTGATAATTGAAAAATCTGCCATTACACTCAAATAGACAACAGCAAAAATCAGTAAGGATATTCTCAGTTTAACCATAAGACCTTTTCAGTGTAAATGTTTTTATTAGTTTTTATTATCAGAAAATATATATCATTGCGTTTAAAATAACTATTATCAAGTATCAGTCTCTTATCACCCGGCATATCAGCAATGCATCTGCCCGTCTTATCAAGTATGCTTATAGAGTAATCATTATCATCTGTCATTGATATACTATAATAATTCCCATAATTGCTCAAAGCATATGGTTTAACAGTTTCAGTAATATTGCTCTTAACTCCGCTCAGAGTAAGATGATAGATATTGTTCGGCCCCCTGTTTGAAGTCCTTTCGCCATCAGCACATGTGAACATCAGCTGAAGATTGCCATTTGAATCAATAACAACTTTGGGTGAATATATCGGTCCCTCTCTCACCTCCACTGCTGTTTCTGTGCTTACAATACTGTCACTGATAATATCATAAACAGAATGTTTGATAATACCATTAGGGAATTCATCTGAAATGAAAAATATGTGAAAATCATTGCCATTGATAATACCTGTAGGATGCATGATATTTGTCTCATTATTGCTTATCAGCTCCGGCATTGACCATGATATTCCATTGAATTTTGACATGAAAAGCTGATAAAGACCATTAATATTAGCAGTAAACAGAATAAACGTGTTGGTGCTATTACTTATTATATTCGGATAAGTTACATCAAAATTCCCTGTGAACAGGGGATGCAGCGTATTCCATATGCCATTTGATTTAACTGAATAATAGAGATTGTCATATTCATAAGGTTTCATCAGAAAAGAAAGCACCATTGTTGAATCATTGTAAGCATAGAATGAGAAATCATTACATGCACTATCTACTGCAATCACATGCTCTTCATTATGCCATAATGAATCATAATAATTGTAATAAATATTAAATACTCCGCTTTTACTGTCTATATAGAAGAGATGATGCCTGTTATCTGCATACTGTAATTTAGGATACCAAGTATAAGCACTGTCGTCAGTCAATTGCCTCTGGGAAGGTATATCAATGTTATTGTAATATTTGGAATGTAATTCAAAATATCCTGTTTTCATATCCTCCCAGACAATCAGACGTTTACCATCAGGTTCTACTGAGATAGACGGCATTCTCGAAAGTCCGTAATATCCCTGACCGGATAATGCATCATCTACTCTCTGCCAGCCTGACCAGCTTGTACCATTAAACTTATGCTGCACAATATCAAATTCAAACTCAAATATATGGTCATGCCAGACAAGATATGTATTACCTGAAGTATCCACACCTGCAACATGAGTTGATGTCGGAGGAAAATATGCATTTGCATAAAACCATACAGTTCTGATGGAAGACCATTGAGCTAATACAGTAATATATGCAGTAATAAATAATAGAAAAATATATATTTTTCTCATCTGTATTATTTTAATTTAATATATGGATTTGTCAATACTTGTCAAGTTATAGAATATCAAGTGTTTATTTGATAATAGGGCAGTTTTCAAGTGTCTGCTGAATAAATTCTTCTGTTGCCTTTCCTGTATATTGCCAATTAAAATGTTTTGACCACTCATAAGCCTGCCTGCAGTAGTTTTTATAATTATATTCATCAAATAATGTGATAATCTGCTCTGCCATATGCTGCGTATTCCCATACTCATAGAGCAATCCTGAATATCCGTTTTTAACAGAATCACGCAATCCGGGTACATCTGCACATATTACAGGTGTATGAACAAGATTTGCTTCAATATTGACTATACCCCATCCCTCAATAAGTGAAGGATATACAGATACCCATGCTCTTCTGAGAAGTTCCCATTTCTCATCCTCACTTATATATCCCCTGAATTCAACATAGTCACCTACATTCAGTTCTCTTGTTCTTCTTTTCAAATTTTCCTCATAATCCCCTCTTCCTGCTATTATCAATCTTATATCAGGGAATACGGTCTTCAGTCTCGGCATTGTTTCTATTATATGCTCAATGGATTTGTATTTTTTTAATCTGCCGATATAAACCATAACAGGCGATTCAAATTTCTCAATTTTTGACAGATATTCATAATCTCTATCTATACCGCATTCAATCACTTTGATTCTGTTTCCGTCAATGCCGCGCCTTATTAAATCCTCTTTTGTGGACTGTGAAATCACTTCATAGTAAGCTCTTCTATACACATGTTTTAAGGGCATCTCCATTATATACACATACAGGGCAGGGATAAGACCTGTTTGTCTGAATATTGTCTTACCGAATATATGGGGAATAACAGCAATCACAGGAATATCTGTAAATAAAGGGGTATAGAATGGCACCTTATTGATATCCTCCAGAATAATATCCGGTTGAATTTCTCTCAATAGGCCTTTGATATTCATCATAACCGCAAAATTGAATAAATATTCATTACCAATGCGAATATAGTGAATATTGTCAATTGTTTCCCTTTCATCTGCACCATTATACATGGAAGTCAGGTAATATATATTATTTTCCATGCCTAGATACTGAGCTATCTTCTCCATATGTATCTCGGCTCCTCCATAGAGAGGATTTTTCATGTCTCTCCAATTGATTATAAGAATATTCATTTCCTGCCTCTCAGCAGTAGAATAACTGATATCAGAAAGATAATTGCTGCTGCTCCAGAACCTATAATCTTCTGACTCATATCCTTCAGCAAGAATATTGAAATAATCACAATTATATTGGATATTGGAATAAGGAATATTGTAATTACAGGAATAATAGACTTAAAAGCATCATGAATATTGCCTGTATCTGCATCATTATGCATATTGTCAATTGTGATTTGGAAATGATCAGCAGGATAATTATTTTTTATCATATTCATAATAGATTCAAACTGACTATCATCAGCCTTTATTTCAAAAACAGTCTTATTATTCTTTTTCTCAATTACCTTAATAAGCATTTATGTCTGAAGATAGGCATTCAGCTCATCAATAAGCTTCTGCTTGTCTTCAATCCCCTTTTCCTCAAGCAATTCATTGAGCGATCCCCATACGGGCGCTCCGCATTTAATACATATAATATCTTTATCCATTAAAAATGCTACAGATTTTGGATATTCCTGTACAATATCCTCAACATACATATCACCATTGATTTTCATATATCTCCTTTATAGGAAATATAATTCTGGAATCTATACTGTCAATTCTCTTTATGAGCAATCCGTTCTGTATCCTTAGCAATGACAAGTTCCTCATTTGTTGGAATAACATATATCTTTACAGGAGAGTCATCTGTACTAATTACATCTTCAGTTCCTCTCACCTGCTCATTCTTTTCTTTATCAAGTTTTATTCCCATAAATTCTAAACCTTCAAGCGATAATTCTCTTATTAGAGGTACATTCTCACCTATACCGGCAGTAAATATTATCATCTGAGGACCTCCCAGCACAGCAGCATATGATGCAATATAATTCCTGATTCTGTAAGCAAACATCTTTATTGCTAATTTTGCCCTTTTATTATTATTTTCAGATGCTTTGATAACCTCTCTCATGTCACTGGATATACCGCTCACGCCCATTAATCCCGAATGTTTTGTAAGCAGAGATTCTGCCTGTTCAATTGTAAGGTCCTCCTTATCCATAATTTTAAGTATCACATCAGGATCAAGATTTCCGCTTCTGGTTCCCATCATTACACCTGCAATAGTGCTGAATCCCAAAGAGGTATCAATCGAACGACCGCCTTCAACTGCTGCTATAGATGCCCCATTCCCTATATGGCAGGTAATAATCTTTGTATCCTTTATGTCCATTCCAAATATTTCTGCGCCCCTGCGTGAAACAAAATAATGAGATGTGCCGTGGAAGCCGTATTTTCTTATTTTGTGCTTTTCATAAAAGATATATGGTATGGGATAAATATATGCATGTTCCGGTAATGACTGATGGAAAGCTGTATCAAAGACAGCAACCTGCGGTACATCAGGCAATTCTTTCATGGCAGCATATATTCCCTTGAGATTATACGGATTATGTAATGGTGCAATTTCTGAGTATTCCTCAATTGCATCAATAACAGTATCATCAATAAGAACAGAAGCTGAGAATTTTTCACCTCCATGCACAACCCTGTGACCCACTGCATCAATCTCATTGATACTCATCAGCACACCATGTTTTTTGTCCAGGATCAGATTCTGCATCTGAGCTATGGCTTTTGTGTGACTGATAATCTCCTGCTGAACTATAATCTCATCACCATCAAAACGTTTCTGTTTAATTGATGAATCAACCATACCGATTTTTTCTGCAAGCCCCTTTACAAGGCACTCTTCTTTCTCTGTGTCAATTATCTGATATTTCAATGATGATGAACCTGAATTCAACACTAATATCTTCATAAAACCCTGCTTTTAATATGTTAAAAATCCTTTTTTATTCACTAAACCATTTAATCCGCTATTCATCATATCAGTAAGCAATTGAGGAACTTCATATCTTGTTCCTGCAATTCTGTTCATCTCCTCAATCCATGTTTTCACAGTATCCAAACCGAGTTCATCCGCCATTTTCAAAGGTCCCTTATACATTCTCAAACCTATTTTCAAAATATTATCTGCCATAATCTCATCAATGCCATACTGGCTTATGGCATTACATGATTCAATTACAGCTGAAATAAATATTCTCGGGCCAATACCTCCGGGACAATCTGCTATTTCCATAACCTTTAAATCAAGTCTGTCAAAGAAGCTCTTCAGGATCTCCATTGACGCCTCATTGACAGAGCAGCTTCTCACCATCTCAACTATCTTAAATGTCGGCACTGACGGCACAGGGTGAATATTGACTGCTCTTGAGGCCAGATTACTGTCTTTCAGTATATCCTTCAATGTGTTTATCTGAGCCGTTAATACCACCGGAATATTGAGAGTCAATTCATTTTCAATTTTCTCTATTGCATGTTTTTTTATTTCAATCTGTTCTTCCACACTCTCCACAATAATATCAATATCATTTTTCATAAAATCTGAAAAAGAATCAATATGTTCAATTCTCGACATGAGTATTTTCTTATCTTTTCTTGTCATACCCCAATGTTCAATCTCATAATCAACATTATTCTCGATAACTGATAAAGCATTGTGATAAATATCATCATTTTTTTCATAAACAACAGCAGCCAATCCCTCAGATGCCACTGTCTGCACAAGTCCTGCCCCCGTATTTCTGATGCCATAGAATCCGATCTTTGATATTTTCATTTATACTCCTTAAAGAATACATCTATTTCGCGTTCAGCAGATATTCTGCAATCACTTGCATGAACCGAATTCCTTCTGAGTGTCTGTCCGAATTGATTTCTTATTGTGCCTTTTTCAGCATCTGCAGGATCTGTATTGCCTATAAAATGTCTCAGATGATTAACAGCATTTTCCCTTTGAAGAAGAACTCCCACTGTTTTCCCCGAAACCATATAATCGACAAGCCCATGGAAAAAATCTTTTTCTTTGTGAACTGAATAGAATTCTTCTGCCTTTGCTCTGTTCATCTGTTCCATTCTCAAATTAATTACTTTAAATCCCTCGTTTTCAATACGCTCCAGAATATGTCCTATGAGATTTCGTTCAACTGCGTCTGGTTTTATTAACAGCAGTGTATATTCCATAATCATCCATTGATGATAGCTGTCCCTGACTTACCGTTAACAACATCCTTTGCCAGATCAATGGATCCTATTCTGCCTTCGTATCCTGTATCTCTTACATAGTCAATCATTGATTTAATCTTCGGTCCCATTGAACCTGCAGGAAATTGTCCCTGTCTCAAATATTTCTCAGCATCATTTACAGTAAGCTCAGTGAGCATTCTTTCATCATGTTTTCTATAATTAATACATACATATTTCTCAGCAGTCATTATAATAAATTTTTCAGCATTAATTTGTTTTGCCAGCAATGAAGATGCTTTATCTTTATCAATAACTGCATCCATTCCTTCTAAAAATCCGTTTTTATCCCTGAAAACCGGAATCCCGCCTCCACCTACAGCAACAACGATATCCCCTTTGTTCAAGAGTTCATTGATTGCATCTTTTTCAATAATATCAATCGGTTCAGGTGAAGGAACAACCCTTCTGAATCCTCTTCCTGCATCTTTCTTGATATGCCATCCTCTATTAAGCAATTCATGTGTATCCTCTTCCATATAAAATTTACCTACAAATTTTGATGGATTAAGTATAGAGGGGTCATCCTGTGATACTAGCACCTGAGTAACTACAACACTCACATTCTTTTCAATTCCCTCTCTCCTGAGTCGATTCATCAGAGATTGAGCTATCATATATCCTATAAATCCCTGTGTTTCAGCAACAATAACACCTAAAGGCAATGACGGCGTTTCTGCTGATGCCAATTCATTCTTGAGCATTTCATGTCCTGCTTGAGGCCCATTCCCATGTGTTACTACAACTGAAAATCCCTGACGGAGCAATTCAACTGCTCCGTCAAGGGACATTCTTGTATTAGCAAACTGTTCCCGGACAACACCTTTCTGTCCTTCTTGAATCAAGGCATTACCGCCTAATGCAAGTACAGCTTTCTTCATTTTTTCTTTGTTTTAATCTTTTTCTTCTTAAGGAAATCGCTGATAATACCGTTAAGTTCGGGTTTTCCGATTTCCTGAAGATCATAGCCGACTCTTACAGACGGCTTGTTTATTTTAATAAGGCGTCTCAGATCAATAGGTGTAGCAATAACAACAGAATCACATTTAACCTTATTTATTGTTGTCTGTAAATCCTTAATCTGCTTGGGTGAATATCCCATTGCAGGAAGGATTGGACCGGCTTCTGAATATTTTTCAAATGTCTTTTTGATTTCCCCGACTGCATAAGGATGCGGATCAACGATTTCTTTTGCACCGAATCTCATTGCAGCGACAACACCGGCTCCATACTGCATTTCACCATGAGTCAATGTAGGACCATCCTCAACAACCAGAACTCTCTTATTCCTTATTATTGAGGTATTTTCCACACTGACAGGGGATGCTGCATCAACTACGATGGCATTGGGATTGACTTGTGCAATATTTTCTCTGACTTCCTGCACATAATCGGGTTCAGCTGAATCGATCTTATTGATAACAATAACATCTGCCAGACGTGTATTAACTGCTCCGGGATAATATTCCAATTCATGTCCTGGTCTATGGGGGTCAACCACTGTAATGGTTAAATCACTTTTATAGAATGAAAAATCATTATTCCCGCCATCCCAGAGAATAATATCAGCTTCTTTTTCTGCTTCCCTGACAATTGCCTCATAATCAACACCGGCATACACAATAGTACCTCTGCTGATATGCGGTTCATACTCTTCCATTTCTTCAATTGTACATTTATGCTTTTTCAAATCTGCTATTGATGCGAATCTCTGTACTTTCTGTTTGGCCAAATCACCATAAGGCATTGGATGTCTTATTGCAACAAGTTTAAAACCCTTTTCTTTCAATATCTCCGATACTCTCCGTGTTGTCTGGGATTTTCCGCATCCCGTTCTGGTTGCCACTATTGAAATAACAGGTTTTTTTGATTTTACCATTGTATCATTCGGACCAAGCAGCATAAATGATGCTCCTGCATTCTGCACATCAGACGCTTTTGACATGATATACTGATGAGGCACATCAGAATATGCAAATACAACGATATCAATCTTATGCTTCTTGATGAGTGATTCAAGATTCTTCTCATCATAAATAGGAATACCCTTACTGTACAGTTTCCCTGCTAATGATGCAGGATATTTTCTGCCATAAATATCGGGTATCTGTGTTGCAGTGAAACAGATGACCTCATAATCCTTATTATCCCTGAAATAGGTGTTAAAATTATGGAAATCTCTTCCCGCGGCACCCATAATAAGTACACGCTTTTTCATATCATACCTCCTATGATGTTTATAAATATTAAATTAAGACAATTTAAATTATCATATTAAATACATTATGTCAACACATGTAAAAAAAAGGGTACAAGAAGAAAGGAAAAGGTATAACTAAAAAGAATAAATACAATGATCACTTTACACAGGAGAAGACATGCAAAGTACAAAGGAAAATGGAAGAAATACAATAAAAGTCAAAATATAATAGTATAAAAAGAAAATATAATAACTGAACAATTGGTCAATATTGCTGTAATTATGATTGAAAATCATTTTATTTTTCCATCTTGTCATTTTTTGCCTTTATGTTATACTGATTTTTTTATAATAGGAGGTTTTATAAATGAATAACATATCATTGGAAAAACTCGGTATTATCAATGAAGCAAATATCTTTAGGAATCTTAGTCCTGCACTGCTCATTGAGAAGGCATTAGAGAAAAATGAGGGAGAATTGGCTTCAAACGGCGCCTTGAATGTCAATACAGGCAAATATTCAGGCCGTTCACCAAATGACAGATTTATCGTAGATGATGATTTCACACATGAACACATTAATTGGGGAAAGATAAATAAACCCATTACAAGGGAACATTTTGATTATCTCCATTCACTGCTTGTTTCATATTTACAGAATAAGGACATCTTTGTATTTGACGGATTTGTCGGAGCAGACAAGGATTTTCGAGTTCCCCTACGAGTTGTGAATGAATATGCAGGGCAGAATCTTGCATCAAGAAATCTGTTTATCAGACCCACAGAAGATGAGTTGAAAAACTTTGAGCCTGAATTCAACATTATATGTGCACCCGGATTCAAAGCTGTACCTGAGAGGGATAATACAAATTCCGAGGCATATGTGATATTGGATTTAAAACGAAAACTTATTGTTATTGCCGGTTCATCATATGTGGGAGAAATCAAGAAAGCTATGTTCTCGGCAATGAATTATATGCTGCCATTTAAAAACATCTTCCCCATGCACTGCTCTGCAAATACAGATGATTCTGGTAATACTGCACTATTCTTTGGTTTGTCAGGCACAGGGAAAACAACATTATCAGCTGATATTGAAAGAAAACTCATTGGTGATGATGAACATGGATGGGGGGAAAACGGAGTTTTCAACTTTGAAGGCGGCTGTTATGCAAAGCTTATCAATCTAAAACATGAAAATGAACCGCAAATTTATGATGCATTAAAATTCGGTACATTATTGGAAAATATTGTTCTTGACGAAAAAACCAGAATGCCCGATTACAGTGATGACAGATACACTCAGAACACAAGGGGTGCATATCCTATTCATTATATTCCAAATGCAGTATTAGAGGGAACAGGTAATCAGCCTAAAACTGTAATATTCCTTACAGCCGATGCTTTCGGCGTAATTCCTCCGATATCCAGATTAACGCCTAAACAGGCAATGTATCAGTTTGTGCTTGGTTATACAAGCAAACTGGCAGGGACAGAACGCGGCATTGTAGAGCCTCAAATGACATTTTCCATGTGTTTTGGCGCACCTTTTATGATGCTGCATCCGCAGAGATATGCAGAAATGCTGCGAGAAAAAATCAATAAATATAAAGCAGATGTTTATCTGCTGAATACAGGTTGGTCAGGCGGACCCTTTGGTATTGGAGAGAGAATATCAATTAAGTATACAAGACGTATGGTAAAAGCTGCAATTACAGGAGAATTCAAGAATATTGAATTTGTTAATGAGGATTTTTTCAATCTGAGCATTCCTACAAAATGTCCGGATATACCTTCAGAGATATTTAATCCTATTAATACATGGTCTGATAAAGAGGCATATAAAAAGAAGGCAAAAGAACTTGCAGGCGATTTTGACAAGCAAATTGCTAAGATAAATCTGCAATTATGATAATATATGTTTTTATTGCTGTTATAATAATTGCTTCACTTATTCTGAGTTATTTAAAAGAAAACAGGCGGAGATTCTTTCTTCGCCTGTTTTCTTTTCTTATTATTGCTGTGCTGATTATTTATGAAATGAACACCAACCACTGCGGTCCCATTATTACATACAGCAGTCACGGTTCTTATGCAAAGACATTTGGTAAATATGAGAAATCAAAAATAATTATTAATCGTTATTCATCATTATTCACATTAATTGTGTCTGATACTGCTTTTTCAAATTCATTTCTGCACTTCTCTGATGAAAGAGGATTTAATGATATCCATTTAAATGAAAATGATACAGGTATTGATACTGCCTACTATGATGGTAATGTTTTAAAGATACTTGTGAAAACCTACAGCGGTTCATTTGTTCCCTGCACCCTCACAACTGAATATAATGACTCCTTTTATTGCATGAATGACACACAGATATCGCTTGAAGGCAGTAAAGTAAGGCATATCCGTTTGACAGCAAATGATTTGAATCCATACAATGAATATTTCATATTAAATAATAAACCTGTCATTTTATTGACTGACTCATCCTATTCAAAGGTATTTCAACAGAGCATTTTCTATCTTCAGGGAATGTATCCTGAATATGAGATCAGGGGTGCACTGTATAGAGACAAAAAGATAATTTCATCTACAAGAGTTTATAATGGCATTATATTTACATTTTGTTCTGACTACTTAAATGATTCTATACTGACTATATGTGCTGATTATGAGAATGAAGATCAAAGACTGATAATAAGCAGATTTCTTGAGCAGAAACACCTATTCAATGAGAGAATCAAGAATCCGTTTAATTCATTGAACACTGATTATCCGCTGAATATAATCCGGTTTATCATTATTTTATTTAGGATTTATTTTGTCACAATCCTTTTATTCACGGCACTTTTAGCAACATTGGTGATTACTGAGTATATAGATAATAATTGAAGCAAAATAATATCTCTGTATTAATGCTCACCCAGTATAATGATTTTTCGGGAAAGGACTGTTCCTTTATTACCTGACATTGTAATAAAATAAATACCATCAGTTTCTGCAGTATTTGGCAAAACAATATTACCTCTGTTCAGAAATCCGGAATAAAGTTCTGACTGTAATCTGCCTGCTATGTCATATAATCTGATTTCATATATACCGGGTTCAAATACACCGATAATGAAACTTGTAGATTGTCTGTACATTATTCCCGACATGAGTATAGGTGCATGGGTGCCTGTATATTTCTCATTGCTGAATTTTGTCATCATAACAGGTAAATCTCTTGTGAATATCATTGCGAATGAATCCCTTATCAGCGGATTCCCCTGCACATCTGAGAATGAATCACCTGTGAATGAAATATATTCACTATTGCTGAACTGAATCCCATTTACCAGATTATTATCATAGGGAATTTCATAGAAATTAATCAGTATATTTGTTGTATCTATGCATACTGAAAATGTAAATGTATCATTATTATAATCTGTCACCCTATTGTACAATATCTGGAATTCCGTATTTAATGCATTGATTTTGTAGAGCGCACTGCCTCTAAGATCCCCAAGATAATCCGATATATATGTCAATTCAGGAAATCTGAAGTCATGCCATCCGAAAATAAATGCTTTACCAGTTATTCCGCTGTTTGGCAATGCAGTAACCCCGAATAATGAACTTTCTATTGAATCTGTTGAGATAATGCCATTTGCATTCAGGTACAATATATCAAATGAATCATCCCCTGTTTTAAATGTGAATGGCAGAGATAAACTGACAGTTTCATCATCTCTGACATCAATCAAACTCCATCCTGACGAATCGCTTCGTATATCCTTGAATTCCGGCCTGTTTTCAAGGTCAATCATATCTGAAGTATAGATATAATAACCGGACATTGGACCTATGAATGAATAGGAATTCTTGAGTTTAAGAGGTATTCTGAATATTTTCCCTTCAGAATATGACCCCATACTGACAGTCATGTTTATTATGACCTCATCATCCTCTGAATCTTCAACAATAATACCGAATGCAGGATTGAATGTCTGCATTGACAGTAATGAATCACATTCCCCGCTAGAATATACAGTATTGAATTCGCCATCTATAGTAATTGATATGTTTTTTGCTTTTATCTTGGATGTATTACGGACTTGGAAAAAAATGTCTGTTGCAATACCCAGTGTTATTGAGGAAGAAGTGTCATTGGTGCATATTGCTTCAATAAATACCGCATCAAATGAGGGCGCAAGATCAGCTACAGAGAATACTGAAAACACTGTGTCATAGTCAAAAACAAAACCTAAAGTGCAGAGCGTATCTGCTCCGGAGCCCGAATTATCGCCTGTCAAAAGAACAAGGGCATCACCAATCGATTCTATAGATTCCGGAAGCATGCTGTCTATGTAAATACTATTATTCAATACAGTCATATAAATGGGCAAATGTTTCATATAGGATGAAATATTATATGCAGTATTATTCCCATAATTTTTTATATCCATATCAATAAACAATGTATCTGTTTTTATATCCGAAATAAATTGGTCTTTCAGCGCAACAAAGGGGCCATTGTCAATGAGCACAATATCCTCTTTAAACAGCTGCTGCCCCGGAATATACAGTGATAAGGCCAATGTATCTGATAATAGGATTGAATGATTGAGTATATATTCACCCTGCGCTGAAATTCTTGATGAGTCAATAAGTGAATCTCCGCAGACAACCAGGAAACCGGGTTCCCCAAGAATACCGTCATATCCGATAGTGCAGTCAATATTACCTGATGAAAGAGGAATGTATCTGTCAACGGATATGGAAATATTACTCACATCCGTATTTCCAACATATATATCAGGCACTGCAAAATAATTGTATTGTTCAAAGTATCTTCTCGTAACAGATGAATTACCATAATAATTAAAGAAATTGATTTTGCCTTTATTCACTGCATTAAATATGTAGTCACCCTGCACAAGGGAATCCACCATGAATCGTTGGAATAAATCATCCTGTTCCCAAAATGTCTCCTTTGATGACCCCATAAAACCAATGGCTCCCTTATCCTCCAATTTCAACCAGTGATTACCGAAAAAACCTCCATAATAATAATTGCCGGTAAGACAGGCAAATGAAAATATAAAAGGATAAAATGGTGCATTCTTCAGAGAATCAATATCATCTCTGTCAAATGAGGGTCCATTCCATTCATAAGTTAATCCATGTCCTGTATAGAAGAGTAAGGCTCTCCCCTCATCTATTGCCTCATCAACAGGTGTTCCCGTATTGTAATAATAGAAGAGAGAATCAGTTTCATAATCAATTGCACGGAATTTTTCCATTGAATATATCTGTGTGCTTTCAGCCAAAGTGTGATATCCGTAATCATTTGAAGCCATAAAATATGCATTATCCCTCATTGTTAGTGCATTTGCATTCATTGATTGTTCCATTTTATTATAATAATGCAAAAACTGCGCTGATGAATCAAATGGCAGGCGTGACAAAATAATATCAGGTAAATAATCCAGGGTATCAATCAATGCATATGATAAGTCAGTATAGGGATTCCCATCGCCCAGTCCCCAATTACCGGGAAGCATTGATGAGCTGCCCATAAGCAGAAGATATGAAAAGGGTTTTTCACTGAAAATACTATCAATAAATATACCTATACTGTCTGCCGTTCTGCCTGTCTGTGTCATTGAGTACATATATGGTATCTTTCCGCGCCTAATGAAAAAACTCTCTGTTTCATCATAGATATCACTGAATTGCTCATTATATATTATCACTATATTATTATCACTGATTTCCGGCAAAGCCGGAATTGAGGAATAATGAATCTCTATTTTATTGACTATCAGCATATTCTCTGACGGATTGTAATTGAAGGGGAATAGCTCAACAATCTTCCCTTTACCCATTGTATATTCATTGTAATCAGTTCTTATAAGCATCCTGTCTTCTATATACAATTCTTTATCCGGTATATATATGTTCTGCAATTCAGACTTTTTCTCAATATACTCCCCTATGGGAACCAAAGGCAATGAAAGTAAAATTGTATCTGTTTCAATGATTTTAAAATATGATATTTCACTTCCTCTGCTCAAATTCAGTCTTATAACAGGAATTGCAGGATAACCCGGTCTTTCAGCAATCAATTGATATTCACCCCGAATAAAGGAATAATTCCCGTCTTCCTCAATATGATAAACAGGGTCTATAATGTCTGCATTAATAATTAATGCAGATGTCAGAATTCCGCACCAAAGTCCAAATGCCAGTAATAATCTGACGAAGCTGTTCTTAAATCTGTATGTTTTGCAACATCCAACTTCAATATGGCAAACCATATATCCATCCTTATACCTGCTCCATAACCCATTTTCAGATCATCAAGCACATATTGTTCGGTAAATATTCTTAAATCGCTTAAATCATCCTTTGCAAATCCGAAATCCGTGAAAACAACTCCCCTGATATTGCCGAAAATAAATCCCGGTAGTGAAAAGCGTATTTGGTCAATTAAGGGAAATCTGAGTTCTATGTTCGAATAATATACATTCTGGCCATAATACATTCCATAAGGATATCCTCTGATAGTACCTGTTCCTCCCAGCATAGCGGGATAATACTCCGGACCAAAGTAGGATATACCTGCGAATTTTAATGCAATCTGAGAACGTGAAGTCAGAATTATGTATTTTCTGAAATCTGTATTTATATATGTAAATCTGTATTCAGGTGCAATAAAGGCAAGCGAGGGGGTGTTGGTAATGCCGGGTCCCATAAATGCATTCCCCACATCGATTCTCCACACTTCACCATTAACCGGTCCATAATATCCCCATACTGTATTATCATGCACATATGAGCATATAACTGAAGTGGAAAAATAATCATAATTTTTATACCTTGTGCTGTACCCATAGACAACATCATTTGTATAAACAGAATAATCATAAAAATCAAGTTCAAAATCAAATCGGTTAAATCTATCAAATGGGTAAGAAATTATTCCACCAACTCCATTATATATATTGATTTTGGTTCTGTATAAAAGGGGATTATAATAATATTCCATATATTCTGACTGAAGATTCAAATACATAAGAGCATAATTGATTCTGTTTTTCATATTCCAGTATTGAACTGTAATAAATCCATTACCTGTAGTTGAAAGCTTTTCCATCTGAACATATAATCTGTTATTCCCCATAATATCACTGACAGCTGCATCAAGTAAACCGATAAATCCGTATCCCGGAGAATATGAGAAAGCTCCTGCAAGCCAGTCAAATGATATCCTCAGAGGAGGTTTCACTCCCTGTATGGATGTATATGTATATGGAAAGAAGATTCTGGCATAATCCTGCATGCTTACCGAGAAATCAACAGGTTTGCTGTTTTTTAGAGGATTTGTAATAAGACATATATCCATCTCCATACTCTTCAGAAAACGCACTGTCATGGTGCTGCCATCCTGAGAAATGGAAGGATCAAAAACACCTGTCATTACATCAGTGAGCTGCTTCACCTCTCCTGAATTCATATTCATTGTGAATATATTGGAAATATCAGTTATATCACTTTCAAATACAATCATTGAATCCCGGAACAAATTGAAATTCACTATGCTTCCCATTTCCGAGTCAGTCAATAAACGAATATTCCCTGTATTTAAATTGTATTCAAACAATCTGTATGTCTGATAATCCCATTCATCATCTCCAAATGGCCTTGTACTTGAAAAGATGATAATCTGGTCTCTGTAAAAATGCGGATTAATATCATCATATATGTCATTTGTAATATTTATTTCTTCTTTGGATTCTATATCATATAGAGATATATCTGTTTTTCCGTCTCTCATAACAGTAAATGCAATCTCTGTTTTTTCCATATTACAAACCGGTGAGAAAAGACCATCAGCTTTAATATCAACAGTCAGTACCTGCTTTTTCTTTTCAATATCATATACTGCAATCCTCTCATTACCCTTATTCCTGACTGAATATAGCATCCATTTGCTGTCAGATGACCAATTGAGATTACCCTGCTTGAGATGAAAACTCTCATAATTCCTTATCAGAGTTCTCGGAGATATTCTCCATTTATACTCAGGATTTCCCGTTCTCATCATATATATGTCAAAAAACCCGTATTTTTCAGAAATAAATGCCACATAATTTCCATCCGGAGACAATGAGGGGGATACATTATATGGTGATGTCTCCTTGAATTTGCCCAGCAATGATTTTGAGTTTTTCAATTCATCATCTTTAGTATTATAGAGAGCCGCATATCGTTTCTTCAGATATAATTTGAAGTCCTTATCAAGTTCCTTGATATCTATGCCTATTACATCTCTTAATGATTTATTGAATGATCTTGTATTTTTAATACTCCTGTATATTGCAACAATTTTTTGCTCACCATATGTATCGGCTATATACTTATGAACAGCCTGGCCTTCTTTATATATAATATAACCGCCATAATAATAACCCAATGTCTCCAAATCGACAAATTCATCATTGAAAACCGCATCCCTCATATACATATCTGTTTCCCTGTCCCATTCTCTGGAAAAATACTCCGCACTGCCTTCAATAAACCAAAGGGGTATATCATAAGAAATGCTGCTTACTACTATTCCCGCACCGCCCTTTCCGTAAAGAATATCAAACTGCAAGGCATGTGTAAGTTCATGATTTATGACATGTCTGAAATCCGCATATGAACCGTCAAATGGTACAACAACTCTGTTTTTGAGAGATTCAGTAAAACCTCCGACAAACTCATCAAGTATTTCAATGGTGATATTTGTTTCTTCAAAATCCTTGTGAGATTTATATATTATTATGGGCACCCTGTTTTTAAGAGAATATTTGAATACATTTTCCATATATGTTATTGATGACTCTGCAACCATTGCGGCAAAGGAAACCAGATTCTGACTGCCCTGATAAAAATAAATATCAAAATGTTCTGTCTTTACATACTCCCACTTCTTGGCAGTATAATTCACTTTGTTTTGTCCAAAGTAATATGACTGAGCATTCATTAAAACAAAGGTCAATAGTACTGTAAAGAAAATAAATAATTTTTTCATAATAATTTCCCCAATATAAAACCTAATACAATTCCAATCAGTAATGCTGTAGTAAACATCTTTGATTTTGCCACTTCAACCTTGTATCCCTTCTTGAATGCAAAAAAAGTAACTATATAGCCAATACCATTAATAATGATTATAAATGGTAATGAAATTATCTTGACAAGTACGGGACCTAAAATAGGTATTAGAGCCACAATACCCAGAATTTCAGCAAATAATTGTGTGATAAATCCGATGATTATAACAGAAAAAGCGATAACCCTTTTATCAATATGAAGGAGAAATGCAATCCATATAAGCAGCAAGACACCCAGGAAATATAGAAAAATCTTCCAATATGCCTTGAAAAATGTGCCTATTCTGCTCACTAAAACCTCAATCCGATATTGAATATAAATCTCTTCCCGTCAGAATACCCAACCGCATTGTCCAATTCCACATTGAAACGCTTTTCAACATCGAAAAATGTAAATATTCCGGATACAAGGTGATTAAGCACAACAGATGATGCTGCATATATGAAATACTGATAATATGCTCTGGATAATTTCCTCATTGTATAATAATCATCAATATCATCCTGATACTGCCATGTCCATGCCAATGAATCAGCTATAGTGTTTGCATTTATATATTCATTCTGCTTATCAACATCATCAGGATAGAGGTCCCTTGCCTTTGACGGCAATAATGAATTATAATAGTCAGAGCTGTAGTAAATCTCCATTTTACTCAGAATATGCTCAGGGAATGTGTGTACAGGTTCATTCAATGTTACTGAAGCAAAATCAATAGCATTATTATCCGTATTAATTGATGAAAAATAGAACATACCTGAAGATAATACTGCCGCCATTTCAATACCATTGAAGACAAAACCTGCTTTTGTATTACCTGTACTGTGCAAACCTGTTCCGGGCAGAAGAAGAGATAAGCCCGCGTTTTTCAGAGAATATGAAGTATTCCCGAACAGATTAAAAGCCATCAGAATAACTATTATTAAAATAATATATCTTCTCATTATTTCCTCACTACAAATTTGAATGTCTTTATATATGTTTCATCAGATGAAGTGATTTTCAGTTTTAATATGTAAAATCCTGCGCCCATATCGCGCGTATATACAGGGATTTCATTTACACCTGATTCAGCATTTCCGTCAATAAGCTTTTTCATATTACCGGATGCATCAAATATCCTGATTTCATATGACCCTCCGGTGCCTGACTCAAATCTTAATGTAAACTGATCTGAAGCAGGATTCGGATATATATAATTATTATTGCCTTCAATAATCAAATCTTCATTTACTGCTGCATGTGATGCAAACGGATAATATCTGTTATTAAAATTATTATAATGATATGAAGGCCAATTGAATTGATTGTGTGCAGTATTGATTTCATATACATATAATTCATTACTGCCAACAGTTATAATATCCATAAAACCATTATCATTCAAATCGGTGAGATATGGGGTAACAAATGATTTCTGACCTGATTGAAGCGGAAATCCGGGAGTTGGGGCATCAGAGATAACATCAATCCTTCCATCAGGCATCATTATAATTATATCCTGAATATCGTCGCCATTTACATCTGCCAATATGGGTGATGACTGAATATATTCATTAGCTTCCGTTATAATCGGATAATTATTCAATACTGCCCCATTTTTATCTATTACATAGAGTACATTGGCTGCAAATAAAACAATATCAAGATTACCGTCATTATTTATATCGCCTATTACCGGGGATGAGTAGAATGGGTCAATGCCGATATTAACAGAGAATTCTGTTTTACCCGTAACACCATCCACCGAAATCACACTGCCATCTCCGCGTATAAAGATAATTTCAACATTCCCGTCATTATCGATATCAGCAGCTGCCGGGGAAGATGATGTAAAAGCAACATTCTCCGTTGAACTTGATAATTTTAAAACCCCTGAAAAATCAAAACCATGGATAACACCATCGCCAGCTAATGTATAGATTGTATTCTCTGCAACAATGGGCATAGACCAGCTTTCAGCACCCAGATAAATGGGAAATCCCGGACTCTCGAATATAGAGTCCTCTCCCACATTTAATACATGGAAATACATATCCTCACCTGATATCAGTATTTCAAGCAAACTATCTCCATCTATATCATGAAGAACAGCACTGGACGCGATTCCATCGGACAATGAAAAAGGAGAATTATTTGCGGGAATAAAATTATTTCTATTATTCAGGGTATCTGTCCTCAATATGTGAATGTCCCCGCTGTATGATGTAACAATCAGTTCCGGTTCACTGCTTCCGCATACATTCCCGACAGCAGGGGTGGAATATGATTCATTGTCTGAATTAAAAGACGCGACAAGACCATTGCTATTGAAGCCCGGTTGTCCGAACTCATTAATTGCGATTATCTCACCTGTCACTGTCTGAATGAAAATATAATTTGTATCATTAATAAAAACAGTCACCGGTGCGTTTACATCGGGTTCAGAACTGAGTGTAAACGGGAATCCCTCTAATCTGTAATTGAATAACACAGAGAATGTCATTATAGTATCGGGCATTGATATATCATATATCCAAATATGCGATTTACCTTTATTATTGGCATCAGTATTCGGTTTTGTATTTGGAGTAAAGGATGAGTTTACACCTCCCCTGTAGAATACATCATACATACTGCCCGTGAACACCTTATCAATATCTGTTATATCATAAAAACTCATTTCAAAATCCTGGACCATATCTGCTTCTTCCATATCAATGCCTTTGATCTCACCGGCATTGATTTCATTCATTCCGGAATCAGCTGCAATAATCGTCTGGTCTATGTGGTATATAGCCAATCCGCCTGTATTGATATCAAGCGGAAGCGATACATCATAATCATTCACACTGACAAGAACTCCATCCTTCCACACCCTGAATCCGTTTGAATCAGGGTTATCAGTAAGCGTGTCTGATGACATAAATGCATATCTGTTTTCAATAATAAAATATTCCTGTGCATTTATCGGAATTTTCACAAGTTTAATTGATGAATCCTCATTTGCTCCGAGATATTTTATCGATATATTTTCGGTATTTTCCGTTATCTCCAATGTTTGATTAAAATAAATCCAATTTGAATATGTGCTGTTAGGATTAATATTATACTTAGTATATGCATTATAACCTGCATGATGCGGCGGCACCAGACCACTCATATTCCAGTTGCCGGTTCCCATGAGAGCCCAGCCGCCCATACCCATTGTTCTGCTGGAAGTATCATAGAGGTCATAGAGTCCAAGCTGATGTCCGAATTCGTGCACCAGACCTCCCTGTATATATGCATATCCTCCATCCTGATTAGCTGTTTCCGAATATATAATGCCATCAATATATTCTCTGCTGCCTGCCTTTATAGGTTCCCCGAACACAATATCAGCTCCCGAAATATATACAGCAGGCAGGTCAAAAGGCGAATCATAAAGCATATCTGTCTGCCACATACTGCCTGCGTGGAATATGATAATACAGTCATATGGAGTGAAATCCAATCCTGCCATTTCTGCTTCTTTTATACCATCACGCAGTAAAGAAAACATACCCTGCACAATATTTATTGTGTCACCATAATACATCATTGTATGCGGTACAGTATATGTGTTATATAAACCCTTGGGCTGAATATCAAATTCTGTAAATAATTTCCCATGTGAATCATCTGCATAATAATTCTGTAATGCTTCCATGTGTCTGAAGAAATACAGTGAATCATGAGGAGGGTCATAATAGAGATTCCTGCTGCTGTCTCCGCTTGAATCCACTACAAACTCACCATCCATTGACTGTCTCAAGTCCATTTTACCATTACCTGTTGAGAGAGATGTGGTATCCTCAATGAATTCAATCTTCAGAACAAGAATACTCACTGTATCAGCAGGCGACTTTGATGAAAAATCTATAATATTTCTGTCTGATGGTCTGAACATAAATTGCTTTATTTCAGGGAATTTTTCAATCAAATGATTTCTTCTCTGCATATATAATTCATTAATTTTTATTCCATTATCTCTTATCTCGCTATCAAAAGACCATATGGATAAAAAAAATAATATTATTATTAAAGCAGTTATATACAATTTTGTTCTGTTCAATTTACCTCCAGCTTAATAACCTAATATAATATAATAATTATATATGTCAAGATTACACATATAAATATTGGTATTTTACAACTTACTTTCTTTTTATCAATTTGGGCAGATTGCCTATAAGTAAAATATCACTATTAAATATATATGCAGTAAGTCCTATCATTGCAAAGAAGAAAATGAAACAATAAATAATACCTGCTATAACAATAATATAATTGCCGAATATTAATTCCCTAAATGCCATCATTGGATGTGAAAAGGGAATGATAAAATATATTATCTTAAGCATAGGTGTCATTGTGGAATAATCCACAAACATAGTCATGAACATTGAAAACATGGCAGATATTGTTACTGGCAGTATCATTGTCTGTGATTGTTTGGAATCCTTGGTAAAGGCTCCCAGAAGCATACATGCTGAAAGACCTGCGAGCAAAGATGCAAGAAAAGACAATAGAAGAAGAATCATCTGCTGAATATTGAGATTCATGCTGAATGATGCTGTTGATAATTCATTTAAACTGAATGAATTCATATAGTATCTGAATCCCATAATATATATACCGGCAAAAACCAATCCCACAATTGCACTGCCTATTATCTTTCCTGAAATTATATAACTCCTCTTCACGGGCATTGTAAGAAGGGTTTCCAATGTCTTATTTTCCTTTTCAAATGCCATTGATGATATCACAGTACTGCCTGACATGATAATCAGCATCATTATCAAAATGGGTAATGTCGAAACCTGAGTTGATAATACACTCATTATTATTCCGGGTGACATATTCTTGAATAATTTTCCCTTTACTGAGGTTTCCCTTTCAATCTTCACGGGATTTCTCATAACAGAAGGACTGAATCCGTAATTGCCCGAAATAAGAGAATCACTTATCTCCATTGCCGCTGACATTATAATCCCTTCAAAGCCCTCTGTCTTGATTGAATTCATTATGCCTGCACCTTTCATAATATAATGAATTTCAAGTATACCCTGTTTGCCCGCCCTTATGCTGTCAGAAAAACCCTTTTTTATAGAAACTGAATTAAACTCATCAGCTCCTGCTGACTGAATATCAGCTATTGAATGCAGGTTTTTATCCAAAATATCAGTAAATAAACCTGTATCTTCGTTTATAATAAGTATTTTCGGTTTTTCCTTCATATCCTCACCAATAGCTGACATTGTTTTCCCAAGATATCCGAACATCACTGCAATAAGAATCATTGATACAAGAGTAGAACGCTTAAACAGTTCTTTAACTTCTTTTTTTATTATTTTTCCTATCATTTTATCACTCCTGTAAATACATCTTCAATATTTTCAGCATTGTATTTCGTCTTTAATTCTGCAGGTGTGCCTGATTCAATAATTTCACCATTGTTTATCAATGCAACACGATTGCAGAGGAACTCCACTTCAAGCATATTATGAGAAGACAGCAATACTGCATTTTCACTATTAACTGCTGTCTTTATTAATGTTCTCACCTGTTTTGCATTGATTACATCAAGACCTGATGTCGGCTCATCCAGTATTGCGAGTTTGGGGTTAATCATCAATGCCCTGGCAATAAGCAGGCGCCTCGTCATACCCTTTGAGTATTTATCAACCTTTTCATCAATTCTGTTTCCCAAATCAGCTATTTCCACACCTCTGCTGACCATTGATTCGGGATCTCTGTCTGTGAAGAATGAGGCAATGAATTCTAAATATTGCCTGCCTGAAAGATTCTTATATGCACCTGCTTCCTCAGGCAGATAAGAAATGATATTTCTCACCTTGTCTGCATGTGCTTTCACATTATTTCCAAACACCTCAATTATTCCGTCATCAATAGAAATAAGTGTTGAAATACATCTTAATGTTGTTGTTTTACCAGCTCCATTTGGTCCAATAAGCCCGAATATTTCACCCGGTTCAACTGTAAAATTAATACCCTTTACAGCTTCAAATTTACCATAAGCTTTTCTGAACCCTTTTACTTCCAAGGCATTCATAATTCCTCCTAAAATGCTGTTATGCACATGGGTTTATTCCCCGTTCTCAATGCATGATCTATTTTGTCAATGTATTTATTATTTGATATTCTTATCAATCCCAATTCAATGGAACTCTTCAATGATACAGATCCCATCAATAGTGCTGATAAATCTGCAATATTGCATTTTATTGTTACATCTGTTTTTACAGATTTCCTTATATTCGGTTTACCATTGATAAACTGCACAGAAAATTGATTGTTATTAATACTCATGAAGGAATCATCAATATCAAACTCAATATTGATATCAATGTTTCCGAATCTGATATGCTTCACTTGATTGACAAATTGTCTAAAATCAACAATTCTGTACATTATTGACATACCATCCCTTGAGATCTGATGTACTGGACCAAAATAGATGGAATAGGGTTTATATCTGATATCACGGAATATTCTGAACATATCATTATTCTGAACATAAAAACGTATATGACTTACCTGGTCAAGCTGAGTATATAGATAATCCATCATAGCATTCAGTGCTTCGGGCATATTGTATATAATCAGCGATACCTTTATATCATTGTCAAATTCACTGCCATCAGCAACCTTATCAAATGAATAAAATATAAAACCCTTAAGCACATTTTCTTTGAAATAACCTATCTTAAAGACTTTTTCTGATTTCATTACTCCAGATATCTCCTCTTCACTCATATCAAATAATCCATGATGATTCTTCTTATATGTGTCATAACATTTTATTATCTGTGCTGAATGCTTTGCACTGAGATTACATATATTGTCTCGGTTTTTCCTGAATGCAATCTGTGATGGTGCAATAATATATTCAGATACAGGTGTTCCATAGCCATAGCCCATCTTATTGTAGAAATCCGGCCTGAATGGATAGAGTGTTGAGATATTTGCGTCTGATTTTCTGGAATATTCCAGATAATAATGAAGCAATTCTCTTGCAATGCCCTTTTTCTTATTCATCAGATCTACTCCTACCAGTCCTATTCCTGTTGTCTTTATCATTGTTCCCCTGTAATTCATTTTTAGATCCAATATTCTCATAACACCCTGCATATCACTTCCATTAAAATAAGCATATAATGTTGACCTTTTGTCTTCATTCATCATACGTTCAATATATGAACGAAACTTTTTCTTTCTCTCCGGATCATCTCTCAAAGAGCCGGGATATGCATTGGCAACAATGTCATTGTATCTGTTTATCTCACTTTTCTTTATCTTTCTTATATTACCCATGTTTTCTCCTGTCTATTTTCTATTGTTCAGGATATATATAAATCAAATTATCATTACTTTTCAGTAAATATACTCTGCTCTGATATTCAAATCGTATAACCGCATCAACCATTATACCCGGTCCCCATTTCGGTCCCTCATCAATATAGATATTTATTCCGATGCTGTCTTCATTGAAATCAGCAATGTCATATTCCCACAAACCATTATTGTTGAATATCCATAACAATTGAGGGATTATATG
>CAZJAT010000004.1:0-9930 GCA_964544145.1 uncultured Bacteroidales bacterium | reverse complement strand
TGTTTTTTTCTGATTATATGGTATTATATTATAAATATAAATGGAGGCGCAAGTGAATATTATCATTTTAGGTGCAGGTCGGCAGGGTTTAGCTGCAGGCACATTGATTAAAAAATTCAATAATTCTGTGACTGTAGCAGACAGCAATAACGATAATCTTATAAGAGCAGGCAAACAAGGATTTAATACACTTGAAATACAGATAGACAAGCAAAATGACATCACTGACATAATAAATGGATATGATCTGGCAGTTGGAGCATTACCTGCTCATATGGGAACAATGGCGCATAGAGCTGCTATTGAAGCAGGCATTAATATGGTAGATGTATCCTATTGTTCTGACAATCCACTTGAACTTAATGAAGAAGCAATGAAAAAAAATGTTCTTATTATTCCCGATGCCGGTGTTGCTCCCGGCCTCAGTAATCTGCTGACAGGCTGTTTATACAATTACTTTGATACAACAGAATATCTGGGTATCTTTGTTGGAGGAATGCCTGAAAAATATTTCCCCCCCATCGGTTATTCTGTTACATGGTCACCCAATGACCTCATTGATGAATATCTGCGTCCTGCAAGGATCATTGAACACAATGATATTGTTACCTATGAAGCACTCAGTCATATTGAAGATTTTCACTTCAAAGGTATTGAAAATCTGGAATCATTCTATTCGGATGGATTAAGAACACTGCTTTTCACATTGCCCGATGTACATACAATGATTGAAAAAACTGTTCGTTACAGCGGACATGCCGAGCAAATGAAATTGTTGAGAGATATGGGCTTTTTCGAAGATTCATGCGGAGAATATTCACCAAGGTCAGTATCTGCATGTCTGCTTTCACTCATTAAAACAGACTTAAAGGATATTCTTATAATGCGTATTGAAGGCAATGGTTTAATAAACGGGAAAAAATGCAAAAGGCATTTTGATATATATGACAAAGCTGATAATGAATTTTCGGCAATGGAAAGAACAACCGGTTTTTCGCTTGCAGCATTCACACTACTATTGTCTGAAGGTATTTTGAATAAAACCGGCGTTATGCCTCCGGAATTGATAGCACAAGACGGGAAATGCACAGATTTTGTCTTGAAATTACTTATGGAACAAAATATCTCAATTACGGATGTATTGTGAAATATATTCTTATTATACTCATGATCTTGAGCAGTTGTTCATTAATCATATCGGAGAGGGATTCATTGCTGAATAGCCCTGATATATTAATCCTTGATGCTGATACTCTCATTCTGTCATCAAATGCATATGTAAATCTCCAACCTCCCGTAACAGACAGCCTTGTGTTTGTTTCCATTTCTTTGCTTGCTGATTCAGCATTATTAGCAAACATTAGGACTGACAATGCATTTGTCATTTACAATAAGACAGTATGGAATGGATTGCCTGAAATAAAAGACAATAATCAACTGTTTTTGAGAACAACACTTGATTGTGTGCCTTGTGACATGATTACTATTGTCTTGGAACTTGAATATAATAATGCTGTATACAGAATTAAGGAAGACAGCATAATTGTATATGCTGTCTTCTGAAAATTATTTTCTGATTATTTTACCTTCTGCAATAACCGTTCTGGGCATTGAACCCAGATAGAGAGGGTGCGTATCCCAAACAAGCAGTGATGCAGTCATATTCTTTTTTACAAGTCCCAATTCATTCTCAATATGCAGTATTTTTGCATTTTTATGCGTTATAAGAGATATGGCTTCATAATCCTTCATTCCGAATATCATAAAGAATTTTAATGAATCCCTCAATGTCAATGTATGAACAACAGGATGATCCGTCATTAAACCAAACTGAGCTTTTGATTTCATAAGCAGACCAGTATTCTCATAATAAGCATGTTTCAATTCAACCTTGTAACCTACAGAACCCAGAGGGCCGTATACAACAGGTATCCGGTTCTTTGCTAATTTGTTAAATATTTCCCTGTTGAATACATCACCTGTATGGTCAGCAGTTGCCTTTAAATGATACTTATTCACAAGATCAATGAGATAAAGGACATCATCATCTTTATGAACATGTACCTTTGCGGTTTTTTTGCCATTTAATATTTCCATAATAGCTTTATCTTCTTCAGAAAAAGCTAAATCTTTTTCCCTTATTAAAAACTCTGTTTCCCGTTCAAATTCCTTTTTATTTATCTTCTTATCCTTTAATTTCTTTTTAAGCTCTACTGATGCTTTTTCCATTTTAAGGTTTTCTTTATCTGACTTATTGATAACAGTATTGAACTTCTGCTCAAGCAATGCATAAACACCCATTCTCGTATTTGGTCTATCGCCTTTCCAATCAGTAGTTGAACGTGGATTGAATCCAAGAGCCATTTTATAGCCATAATCTCTGATAATCGCTTCATCTCTGTGTTTAACAAAATTACGAATAATTTTTGCTTTACCGCCTATGAGATTGCCGCTGCCCGGAACAACGCATGAATACAAAATGCCGAAATCAACAGCATCCTTAAATGCCCTGTCATCAAAATATATGGAATCAACAGGATTGTTAAGCGGCAAAAACTGATTGATGACATCATTTGTTTCTGATTCCTGCCATGGTTCCCCTTCCCTATCCATACCTATATGTGAATGTGCATCAATGAAACCCGGGGTCACATAACCCTCAAAATCCGATTTCATCCTTTTGCTAAACACATCGATAATTTTATTATTCTCAACAACCACTGTCTTGTTCATTGATTTTGACTTGCCGTCAAATAGTGTTTTTGCTCTTATTATTATCTGTTTGGACATAATACCTCCGATTATGGAAGAAGCGGCATCATTCTCATCCCCTTACCGCCCTTTCCGGGTGAATTATCAAATACCTCTATTGTATGATATATAACGGCGATAAAGACCTTGTCAAAATCCCCGTGAAAATAGCTATGAATCAAATTGGAATAGTGCACAATTTTCCGCTTATAATCAGTGAGTTCCGGATTCTTCGGATGAAGCATCTCAGCTGCCGCTTTAACTTCATAGGAAGGCATATCCAGAAATACAATTGACACCTTTGGATTAATGAATTGATTGATAAAAGTGCCTGTCTGGAATTGAGGTTCCGAATACAGTTCCAAGGAAAGCAGCTTATTAGTGCTGAAATATTTCTTAGCATTGTCATATAATGTCTCTAATGTCTTTAATTTCAATTCAAAATCCTTTGAATCCTTTGTCTGCTCCAGTATTTTTATTATTTCATCAATATATTCTTCTCTGGGACAGAAACCCATTCCTTTTACAGCATTATTTATCTTAAAGTGCGAATCTCCCCTTGCCAGGCCATATGAAGCAACAATTCCATTATGAGCGCCTGCAAGACGAGGCGGTTTACCTGCTCTGATATTATTGAATGTCTCATTTCTTGTGCTGACACTCCATTCAATAAAGGCATCCGGCAAATCAACTGTGAACATTGTATCCCATTTGCATTCACTGAATATAATAATAGTATCCTTATTTTGCCTGATATTCTGATTTGTGAAATATTCATTGTTATCCCATTTAATCGGGCTATAGGAAATATCTTCTGCAAATATAACTATAACTGCCGTTATAATGGTCAAAATAAGATATTTTTTCATTTCAACTCCTTACTTTGATATATCATACAATAATCATTTAATAAAAACAATACATTAAGCTTTTAATATTCTCTTAATGAAGAATATTCCGGCTTCAAACATATTTATAATTCTATTGACAACAGAGTACAATATCTTACAATATTTAATTGAAAAAATAACAAAGGAAGGCATAATGAAAAAAATTCTTGTTACTGGAGCTGTGGGTCAAATAGGCAGTGAATTGACAATGCTCCTTCGTGGAAAGTATGGTAATGATAATGTTATTGCAGCCGGTCACAGAAAAGAACCCTGTGATGAATTAAAGAACTCCGGACCATTTCTTTTCTTAGAGTGCACTAATTTTGATGCTGTGTCTGAAGTAATTAAGAAATATGATATTGATACTATCTATCATCTTGCAGCCGTTTTATCAGCAGTTGCAGAAGCACACCCACAAACAGCCTGGAATGTTAATGTCAGCGGTCTTTATAATATTCTTGAGGTTGCCAGAGAACTTAAATGTGCAGTGTTTACACCCAGTTCTATAGGTGCATTCGGACCATCAACACCTCTTGACAATACACCTCAGGATACAATTCAGAGACCTACCTCCATGTATGGCGTTACAAAGGTCTCAGGTGAATTACTCTGTGACTATTATTATAAACGTTTCAATGTTGATACAAGAGGATTGCGTTATCCGGGAATTATATCACACGTTTCACCTCCGGGTGGAGGAACCACTGATTATGCAGTTGAGATATTTTATGATGCTCTTCAAAAGAAAAAATATACCTGCCCGCTTAAAGAGGATACCCGTCTGGACATGATGTACATGCCTGATGCGCTTATAGGTGCAATTGACCTCATGGAAGCTGCTCAGGATAAACTTATTCATAGAAATGCATTTAATGTAACTGCAATGAATTTCACACCATTAGAAATCGCTGCTGAGATTAAGAAGCATATACCTGATTTTGAAATTGATTTTGATGTAGACCCCGTGAAACAGGGGATTGCTGATTCATGGCCTAATTCAATGGATGACTCTGCTGCCAGAGAACAATGGGGTTGGAATCCTCAGTATGGCCTGGAAAGTATGGTTAAGGATATGCTTGATAATTTATCAAAGAAATTAAATATCAAATATTAATAAGGAGTAAGAATGACATTAAACAAACTCAATACTGTCCTGAAAAATCATGTCGATACACTAATTGAAAAAGGAACAGCAAAAGGTAAGGAGATGGTGATTACAGGTGTTAAAAGAGCAGAAGGAAAATTTGGTCCCAGATATTTTATTGAAGGATATAATGATAAGGAATTCATTAAAATGAATGCTAATTCCTATCTTGGTATGTCACTAAGACATGATGTAATTGAAGCAGAAGAAAAAGCAGCACAGACATTCGGTGCCGGACCGGGAGCAGTGAGATTTATCAGCGGCACATATGCACCCCATATAAAATTAGAGAAAAAACTCGCCGAATTTCACAGTAGAGAAGCAGGAATGATATTTTCATCTGCTTATGTGACAAGTCTCGGAGTGCTTGTTCCCTTAATAGATAAGGAAACAGTAATAATAAGTGACGAACTCAATCACAATTGTATTATCAATGCATTGCGTTTATCAAGACCTGCAGCAAAGGAGATATATAAACACAATAATATGGAAGACCTAAAGAGAGCTCTGGAAGACTCAAAGGGCAAAGGAAAGAGATGCATAGTTGTTACTGACGGGATATTCAGCATGAGAGGTGATCATGCACCCCTGAAGGAATTAGTTGAAGTGTGCAAGCATTATGAGAATGATTTTGAGCAGGGAGTGATTACAGTAATTGATGACTCTCACGGCGTTGGTGCCTTTGGTGATACAGGAAGGGGCACGGAAGAATACACTGGAGCAAAGGTTGATATAATCATAGGTACACTTGGTAAGGCATTTGGAATAAATGGCGGTTATGTGGTATCCTCAAATGAAGTAATCAACTATTTAAGAGAAACTGCACCAATGTATATTTACTCAAACCCTATAACTGTTTCCGAAGCAAGCGCTGCTATGAAAGCAATTGAAATACTTGACTCCCCTGAAGGAAAAACAATCATTGAACATCTCAGAAAAATGACAAAGAAATTTGAGGATGGCTTGAAAGCATTAGGTTTTGAAACAATTGAGGGTGAACATCCTGTTGTTCCGCTTATGGTACGTGACACACAGAAAACTGCAAGCCTTGTTAAATATCTTACAGAGAATGGTGTACTCGGTACAGGATTGAATTTTCCTGTGGTTCCGAAGGGAGATGAAGAGATTAGATTCCAGGTTTCAGCTGACCATACGGAAGCAGACATTGATACTGTTCTTGATATTTTAAAAAATTACAATAAATAATACAATAAAGCGGTCCTAACGGACCGCTTTTAAATCCTGTACAATCCATTTATTCTAATCTGCGGAATCTGATATAATATTTCATTACGGTAGAGCAGAAAGTCAGATAATTGCGCACTTATCACAATATGATTATATGAAAATCTATATGTCAATGCACCCTTAAACCTTGCAGAGCCGTCAATAAGCAATGTGTCAATAAATGAATTCACAATATTTGCATTAAGATTGAGTGAAACACAATTGCTGTTAAATAAGAAATCAGTATTTAAGCCAAATGCCATATCTGATATTTCATTATCATCTTTATTATAACCTGACATATTTATTGAAACATTATTATGAATGATATCACTCCATTCTATTGAAAAACTCCCCCCGCTTCCTGTTTTATTGAATGACAGTAATGTATCAGAATAATTTCCTGTATATTGATGTACAAACAAGGAAAAATCCGCATCCCTGTCATTTATAGTAAATGAATGTCCCAAATCAGTTCTCAGTGACATTATGTGATTAAGTATTGATGAATTGACAGGCATTTTATGTGTGAATTTCACATTAAAATATGGTGTACCCTCATTGTGATAATCAAAAAGAAGTCCATACTGATGTTCAAAATTATCCAGTGAATCCCACTTAGTATATGCATAATCAGCTACAATTTCGCTATTCTCAAACACTGGGAAACCTATTTTATTCTTCAGTGAAAACAATTTATCATTATAGAGATTTCCGGAAAATACTGAAGCCTTTTTCCTTACAATATCAATATTTGTAAAGAAATGCTGAGTATTAATGCTCACAGTTGAAAATGTCTCTATATTATTGGTAATATAATTATTCTGCTCAGTAGATATATCTGTAAGAGAGAATGAACTGCTCTTTCTGTTAAACAGTGTATACATAATATTGCTATGGAGTGCAATCATATTATTGAGAGCAGATGCATGCAGGTACATTCCTGCTTTGCCTAAATCAGAAACAGAATCATCACTGAATACAGAATATCTTATAATATTCAAATGCATCTCTGCTGCTGTATTTCCAATACCTGCACTGATTCCATTAATGATTGCATAATAAGGGTTATTGAATATTATACGATTGGGTTGATAATCATATCCTGCAAATGCTTCTACATTGAATAATGATTTTTTGAAGTTTACACTTATACCCCGGCTTCTCCGTGTATTGAGAGGACTGTTCCACATAATCAGTCTATCACCCAGATTTATCTCTGAATATCTATTGGAATATGTTATTGAATATCTATTCTGCCAATCATTGAATTTAAAATCATTATAATTGATTGCTGTTCTTAAACGAAAAAAATTATCGCCGGTTTCAGTATGCAAATCAGTATATAATACACTGCGCATAGATAGGGTGTCAGCATAGAATTCATCCCTGCCTATTTCATTAAGCATATATGTGCCTGACACACCAATATCCCCAGTCATTTTAAATGCATTGTCAGATTTGATTTCCTTTATAGTGAATCCATACTCATCAACCACAAACCCGTTCACAGTTACATTGATTCTGTGAATACCTTGTTCAATCAATGTATCAGAAAAATATGTTATGAAATTCTCCCCAATACTGCAGAATTCTGTTATATCCATGTCATCAAGTATTAATCCTTTCTTGTCATGGTCGCCTGATACATACACAGCAATATGAAAATCCTCCTCATCAATGATAGCTGTTTTCTGAGGATAAACAGGCCTGACTTCATATCCGTAATTTTCCTTCATACTCACCAATTTTACCTGATTCTGCATTCTCAAAGCAGGATTTTCCGGATAAAGAAGAGTTGTTCTGTCTTTGAAATTAATCCTGAAATAATAATAAAAATTGGATTCCGGGAGCATGTTTCTTTCAACAAAAACACTTGCATTATTGTGTTCTGTTTCCATAATAAATTCATGCTTGTAATTATCATTCTCAAGCACTAAATATATATCCTCTACAGCTTCTTGATTACCTGTAATTATGCTGTACATTACAAAATTCTCATCAGCATTCAATTCATCAATCTGGGAATAATTCAATTCTATGGAAAATAATGAAAGAGCAGACAATAATGTAATCAGTGATATGAAATATTTATTCAATCACAATCTCCAAGAATTTCTTTTCGCCATTACCATTTACAAACTCTACAACAATCACATCTGATAGTGATTTTCGTACTGATTCCCATATTACGGTTTCTTCAAGAGGCATTCTATAAGGATTCTGCCCAATTACTGATTCACATATCTGATTGTCATTAATAATAATATTACCCATCCTGTTCTGCACATCCGCTTCCCCTTGATAACAGCGTATTTCCATTGTATCTCCTCTTACTCCTACATAATAAAATCCGGGTAAGAATATTCCGACTCCACTATTGGTATGAACACTGAATTGTCCTGAAACTACACTGATGAACATATTTCCCTCTGAAAGCATAATTATATTATCAGCAAACTGATTAAATGGTTCTGATCTAAGCGTCAAGGCAGTACTATTCCCCATCAAAAGCTCTGCAGTATTTTCTGCATATCTAAGAAGAGCTCCACTGTAAAACCCTGTTTTCAATGTATCCGATTCACTGACAATATAACCCCTGTCTATGCCTATTGAATCATTAAAAGAACGAAGAAATAAATCACCTTTTATATGTTCCACATAAGCAATTTCACTTGCATATATAACAAACGTCATCAAAATAGTCCCAATAAATATACTAATCTTCATCAATAATCCTTGTCTTGTAATGATTTTTCATAATAATCTGCTGAAAAGTGGGATTGTTTATTCGTTTATTGTTTAAGAGTATCACGCCTGTTGGCATATAGCCGGATTTCACTAATTCAATAAAATCCTCATTATGACTGAAGATTGAATATAGTATGTTGTTTAAAGCATTGTTACCGCTGATATTATTCTCTGAAAGAGAAAAATAACGAACACTTGAATATGATTCATTTTCATAATCATATATATACCATGCGTAAATATAGTTCTCCAAAGGTAGTATCATAAAGACATCCAAAATATAATTATTACCATTCACATTGGCAGTCCACTCCGGAATTATATGATATACAGCTTTATCATCATATATATCACTGCATGGAGTAATGCAGATAAGTCCGTTTTCAATATTGTCAAATGAGAATAAGGGATTTGTACTGTGTATATATTCGATACTATTTTCAAAGCCCGGAGAATACGTATAGGGTATGCTTGTCTGAGCAATCAACATAATATACAAAAAGGACAAATATGCTATTATAAATGTTTTCTTCATATTATTTTTTAATGAGAGTCATGAACAAAAGTGTATGATATGAACCGTCTTTGAGTGAATGATTTTTATATTCGCCCTCAATGACAAATCCAAGTTTCTTATACATCTTTATTGCATTTTCATTAAATGCATAAACTTCCAGACAGAGCTTTCTCAATCCCAGGGTATTAAATGCATATTCAATTATCAATTCTGTTGCTTCAGAACCCAATCCCATTCTCTGGAATTCAGGCATTAGTGCAATGGTCAGCATTGCTCTGCCATTGGGCCAGCTGAAATTATCCAATCTGATGAAACCTGCCTGATTATCAGTTGATTTGTCTATTATGATAAGGGTGATTTCTTTTTTTTCCCTATTTCTCATAATCATGTCCTCAATATCATCATTCAAAATAGGAAAACGATTGGCCAGATAATGCCTGACAGCCGGATTATTTATAAGCTGTAACAGAAAATCGGAGTTTTCCCTATTCAGCACAGCCAAATCTGTTTTCTTTCCTGCAATAAAACAAATATACTTTTTTCCCATATTTATATAATATAACGTGGCTATTTTAAGTCAATACCCTGTTTTGATTCTATACGAATCTACACCTTAAAAAAAGACCCTCCGTGTACGAACTTCGCTGACT
>CAZJAT010000003.1:83049-92221 GCA_964544145.1 uncultured Bacteroidales bacterium | reverse complement strand
CAGGTTGAAGATATATATCCAGGCATGCCTCAAAGCGTTTATTGAGATTTTAAATTATGAATTATAAATTCATATGCGTGTCAATGCCGGGCTTAATAAAGCTCTAAAATCTTATTATAATAACACTTAAAAAATATCTATTGACTCTTATGATTAACAATATATAATAATATATTATGAAAAATTATTACCAGATTCTGGGAGTACCGGAGAATGCAGAGAGAACTCAGATAAAGAAAGCATATATTATGCTTGCCAAGCGGTATCATCCGGATAAATTATCAGTAGAGGAAAAGGCTAATGATATATTTGCTGATATATCTGAGGCATATGCTGTTTTATCTGATGATAAAAAACGAGCTGAATATGATGAAAAATTCAACAAATTCAGAAAAGGCGAAGATGTCGAAAAGCAGCAGCGAGAAGAAAAATTTAAAAAAATGTTTATTCGTGCAAAGAGAAAAATTAAGGAAGGACATGTTCAGGAATCATTGGAAATTATTGAAAAGATAAATGAATTTTATAAATATTCACAGACAAAACCATCTGCAGAATTCAAGTCATATTATGGTTATGTATTATATCTATCAGGTAAGAGGAAAAAAGATGCAATGATTATGATGGATAATGCTATATCAGAAACCATGTTTAATGAGGAAGATATTTTATTGAATCTGGCAGAGGTTTATTTTATTGAGAAGGATACTGTGAAAGCCAAGGATTATCTAATCAGGGCTGCCAAGTTGAACCCGAAAAATAAAAGAGCTATAAGAATGAAAATGAAATATGATGCTAAGAAAAAATCGATTTTTGATATTATATTCAGGAGGAAATAATGGATATTGACAGCATGTTGAAGGAATCTGCTGAAAAAATTGACGGATGCATTGCTGTATCTCTTGTTGGGACTGACGGAATTGCACTTTCCACTTATACAAAAGGCATTAATTCCGATCTATCGCTTGCAGATGCGCAACTTGCAACACTATCCACAACAGCCGAGAATATATCAAAGGAAATCGGTGCAGGGGATATTGATGAGATAATACTTGTGACAAAAAAGATGATAATAGTGAGTGGTTTGATTGGTGAAGATTTCTATATTTATTATGCTCTTTCCGGGAAGAATCAGAATGCCGGATTAGCAAGATATGAAATCAAGAGATTGGCTGGCGCATTGAAAGAATTTCTATATTAAAAATGTTTTCAGAAATCTGTATCCTGGTTTTTGCCCTCTTAGGGGGTATTGTATCTGCATATATGGGTATTTCAGTTATACTTATTCCTATAATGCTGTTATATTCCATTTTCAGGAAAAATATATTAATTAACCTTGCAATATTGATAATGTTCATTTCAGGTATAATCCTTATGCAGTCTCATTTACCGAAATATCCGGAAATATGCGTATTAAAAACATCATATACTATTAGTAAAACACTGAGTTCAAGTTATCTGGCTGAAAATGAAGGAATATATCATTTGAGAACAGAAGAAGATTATTTTGAGGGTGATAAGATTTATGGAACATTTCTTATTAAACCACTTGCGGAAAAGAGTCATTATGATAATTATCTGAAATCATTGGGTGTATTTGGCCATATATCCATTATTTGTGTTGATTCTGTAATGCCGCAGCCTGGTATAGCACGTTTCAGGGTATTATTACTTAACAGGGTTAGATTTAATACTGAAAACAGAGAATTATCTGCATTAATTGAATCATTGATCTTGGGTTACAGAAATGATATCAGTAAATCATTGAGGGATATGTTCAATGAAACAGGAACAGCCCATTTCCTTGCTATTAGCGGTCTTCATACGGGTATTATATATTTGTTGGTGCTAAGTATACTCTATTTCATACCTTTAGGTAAGAAGCTGAAAATCGTTATTTCTCTTTTAATATTGATATTCTTTGCCTTTCTGACTTATGGAAATTATCCTGTAATCAGAGCTGTAATATTTATTCTGTTATATGAAGCTGCTCATTTGTGCAACAAAAAAGTAAAAACAGGAAATATTCTGTATATAACTGCATTAGTGATAATTTCAATCAATCCTTATGCTGTGATGTCGCTATCATTTTGGCTTTCATTCTCTGCTGTGTATATTATAATTAATGCACATAGAATTACAAATAGTATGATAATTACATTACTTTTTTTACCAGTTCTTATGCTTCCTTTGAGTTTATACTATTTTAAACACTTTCACTTTCTGGCTTCAATTATCTCTTTGCTGCTAATGCCCCTTTTCTTTATTTTCATACCATTATCATTCTGCAATTTGATTTTCCATAATATAATTATAAATAATATTCTTAATCTTGTATATACGGCTATAATAAACACTGTCAAATTATCTCATCATCTGCCTTTGAATATACACTTTGCTCCGGATATGAATATATCTATTCTTCTTGGTGTGTGTGTGCTGCTTTTCCTTAATAAAAAATATGGAATAATGCTATTGGTGTCTGTATTCACTCTACTTTACAGCATTATAATATGAGTCATTTAATCTTAAGACTATTCTTTTTTAAAGCCGATATTTCCCTTATCATCCATAGTGATTTTACCTACATCATTCTCATATTTTTCAATAGTTGCTTCAAGTGATTTCATGAATGCTTTTGCATGCGAAGGAGTCATAATTATTCTTGTGTGTACCTTTGCTTCCTCAATACCGGGCAGGAGTTTTGCAAAGTCAAAAATGAATTCTGATTGCGAATGTGCAGTCAGAACCAAATTTGCATATTCTCCCTGAGCAATCTGTTTATCAATCTCAATCTTAATGTTTTTTCTGTTCATACTGGCTCCAATTATGTTGACTGTTAGAGTTTATTTATTATAATACTTAATATGAGATATAAATTAATTTTCATATCATTAATCATTATAATCATTCTCATACCATTCTCAAGAAGGAAGTTCAATTATGATGATTATATTTATTCAAAGGAATCCCAATTAATTAAAGAATATGGGAAAAAGGCATTTAATATAGAGCAGCCCTTTCTTGGTAATATACACAATTTTGAGGAATCAACTCATACTGTGATACCTGGGGCTTTTTATCTGTTGATTTATTCTGTGTCAGACAACATCATTGTAAGTCACTTAATTATTTATATTCTGTTTTCAAGTTTGGTATTCCCTCTCTATTTGCTTCTGAATAGTCATTATAAGAATGATAGAAAAAATATTTACAGGATTATTCTGTTTTTGACAATGCCGTCATTACTGCTGCTTAGCAATTCATTGATGACAGATATTCCAGGCATGATACTTTTCATATGGGGATTAGCACTTTTCAGGGAAAGGAGTAAATTTACTCATATTGTGGGTGTTGTCCTGTTTATATTATCTTGTCTTATGTCATATATATACGGATATTTTATTATTATCATGATTATTGATAGCTTCATGGAATCAGATAAAGTAGCAAAAAGAAAAAAAATTATGGAATTGGCTGCAGCATCAGCCTTTCTGGTCATAATTCTATTTGTTCTGATAATCAATCATCTTGCTCCCAATCCCCTAACGGCAATTAAATGGACAGGTGCTGAGCAGTTGTTTAATTTCCACAAGGTCGGCTATAGATTTATTTCATATCTGATTCTAATCGGTTTTTTATCATTGTTTACATTTTGTTCTAAAGGTATATACAGGGATCCGTTCTTTTATCTATGTATATTTCTCGGCATTCTTTTTACATCAGCTTTAAATGAATATTCACTTATATCTATGATCATTGCAGCCATACTGATGAGTATTGGAGTTTATTCACTTTTAAAGATGTTTATCTCAAATGGTGATTTCAAGTTGTATCATCTATATTTCAGTATATTCTCTTTGATTGCTATAATATTTTTCCCTATGATGATAGCAAGGTATATACTGATTCTAACACTTCCTATACTGATTATGCTTACAGAGGATATGGATAAAATATGTATGAAAGCAGCAATTGTTTTCAATATTATGCTCAGTCTGGTTTTCTTATATTCGGATTATGTATTTACTGAGAAAATGTATAATATCAATTACAAAGACAATAATACCGATAAATATTATTCAGGTGAATGGGCATTCCGCATGGGTATGGAGGAAATCGGTGCTTCAATGTTGATGAAAGAAGATACATCATTCAATGATGGTGATATCATATACATGCCTGATGGTATGGCTTCATGGCAGCCATCGGAGAATATCTTAAAAAGGATGAGATTGATGCATTCTTACAGGATTGATAATTTTGGTCTTGCATTGTTTTCAGTAAGGGAAAAATGCGGATTCTATACTGATGAGTATGGTGTTTTACCTTTTACACTGGTATTTAATGATTATATTAATATCTACGAATATGAGATGATTACTAATAAGAGTATGCTGATGCATAAATATGAAGATGCTATTGTATTATGGGAGAATCCTGTGATTCCGGTAAATGCCCCGGATTCATTCAGATTTGAAAGCAAGGGCGAGACTTATTTAATGATTGAATTCATGGATAATATAAATGTTTCAAAATACTCTGATGGTGTAATAGTAACAACTGTAATCAATAATATATCACGTATTGATACTTGTATGCCCGGTATAAGCAATACAATAAAAATTTATGAACAGGGCATGATTGAGCTGAAGATCGATACATTCAACAGTTCTCAATATGACTGGATTGGAATACATGCTGAAGAACATTGACCTTATAGTTGGAGCGAGACCAAATTTTATCAAATGCGCAATGCTCCATAATGAATTGACAAAATCTGGATTTAAAGTAAGAATTGTTCATACTGGGCAGCATTATGATGAGCTTATGTCAGATGTATTTTTCAAGGAACTCTCAATTCCTATGCCTGATGTCAACTTGAATGCGGGTTCTGGAAGCCATGCAGTACAGACTGGAAATATCATGAAAGCCTATGAGGATCTGCTGCAAGAAAATCCTCCTAATTTGACAATTGTGTTCGGAGACGTTAATTCCACAGCAGCAGTTGTTATTACATGTGCTAAGCATCATATAAAAACAGCACATGTGGAAGCAGGTTTGCGCAGTTTTAACAAAAATATGCCCGAAGAATTGAATAGAATTATAACTGATTCAATAGCGGATTATTTATTTACTCCCAGTAATGATGCTGATGAAAATCTTATTAAAGAAGGTGTTGACAGTGAAAGAATATTCCGGGTAGGCAATATAATGATAGACACATTGATTGCATACAGAGATGAAATTGATGCGCAAAAAATTATTGAGTTTAAACCGGTATTGCATAATTATGTATATGTAACTATTCATAGACCATCTAATGTTGATGACAGAGAACATTTAAAGGCTATCATTGAATTCCTAAATAATATTTCACGAGAAAAAACTGTGTTATTTTCTATTCATCCCAGAACAGAAAAAGCATTAAGAATTCATAAGCTGAATAATATGTTCCTGCCTTCAGTAATACAAATGCCTCCTCTTTCTTATTTGAAGTCAATGAAATTAATGATAGATGCATTTGCTGTTATAACCGATTCCGGTGGAATTCAAGAAGAAACAACATTCTTGGGTATTCCTTGTTTTACTTTAAGAAATGACACTGAAAGGCCTATTACGATAAGTAAAGGTACTAATATGCTTATAAAACCTACACAAGACAATGTAAATCAAGTATTAGAGCCACTTAAAAAGATAGAGTGTGAAATTGAGTTGTGGGATGGGCATACATCAGAAAGAATTGCTTATATATTAAAGGATATACTTTAACTTATCAAGTCTTGAAATATCTAATTATTCTGTTAAAATAATAAAATATGAAAAATTATAATTATGATGCAGAGATTATACATATCCGCAATGGAGATTTCGGAACAAATACTTATATAATTGTATCAATGATAAGTTCTAAGGCTATAATCATTGATCCTGCAGATGGAGAGGCAGTAGATAAGGTTATTAAGAGTAATGAGATTATTCCTCAGATGCTTATTAATACCCATGGCCATTATGATCATATATCTGGTAATAACATATTGAAAGAAAATTACAATATACCAATCTATATTTCAGCAAAGGATTCTGAATATCTCACTGATGCAGGTTTGAATATGTCCACTTATCTCGCAGGTGAATATATTTCTGCGAAACCGGATATACTACTGTATGAGGGTAAGTCCATACAGATGGATAATATCGAACTCATAGTTCATGCAACGCCTGGACATACAGAGGGCAGCATTGCTCTGTCTCTCGGCAATATGCTTTTTTCCGGAGATTTGATATTTAGGGATGGGATTGGTAGAACAGATTTACCTGGCGGAGACATGGATGCCATGATAAATACATTAAAAACATTTTACATGAAGCTGAAATTTGATACTATAATTTTCCCGGGTCATGGGAATCATGGAACAAAAAATGATTTTGATATTGCAGTTCAGCAATTTTTCTACACTTATTGAGGAGTTTGATTATGAAAATTACTTTTTACGGTGCTACAAAAAATGTTACTGGATCAATGTTCCTGCTGGAGACAGATAATAAGAAAATACTTGTAGAATGTGGTTTATACCAAGGTAAGAGAAGCCATTCGGAAGATCTCAATAGGAATTTTCCATTTAATCCAAGTGAGATTGATATGCTCCTTGTATCACATGCACATATAGATCATAGCGGTAATATACCGAATTTAGTGAAACAAGGATTTAAAGGGAAAATAATTTCTACCTTTGCCAGTTGTGATTTGATGGATATAATGCTCAGGGACAGCGGGCATATACATGAGAAGGATATTGAATACCTCAATAAACGTTTGGTTAGAAGGGGAGAAGCACCCAAGGAACCTTTGTATACAGTTAAGGATGCAGAGGATTCAATGCAATTTATGAATCCTGTTAATTATTATGTACCTGTTGAATTGGATGATAATTTGACAGCAACGTTTATTGAAGCAGGTCATATACTTGGTTCTGCGCAGATTTTATTTGAATACAAAGAAAAAACTATTCTATTTACGGGTGATTTAGGTAGGAATCATCTTCCCATTATAAGAGACCCGGATATTGTGGATAATGTTGATTTACTTATAACAGAATCTACATATGGCGATCGGGTTCATAAAAATATTACTGATTCACAGGATGAGTTGAAAAAGACAATAAACAAAACAGTTAGTAGAGGCGGAAAGCTGATTGTTCCAGCTTTTTCGGTAGGGAGAACTCAGGAAATACTCTATGATATATTTAATCTGGAAGATGATCATCAGATTGAGAATATAGAGATATTTGTAGATTCACCACTTAGTTCAAGAGCAACAAAAGTGTTCAGAGAGCATCCGGAATGTTATGATAATGAGACAATGAAAATTTTCAATCAGCAGAAAAATATCTTTAACTTTGATGGGCTCCATTATACTGAGGATGTCCAGGAATCTAAGGATATTAATGAAAAGAAGGGTTCTCATATCATTATTTCTGCCAGCGGTATGTGTGAGGCAGGCAGAATACTTCACCATCTTAAAAACAATATTGAAAACCCGAATAATACTGTAATGATTACCGGATTTATGGCTGAACACACATTGGGCAGGCGCATACTGGATAAACAGGAAATGATTAAGATTTTCGGTGATGAATATAAGCTTAATGCAGAAGTGACTTCTATGACAGAGTATTCAGCACATGCTGATAAGAATGACCTTATCAGGCATGTAAAAAGCAGTAAACCAAAGAAAATTATACTGGTCCATGGAGAGGAAAAACAGCAGAATGCATTTAAAGAAACATTGAAAGATATGGGATACAATGATGTTTCAATACCATCAAGAGGAGATTCATTTGTTATCTGAAAAATTCATTGCACAGGTAAAATTATTCAAAGCTTTTTTGCTTACTGACAGGAATTGCAGTAAAACAACATCGCAAACCTATATCAATGATGTTTCTCAATATATTGATTTTTGTATAAATAAAGATATAGATCCGATTCAGGCAGAGACATCTGATATTGAAGCATATCTGTATGAACTGAGTAAAAATGGTTTAATGCCAAAATCCCTTGCAAGGAAACTCACTTCATTGAAAAATTATTTTCTCTTTCTTATTACTGAGGAAGAAATTGACAGTAGCCCTGCTTATAATATAAAATCTCCCAAGATATCAAAGAATATACCGGAAATACTCAGTATGAATGAAATTAATATGATGATTGAACATACAGATGAGAGTAAAACTGGAATACGAGACAGAGCAATTATTAAAACACTCTATGCCTGTGGACTGCGGGTTACCGAACTCAGATTGATGAAATGCAGCAGTATTGACTTTGAAAACGGATATGTACGAGTTCTGGGTAAAAGAGAGAAAGAACGATTGGTTCCCATTTCCTCAGATGCAATGGAGTCAATAAAAGAGTATTTGAGTAATGCAAGACCCGATTTAAATAAGAAGAACAATGTTTCACTATTTCTCAGTAAGAACGGAACAACACTATCCAGAATGTCTATTTGGAATATTGTCAGAAAGTATGCTGATAGAGCAGGCATATCGAAAATGATTCATCCTCATACATTTAGACATTCATTTGCGACTCATTTGCTGGAAGGTGGAGCTGATCTTCGTAGTGTCCAGGAAATGCTTGGCCATTCGAGTATATTGACTACAGAAATATATACGCATATAAATGCTGAGTATTTAAAAGAAGTTTATAACAGATATCACCCGAGACAGTAAGGGGGGGGATGTTATGTTTTTTAAGAAAAAGAATGATGATAATAAAATGGGCAAGGATACACAGCAAAAAAAGGCTGTTGTGAAAAAGAGAAAAAAGAAAAAAATCACTGTTAAGCATGATAAAGCAAAAAAAGATAAACTAAAAGAATTACGGGGATTAGTTGAAGAAACCGATAAAAATGATGAAATATTAACTGATGATCTTAATGATATGCTTAATGGAATGGATGAGATAGCAGAGGAAGATGAGAAAACAGGTGATATATCAATAGCAGATGGCCTGAATGATATGCTGGATGACATGGATGAGACGGAAACTCAGCATGAGACAGATGTGAAAGCAGAACAGGAAACAGAAGGTTTAAGTGATACGGCGGATGACATTGATGAGAAAACAGGTGATATATCAATAGCAGATGGCCTGAATGATATGCTGGATG
>CAZJAT010000003.1:0-82949 GCA_964544145.1 uncultured Bacteroidales bacterium | reverse complement strand
TCAGCATGAGACAGATGTGAAAGCAGAACAGGAAACAGAAGGTTTAAGTGATACGTTTACAAATGCGGATGAAATGGAAGAGACTAATGCAGAAGAACATGCTGAAACAGATGATAAGAAAGCAGAATCTTATTCAAAACCGGAAACCATTGAAGAAAAAAATGTGACAGAAGATATTCTGCAAAATAATACGGATGAAGCAATAAGAATAAAAGAGAATGAGTTAAATGATCTTCTAATTAAAATCATGGAAAAAACTCAGGAAGAAAAAACTATCAAAGGGAAGATAGATGAATTGACAAAGAAGACAAGTAAAATTGAATTAGATATTAAGGAAAAAAATGAAAATCTAAGTAAAATTTCGGCAGAATATGAAAATATTAAAAATAGATTGGATAATGCCAAGATGCAGCAGAATGAAAAGAAGTCAGATTTGCAAAGTGAAATTAAGCAGCTCGAAAAGGAGAAAAATGAGATCCTTGTGTTAAAAAATGAATATGAAAAAGACATAGAGAAATTAGAAAAAATATTAGAAGACCGGTCAAAATCAATTGAAGAAAAGGATAAAGCAATTGAAAAAACGGAAGAATCACTGAGTTCACTTGAGAAAGAAGAGAATAAACAAAAATCTCAATTAGAGAATTTACTTGTTGAGATGAAAAAGGCAAATGAAGAACTGAAGAAGATTGATAAGAAAATAATAGAGCAAAAATCAGTAAGATCAGACCTGGAGAAAGAGATCACAGCAATAGAGAGTGAAAATAAAAAACAGCTGCAGAGAAAGAAAGAACTTGATAAAGAGTATGACAAAATCGAGAACCATATCAATGATAAAAAGAAAACATTGGATAATCTTGAAGCTGGTATGGGAAAAGCTTTAAATGAAGAACTGGATCTTTCTGAAGAAATAAATCAATTAAAAGAATCGGTGAAGGAATATGAGGACAAGAAAGAGATGCTGGAAAAAGAAATAGTTAAGCTTACTCAGGAAAATGAAAATCAGAAAAGTGATTATAATGAAATAAGCAGTAATCTTGGGAATATTAAAAAAGAACATGATAAACTTAATAAAGAACGAATTCAATTGGAAAAAGAATGCAAAGATCTGCAAGAGAAATATGATAGTATCAGCGAAAAATTTAAGAACATAAGCGAACAGAATGAAAGTGCAGAAAAAACATTCTCGGAAAACAGTAAAATGCTTGCAGATAAACAGAAAGAGCTTGAGAAAATAAGCGCAGAAAACGACAAAATAGAAGGCAAGCTGGCGGTCAATCAAAAAGAGCATGAAAAGATAAAAAAGGATATTGAATTACTGACAAATGAATATGAAAAGATACAAAAGGAGAAAAAGGAATTTATCAGCTCTAAGGGAGATTTAACTGCAGAGATAGACGAATTATCTAAAACAAGGGATGATCTTATAGATGAAATTGCTGATATAGAGGAAAATCGTGATAAGATCAAGGAGAAACTCGTAGAGGACTCAAAGGAATTGGAAGATCTTAAATCAAATGCTGAAATGATTCTTGTACATTTTAACGGAAAGGAACAGGAACGAAAGGAATTGATTCACGATATCGAGAATAAAGAGATTGAACTGAAACAAATTGAAGGCCGTATTGCAGATGCGCAGACATCGTTTGCTGAGAAGGAAGAAGAACTGAATTCACGAATAATTGACTTGGAAAATAATCTGCAGGAAAAAGAGACCGAACTTAAAATCACAGATGATGAAATAGCAGCTCAACAGAAAAAACTTGATAAATTGTATAAAGAAATTGAGCAAGTACAAGGCAAAAAAGATGATATTGATAATGAAATAAAAGCGAGGATGAAAACAGTAAGCGATGCTGTAGAAGAAATGGAGAAGCAAAAGGAAGAAGCAGTAATCCGCAAGAAAGCTTTGGAAGATGAAATAAAAGCATTACAGAATGATAAGAATGAACTTTCCAAATGGATTTCTGAAAAAGAATCTGAAGCTGTTGATATCGGAAATAACATAGGAACACTAAAAAAGCAATATAGTGAAATTGAAAGTAAAATGAAAGACGGTGACCAATATCTCAAGAGCGTGCACGATGAAGAAGATGCTCTGAGAATGTCTATTCAAAATGAAAAGGAACAGCTTCTGAAGATAGAGAATGAAATTGAAGCAGGTAAAATGAAATTGCTTGAATACAGGGACAAAATCGAGAAGATTGAAAATGATTTCCCGAATATCAAGGAATATAAAGTATCTGATAATGATACACCTGAAATTGTAGAAGCAAAAATGAGTGTCAATCAGTTGTTGAAGATTAAATCAAAATTGGATCAAATAATTTTGATGAGGAAAACACAGGAGAAAAAACTTGCTGCAGTTGTCGGCCTTGAAAAAGTTGAGAATATAAAAAGCAAAATAGATTCTGAACTAAATGAGTCCGAAACGAGATTGAAAAATGTGAGATCTGAATTAGACTCCATAACAAGGGAAACAGAAAATAAGAAGGGTGAATTGAAGACCTTGACTGTAAGAAGACAGCAGCTTCAGGAAGAGTTTGTTGACAGTCAGATGCAATATGAAGTTAAAAGAAAGGAGATGGCAGAAACAACACAAAAATTAGTGAAAATAAAGCAGATAGAAAAACAATTAATGTCACAAAAAGATAAAATGCAGGATGATATTGCGCAATCTGAAAAAATAAGTCAGAGATTGAAGAATGAGATAAATGAGATGGAAAAAAGAAAAACAGACTTAGATTCTGATATTGGCAGGACGGAGGAGAAATTAAAATTACTAAATGTAGATTACTCTGAAAAAGAGAATGTTGACAGTGACAGAAGAATTTTAATTGAAAAAATTACAAATCTTGAGCAGCTTATTGAAAAAGAGAAACACGAAAAAGCGGCGATAAATGCCGAGAAAGAACGATTGGAAAATCAATTGTCAAAAATGCTACATAATGAATCTGATGAAATAAGCAATTCAGGCAATGAGTCACTAATGAGAGAAAACGCCCTATTGAAGGAAAAAATAGAAGAACTAAAGGAAATGAGGCACGAATTAGGAGCAGATAAGATAGAAATTGAAAAATCAAAAAATGAATATGTTAAAAACGAATTCTCTTCTGAAAATGATTATTCACAATATAATAGAGATCAAAAGCCTAAGGAGAGATTATTTGAAGAAAATACTGAAAAAGTGAAACAGAGAGAATTCTTAATAAATGAAGAAAAAGTCATGGAAAAGGATTTAGATTTGAATACAGATAATGAGGAAGAAAATGAAATTATGTTCGGATAAAGTTGCTTTTATTCCGGCAAGAGCAGATAGCAAGAGACTTAAAGGAAAGAATACCATGCATCTGGGAGGAGATACTCTTATTGCAAGAACTGTAAATTATGCATTACGATCAAAATTATTTACAAGAATTGTAATAAGTACCGATATTGACCCTGATGTACTGGAAGTAACTGAAACAGGAAATGTAGATATATTGAAACGGTCTGAAGAACTAAGTGCAGATGATATCAGCACGGATGATGTAATAAGAGGCTTTATAGAGTCCGATATTATGAATAATGATACAATTATTATGCTGCTGCAGGTTACATCACCTTTAAGGAATGAGGAACATATGAAAAAGGCAATGAAGCTTTATGAAAAAACAGATAATCCTGTTGTTTCTGTAAATAGGATTACTAATCCTGTAATCATTGATGAAGATATAATTACATCAGAGTCGGGATTGAATATATGCCGGCAGAATGGTGCATTGTTTATTTTTAGAGTGAAAGAATTTATTGAGCATAATTGTATACCAATTACAGGTGCGACACCTTTTTATATGAATGAAATTGACAGTATTGATATTGATTATGAATATCAGTATTCTGCTGTGAAGGCAATTGCCGAGAATAAGTAATCAAAAGTGAAATTAAATGGAGGATCAATGTCTGAATTGATAAATAAGATTACGCAGAAAACTCTTAAAATTAGTGTGATAGGTCTTGGATATGTTGGTCTGCCTTTGGCAGTAGAATATGCTGACAGCGGCTACATAGTGAAAGGGATTGATTTGTTGAGTGAGAAAGTGGAGATGTTGAAAAAAGGCAAGTCATATATAATTGATGTCCCTGATGAATCCATTGCGAAAATAATAGACAATGGTGCATTTTCCCCAGGTACTGATTATTCTAATATTAAAGATGCAGATGCAGTACTGATTGCTGTACCAACTCCATTACGCAAAAGCAAAGACCCAGATACTTCTTATATAACAAATACCCTTGATTCAATGGAACCTTTTATTCATAAAGATATGCTGATAGTACTTGAATCTACAACGTATCCGGGAACAACAAGAGAATTGATAGCTGATAGAGTGGAAAAACTAGGGTTTAAACCGGGAAAAGATATTTACATTGCATTTTCACCGGAGAGAGTGGATCCGGGTAATAGCATTTATAATACAAAAAATACACCAAAAGTTGTTGGTGGATACAGTAATAAAGATGCAGAGATAGCATGTCTGCTCTATTCAAATGTTATTGATACAATTGTACCGGTTAAAACACTGGAAGAAGCTGAAATGGTAAAATTGCTGGAGAACACATTTAGAGCAGTAAATATCGGGCTCGTGAATGAGCTGGCTATAATGTGTCATAGAATGGATATTGATATATGGAATGTGATTAATGCGGCAAGTACTAAACCATTTGGTTTTATGCCTTTTTATCCTGGTCCCGGGATTGGAGGACATTGTATTCCTTTAGATCCCATGTATCTGTCATGGAAAGCAAAAATGTATGATTACTATAATAGATTTATTGAATTATCTTCTGATGTCAATTCCAATATGCCGAGATTTGTTGTAGGTAAAATTGGTGAATTGCTTAATAGATATAAAAAATCTGTGAATGGTTCAAGTATATTGCTAATGGGTATGGCCTATAAGAAGGATATTGATGATTTGAGAGAATCCCCGTCATTGGAAATTTACAGATTGCTGAAAGAAGAGGGTGCATCTGTTGATTTCACAGACAATTATATAGATCATTTTATGGATATTAATAATGAAAAAGTATTCAGAGCAGATATAAATGACAGCAATATTAAAGATTATGATATTGTTATTTTATTAACAAATCATAGTGATTTTGATTATAAATGGTATACTGAGAATGCAAATATAATTTTTGATACAAAGAATGGATTTAGAGAATTCAACAATAAAAATATAATAAAATTGTAAGGAGAACAACATGAATGACCGTTACGCCGAGAATGAAGGGAAAGAATTAAAGGAATATTGGTTTATACTATTATCCAATAAATATCTTTTCCTTTCCATATTTCTACTTATTTTAGTAGCAGTTACAGTTATGACGAAAATGCAGGCACCAATTTATCAGGCTAATGCAACTATTTTAATACAGCAAAATAATTATGATGCTCAAATACTGGCTTTAAGGAATTTAACACCAAGAACTACAATTATTAACAACCATATAGAAATGCTCAAATCCAGATCACTTATTTTGGAAGTCGTCAAGGAGTTAGAAAGCAGCAGAACTCCTGACTCGCTTTACCTAAAAGGTGATGAATATTCATTTAACCGGAAAGTAGCAATTGTATCATCAAATATGTCTGTCATACCTGTGAAAGATACAGATATCCTGACAATTTCTTTCAGGGATAAGTCTCCATATGCAGCATACTATATCTCAAAGATTGTTGCTGAACAATATTACAAATTAAATCTTGAAATGACCAGAGGCGAATTGTCAGAAGTAAGAACATTCTTAGAAAATCAATTGCAGAATATTGAAGCTGAATTGAATGAAGCAGAAGACATATTGAAAAATTATAAAGAGGACACAAAGGTTGTTGCACTTAGTGAAGAGACAAATATGCTTGTCAATACGCTTGCGGGATTCCAGGAGCAGTATAAGTCTCAGGAAATTGATTTGCAGACACAGATAAAACGTTTTGATATACTCAATGCCAATCTTGATGAAGCTCAAAAATCGCTCGCAAAGGGTGTTGTCAACACTGCAAGTCCTACAATTGCAAAACTCATTGAAGAAATCTCATCATTTGAGTCTGAGAGGGCAAAATATCTCGCTCAGGGGTATGCACCTGATCATCCCAAATTAGCTGAATTGACTGCAAAAATTGAGAATATGAAACTGCAGTTAATGGAGGAATCGAAGAAAATTCTTTCAGAAAACGACAATATATTTGTTATATTCTCTGAAGATATGATAAACAAGATTATTGAATTAAAGATTGATATAGAAACAAAGAAATCTCTCATATCAACATTGAAGGGTGTTGTTGATGAGTATGAAGTGAAACTCAATACTGTGCCTATAAAGGAATTGGAACTTGCCCGTCTTGAAAGAAATAAAAGGGTATCCGAAGAGCTGTATCTTCTTCTTAACAGTAAATACGAAGAATCAAAGATAGCTGAAGCAGGCAAATTAGGTTCTGTAAGAATAATTGATTACCCGATTAAATCGAGTGTTCCCATTTTACCTAAAACAAAGCGTAATATTGTACTTGGATTTTTCCTTGCTCTCATCATTGCATCAGGTGTTGTATTCCTTAAGGAGTACATTGATGATAGTATTAAAAATATTGATGAATTGGAACGAACGCTGAGAATGAAGGTAATTGGCACTATTCCCTCAATAGTCGTTAAGAATGGGGAAGCAAAGGATGCAGCTAAAAGCAAGTATAAACGATATCTGTTGGATGACCTGCCAAGCGGGTCTCCAGTTACAGAGGCATATAAAATACTCAGAACAAATATTATTTATTTGAGAGATGGCGATTTAAAGAGTATAACTGTATCATCTTCAACCAAAGGTGAAGGAAAATCAACTACAGCATTGAATCTGGCTATAACATTATCTCAATTGGATAAAAAAGTTCTTTTGGTTGATGCTGATTTGAGAAAACCAATATTAAGCAAAGTACTTGAATGTGATAAGAATTCAAAGGGATTGACTGATATCATTAAGATGGAAGATAATTTTCAAAAATTTGTTCAAAAAACCAAATACAATAATCTGTATTTTATTTCCCATGGAGAGGTTACACTCAATTCAACTGAATTATTTGAATCCCATAAAATGAAGCATGTAATAAAGACCTTTGAAAAAGATTTTGATTTTGTGATTTATGACACACCTCCGATTCTATCTGTTGCAGATCCGCGGATTATTGCAAAATATACTGATGGACTCTTATGGGTTGTTCAGTATAAGAAAGCAAAAAAGCAGGAATTACAGCATACAAAGAAATTACTTACAGCATTAAACACAAATGTACTTGGTTTTGTTGTTAATAATGTTAATTTAACAGGACCATATGGTAATTACTATTATAATTATTATTATCATTACTATTCTGAGGACAAATCGTAGAATGAATATAAAGAGAATCCTTGTTACCGGAAGTGCCGGATTTATTGGATATCATTTAACAAAGCAATTGTTATCAGATCCGGGTAATTACATTATAGGCATAGATAATTTGTTCACAGGCAGCGAGATGAATCTAAATGATTTGAGAAAACATGAAAATTTTGAATTTATACGGCATGATGTTATATTTCCTTTATTTATAGAGGTTGATGAAATCTACCATTTGGCTTCTCCCGCATCTCCGATTTATTATCAAAAGACACCCATAAAAACTGTGAAGACAAATTTACTTGGGACATTGAACATGCTGGGTCTTGCAAAAAGAATGGGTTGCAGAATGCTCTTTACTTCTACATCAGAAGTGTATGGGGATCCGGATGAGCATCCGCAGAAGGAAACATACCGAGGTAATGTTAATTGCATTGGTCCCAGAGCATGTTATGATGAAGGCAAGAGGATTGCAGAAACACTGATGATGGATTATCACAGAGAGCATAATGTGAGAATAAAAATCGTAAGGATTTTTAACACATATGGTCCTAATATGTCATACAATGACGGAAGAGTAATAAGTAATTTTATTGTGCAGGCATTACAGAATGATGATATAACAATTTACGGTGACGGAACGCATACAAGATCTTTCTGTTATATATCGGACATGATAAGGGGACTTGTCAGCATGATGAATACCAGTGATTCTTTTATTGGTCCGGTTAATTTGGGTAATGAAAATGAAATATCAATTGAAAATCTGGCATCGCTCATTATTGATTTAACAGGTTCAAAGAGTAAAATTGTTTATAGTGCACTTCCAGAGGATGACCCTGTAAAACGGAGACCAAGCATTGAAAAAGCAGTTAAAGCGCTGAATTGGGAACCAACCATTGACATTGCGGACGGATTACATAAAACAATCAATTATTTTAAGGAAGTATTATGATTAAAATCGGTTTAGTAGGCTGTGGGAGAATATCAAAAAACCATATAAATGTATTCAGACAATTGGACAAGCAAATGAAATTGACATGCGTATGTGACATAGTGAATGAAAAAGCAGAACAAGCAGGAAATGAAAATGGTGTACCTTATTATACTGACCTGCGCAGAATGCTTGACAATGAGAAGATTGACATTTTGTCTGTGTGCACTCCTTCAGGTCTTCACCCGGAACATGGTATAATAGCAGCTGAAAGAAACATTCATGTTGTTACAGAGAAACCAATGGCAATTTCATTAGAGAATGCTGACAAACTGATTCAGTCTTGCGAGAATAATAAAGTGAAGCTTTTTGTAGTGAAACAGAATAGACTTAACCCAGGTATCAAGTTTCTTAAACAGGCACTAGATAAGGAGCGGTTTGGTAAAATATACATGGCTAATACAACTGTATTCTGGCAGAGACCTCAACAGTATTATGATCTTGCTGAATGGAGGGGTACATGGGAACTGGATGGTGGTTCATTTATGAACCAGGCATCTCATTATATTGATTTAATGATATGGCTTCTTGGACCAGTTGACTATGTATTTGCTGACACAGATACCTTTGCCAGAAATATTGAAGCCGAGGATACAGGTGCTGCAATTGTCAGATTCAAAAGCGGTGCAATTGGAGTTGTTCAGGTTACAATGCTTACTTATCCGAAGAATTTAGAAGGTTCAATAAGTATATTAGGTGAGAAAGGGACAGTTAAGATCGGCGGAACTGCTGTCAATCATGTAGAAAAATGGGAATTTGAAGAATATGATGATGATGACAGAAATATTGAACAGCTTAATTATCAACCTCCTAATGTATATGGTTTCGGACATTTGGAATATTATAAGAATGTGATGGATTCATTAAAGAATGATACTAAACCATTTACTGATGGATACAGCGGAAGGAAAGCTTTGGAACTGATTATTGCAATATATGAATCAGCTCGTACAGGTGAAAAAGTATCATTGCCGCTGAAATATTGAGGTCATATGAAAGTAAAACTTTCAGGAGCTTCCATAACAAATAAAGAAAAGAAATATGTAATGGATGTCCTTAACAGCGGTATTCTGAGCATAGGAAAATATACTGAGAAATTTGAAAACAAAATGAAGGAATTTACCGGGAGGAAATACGCTGTTGCAGTTTCATCGGGCACTGCCGGATTATTCCTTCTTTTAAAGTATTTTGGAATAGGAAGCAATGATGATGTAATTACCTCTCCATTCAGTTTTGTAGCATCTTCAAATGTTATTGTTCATGCAGGAGCAAACCCTGTTTTTTGCGACATAGATAGCACAACAATGTGTATATCTGCAGAGAGTATTGTAAGTAAAATTGAAGAAGAATATTATATAAAGGAAGGCAAATTGTTGAACCGGCAAACAGGGAATGTCCTTAAGGGGATATTACCTGTGGATATATTCGGCATAATGCCGGATTATACAATGTTAAATAAAATTGCTAAAAAATATAAAATATTTATTATTGAAGATAGCTGTGAAGCTTTGGGTTCTGATTTTAACGGTAAAAAAGCTGGTTCATTTGGTTCAGGGTCAGTACTTGCCTTTTATCCTAATAAACAGATTGCTACTGGAGAAGGCGGAATGGTTCTTACAGATGACAAGAAGATTTATGAATATGTCAAAGCAATGAGAAATCAGGGAAGACGCGATATGGATCTCTGGCTGGATCATTCATATATTGGTTATAATTTCAGAATAGATGAAATGTCTTCTGCTTTGGGATGTGCTCAAATGGAAAGAATTGATGGATTGCTGAAAGCAAGAGAAAAAGCAGCAGCATATTATACCGGCAAATTCAGGGAGTTTGATGGCATTATGCCGGCTTTTGAGAATAAATACGGAAATACAGGTTGGTTTGTTTATGTAATAAGCGTAGATTCGAATTTACGAAATAGGATGATGAATTACCTTATAGATAAGGGAATTGGAGTAAGACCATATTTCACACCTATTCATCTGCAGCCTTGCTATGGAGAGAAATTAGGATTCACAAAGGGGATGTTCCCCATATGTGAAGAGACTGCTTCAAGAACTATTGCATTGCCATTTTATTCAGAAATCAGGAGAAAAGAACAGGATTATGTAATTAAATGCATAAAGGAATTTTTAAAATGATTAGTTCAGAAAAAAAAGGATTCTTTCACCCAACATATAATAAGAGATTATTTTTTTTCATTATTACAGATATAGTAGTTTTTTTTATTGCTATAATATTATCATTTTCAATCAGATTGGGTGTAACACATCTCGGTAAATTTATAAATGAAATTATATTATTTTATACTGTTATTACATTTTTTAAAATTATTCTTATGTCAGTATACAGGGTTTACTCATTTACCTGGAAATATTTTTCAATTAATGATGCTATAAAAATAGTTGCCTCAATCACAATAGCTCAGATTATATCCTCACTGCTGCTGTTTATATATTTTTACAGTGAGTCATTTGTGATAGTCCCGAGGTCCCTTTTCTTTCTGGATTATTTCATATCACTATTTATGATCCTCGGTTTGAGGTCTATAAAACGATTTTTCCTCATTTATTTCAGGAAAGGTTTAGCCCGTAATCACAATGTAATTATCTATGGTGCAGGTGACGGAGGCGAGCAGATTATTAGGGACATATTGAAGGATACTTCAAAATGGAATCCTGTAGCTATCATTGATGATGATAAAACAAAACTGCATTCTTTGATTCATGGTATTCGTGTTGAGGGAACATTGTATGACATCAACAGAGTGATGATGCGTAATGATGCAAAAAATGTAATAATTGCCATTCCATCAATGGGAAAGGAACGATTGAGGGATGTTTATGACATAATGATTGATAATGGAATTAAACAAATAAAAATATTGCCGCCTGCAGAAGAGATTCTCAATGAGGAAATTACTATTAAGTCATTGAAAGATGTAGATATAATGGATTTGATAGGACGTGAGATTGTGGATATTGATGTCAGTGTGATTGTTAATTATCTAAATAACAAGACGGTTTTAGTAACAGGTGCAGGAGGTTCAATAGGTTCAGAAATTGTTAATCAAATAGCCCGTTTTGATATAAAGAGAATAATTGCGCTTGATATAGATGAAACAGAGTTATTCTATCTACGCAACAGTATTATGAGAAAATATAATAAGCACATTGATGTCTGTTTGGCCGATGTCAGGGATACTGAAACCATAGAAAAATTCTTTAACAACAATACAATAGATGTTGTTTACCACTGTGCTGCACTTAAACATGTACCTCTATGTGAGGATTTCCCGTATGAAGCAGTTAAAACTAATATTCTTGGAACTAATAATCTTATAGAATCATCAAAAGGAAGAATAGAAAGGTTTATCTTTATCTCAACCGATAAGGCTGTAAATCCATCCTCTGTTATGGGTGCAACTAAGAGAATATGCGAGTATCTCGTTAAAAATGCGGCTGGTGGCAAAACAATATACTCTGCAGTCAGGTTTGGTAATGTTCTCGGCTCAAGAGGAAGTGTTATACCAATATTCAAGAATCAAATTGAAAGTGGAGGTCCAATTACAGTAACTCATCCTGAAATGAAAAGGTTTTTTATGACAATTCCCGAAGCAGTACTTCTTGTGCTTGAAGCAGGCGGTGCATCTCAGGGTGGAGAAACTTTTATTCTCGACATGGGTGAACCTGTTCTTATAAAAAATATTGCAGAGAGGATGATTCAAATGTATGGGTATGAAATTGATGAGATTGGCATAGAGTATTCGGGTATAAGACCCGGGGAAAAATTATTTGAAGAGCTTGTGATGGATGAGGAGGGTACTGAGAATACAAGATTTGAAAAGATATTCAAAGCAAAATCAGGCAACATTATACCGAATAGGGATTTATTAATTGATATTTTCAGTAAGCAGACAAGTGAAAAATCAATCAGAAAATATCTCTCTGAATTTATACCAACATATCATAATGACTAAGAAAACAATTTTGGGCATATCATCATTCTATCATGATTCAGCAATATGTATGATAAATGATAACACAGTAGTGGCATGTCTGCAGGAAGAACGGTTTTCCAGGATTAAACATGACAGCAGTTTTCCATTAAAGGCCTTAGAGAAACTCTATAAGAATTTCGGTTTAAATAATGAAGATATCAGTGATATTGTATTTTACGACAAACCCATTCTTAAGATGGAAAGGATTCTGAAAAATCTTATTGCAATATCACCCAAAGGGTTCAAATTTGCCCTTGACTCAATACCTCTCACAATAAACAAGAAAATATTTGTATCAGAACATATTAGAAGGTATATAAAAGGAGATTACTCAATATCATATATTCCTCATCATGTGTCACACGCTTCTGCCTCTTTTATCCCGTCAGGTTACTCTGATGCAGCATTTATGATAAATGACGGAGTTGGAGAATGGGACACAAGCACTTTTGGGACATGTGATGACAATGGCATCAATATACTCGGCAGCATTGAATATCCTCACTCATTAGGTATGATGTATTCTGCATTAACCTATTTTTGCGGATTCAGAGTGAATTCTGGGGAATACAAATTAATGGGTTTAGCACCTTATGGAAATCCTCAATATACCGAGAAAATGATGACAGAAATGATAGATCTGAAAAATGATGGATCATACAGACTGAATATGAAATACTTTTCCTATCAATATGGCCAGAGAATGTGCGGTGAAGAAATGGAAAGACTTTTAGGTATTCAAATACGAAAACCTGAAGATGAATTAACATATGTGTATGCTGATATAGCTGCATCAATTCAGCAAGTTCTAGAAATAATTCTTATCAGAATGGCAAAGCATATTCAAAAAGAAACCGCAGCTGAGAATTTAGTTATGGGTGGAGGAGTCGCACTAAATTGTAAGGCAAATTCAAAGATTATTGAAAACTGCCAATATAAGAATGTGTTTATACAGCCAGCTGCAGGGGATGCAGGCGGTGCATTGGGTGCAGCGCTTTATTCAGCAAAATATATAAAGAAAATCAAGTTACAATCTATACAAAATTACTCATATTTAGGAACTGAATACAGTGATGATCAGATTGAGTCATATTTAATGAACCGATTCTCATATAGTAAAATTGATGATCCATCAAAAGATGCTGCATATCTTATATCAGAAGGTAATGTTGTGGGCTGGTTTCAGGGAAGAATGGAATATGGCCCAAGAGCTTTAGGTTCGAGAAGCATATTGGGGGATCCCCGTGATCCGAAGATGCAGAAAAGGATGAATTTGAAAATAAAATTCAGAGAATCATTCAGGCCTTTTGCACCTTCTGTTATGGAAGATTATGCTGCAGATTACTTTATCGGTAATTATCATACACCTTATATGCTTACTGTTGCTAAATTGAGAGAAGAAAAAAAAATCATGAAGGATCAGATTACTCATGATTTCAATATATTATCAAAAGGTATATCCCAGATACCTGCAGTCATCCATGCTGACTTTACTTCACGCCTGCAAACAGTAAATAAAGAACAAAATCCGAAATATTATAAACTTATAGATTATTTCAGACAAATAACAGGTGTGCCTCTGGTTATTAATACATCATTCAATGTGAGAGGCCAGCCTATTGTTGAAAGTCCAAAAGATGCTCTATCTGTTTTCCTTAATACTGAGATGGATTACTTGATAATAGGTAATTTTATTCTAAAAAAGGATGATAATAATAAAATTAAAGAGGAATATGCAATTGAAAAACTCATTGAAGATTAAAGATAGACTGAAAATCATAAAATTGGTGCTTCCGATTATGGCAGCTGGAATATTTGTTTACTTAAAATATAATTACTGGAATTTATATATTTTCTCCATAGCATTGATACTTCTTATAGCAGGAATTATTATCCCATCATTGGCAATTATCCTTGATAGAGCACTTATGAGTGTGATTGATGTATTCAGAATAATAATCACATTTGTATTCACAATATTTATGCAGTTTTTGTTATTTCCAATTATAAGAATTACTGTTTTTCTCTTGAGAAAAAGGTTCTTTGTAATGCATATGGATAAAAACTCTAAAACATATTATACTAAAGCTAATAATTCCTGGAAAGATAATATCAATGAACCATTTTAGAACATATCTGGTATTGCAGATGGATAAATTTAATGTATAATGAACACATGGTTGAAAGGTTTAATACTGTAAAGAGTATTTTTAGATTTATATTCAAACACAAAAAATACTGGTTATTGCCGGTTATTATAATAACTCTTGCTGTTGCAGCATTGCTGTTCTTGTTTGCCAATAGTGCAGTTACACCATTTATTTACACTATATTCTGATATGAAACAACTGACTATATTCATGGTAACAGACTGCGCTTTTCCTTCTTTTGGCGGCATTGAGTCTCATATTCATTATTTATCGTCAATGCTTGGTAAAATGGGTCACAGGGTATATGTTATAACACATTATTCAAAAGAGGATAATGGTAATGGTATAATATACTGTGAGAAAGAGTATTATACTTTGATAAAATTGCCGGGTTTTGTACTATATAAATTTGGAGCAGATATTTCACTTAGCATTAGGTCATATTATTCTATTAATGAACTGATTGTCTCCCTACAACCTGATATTATTCATGGACATTCAATGCTCTCTCTGCTTGTGTACCAATCAATGATACTTGCTAAAAAATATTCTATTCCATTTCTAATAACAAAACACTCAATGATATTTCGTTCTCATCCTGCGATAAACAGGTTTATATCAATGTACTTAAATCCATTTAGATTATTGAAAAATTGCGTAAAAACATATTTCGGAGTCTCAAAGAAGGTGCTGGACGAAATACCCGCGTCAGAAACTGTTAAAATAGTTATTTATAATGGTATTGATAAGAATGAGATAGCTCCTGTTAGAGAAATCAATGATATTTTTAAAGAATTGAATATTGATCCCGGTGAAATTGTATTGGGATTTGTCTCACGTTTGATAAAAGAAAAGGGCGTATATGATTTTATTGAAACCATTAGAATACTGAAAACGCGGGGAATGAAAATAAAAGGCGTAATGATAGGTGATGGACCTTTGTATTCCGAATTAGAGAGGAAATTATCAAAGGAGAAATTAGAGAGGGATATTATACTTACAGGCAAAAAAGAACATGCGCATATTGGTGATTATTTCAGAATATTTAATTATTTTTTTTTACCAACCTATTCAGAGGGACTTGGAATTGTCCTGCTTGAGGCAATGATGTTCAGAACTTTTGTTATTTCATATGATACGGGGGGGACATCTGAGATAATTCTTAATAAAAAAACCGGAATGATATCAAATGATCCTTTACATGCTGCAGATATTATACAATATGCAATGAATGATAATGCTCTATATAATAAGATTGTTGATAATGCGGAATTGTTCTCTGCTGATTTCACTTGGGAACTGATTGGTGAAAAAACAGAAAATGAGTATAAAAAAGTAATCAGGAAATAAAGAGCAGATTTCTAATCATTCTAATCAATTCATCTGTTTTTTTTGGATTAATAAGGATTGGTGTGTTTCTTAAGAAAAAACCGAAATAACCGTAATCACAGAGGTCATCTTCTTTATCCGGGAAATGTTCAATAATCATCAATTCAGGTAATGCTTCTCTAATCTCAGTAAGAGCATTTTTATATTGACTGAACATAATGGGACAAAGAGGGTTATAATTTACTACTAATGCATCATTTTTATTTGAACAGGTGTTAGGCGGTTTGACAGAATATTCTGTTTTTGAAAAAAATTTGCTAAGCAGTGGCGAATATTCATCTTTCCCAATATTTTTAAAACCATGCTTATAGAAAAATTCTTCATATGAATTATCAGAATGTACAGACATAATAAATATTGCACTAACAATATTGTGTAAGTCTTTTTCAATATAATTAAGCAAAAGGGTGCCGAGATTCTCATTCCTGAAATTTTCTGATATGTAAAAACAGTGAATAAATGCGGCTTTTTCGCTTTTGACCGGGTTAAATGGCGAATTGCCTTTTATTATTATTGAATGGCCAGCAGGTTCATTGTCATATGTTATACCATACGATATAATAGAGTCCGGGTGATTTATAAGCACTTGATTTGAATATTCGTGGTATTTTGAGCCCCAGATATCAGCATCTTTAGCACATGAAAATGCAAGTCCAATATTTTTATTAGTCAGTCTTTCTATCTTAATCATATTCATAATATAATGAATAAATTCAAAAATTCAAGCCCATTTTAATCATTTACATTTATTTGCTATTGAAAAATAATTAAAAATATATATAATATTGACACAATCGGAGCGTGGCGCAGCCCGGGTAGCGCACCAGCATGGGGGGCTGGGGGTCGCTGGTTCAAATCCAGTCGCTCCGATTTATTACCATTTTAAACAAAAAGTACTTTATAGTGATAATAGTTATCCGTAAGTTTACTATTCCCCGTGACTTTGTAATGAAGTATGATACCTATTGCATTTTACATAGAAATATATATAATTTTTTTCACACAAATAAGGAGTAATTATGTGTTTCTTAGGAATGAAAAAAATTATGAAAAGCCCATTAACCCATGACTATGGAGGTGTGAAAGAATGCAAGCCTTAGGTAAACATGTATTAGCAGAATTTTATAAATGCGATAATGATATATTGAATAATGTATCATTAATAGAACAGCTTATGATAGATGCAGCAGAGAAAGCAAATGCAACAGTAATTTCAAGTTCCTTTCATCATTTCAATCCCTTTGGAGTGAGCGGTGTAGTCGTCATCGCAGAATCCCACTTAGCAATTCATACATGGCCGGAATACGGTTATGCTTCAGTTGATATATATACATGTGGAGATACACTGGATCCTTGGGTAGCATACAAATATCTCAGGGATATGCTAAAATCTGGAGAGACATCAATGATGGAAATGAAAAGGGGATTATTTGATTCTGAAGAAAAAATGCCTCATAAACCGATTAATGCCGAAGAGGTAGTATAATGAATCTATTTAAGCCTAAAAGATTTTTCACTGTAAAAGGACATGCCGAGGGATTCTCTAAATTGAATTCATTTGACAATGCATTACTGGATTCAAAAATAGGGAATATGAATCTGATAAAGATTTCATCCATTATTCCTCCATTCTGTAAACCGTCAAGATTTATAAGAATACCTGAAGGAAGTTTTATTCCTGTGGCTTATGCATCTATTACTTCAGATATGACAGGTGAAGTTATTGCGGCTGGTGTTGCCGCTGCTCTTCCTGAGGATATTGAGAAAGCCGGAGTAATAATGGAATATTCATCAAGAGGACGGAAAAGTGATGTGGAATCAATTGTAAGAAGCATGGCAAGTGAAGCAATGAAAATTAGAGGTATTAAGAATTATTCATTGAAATCATCATCAGTTGAGCACCGTGTCAAGCATATTGGGACTGCTTTTTCAGCAGTTGTATTATGGGAGTAAAAAGCATGACAAATGAAATGAATAAATCAACGAGTGGAATTTGGTTCACCGAATATCATACTGACTGTTCAGGAGTAACTCTAAGGATTAAAGAGACATTGTATCACAGCAGATCTGATTATCAGGAAATAACTGTATTGGATACTTATGATTTCGGAAAGATGCTTCTATTGGATAATCTGATTATGCTTACAGAGAAAGATGAATTTATATACCATGAAATGATTACTCATATACCTGTAAATATTATTGATTCAGTGCAGAACGCTTTGATTATAGGAGGAGGAGATTGCGGAACGCTTAGAGAGTTGACCAAATATAGAGAAATTAAATCAGTTAAGATGGTTGAGATTGACAAAGAAGTTATTGATGTATCCAGAAAATATTTTCCTGAGTTATACTCTGAGAAACCAAATGGCAAGGTAATAGTAGGGGATGGAATCAAGTTTATTGAAGATTCACAAGAAGAATTTGACCTGATTATTGTTGATTCGACTGATCCAATAGGTCCGGCTGAAGGTTTGTTCAATGAGAAATTTTACACTCACTGTGCTAATCATATGACTGAAAAAGGCATATTGACTATTCAAGCAGAATCACCTTATTATTATCCGAATACATGCACAGATATATATAGAAATCTAAAGAAAACATTCAAATATGTTTTTCCGTATTTAGCTTATATACCGACATATCCCTCTGGAATGTGGCAGTTTATGATAGCATTTAATCATGATTATAATGTGAATAAAACTGACAATAATAGAATTTCAGCATTTTCAGATAAGCTTAAATATTATAATGAAAATATTCACAGAGCGGCATTTATGCTACCAAATTTTGTAAGAAAAATCTATGAGTAAAGTATTCCTTGAAGCAAGCAATGATATAAAAAATGCTGAAATTATTATAAGGGGCATTCCTTTTGATGGTACAAGCTCCTTTAGAGGCGGATCAAGGGAAGGACCTGATTCGATTCGGACTTTTTCTGAGAATCTTGAAACATTTTCACCATATTTCAAACAGGATATACACTCTATAAGATATGCAGATGCGGGAGATATGGAAATTATCCCCGGCAGTACATTGCATGTACATGATGCAATATATAGTGATTTAGTTACATTACTTGATCATAATGCGCGAATAATATCATTGGGTGGTGAACATTCAATTTCATTTCCGATTATTAAGGCGTTGAATACTAAGTTTTCTGACATACTGTTTATTGTCTTTGATGCTCATGCAGATTTAAGAGTGGAATATGGTGATACACCATATTCACATGCTTCAGTAGTGAAAAGAATATCAGAACACTTAGGAATGGATAATATTATCTGTTTTGGCCAACGATCATTCACAGAGGAAGAATATAATGATATAGGTAATTCTCTGATGTATTCTCCTGTACCAACTATAATTGAAAAGAAATTATACAATGCCAGAAATATATATATTTCTATTGACCTTGATATTTTAGATCCATCAATTTTACCTGGAACAGGAACACCGGAAGCAGACGGATGGAGCTTTAGGGATTTGATGAATACATTATTACAATTCAATAAATGCAATATTATTGGTTCCGATATTGTAGAATTATCACCATGTCATGATAAATCGGGAATATCATCAGCTGCTGCTGCAAAATTAACAAGAGAGATGATGCTGCTGATGAAATCATATTCTCAATAAAATTAAATCTTATCCATTCATTATTCTGTTGATTTTACATGTATATATTGTATAATGCCAAATATAGTATAATGGAGGATATATGTTTAATATGAGGAATTTCTTCAACAGTTTTATTTCCAATGATATAGCTATAGATTTGGGTACAGCTACAACGCTTATATATATGAAGGATATTGGTATAGTCCTGAATGAACCTTCAGTTGTTGCAATTGACCTCAAAAAGGGTACTCCAATTGCTGTTGGCCAGGAGGCAAAAGAAATGCTTGGGCGAACTCCTCAGGAGATAAAGGCAATACGGCCCATGAAAGATGGGGTAATAGCGGATTTTGAAGTGGTAGAATTAATGTTGAGAACCTATATATCTAAAGTGCAGAAATCTCGAGCACTTATGCGTCCAAGGGTTATTGTGTGTGTGCCTTCAGGTATTACAGCTGTTGAAACAAGAGCTGTAAGGGATTCAGTCGAGCATGCAGGTGTGAGGGAAGTTTACCTTGTAGCAGAACCTATTGCTGCTGCTGTGGGTGTAGATCTTCCAGTGCACAAACCTATAGGTAATATGATAATTGATATTGGAGGAGGGACGAGTGAAATTGCGGTTATGGCATTGAATGGAATTGTTTCAAATAATTCCATCAGAATTGGCGGTGATGAAATGGATGAGGCAATAAATCAGTATGTAAAGAAAAATTACAATTTACTTATTGGAGAACAAACAACTGAGCGCATCAAAACCGATATCGGAAGTGCTTTTAAGTTAAAAGAAGAAAAAAAACTGGAAATAAGAGGACTTGATCTTGTTGAAGGAATACCGAAAACGATTACATTAACTTCTGAGGAAATCAGAGATGCTCTTAAGGAAACAATTGGAATGATAGTTACAGCAGTTAAACAGGCATTAGAAAAAACCCCACCCGAATTAGCAGCTGATATTGTTGAAAGCGGCATTGTAATGACAGGAGGCGGAGCAATGTTGAGAAATTTTGACCAGCTTCTTATGAAGGAAACCAATCTCAGAGTAAGAGTAGCAGAAAATCCTTTGGAATGTGTTGTCAGAGGAAGTGGCAAGATATTAGATAATATTAAACAACATGAAAAAATTATCATGCAATTATCCAGATAATGAATAGAAATCTATATATTATTACAATTGTTTTATTGCTGACCACTATAATAACTATAATTGGAGACAAAGCATTTACAGGTTTGAGACATGCAGGCAGAATGCCAATGATTCCCATATTGAAAAGTGTTTCTTTCTTATCCAATGCTGTTGAGAACAAGCATTTGCTCAATGCAATACTTAATGAGCGAGGACATAACAATATTGCTTTATATAGACAGCAATCACTCGAAAATGAAAATAAGCAATTGAGACGTATTTTAAAATTGAAAATGAATCTAGCTCACAATCTTATAACATCGGAGATATTAGCTAATTCGATTGATAATAATGGATATCTGATTATTGATAAAGGAACAGCACATGGAGTGCATAAGCAGATGGGTGTTATGTTCTTAGACGGTATTATTGGAAAAATAATTGAATCTGACCCGGGTAATTCACTGATTGAAACATATATGAATATTAACTTCAAAATAAGCTTGACTGATAAGAATGGAATGATGTTTTTTATTGGTAGAAGCAATGGACAAGGTGGATTGATTATTGATAATGCCGAAATAAAATCCCTTAAAATAAATGATACACTTTTTACTTCTGGTCTAGGTAAATTGTTTCCTGCAAGTATTCCAGTCGGACAAGTGAAATCTATTGAGACCAATGAACAGAATGAAATTATTATTATTGATATGTTCCAATCATTGAATACTGATTTTGTTTTTATAATAAGTGATTTAAATGATAATTCAAATGAAATGAATGGTAACAATCCATCAACAATAGGGAAAGTCGGATGGTATCAAATAAAAAGAATCTGATAATATATATTCTATATACTGCTGTACTTTATTTTACAATATATTTTTCCATAACATGTCCCCCGATTTTGTCATTTATGGGTATTGAATTATATCTGCTTATTATTTTACTGGTCATAATGGCTATGGATCTGAACCCATACTATATATTATTGGTTTTTATGCTGTGCGGTTACATAATGGATTCATTTATTCATTCACCAATGGGATCACATTCTCTGTTTTTCATAATTATTATAGTTATGATTATCAGATTTAAATCAATAATCTATAAAAATAATTTTCTTTTGAGACTTAGTTATATATTTTTTGTTTCTTTTCTATACAGTATATTTAAATACGTATTTATTCTGAACAGCCATGATATTATAATATCCATCAAGTATCTTATCATCTCTCCCGTGCTGACAGTATTGATATATCTGCTGCTCAGATTCTTGAAGGTAATTTTTACTGAGCATATTTATGATATTATTTCGGAATAACCGAGAAAGACACATTCTTTATTTCATGATAATATTAACTGTTTCAATAGGTGTTATACTATTTGTTTATCAAATCATGAACAGAGCGCGATACCGGGAATTATCAGAGAGCAATAGGGTACGCATGGTTATTGAACCGGCACCTAGAGGAAAAATGTTTTCATCTGATAGCGTAGAGATAGCATCGGTGAGGAAACTGTATTCATTGTATTTAGATATTGGCATAGTAAAACCGGATTATATTGTATTAAGGGAAATTGCAGAACTTGCAGATATGAGCATCGACTCGCTGAGTATGCTGATAAGTAATGGAAAGAGATACGGACAATCACAGGTATTGCTTAAGAGTGATACAGATATGAGAACAGTTTCAGTGATTGAAGAAAATTCCAATCTTTTTCCCGGTATTTTAATTAAAGGTACTGTGTTCAGATATTATCCATTCAAGGATTTGTATACGCATCCCATAGGTTATGTCGGTAATATTTCCAATGAAGAATATTCAGAATTAATTAAAAGGGGATATGCTTTTTTTGATTTCACGGGCAAATCCGGAATTGAAGCACACTATGATTCTGATTTGAGAGGAATAAATGGAATAAAGTATTATGAAATTGATATCAATGGCCGGATCATTGGAAGTATCAATGAGGATAATGCGATAAAACCTGAGCCCGGGAACAATTTATATACATCATTAAATCACACAATCCAGCAATACTGTGATTCATTGCTGGATGAGTACAGCGTATGTGATATGATTATTATGGAACCGAAAACAGGACGTATTTTATCAATGGTTTCCAAACCGTCATTCAATCCCAATATTTTTATTTATGGGATAAAGAGGGATATATGGGATTTTCTGCAGAGAAATGATAACTCACCTTTTATAAACAGATGCATTGACATTCAGAAGGCACCTCTATTGTTATTCAGGCTAATTACTATGTATATTACCATGGATAGAACTATTGTTGACTCAAATGATCTTTTCCAGCCCTGTACCGGAAATCTTCTGATAGGCAATGAAGAATTCAAATGCTGGGATGAACACGGGCAATTGAATATGAACGATGCATTTCTTGAAAATTGTGATATTTTCTTTGATCAATTGATTCTTAAAGTGGGTTTCTCCGAATTTGCAGGTTATATAAAAGAAATGAATATGAATCGGAAAACTGGATTGGATATTTTTAATGAATCTGACGGATTTTTACCAGATATTGAATTTTTCTCAGCAAGATACGGGAAAAAGGAATGGGGGAATGCAGAAATTGTCAAGATGATGTCTGGTAAAGAGGATGCTACAATGACTCTATTGCAGATGACAGTGTTGGCTTCAGCATTTATCAATGGAGGGATTAAAGTCACACCAACACTTATAGATTCCATAGCTGATTGTAAGGGAAATACTGTATTCAAGAATGAAAGTATTAAAAAACAGATTATGTATAATAAAGATGCTGTTAATAATATTAAGATGTTAATGTATCAAAATGTTAATTCAGATAAATCAATTATTCCTGCAGCAAGAATTGAAAATTATCCTATTGGAGCTTTATACTCTGAGTTTGAATCCCGCAATATCAGTATCAATAATATGCTGATGTTCTATCCGGTTGAAGATCCATATATTATTATAACCTTAAGCATCGAGGGTATGGAAAATGCACGATTTAATTTACCTCATTTGATAAGAAAAATAATGTATTATTGTATTAAGGAATTATATGAAAAAAATGAACATTGATTCAATCCTGGCAGTAATTGCATTAATACTTACTATTTTTGCATTGATAATTATGAGCTCATTAAATGGATATAACAGTAATCTACTGCAGTATTCAATGTGGATAGCAATAAGTATTGTTATAATGATATTCATGCAGTTTGTTCCTGTTAAAATACATTTTGCCTCTTCATACATACTATTCTCAGTTAATCTAATTGTATTAATTATATCAATCATACTAAGACCGGAGCATGTCCTGCTCCATCAGTTTGCATCTCAGTTTTTAAAATTAACATACATTCTGTTTGCATCAAGATATATTTCCAATCGTAAGGACAATATAAATTCATTCAGAATATATACACCTTTGACTATCATTACATTGATTATTGTGAGTATTTCCATTTATTTGAAACAGCCGTCGAATGCGTTTCTATATGTATTTATGGAGATTATTTTGTTATATCTTGCTGATATGAAAACAGAAAATATAATTATTATAATAAGCATATTTATCAGTATCTTTATCTTTAGTTTTCCGATTATTTGGATTTTTTTTCTCATATGTTTGATCCTGATATTATATTTCATGAGAACGGGTATCATTAAAATAGCTGCAGTACTCTTTTCATCAATAATCAGCGGCATTATATCGATATTTATCTGGGCTTGGGAAACCGGAAATGCAGCCAATATTATTGAATATTTAAAGGAAAATTCAGTTAATATTCATGGTTACGGGTGGAATCTCCTGCAATCAAAGATTGCAGTTGGCTCCGGCGGGCTTATTGGTAAAGGATTATTTATGGGCTCTCAGAAAGGCTTGGAAATGATATCAGGACAGGATGATATGTACATATTCTCAGTTATATCAGAAGAAACGGGGTATTTGGGATTTGTGATAATGATGCTGCTCATATTGATTATTTTGATAAGGATTATATATATATACAAGCAGATACGTATTATATATTCAAGGTATATTATAATTGGCATCAGTACAATGATTCTGATTCATTTTATCATGAATATAAGTTTTGCAATAGGCTTGATTCCCTTTTGGGATTGTTCAATGCCTCTCTTTTCATTTAATCCTTCCTCAATAATGCTATTCTTCGTTTCAATCGGGATTATAAATAAAATCCTAGTGGACAAATATGAATATTGGTGATATTTCATTACTTAATGGTATATTATTCGAAGATCAATGCATTAAATGCGGCAATAGAAGATTGTCAGATAATATTCCATTATGTAGAAAATGCGCATCAGCATTAAGACCAAATTTGCAGTTATTCAATAATGATGAGCCATATAAAATATATTTTATGTGCAAGTATAATGACATCTCTGGCTTACTAATTAAATCTTTTAAATATCATTCATTTATTGAAGCAGGTTTGTTTATGTCTGTTATATTAGCTGCGGGTATTGAGCAAATAGGAAAAGATGCATCAATTACATATATACCATTTGACAGAATAAGGAGATTTAACAGATTCTATAATCATGGGCAAATGCTTGCAGAGTTCACTTCAGAAATAACCGGCATGAATGTTGTACATGGTCTACTTTATAAAAAAATCAGTTTTATAACGCAGGCAAAAATGCCTGTATTTCTTAGAAAAAGACGAAACATAAGATTTAATTCAAAAAAGATTGATATAAAAAGGATTATTATTATTGATGATGTTGTGACATCAGGAAAAACTATTACATCTGCAATGAAAAGTATTAAGGAAAGCAATTGCAATATGGAGATAATCGGTCTTTGTTTTGCAGGAAATTAGGAGGAAAATTGAAAAAGAAAGGAATGAAGAAAAAGGTGTTTACAGCGCCCGGTACATTGGAATACACTGGAACACAGGAGGGAGTTACTATTATATCTGCCATTGAGTATGATAAAGATACTATTAAAGAATACGAGAATGTGAAAATTACGGAACTGTCTAAAATTGCAGATAGCGGGAAAACGCTTTATATTGAGGTGAAAAATGTTTGTAATACAGGAGTTATTGAGAAATTGGGAAAGGAATTCAATATCCACCGTCTTGTACTAGAAGATATATTGAGTGTTAATCAGAGAGCTAAAATGGAAGAGTATAATGAATATCTCTATGTATCTGCATATGGTATGAGGGACGCACATAATATATCATCGGAGATGTTGAATGTATCACTTATACTGAAAGATAATGTTGTTATTGTTTTAATAGATGGGAACCTGGATTATTTTAATGCTGTGAAAGATCGGATCCGTAACAGTACTGGTGTAGTGAGGGATGTAAAAGCGGATTATCTTTTTTATATTCTTCTGGATACTATTATTGATTCATTTTATGGATATGTACAGAATCTTGATGAGAAATCTGAAGAAATTGAAAATATGGTAATTACTGATACAGCAGATAATATTGTAGATGGTATCTATCATATGAAAAGACAATTAATTGCAATGAAAAAGATACTCTGGCCCACAAGGGATATGATACTCAAGATGAATTCAAGCAGAAGATTTGATAATAAAACATTATTATACATAAGGGACCTAACAGACAATGCTCTTCATCTGCTCGAGACAATAGAATCACTTAGAGATGTAATGTCAGGGCTCCTTGATTTGTACCTTACACAGATTAGTAATAGAATGAATTCAGTTATGAAAGTTCTTACCATTATTGCAACTATTTTTATTCCATTGACATTTGTTGCAGGTATTTATGGAATGAACTTTGTCTATATGCCGGAATTAAGCTACAGATGGTCATATCCTGCAATCTGGATATTAATGATATCAATTTTTTCTGGAATGCTGATTTTTTTTAAAAAGAAAAAATGGTTCTGATAATGAGCATATTAATGGATATAGTGATTTTATAAGGAAATTATATTGGATAATTATATTGATTTATTACTGCAACATTTTATTTTCAATAATAAGTATTGCACTTTACTGAATAAACGATATATTAATATACTATGAATGGGACAATTCTTAATGTATTACTTGTTGCTATTGGCAGCATTATAGGTTTATCTATAAAATCCAAAATCAGTGAACGTTTCAGTAATACGTTTTTTTCAGTAATTGGTGTGTTTACTATTTATATTGGTATAAGAAATGCAATTACAGGCAGCAATATTCTAATTATCATAATTTCATTCATAATAGGATCCCTTATTGGAGAGATGCTGAGATTGGAAGACAGAATGTATAAATGGATGGAATCCGTTAAATTAAAAGGGAAAACTGCTGACAGAAGATTTACTACAGGTCTCTTAACTGCTTTTCTTATATTCTGTATGGGGTCTATGACGATTCTTGGTGCATTCGAAGAAGGCGCAGGAAATTATCCATCTATATTTTATTCAAAATCAGTAATGGATGGATTCACGGCAATTGTATTGTCATCGGGACTTGGATTGGGAGTTCTATTCTCTATTATACCTCTCCTTATATATCAGGGACTATTAACCTTTTTTTCTTCATATATTTCCGTTTTTCTATCTCAAGCAATGATCCTTGATATCACGGCACTTGGAGGTTTGATGCTTATTGCTCTAGGGATTGATTTGTTGGATCTACGTAAAATAAGGGTTATGAATATGATGCCATCATTATTGGTTATCTTAATTATTGAATTAATAGTGGGATTAGTGGTGCATTGATGATTGCCAAATTTAATTCTATGATCAATGCACAACCGGATATTCTGAAGGGAAGGATTTGGAAAGCACTTCTTTTATTGTCAGTTCCCATAATTATATCAAACCTATTTCATACATTGTATAATATAACAGATGCTTTCTGGTTGGGGAAAGTGGGTAAAACAGCATTAGCTGCACCTACAATAACCTTTAATGTTATTTTTACAGTTCTCGCACTTGCCAGTGGGTTAGCAATGGGTGGCACAACGATGATCGGTCAATTCAAGGGTGCCGGTGATGAAGATATGGTAAGTAAATCTGCAGGTAATACGTTCACAATAATCTTCATTATTGCATTTATTCTGTCTCTTGCGGGTTTTATTTTTGCTGATAGAATATTAATACTATTGAAGACTCCGGATGATGCTTTTACATATACTCTACAATATATGCGGATAACTTTTGCCGGTATGCCTTTTGTTTTTGGCTATTTCATTTTTCAAGGTATAATGCAGGGGTATGGCAATACTGTTATTCCCATGAAAGTAAATGCTTTAACAGTTATCCTGAATGTTATTCTTGATCCGATACTTATCTTTGGTATTGGTCCAATCCCTCGTATGGAAGTTATGGGTGCTGGAATTGCTACAGTTATCAGTCAATTCATAGCTTCACTAATAGGCATGTATTTTCTGTTCACAGGGAAATACGGCATAAGGATAAGATTACCCGATTTAAAATTACAAGGTCGTATTGTTAAGGGTATATTAAAAATTGGATTACCTGTTTCATTCTCACAAGCCGGGACTGCACTTGGATTTACACTGCTAATGGGGCTTGTTAATACTTTGGGGTCTGGAGTTGTTTCTGCATTTGGGATTGGTAACAGGATAATTTCATTGTTAACAATGCCTGCTATGGGACTAGCAAATGGAAATAGTATTATGGTAGCTCAAAATATTGGTGCAGGGAATCTTAAAAGGGCGGAAAAGAGTGTATGGACAGCTGTATTAATGAATACAGTCCTTCTATTTATTCTAACAACACTACTCTTCTTTTTGGGCCAATATGTTGTTAAATTTTTTATTAATGATCCTGAAGTTATAAATATTGGTGCAAGTATGTTCCGAATAACATCATACTCGGTTCTCTTCTTTTCCATAATGATTATCTTTAATGGTGCTTTCCAGGGTGCAGGTCATACTATTCCTGTTTTTGTATTGCAGATATCCCGTTTATGGTTGTTCCGTATACCATTTGCCTATTTATTTGTCCAAGTTCTTAATATGGGACATGATGGTATTTTTTGGAGTATGTTTATAAGCAATTTTGTTATAACAGTTATTGCATATATTTGGTATAGAACAGGAACATGGAAAAAATCTGCATTAAACAATATTAAAATTAAACAAGCAGTTATATAAGGAACCGATAAGTTCCAAGGAGATAAAAATGAAAAAATATTTTATCCTACTGATCGTGATTATTTTTACAGGAGGATGCGCCAAGCAGACTGCAGATGCTCATATAATAACACCTCCAAGTGCTAAAAAAATCCATACGGAAACTGTTCTAATGGATAATGTGTTAATTGATGATTATGCATATATGCGAAATCTGGATGACTATGTACTTCAGTATATTGAAGCAGAAAATGCGTACACTGACGAGAAATTGAGAGATGTTAGGGATGATGAAGATTCTCTATATAATGAGATGATTGGAAGGATCAGAGAAAATGATATGTCAGTTCCTTATGTAATTGGCAATTACCAGTATTACAGTAAATCAATTGAAGGAGAACAGTATTCTGTTTACTGCAGAAAACTCATTGACAGTAATGAAGAAATTGTGGTGTTGGATATCAATAAAATGGCTCAAGGGTATTCGTATTATAATATTGCCAATATAAGAATATCTCCTGATGAAAATTTCCTGCTTTTTCTGGTAGATACTTCTGGTAATGAGAGTTACACTCTAAATGTTAAAGACATTGAACTAAATAATATTTGTCCGGAAAATTTGAATAACATATCACAGGCAGAATGGGCTGATGATAATAAGACAATTATTTATACTGTAGAGAATACTACAAAAAGACCTTTCAGGGTTATGAAACATGTTGTCGGAAGGAATATTGAAGAAGATATTGAGATGTTCCGTGATGATGATGAGAAATACTGGGTTTGGATAGATAAGTCAAGAGACAACAAGTATATATTTGCAGGATCATCAAGCAAAACCACATCATATATGTTATTCCTTGAGTGCAATTCTGTTAATGATACGTTTACGGTCTTATTCCCAAAGAAACAGAATGTTGAGTATTATGTGTCACATAATAATGGTTATTTTTATATTCTAACGAATTTTGAGGCATATAATTTTAAGGTCCAAAGAATGAAAATTGATGAAGGAAAGAATGAAATTGAGGATTTTATTATCGAAAGAGATGGTGTAACTATAAACAGTATGGATATGTTTAAGGATTTCATTGTACTTAATGAACGTAAATCAGGTAATCAAGCAATTGAAATATTTGATTTACATACAGGAAATTCGCATTATATTGAATTTCCGGAAAGAAGTTTTTCAATTTGGTATGAAAAAAATCCTGAATTTGAAACAGAACGATTCAGGCTTTCTTACTCATCATTTATTACACCGGCAACTGTTTACGAGTATAATATGAAAGAGAGACAATTGACTATACTCAAAGAATATAAACTTGAATGTGAATATGATAAGGATAAATATGAGACAAAAGTAGTAAATGCAATTGGACGTGATGGTACATTGATACCGATTTCTATGGTTTATAGAAAGGGACTGAAATTCAGCGAGAAAACACCTCTTGTTCTTAATGGATATGGCGCATATGGAATGAGTTCAGATCCGTATTTCTCATCCGTACGTCTCTCTCTGCTTGACCGAGGTATAGTTTATGCTATTGCTCACATCAGAGGTGGAGGTGAAAATGGGAGGAGATGGTATGAAGATGGGAAAATGCTTAATAAGAAAAACACTTTTTATGATTTTATCGACTGTGCTGATTTTTTAGTGAATAAAAATTATACATCTTCTGCAAAAATGATAGGAACCGGAGGTTCAGCAGGCGGCTTGCTTATCGGTGCAGTAATCAATATGAGACCCGACCTTTTTAAAGCAGTAATTGCGGGGGTTCCGTTTATTGATTTAATGAATACAATGTTAGATGAAACAATTCCCCTTACTACAGCGGAATATGAAGAGTGGGGAAATCCTTCACAACCTGAATATTTTGAATATATGCTTTCTTATTCACCCTATGATAATATTATTAAGCAGTCTTATCCGAATACACTTATAACAGCCGGTCTTAATGATGCTAGAGTCGCTTTCTGGGAACCTCTTAAATGGATAGCGAAATTGAGAGTAATGAATACTGGTTCCTCTGAATTAATGCTTAAAATGAATACTGCAGGACATGGTGGTGCTTCCGGCAGGTATGATTTTTACAGGGAAATTGCATTTGAGTATTCTTTTATTTTAAAAATGTTTAATATGGATAAATAGGAAACAAAAAACCGGAGTTAAAACTCCGGTTTTTATAAATCTGCTACTTCTTTTTAGCAGTTTTTTTCACTGCAGCTTTTTTCACGACTTTTTTCTTAGCTACTTTTTTCACTGGTTTTTTCACAGCTTTTTTCTTAGCAACTTTTTTCACTGCTTTTTTCACAACTTTCTTCTTTGCAGTTTTTTTCACTGCTGGTTTTTTCACAGCTTTTTTCTTAGCAACTTTTTTCACTGCTTTTTTCACAACTTTCTTTTTTGTTGCTTTTTTCACTGCAGTCTTCTTAACTACTTTCTTCGCTGTTGTCTTTTTGGCTGTCTTTTTCACTGCGGGTTTCTTAGCAACTTTCTTTTTTGTTGTTTTTTTCACTGCGGGTTTCTTTGTGACTTTTTTGGCAGTTGCTTTCTTTACTGTCTTCTTGACCGGTTTCTTGGCTGCTGTTTTCTTAACAGGCTTTTTCGCTGCTGTTTTCTTAACAGTCTTCTTAGGCATAAGACCTCCTTAGAGAATTAAATAAAAAAAGTGAATCATCATATACGGTGTAAAATCTGTTTGGGTTTGGGTTTAAGGTCAGATACAATCTGTGTCCCTCAATCATAATTTTATTTTACTCAAATAAATAAATTATGCAATAGCATTTATTCTTTTTTTTAAAAAAATGAGAAGTATATTATGTCAAAAAAAGAACCGCTTTCGCGGTTCTTTAATCAGAAGAATCAGATGTAATTTGCAATCTCGGATTATATATCCGCGTTCCAAATCGAGTTAGTACCATAACACCAAAAGCATATGTTATTATGATATACCATTGTATAAAGGAAATGATTCCAAATAAATTGCTAAGCCAATCTATGCTGAACCACATGCCTATTTTGCTGAGCAGCGGGAATAGGGACAAAATAAGTAAACCTAGGAGAAGATTCATTGTGAAGTGAAGACCATTCTTTTTAAATTCATTGAATATGAAAGATCCTAACATATGTATTAATATAACAGAGCCAATAAAAACTCCGATAAAAATAATTAATATAAAAACAGGGATGAATGGAATTCCTATTATACTTATTGTCAGAACTAATATAGCAGGTATTATAAGAATCTCTGCAAGTAATCCTATTAGAAATGCTCTAAGGGGATTAAGAACTATAGTTTCCTCAATTCTCTTGAATTTCTTAAATAAAAGCAGTACCAGAGAGCCGAGAAGAAAGATTGCAATAAACTTTGCAATTGAACTGATAAGTGATCCTGCAGCGTAACTCTTTTGAATTGCTGAAGGTTTGTATTTTAAACCAAAAAATTTCTGGAATGGACCGAGATTGACATGAGTTACCGGACCGCTCAATTCAACATTCTCATCCATATCAATAAATGAACCTAATGTTATGAATTCACCGTCAACGACTGTATTTGAATCAATCTCTCCGCTGGAACCAATTAAAACAAGGTCGCCTGTTATATGACCATTTATATAAACAAGAGCGCCAATACCTATTACATCACCATCAACTGTGCCTTTCACATCTAAGTTTCCTCCAACTGAAACAAGATCATCAGAATAGATAGAGTCACTGCCTAAGTCAATGCTTAAAGAAAAATCCTCTGAGTCACCGGTACTTTCATCTAATGTCATTTCATCAGCAGAGATAACCATGCTGAAAGCAAGAATTAGTAAAATGCTTATTAACAGAATAAAATATTTTTTCATCTGTTTCCTCCTTTATTAATTTCCTTTTTTATGAAATAACCTGAACTAAAAGTAATAATTACAGACATAATAGGTATCATACACATGATTAACATTGTATGAAAATCCAATTCAGCAAATATGATTGAAATTTTTGACATGATTTCCATTATGGTGACAATTATTCCCTTTGCATTATTCCATGTGAATGAAAATATTATATCTTTAAATTTAGCTATTATAAAGAGTGTGGTAATAATAGAATAACTAAATAAAACTGGTAATGCATATAAAAATTTCCTTTTCTTATCAGGTTGAATATAATCTACAATATTCAAGATATCTTTTTTCTTACTATTAAATATTGGAAGTACAATTGTCTTGATATCATCGTGAATGGTCTGCATTTGAATGAATTCATTATATAATTCTTCATCATTCTGCATCAACTGATTGAGCTTCTTCTGTTCTTTCTCACTCAATTCATTATCAAAATATTTTTCAAGCAATTCCCATTTTTTTTCCATAATCACACCTCTTGTTTGGCAAAATAATCCATTGAATTCATTATATCCCTTAATTTACTTTTTGCCCTGTAAAGTTTTATGCGGATATTTTTATCATCCATATCCATAATTTTACAAATCTCCGGATTTTTGTACTGTTCATGATATTTTAAAAATAAAATTGTCCTATCCTCTTCGCTGAGTTTACTCATTGCCTCATTAATCATAGAGGATGTTTCATTCTGTAATGCTTTATCTTTATCCTCATATGACAGAAGGGATGGGTTCACACTGTCAATATCAATAACTGACTTCTGTTTTCTCAAATAGTCAATTGCATTGTTTCTCGCAATAGAAATAAGCCAGTATTTGAATGAGTATTTGCAATTATATGAGTTCAGTTTCTTGAAGCATTTGATAAATGCTTCCTGTGTAAGATCCTCTGTTGTGTCCACATTCCCGACCATCTGATATATGATGCTGTTCAACAAATGCTCATAGCGGTCAATAAGTAATGAAAATGAACCCTTATTACCATCAAGAATGTCCTGTACAATTTCCTTATCGTTTCTGATTAATGCCTCCGTCGTTGATTATTAATACGCATTATATCATATTTTGTTACAATATATAGGGCCGTATGTCTATTTTTGTAACCTTTTATTGCATTTTGTCAAAAAATAAGTAAAATATAACAAAAGGGGGTTTATATGGCGAGAGATACGAGACTGGAAATAGAAGGTTCAGTTTATCATATAATTTCAAGAGGACAGAGAAAAAATCCAATATTCTTTTCCAAATATGATATGGATAAATATTGCGAAATTGCTAATTATGCTTTAACTCAATATGATGTTGAGGTAATCGCATATTGTTTAATGAGAAATCATGTACACCTTCTAATTAGAAGGAAAACGCTCGATATATCAGGATTCATGCACAGAATAAATACGATATATGCAATGTATTTTAATGAGAAATATTCACTTTGTGGACATGTGTTTCAGGGAAGATATAAATCATTTATTATCCTAGGAGAGTTTTACTACAATTCGGTTATAGCTTATATACATGACAATCCCATAAGAACGCATATTGTAAAATATCCATATGAATATGCATACTCAAGCGCACATATATATAAAATGAAACGGAAAAAATCAACAAAAATAAAAATAACGAGATTTATAGATGAAAATAAGATAAATAAAGAAATTGAAAGTTATTATAATAAAGAAGAATATTATGTGGGGACTGAAGATGATTATTTGACAATAAACAAAAGAAATTATAGTAGATATAAACAAAGAAATCCTAATAGAAGAAGGACGAAATCTAAGAATATTCAAATATCTATAAATACACTCTGTAAGCAGCTAAATATCAATGATAGTATACTTTATAACAAAAAATGGAATAGGGGAATTATTGATAAACGAAATATACTAATATTTTCTTTATATAATTTAGGATTCAAACAATCAGAAATTGCTTTTACTTTGAAACTTTCAAGAAAAACAGTTAATTCTATTATAAAAAGGTTACAAAAATAGACATACGGCCCTATATATATATTGACAAGAATGGGGCATTATGTTAATGTAATTTTTTTAATAATTTCATATATTTTAATTATTAAGGAGTTATAAAATGAGCGGTAAAAAAGAGATAACAGTTCTTGATATTGTTGAAAGATACAAGGACAAAAAGGGGGCTTTGATCCCCATTCTACAGGATGTTCAGGACGTGTTCCGGTATATATCCAAGGAATCCATTGAAGAAATCGCAGGCAATACAGAATATGCAGAAAGTGATATTTATGGTGTAACTACATTTTATTCTCAATTTAAGATGGAAAAACCGGGTGAGCATAATATTAAAATATGTCAAGGTACGGCATGTCATGTTATTGGTGCCGATACAGTGCTTGATGTTGTTTTAGAAGAATTGAAACTTAAAGATTATGGTACAACAGCAGATGGTAAGTTCACTGTTGAAGAAGTGGCATGTTTAGGATGCTGTTCTCTTGCCCCAGTTATTATGATTGACGGCGAGGTGCATGGTAAACTGACACCTGACAAAATCCGCAGTATACTAAAATCCTATTAAGTGGAGGCATTGATGAATAAAATAAGGATAACAGTCGGTATGGGTTCCTGCGGAATAGCAGCAGGAGCAAAACCTGTATATGAGAAACTGGATGAATTATTGAAAGAGAAAAATATTGATATCAAGCTGGATGAAACAGGTTGTATAGGTATGTGCTATAAGGAGCCATTGGTAGAGATTGAGGATATGGAAAATAATATAAAAACGCTTTATGGCGGAGTTGATGTTAAAAAGGCAGAAAAGATTTTCAACGAGCATGTTCTAAATGGCAATCCTGTAGAAAAACTTATTGTCAAATCATCCGACAAAAAGGGTAGTGAAGAAGATCTTTTTAAAAAGCAGTATAGAATTGTTTTGGAAAGGACGGGAGTAATAAATCCGGAATCATTTAATGATTTTATTGAATCAAATGGCTATGCTGCATTGGAGAAAATCATTAAATCCATGACACCTGAGGATGTTATAAAGGAAATTACAGAATCCGGGCTTAGGGGAAGAGGCGGAGCAGGTTTCCCTACAGGTGTAAAATGGAATTTTGCCCGCAAGTCAAAGGGCGATATGAAATATCTGGTGTGCAATGCAGATGAGGGTGATCCCGGTGCATTTATGGACAAGGGTATATTAGAGGGAGATCCTTATAATGTAATTGAAGGAATGACTATTGCTGCTTATGCAATAGGATGTACTGAAGGATACATATACTGCAGAGCAGAATATCCTTTAGCAGTTAAACGATTAAAGCTTGCCATCAAAGAAGCGGTCAATAAGGGTTACCTTGGCAATAATATACTTAATTCTGATTTTTCGTTCAATCTTAAAGTAAAAGAGGGAGCTGGTGCTTTTGTATGCGGTGAAGAAACAGCATTAATGGCTTCAATAGAAGGAAAGAGAGGTATGCCGAAGATTAGACCTCCATTCCCTGCTGAAAGCGGAATATGGGGGAAACCCACAAATATTAATAATGTGGAAACCTTTGCTAATATTGCCTGGATTATCAGGAATGGAGCAAATAAATATGCTTCAATTGGGGCTTCTAAATCAAAGGGGACCAAAGCTTTCTCATTATCAGGAAAGATTAATCGCACAGGATTGGCTGAAGTGCCGATGGGTATAACCTTGAGAGAGATTATCTATGATGTAGCAGGAGGCATTCTTAATGGTAAAAAATTTAAAGCAATACAGGTTGGCGGACCATCTGGGGGATGTATTCCAGAGCATCTTATTGATACACCTGTTGATTATGATTCACTGAATGCGACTGGTGCAATAATGGGCTCAGGCGGAATGGTTATTATGGATGAGGATTCTTGCATGGTAGAGGTTGCAAGATATTTTCTTAATTTTACACAGAATGAATCATGTGGTAAATGTACATTCTGCAGGGTTGGTACAAAGAGGATGCATGAAATACTGACAAGAATTGTTGAAGGTAAAGGTAAAATGGAGGATATTGATAAATTAGAGGAATTAGCTGATATGGTTAAGGAATCATCATTATGCGGCTTGGGACAGACAGCACCAAATCCTGTAATTACTACAATTAAATATTTCAGGGATGAATATGAGGCTCATATATTAGAAAAAAAATGCCCTGCAAAGGTGTGCAAAGAACTTATTGAGTTTACTATTGATGCAGATAAATGTAAAAAATGCGGTATATGTGCCAAAAACTGCCCGGTCAATGTGATAACCGGAGACAAAGAAACTCCTTATCAAATTAATCAGGATGCATGTATCAAATGCGGAAACTGCCTGCGGGTATGTCCATTTGATGCTGTAGATGTCAAGTAGGAGGATACAATGGAAAAAATTAAATTACAGATAAATAATAAAGAGTATATCGGAGAAAAGGGAATGACAGTTCTGGATATATGTAAGGCAAATGGAATTGACATACCCACACTATGTTTTCATGAACAGCTTGAACCTTATGGATCATGTTTTCTCTGTTCAGTTGAAATAGAAGGTGCGAAAAAGAGATATTCACTTGCATGCGGAACAAAGATTGCAGAAGGAATGAAGATAAAAACGGATACTGAGAATATATGGAAACAGAGAAAAATGGCATTAGAACTTCTGCTTTCCAATCATTATGCTGATTGTGCAGGTCCGTGTTTCAATACGTGTCCTTCCAATGTAGATGTTCAGGGATATATTGCTGCAATTGCAGAGGGTGATTATACTGAAGCAATAAAAATTATCAAAAGAGACAATCCTATGCCTGCAGTATGCGGAAGAGTGTGTACAAGACCCTGTGAGGATGAATGCAGAAGAAACCTTGTAGATTCAAAGGTAGGTATAGATTTCTTAAAACGATATGCTTCTGACAGAGACCTTGCATCAGAGTATACCTATGTACCTGAAACACTTAGCAAAAATGGAAAAAAGGTAGGTATTGTCGGAGCCGGGCCTTCAGGACTTTCTGCTGCTTATTATCTTGCATTAAAGGGCTATGATGTTGATTTATACGAGCAATATGATAAAGCGGGCGGAATGCTGAGATATGGGATACCTGAATATAGACTACCTAATGAAATATTGGATATTGAAATCAAACAGATTACTGATCTAGGTCCCACTATACATTATAATCAGACATTGGGTGAGGATTTTACACTGGATTCACTGAAAAAACGTAAATATGACGCAATATATATTGCATTGGGCGCACATGACTGCCAATTCATGGGTATCAAGGGTGAAGATGCAGAGGGTGTGCTTGGAGGAATTGAATTTCTCCATAATGCTGCATCAAATAAAAACACAAATATCGGTAAACATGTTATCATTGTAGGCGGAGGTAATACTGCCATAGATGCTGCACGAATTTCCAAACGGCTTGGAGCTGACGTTACTATGGTTTACAGAAGAACAATCAAAGAAATGCCTGCACATGAAACTGAAATAGAGGATGCAATAGATGAAGGCATTAATATTGAAGTCCTGTCAAATCCCATTGAGGTAATCACAGATAACAATAATAAAGTGATTGGTTTAAAATGTATTAAGATGGAATTGGGTGAACCTGATGCCAGCGGAAGGCGCCGTCCTATACCTAAGGAAAACAGTGAGTATGAGATGCAGGCAAGTGCAGTAATTTTTGCTATAGGGCAGAAGGGAGACATAAAATGCATCAGTGATGATCCGAGCAGCATTAACAATGAGTTGAAATTTACCAGATGGCAGACAATAGAAACAGATGAAAAAACATTTATGACAGATGTTGAAGGGATTTTTGCAGGAGGCGATTTCAGGCGCGGAGCAGATACTGTTATTGGCGGAATTGCTGATGGTAAGAAAGCTGCATGGGTTATTGATAAATACATTTCAACAGGTGATATTATTCCTTACCCTGAAGATTTTTATTCAAAAAAGGATAATCTGAAACAACAGATTGAAGCAGATTATTCTGACTTTGAAAAGAAAGAGAAAATGGAGATGCCCAAATTGAAAGCGGATGAACGCATAAGCAGTATGAATGAAGTTGAAACAGGGTTCAGTGAAGACATGGCTTGCAAGGAAGCTGACAGATGTCTGGAATGCGGATGTAAATCTGTGTTTGACTGTGAATTGAAGGATAATGCAGCAAAGTATGATGTGGACCAGACCAATTACAGGGGCACTTTTAAGGATATGACTCCAGATGACAGACATGCATTTATAACACTTGAGCCGAATAAATGCATTTCATGCGCAAGATGTGTGCGCATATGTAAAGAGGTTGTTGGCTTATCTGTGCTGGGATTGGTCAATAGAGGGTATAAAACTGTTGTCCAACCTCCGTTGGGCAAGGCATTAACCGAAACATCCTGTATATCATGTGGCTTATGTGCAGATGTATGTCCCACAGGCGCGATAGTAATAAAACCATACACCAAAAAGCCGGGACCATTTAAATTGGAAACAAAAGAAACGGTTTGTCCCTTTTGTTCATTTGGATGTGAAATTGAAGTTAAAACAATGGGAAACAAGATTGTGGGTATAAAAGGCAAACAGGATTCAAAAGTAAATCTTTTCGGCAATATCTGTAAACGCAGCAGATTCGGTTTTATTGAGATAAATAAAGCAATTATGGATAAGCATGGTGAAATTGGATTGGATAAAACTGCTAAATTAATGGCTGATTATATTTTAAAGAATAAATCAGATATTATTGTAGGGGAAACAGCTACTTTAGAAGAGATATACTTATTAAAAGCAATTGCAGATAAAGCAGGTGTTAAAATAATCCCTGCAAATAGGATGTCAGTGCTCAAGAGTGATATCACATACAAAGATATTGAACTATGCAACAATATAGTTCTGGCAGGCATTAATCCCTTTGAGGATACTCCAATGATTATGCCTATGATAAACAGAGCAAGGAAAAATGGTGCTTCATTATCATATTATGGCAGTCCCAATAAGGATATTAGCAAAATTGCTGATATATATGTTGAAACAGATGATTATAAGGAGATTGCTGAGTATAAGTTTAATGGCAGTAAAGTGATAATAGCATCATATACTTCATTGATGAATGGTGGCGATGAAAAGATTAGAGTAATTGCAGGAAAAATCGATGCAAGGATGTTATACATGGGAAGAGGCAGTAATGCATCAGCAATGAATGCTCTGCTTGAAGACAATGATAATATATCTGAAAGGACAATTTCATATCTTGCTCACAGGGATACCGGAATGATTGTGAGTTTCATGAATCCTGATGGCAATTCTGATTATATCCGGATTAATGCACCTTATGCAGAATCCGGTACTCAAATCAATGCTGAATACAGGACTGTAAAGAGGAATAAGGTTATAAATGATCTTGCATTCAGCAATATTGAGATGCTGCAGGGTGTAATGAAACATTTAAATACCGATTTCTTTAAGCAGGAAATCCCTGATAATGGGGATTTCATAAATGACAGAATTAATGTCCCGGAGAATATCAAGAAACGGGCATCATTCCCCAATTCACTTAATAAGATAAATATTTTATAAACATTAATGAACTAAACCCCGCTTAAATGCGGGGTTTGCTTTATAATTTTTTTACTTGACAAAAAAGACATTATTATGTATAAATATATATAAATATATGTATTGATATATAAGTAAACATAACATAACGTGAGGCACAAAATGGCTATATCTTTAAAGAAAATTGATACTGCCAAATTCTACAATGTAGAGGAAGTATCGCAGATCCTCAATGTCTCTACTCAGACAGTGCGCCGGCATCTTAGAACAATGATGTTACGGGGCAAGAAGATAGGGAGGAGATGGCATATTCAGGGAAGAGAAATCAAAAAGTTTATTGAAAATTAAAAGGACGGTTATATGGCTGTTAAGAAAAGGAAAAAAGTGATTATGGGTTTGGATATCGGCAGTTCCTATATCAAGTATTCAATGCTTGATTTGTCCGGTAATGAACCCATGCTTAAAGATTATGGCATAACCGAATTATCTGATGGATCTATAGCGGACGGTGAGGTTATGGACAGATTGGCATTGGTTGATACTGTTAAGAATCTGCTTCAGTCAAAAGAGGTTAAAATCAAGGAAACGAGCACTGCTCTATTGGGAAGAGGCGTTATTGTAAAGAAAATCAAGATGGACAAAATGAAAGAATCCGAATTATCAATTTTGATTAAACAGGAAGCTGAAAACAATATTCCTTATGGTATTGAGGATGTTCAGATTGACTACAAAATACTGGGTCCATCGGATGAAGAAGGCAAGATTGATGTACTGCTTGTTGCTGCTAAGAAGGAAATTCTTATGCCTTTCATTGATTTAATTGAAGAAATTGACCTTATACCTGTGGTTGTCGATGTACCCGCATTTACAATTCAAAATTGTTTTGAAATGAACTATGAACCAGAACCTGATAAGATGTATGCTCTGCTTCATATAGGGTATGAAACCACAATCCTTTCTTTTATTCAGGGAGAACAGAACTTATTTACAAGGGATGTTACCACTGCAATTAAATCAACTCTGCAGAAAATACCCGGAGCAACTAAGGAACAAATTGATAATATATTTAAAGGCGAAGAGGTAGCAGATTTATCACCGGAGATTATTGAAGAGGGCTTACAGTCATTCTTTGACGAATTGGCAGTGAATGTGGAAAGAGCATTGCCCTTTACAAACATGGATAGAATTGATAATATTATTATTTCCGGCGGCGGTTCAAATGCAAAAGGTATTGTTGATTTCTTTAAAAATAGATTTGAAACAGATGTTGAAAAGCTAGATGCTTTTAAGAAAATCAAAATCAAAGAAGGCCTTTTTGCACTTGATGAGATTGAAAAAGTAGCACCACTGCTTGTTCCTTCACTCGGCCTTAGTATGAGATCTTAACAAAGAGGTTAAAAATGATAGAAATAAATTTATTGCCTGATGAGAAGAAAAAACGGAGGAAAGAGCTATCGATGCCGACTTTCTCATTTAATATGCCGGGTAATATGATGCTGTATGCCGGTTTGGGTGTATTCGTTGTTTTAATTATTGTGATGGTTATTGTACACTTTTCGCAAACCGGTTCTATTAAGCGGCTTGATGTTAAAATCGAGGAAAAACGCTCAGAGCTGAAAAAGCTCCAAGAAGAGAAGAAGAAAGTAGAAAATATGAAAGCTAAGCAGACAGAAATCAATCAGAAAATTGATACAATCAAGAAGTTGGCTGTCGGGAAATTTACATTTCCCAAATTCTTTGATACATTGAGCAAGAATATACCTGATTATCTCTGGCTGGAAAGCATGTCGATTAAAGGAAGTTCTCTTATAATTGAAGGCAAATCATTTTCAAATCTTAAGATTACGGATTTCCTCGCTGAGTTGAAGAAAATGAATGACTTTATTGACGGAGAATCAGTGGATTTGAAGGAAATGGTTAATAACCGCGAAGATGCTTATGATATAATAAGCTTCTCAATATCCTGCAAATTCCTTAAATAATCGGGGGTAATGATGGATAAAACTCTGTTAAGAAATTTAATAATAGCAGTAGTTGTCATAATCGGAATAGGATTTCTATATTGGAAATTTGACTATTCTAAGAATGCGTCAAAGATAAATGAGATGAATGCCGAATATGATAAACTCAATACCCAGGTGGCTGAAGCAAGGAGAGTTGCGAGTAGAATGCAGGAGACCATTGAAAAACTCAGAGTATTGGAAGCAACACTGGAAATTGCAAAAAAGATGCTGCCTGATTCACAGAACTTTGAACAAATAATAGATACATTAACAATTCTTTCTGAAAGAAATGCAGTTAAAATTAAGAAACTGACACCCTTGCCGGTATCAAAGGGTGCTGAATCATCAACTGTAGCATTTGATGTATCTCTGTATGGTTCATTTAATTCACTGGCTCAATATTTAACGGAACTGGGCAATCAGTCAAGAATCTATAAAGTCTCTGATATATCAATAAAACCAACTACTACTGCAGAAGGTGAATACTCTATTGCAGTATCAATGAGGGTTACAACCTTCTTTAAGGGCACAGGGACTGCTAATACCCAAAAAGGCGGTAAAAAATGAAGGATAAATTAACAATTTTAATTATCTTGACTGTTGTGCTGCTTTTTATTTCTTGTAATACAGATCCGGTTAATGCCATGATGGAGAATACAACAAATGTATTTGTTAAGAAAGATAATGTGCAAGCGAATAAAACAACTGCATCAATGACTTTAATTGCTCAAAATGACAAGGCAGCTGAAGAGATTACAGAAAATTCTGATAATGCAGAAACTAAGGAATTCAATGCACAAGCAATAGCAGACACAGTTTTTAAAAATGAATTCTACGCATATAAATCAAAATACAGAAGAGACCCTTTCATTTCAGTTCTAGAACTACAGAGAGAAGGTCTTAATCAGATCGAGATAGAAACTGCCAGCTATTATGGTATGATTCAAGGTAAGAATGGCAGGATGGCATTATTCAAAGATGCAACAGGAATGGGTTATGTCTTCTATGAAGGTCAGAAAATAAAGAATGGAGTTTTGCTTAAAATTGAGCAGGATTCAGTAATATTCAAACTGCAGGAATACGGAGTTGTCAGGAACAAGGTGATTAGACTGCAGACGCCGACAAAAAAATAATTAAAAGCGAGGTTATAAATGTTAAAGAAAACACTCTTTGTCCTCACGCTCATAGTTTTATTCAGCAGTGTTTCAGCATTAGGGCTTCTACAGGACATAAAAGTATCTCCTACAGGAGATAATAAGACTGAAATAATACTCGAAATGGACAAAGTCATTAATTTTACTGATTTTTCCATAACAGCACCTGATATCATAGTGTTTGACCTCATTGCAGTAGACAATGGTCTGACAGGTTCGTATTATGAAATGGATGCTGTAACAGGAATCAAATCAATAGAAATAATGAAGGATAATGAATCAAATTTTCTGCGCATAATGATTGAATTGAGTGATAGATATGCATACAATAAATCATATCAGGGCAACAATATCGTTATTTCGCTGGATAATTCATTAGCTGGTTCATTTGATTCATGGCTTGCTTCAGATCATTCAGCTTCATCAAAAGAAAATGATCAGAACATCAGTACATTCAAAACTGATTATAATATTACAATGGATGTAGAAAACGCTGATGTTGTAACATTACTTAGAGGTATTGCGGATTATATCGGCATTAACCTTGTAATGTCCAATAATGTATCAGGTAATGTGACTATTCATGTGAAAGATGTACCATGGAAGGATTTGTTTGATTTGATAACCAGAATGGCAGGTCTTACCTATGAAGAATTTCCGAATATGATTAGAGTAGGTACTTACAAAGAATTTGCAACAGAACAAACAGCTATGCAGGAATCATTACCCCTTTTAACAAAGGTGTACAAGCTTGAATATGCAACTCCCAGAGATATGCAGGCTTCATTAAAACCGGTACTCTCTAAAAGAGGTGTAATAACTATTGATGAAAGAACGAATTCAATGGTTGTGAAGGATATTAATGATGTTCATAAAAAGATTCAGAATATTATTGCCGAGATAGATAAGAAGAATCTTCAGGTAGAGATTGTAGTTAAAGTGGTTGAGATTAATGATGATATCACAAGAAGTCTGGGTATTGACTGGACTATAAACAATATAGGTCTGAGCCAGGCAAATGTTATAGGCGGCATCGGTGTTAATACACCTGTTTCTGTCACATCAGGAGAAGTCAGCATAGGTACTATAAGAAATTTTGCCCAGATAGATGCTGTATTGCAGACAATGGAGATTTCAGGTAAATCAAAAACTTTGTCTAATCCCCGTATAACTGCAACAAATAATACTGAAGCAAATATCCTTGGAGGTCAGCAGTTCTTTGTACAGAGTGTTGATGCAAATGGAAATATTGTTAATACACAGTATACAGTTGGAACCATACTCAATGTAACACCACATGTTAACTCAATGAAGGATATCACATTGGATATTGAAGCAGAACTTTCAACAGTTCAGGATCCTACCAGTTTAAGACCTACAATAAATACAACAAATGCAAAAACAGTTCAAATGGTGCAGGACGGAGAAACAGTAGTAATGGGTGGATTTGTTCTTGATCAGGAAACAAGAACACAGACAGGTTTTCCTCTTCTAAGATCAATACCCATTATAGGGCATCTGTTTAAGAGTGATGAAACCATTGTCAGATCAAAAGAAGTATTAATCTTTATCTCCCCGCACATTGTAAGAACAATTGAATAAATCAAACGGGGACCCAACGGGTCCCCGTTAATCCTTATGAAAACTTATATTTATTACGCTTTACTAATTACAATCGCATATCTTATAGGAGCATTCCCCTCAGGGTATATTTTTTATAAATTGAAAACCGGAAAAGATATTAGAAAAATCGGTTTACGGAAAAATATTGGTACGACCAATGTTTTTGTTAATGGAGGGGTATTCTTAGGAATCATTACAATGGTTTTTGATATAGCCAAAGGTGCTGTACCTGTTCTTATAGTGCGTCAACTGACAGGCAGTCATGAGGTTATAATGATATTTGCAGCTGTTTTGGCCGTTGTAGGCCATGTATTTCCCATATATATAGGATTTAAAGGAGGGACCGGACTGGCAACATCAGTAGGTGCTCTTGTAGCATTAATGCCGGTGCTCATGGTGTCATATGCAGTTTTATTTCTAATTATAACACCTACAATAAAGAGACCTGCATTCCTTGGTCTTATTCTCATGCTCATAATGCCCGTATATTCATATATGCTCGGTTATTCGCCGTTATTGATAGGTATATCTACAGTAATGGGTGTAATGTATCTGCTTGTTTCTCTAAATCATATTGGTTCAATGCTTAAGGGAAGTGAATATAAGGAAGTTATGTCAAGATTGAGACATTCCCAGTAGGAATGATATTTTCTGCTCAAGATCATTGATATTAAATGGTTTTTGAAGAAATTCAACATTATTCAGCTCTAACAGTTCTTTAATAGGATGAGAATTTTCCGGATAAGCAGTTATTATAAGATAGCGGTGGCCTGGAAGGTCGTCAATAAGAGATTTACATGTTAAATCATTTGAAAGGAAGTCTGTAATTATCATATCTGCATTTCGGACAACATCAGGATTATCCAAAACAAACCTTACTGATTTGGAAAAATCTAATTCATATTTTCCTTCAAGGATTATACTGATGAGGTCAATGATATCATCATCATCCTCGATAATATAGATCTTTTTCATTGTTATAGAATAGCATATAAATATTCCATGTCAATATTATCACATTAGTATTGACGATTAAATTAAATTATGATATAAAGATTGTAATTCGAAATATTATGAAATTCCAAACAAACAGTTACAGAGACGGAGAATAGATGGAAAACAATGATACATTCCATAAAGAAAGAGAAGAAATAAATGAACTGCTTCTTAAAAACAGCAATACTGACACGAAAAGGTTTTTTGCTTTAGATTCAAATGTTTACCGTGGTGGAGCGCTTAGCAGTAAGACTAAGGAAATGCTTGGATTGGTATCGTCAATGGTAATGAGATGTGATGATTGTATTACATATCATATTGGAAAATGTGTGGATGAAAAGGTTAATAAGGATGAATTTATAGAAGTATTTAATATTGCGCTTATTGTAGGAGGATCAATTGTGATTCCCCATATCAGAAGAGCATTTAGACGATTAATTGAAAAAGGAATCATTGAAGAAACATGAGGTGTTTATGAAAAAATATATCAATCTATTTGCTACATTGACGAATTTACCGGCTCTATTCATAGGGCTTCCGCTTCTGTTGCTTCTTATCCCTGCAACGGTTGAAGTGGCAGAAGGTTATATGAGGAGTATTATTATATTCGGTGCGATTGTAGGTCCAGCACTTGCGGTTGAGTATGATATTTTCCAGAGATATAGATTCCGTAAATATGTCAACAGAAAAGACATAACGGATATTAAATTAAAAGAATATCTCTTTATGATGAATAGTCCATATGCTTCAGCATTACATATGTTCTTGCATTTTTCTATAGCACCAATTGTGCTTGGTTTAATTTTGGTTATTCAGGGTTTTGCAATAAAATCATTTGCTATTGCTATGGCTGATTCGTTTATTATTGCTATATTCATGGGAATGGTTAATTTTTACCTCACGCAGATGGTATTTTTCAGACAATTACATAGGTATAAATTTACAGGTAAGGAGATGGAAAGTATAAAAGGTAAAATCAGGCAGATAAAATTGAAATGGAAATTTATTCTGACAATCAATTTTATAATGTTTTTTACAATTTACTGCAATTTTATGATTAGCAATAACATTTTTCTGTATTTAATTCTTATAACAGTAAATATTGCATTGACTATTGTACTTTCTCTGACTGTTGTGAAACCAATTGAAATTATGAATGATTATCTGCTGAAAATGCAATTAGGCAATATCAGAGAACTGGATGCTCTGGCAGTTACTACATCTGATGAAGTGGGCATAATGACTTCAAGTTTTAATGGACTTCTCAACCGTATTATCTCATTACTCAATCTGATGATGAATCTCAGTGAGGAACTCAGCTCATTAACCGGTCAACTTGCAGCAACAGGTGAACAAATCACAGCTTCCTCTGAAGAGGTATCTGCAACTATTCAAAATATTTCAATTGATATGAATGCCCAGAATGAGATGGTTCAAGGGGCACACAATGAGATAAGCAAGATTAAAAGTCTTTCCGAAAGTGTCACATCAAAGGTTAATATGTCTCAGACAGCTTCAAAGAAGGCAAATAATGCATCAAGTGAAGGATTGGATAAAGTGTTTGAAACTATAAAGAATTATGATTTAATTGTAACTAATGTGGACAAAACTAAACAGAAGATAGAAATGCTGCAACAGCGTTCGGATCAAATAAACGAGATACTGGATATAATTACAAAAATATCAGAGCAGACGGATTTGCTTGCATTGAATGCGGCAATTGAAGCAGCACGTGTGGGCGAGTATGGTAAGGGATTTACCGTTGTAGCTGAAGAAATCAGAGAATTGGCAGAACAATCATCACAGTCAACAAAGAGAATTGCATCTCTAATCAAGGAGATAAGGGATGACATTGAAATGACAGTGGGACTTATTGTATCCCAGCATAAAAATGTTAATGATGGTAAACTGCTTATGAATGAAACAAAAGATCAGTTCGAGCAGATATCAAAAGCAATAACGCTTACAGTTAATATGATTAAAGAAATATCCAATGCCTCTCATGAACAGATGGGATCAATTGAATCCTATATAAATAAAATTTCGGAGATATCAGATCTCTCAACACGCACATCAACAAATACTGAGGAAATTGCAGCTTCAATTGAAGAGCAGAGTGCATCAATGCAAGAGATTTTATCCAATGTGCAGGAGATTGATGCACAATCAGATAAATTGAAGAATTCAGAGCAGGATATTGCTAATACTTGACATATAAGTGAAAAACGTTATATTATGATGTCTTTTTAACCCTAACAAAAAGTGAAGTACAGTATGAAAATTGAGGATTTGAAGAAAAAAAGTTTTGATGAACTAGTAGTAATGGCAAAAGAATTAAAAGTGGATAATATCAATACACTGAGAAAACAGGACCTGATATTCAGAGTTTTGGAGAAACAGGCTGAAAAGAATGGTGATATTTTTGGAGAAGGTGTTCTTGAAATATCAAAAGAGGGATTTGGATTTCTTAGGCAGCCTGAATATTCATATTTGCCGGGTCCAATGGATATTTATGTATCTCCTTCTCAAATTAAGAGGTTTGGTTTGGAAACAGGTGATACAATATCAGGACATATTCGTCCCCCAAAGGATAATGAGAAGTATTTTGCCTTAATCAAAATTGAAAAGATCAATTATGTGGAATATCAGGATGCAATAAAGAAAATTCTCTTTGATAATCTGACACCTTTATATCCAGAAGAGAAAATAGATTTGGAAATTGATGAAAAAGACATATCACTGAGAGTGATGAATCTTCTGTCACCTATTGGAAAGGGACAGAGATCTCTTATCGTATCTCCTCCAAGAGCAGGTAAGACAATTTTGCTTCAGAAGATAGCAAATGCCATCTCAATTAATCATCCGGAGATAATGCTTATAGTGCTCCTTATTGACGAAAGACCTGAAGAGGTAACAGATATGGAGCGGTCAGTTAAAGGAGAAGTTATATCCTCTACATTTGATGAGCCTGCTGACAGACATGTTCAGGTGGCAAGTATCGTAATTGAGAGAGCTAAACGTCTGGTTGAACAGAAGAAGGATGTGGTTATTTTACTTGATTCCATTACTAGATTAGCAAGGGCTTATAATGTGGTTACTCCGCATAGCGGCAGGACTCTTTCAGGCGGTGTTGATTCAAATGCACTGCATAAACCGAAGAGATTCTTTGGAGCTGCACGAAATATTGAAAATGGTGGTTCACTGACAATCATAGCGACTGCTCTTATTGAAACCGGTTCCAGAATGGATGAAGTGATTTTTGAAGAATTCAAAGGTACAGGTAATATGGAGTTAGTGTTAGATAGGCGTCTTGCTGACCGCAGGATTTTCCCGGCAATGGATGTTAATAAGTCAGGTACTAGAAAAGAGAATTTATTGCTTTCAGAAAACGAGCTATCACGTGTATGGGTATTGAGAAAGCTGCTTAGTGAAATGAACCCTGTAGAAGCAATGGAATTTCTCATAAACAGAATGGAAACAACGAAAACAAATAAAGAATTTCTAAACATGATGTCGCAGTAACAGGAGGAAAAATGAAAAAAGGAATACACCCTAATTATGTTGACGCAACAATTCAATGTGCCTGCGGTAATGAAATAAAGACAAAAGCAACCAAGCCTCTTATAAAGGTTGAAATCTGCTCAAAATGTCATCCTTTCTTTACCGGTAAACAGAAATTTGTTGATACAGCCGGAAGGGTTGATAAGTTTATTAAAAAGTATCAGAAAAAGGGAAAATAATTATTTCAATGTAATTTGGTAGATGAGTTTAATAGGCTCATTTGCTGAATACAAAATCCCATTTTCGTCAATTTGTAAATCAGAAGGGATTGAGTCAAAGAGCATTCTCTTTGACTTATCCTTTTTTGATTTTGAATAAGTCCCAAGTAAATTAATCTCAAAATTTCCAATATGTTTCAATGTAAGTGTTGATTCATTTTTAAGTAGATTAAGGAAATTCTTCATAAAATCATCTCTCTCAATATCAATATCATCAATAAAAAACTCTTTATTGAGTATAAGATTGAATAATGTGATATGATCAATCATTATTACTGATTTTGAAGGATCTTTACCTTCTGAAAAATTTTTTGCTTCATTTATTGATGAGCCATAGACATCCACATCTCCATATGCATTAACATTGAGACTTAAATCTTTATTGATTATGCCCGATGATATACCTATTCCAATTCGGAAAAGTGATTTGAATTCAGGGGGAAGCAATGCATATTCTATTCCTTCATGTATGACTTTTCTCTCATGTACATCAAAAAACCATTCTCTGTAATTAATGTAATTATCTTTAATGAATTTTTCTGTTGCATCTATGAGTTTAATTGAGCAATCCATAGCTTCTGAAGCAGATGACTCTGCTTCCTTCAGGCTGAGGTTCGCACCGGTTGCAATTGAGTGTCTTATATGCACATTTCTTGATGACATTGTTTCTTTATAAAGATTCCTGTATAATTCCTTACTTTTACTGAAAAACAGAGAAATCCCGCCATCGCCGGTTTCTTTAATAGGGAAGCCATTATTGACCTTAATGATATTGTTAATTATACCTTGGTATTTTCTCATTATATAAACCTGTTTTTCTGCATTATTCAATTTATCACTCATAAATGAAGAACCTCTGATATCATAAACTAAGGATGATACAACCTTTGAATAATGTTTTTTTAAGATTTGGCCAATAGTGTTGATATTGTCTTCACGGATATTCAGTTTTGTGCGGGAACATGGTATTTTACCGTCAAAATAATAAAGTTTGCCATGTGGAATCAGGTAATTATTGATATAAAAATATTCTTTTTTCTCTTTCACACGTGTTTGTGAATATTCCATATTGAAGACACGGATATTATTAAGCAGAAGAAATACAATGATATCATTTTCAATTGAACTCATTATATCACGAAAATTATCGCGTACAAAATCATAGTTGAATTTTGTTGAAAATGTTTTTGAAGTCAGAATGTTTTTCATTAGAAGCAGCTGTTCTTCTATATCTTTACTGCTGTTTTCCTTATACATTCCCTTCATTTTATTAAACGATGTTTTAGTTATTTTTAACACATATTTTTTATTCTTTTCAAACAAATCATCAAAATGTTTCTGATAATCGCTATAAGCGGCAATTGAAAGGAATATATCAGAGTTTTCAATGAAACCTTGTTTTTTGAATATGGACATCAACTGATCATATGTGATATTGCGCATTTGCTCATTTTTAATAAATTTTTTCTTAAGCATGCTGAATCTTTCCAATATTTTATTTGCCATTATAATATTGCCCATTGTCTTTCTGTTGAAATCTATAATGTAGGAATTGATATTGCTTATCAGATTTATATTAGCAGGGTAGTGAAGCGATGCTGAGAGTTCTTGAATAAATGCAGTGTCAAATTCCTTTAAATCATCATTAATGCTTTTTTTAATACTGTTTATCTGTGCATTAAGATCATTCTCTTCCTTAATCAAATATTCCCTTGTTTGTTTGCTTTTTTTTGCGATTGTTTTAAGAATAATGCTCTTTACTTCATCCCTCAGGTATGGCAGATAAAATGAATGAGGCGGTGATGATATATCATCAATAGACCATACTGTTTTTTCTTCAAAATACTTAATGATCTCAATTTCTCTATCTAATGATGCTAATGTATTGTAGAAAGCAACAAGGTCTACAAATAATTCATAGGGGAAATAGTAAGAGGATACCTTTTCTTTCAGCAAATCCCATGAATCACTGAATGCAATCTGAGGCGTTATAAGTGCTTTATCCAGGATATTTCTGTGAAAATCCCTGTTGAAAACTATATATGAACATATCTCATTTCGGATTTCAATCAATGTGTCTCTCAATGTGTTTATAGCATTTAGAAATTCCCGGTTATTCTTATTTTTTTTATTATCCCTGTAATAATTGATAAATGCTTTAATTACAGTTAATTCAAATATAAGAGTCAATTTACCATCAGTTTCAGCTGTTTTTTTATACATATTCCTGACAGTATTTTTTAAATCTGTTTTATCAATTGAATCACTGAGTAAAAGAGGAAACATTGACGATAATATTTCAAAGTTTTTATAGCCAATGATTACATATATTATACCTGTATCAACTGATTCTCTGAATGGGTTCAGACAATCATGGTCAATCTTTCGCTTTCTTGCGATTGATACTATGCGTCTGATATTGGAAGAAAATTCATCTTGTTTGCCAAATTCATTCTTGAGTTCTTTTATATATTTTGATTCGCGGCTCAGAATATCATCTATGTCATTAATATTAAAATCGTATTTCACTAAATCCTCTTATATACAATTCGTCCCTTATATATGGTATATTCAACAGCACCTGACAGCTTTTTGTTCCAGAACGGTGTATTTATTGATTTGCTCTTGATATATTTCCTGTCTACTGATATTTCAACATTTGGATTGAATACTGTTATATTTGCCTGATTTCCCTCTTTAATAGAATGTTCTTCAATATGGAGAATCTTAGATGGTTTGTAAGCCATTGTTTTAGCCAAATGATTGAAACTGAGTTTATTTGTTTTTATAAAATATGAATATAATGATGGTAATGCTGTTTCCAAACCTATCATGCCGAATGGAGCAAATATAAATTCAACTTCCTTTTCATAAAGCTGATGCGGAGCGTGGTCTGTAGCAATTACATCAATACTCCCGTCAATTATTCCTTTCAATAAGGCCTTATTATCTCTAATGGATCTTAATGGCGGTTTAACCTTATAATTCGTATTAAATGTCTTATGAATCTGTTCATTGAATATAAGATGATGTGGAGTGACTTCGCAGGTAATTCTATTATTTTTCTTTTTAAAGTCCTTGATTATTGAAAGGGTTTCGGCAAGTGAAATATGTGCTATATGCATTGGTGCATTCAGATAGGAAGCAATTGAAAGATTCCTGAATACAGATGTAGTTTCATCAATAGAGGGAATACCCTTAAGCCCTGTTTCGAGCGATATTTTTGATTCATTTATCTGTCCATCTTCTGTTAAATCATGGTCTTCGCAATGAGTGGTGAATGCAATATCAAATCTGGATGCGTATTTAATTGCATTTACCATAATATTTGCATCTTTTGTTCCAGCCCCATCATCAGTGAAACCATATGCTCCTGCCTTAATCATATCATACATCTCCGTGATTTCATGTCCTTCTAATCCTTTTGAAATAGCTCCAAACGGGAACACATCACATTTTCCAATATTGGAAGCTGTATTTCTAAGATATGTGATAGATTGCGGATTATCTATAGGCGGGTTTGTATTTGGCATTGTGCATACACCTGTAAATCCTCCTTTAACGGCAGCAACGATACCTGAAAACATGTCTTCTTTGTGTTCTTCGCCTGGTTCTCTGAAATGAACATGCATATCTATTAAACCGGGCATAACTGCCATACCGGTCATATCCAGCCCTTTCTTTGATTGTGCTTTCTGAATTTGTGCAATCTTGCCGTTTTTGATTGTAATATCTACATTCTTTAACGTTTTATCATGATTATAAACAGTACAGTTACGTAAAATATTTTCAGCCATTTGATCCTCCGTTTAGCAGGTAGAGAATAGACATACGAACAGCTACTCCGTTTGTCACTTGATCAAGTATTACTGATTTATCACTGTCTGCTACAGTCCCGTCCATTTCAACTCCTCTGTTTATTGGACCGGGGTGCATTATCACAGTTTTATGGCGTATTTTATCAAAACGTTCCTCTGTAAGGGAAAAATATTTGACATATTCCCTAATGGAAGGGAATAGTCCGCTTTTCTGTCTTTCAAGCTGGACCCTTAAAATATATATAATATCTTTGTTCTTTATTGCATTATCAATATCATACTCAATTTTAACATTAAAATTTTCAGCATACATAGGTACTAATGTGGGTGGGGCACAGAGTGTTGTATTGATATTCAATTTGTTGAAAGCCCACATTAATGATCTTGCTACTCTTGAATGCATTATATCTCCAAGTATAAGAACATTCAAACCCTTGAACTGCTTGAAATTTTCACGAATAGTCATCAAATCCAGTAAGCACTGAGTCGGATGTTCATGAATCCCATCTCCGGCATTTATGACATTAGAATCTATCCGTTCTGCCAGGAACTGAGCAGCTCCGGGTGATGAATGACGTATAACAACCATATCTGTCTTCATTGATTCAATATTCTTAGCAGTATCAAGTAATGTTTCACCCTTAAGTACTGATGAGCTTTTCGCGTTTACATTAACTGAATCAGCTGACAGGTGCTTTTCAGCAAGTGCGAAGGATATAAGTGTTCTGGTACTTGGTTCAAAAAAGAGGTTGACAACGGTTTTTCCTCTTAAAGCGGGGACCTTTTTGATTGGTCTGTTTAATACATCTTTAAATGGGAAAGCATTGTCCAGAATCATATTGATTTCATTAACAGAAAGATCTTCAATTGATAGCAGATGTTTTTTAGTCCACTTCATCAATCCTCCTTAATAATCATGATGCGGTCATGACTGTCACACTCATTTAATTCTACATTTACATTGTTTTTATTCGGTATATTGATATCAATTGCTGCAAAATCAGGTTTTATAGGTAATTCGTGACTGTTCCGGTCAACAAGAGTGCAGAATAAAATCTTTCTGGGTCTCCCGAAATCGATGATTTCATTTAATGCACTTCGGATTGTTCTGCCTGTGAAGAAGACATCATCAATAAGGAAAATATTCTTACCATTGATATCAAAGGGTATATCTGTATGCTCAATAGTGGGGTGATAATCAATAAGAGACAGATCATCCCTATATAGATTGATATCAATTTTACCTACAGGAATATCTTTTCCTGTTTTTTCTCTGATTATATTATTAATCCTACCCGCAATAATGTCGCCTCTTTTGATAATGCCGATTAATACTGATTCATTAGTAGTTTTCATTTTGGAAATAATGAACTCAGACATTTTTTCAATTAGCTCATTTACTGCCTTGCTGTCAGCAAGTATATAATCCCTTTTACTCATTTTTAGTCCCTTCAATGAGTTTTACTGCATCTTTCCATTTATTTTCCTTGAGCATTTGAGAGACTTTGTTTATGATATCCTGTGTAAAAGGATTCTGATTACTGTTCTCTGAACCGAAATCGAGGTTATTATAAGAAGAACTTGTATTTATTATAAGATTACCTTCAGCATCATCAGTGTTGTCTTTAAATATATCAGAATTTTCTAGATTTTTCGTCGGAATTGAAGATGTAGATTTATCAATGTTCTCATTCTGGGTCTCCAGAATATTCTCATCTGCTATTTTTTTACTGGGTATCTTATCTGCAGGAACATCAGTTTCAAAATCAACTTCAGCTGCTGGCGTGCCTGTTTTACCAAGATTTTCAATACCATCCAGACCGGCTTCTTTTTTTTCAATTACAGGGTTTTCTTTTCTTACAGTGTCTCTTTTTTTTTGAAAAATTTGATTGAAAGGATTGTTTTTATCAGTAGATTCCTTATTTGATATTTTTTTTAAAAAATCATCAGACATTGACATCTCCCTTCTTAAAAAGTTTTATTTTTTCTTTTGCTTCTTCATGGAAAGGATTTATTTCAATAGCTTTTGACCAATTATCAATTGCATCATCTATTCTGTCTGATGATTGAAATGCATTGCCTAGATTATAATACGCATCTGCAAAATCAGGGAATAGGGATACAGCTTTCTGAATGTTTTCAATCGCCAATTCATAATTATTGTTATCCATATACAATAAGCCGAGATTATTGAATGCTTCTGAAAAATCAGGGAAGATATCAATAGCTTTTTTGAATAATTCTTCTGCCTTATCATACTCTTTTTTCTTTAGATAAGCATAACCCATATTATTATGTATCTCAGCTGATTGAGGGTCAAGTTCAAGTGCTTTATTGAAATTATCCAAAGCTGCAGAGAATACTCCTCTGTAGAACAGTACCAATCCTTTCTCATTTAATTGTTTTGACTGCATCAAAGCGAATTCTTTTCCTCTTATTCCAGACAGTTCCTGTTCATATGAGTAAATTTTTTCTGTCTGTTCAGCTATATCTTTTATACTCTCAAATGTTTTATTCATATTTTCCATAGCTTTTTCAAAGAAATCCCTGTTATCAGTCAATGCCTTTTCAAATGCTTTTGCCTGTTCCGTTATTGCTTTCTCCATCTTATCATTGCCCTGCTTAAGGGACTCATCAATTTCATCAATCTTTGACTGAAAATCATGTGATATGTCAGTGATCCCGTCTTTGATACCCTTTATGTGTTCATTTGTTTCCTGAAGTATGGAAAGTGTCTCCGTTATTGCATCCAGATGAATCTGAATTTCTTTATAATCCTCTTTCATCTTTGCAGTTGATTCCTGTATCATGTCAACATGCTCAGTCATTTTTATGTATTTACCGTCAACTAAAATTTCTTTAATTTTTGTGATATTATCATCAATAATATCTTTCTTCAAATCAGAATAATTATCTTTCAAACCGGATTCTATGTCTTTAAGTGATTTGAGAATAAAATCAGCTGATTCGCTGTTCTTGTGCATTTGCTCAGATATTTTCTCAACCTGTTTCTTAATATCACCTAATTCTTCGATTTTCATAGTACTGTTCTGTGAAGTCGAATTTTCAGCGTTGTTTTCATTGGGTTTATTGTCATTTGAATTATCCATAACGACTCCTTTTTATGTTAAAATCTTATATTCACCGAAAACATGTTTGGAAAGATTATATTTATTCATTGATACTGTATATTGCGGGTTTTCTTTAAGAATACTGTCAATCTCCCCATGATATCCCATTTTCATAAGCAGTTTAATTAAATATGAAATATGTTTCATATTACTTGAATATCTTAATCGTGTTGCTATCTGCAGGGCGAAAATGAGATTATTGTTTGCCTCACTTATCTTTGAAAGCAGATATATTCTCTCATACTCAATTTCTTCGATCTCAGATTTGAATATAAGAACATTTTTTGCTGATTCAAAGTTATTCTGTGCAATAAGATTTGCAGCATACTCGACAATCAATTCTTGGTTCTCGGGATCACTGTCAAGGTGCTTGCGTAATTTGAATACCCTGGAACTTTTTTCCTGTTCATAGAATTGAATGAGAACAGTGTAATAGAGCATTCTGTTTTCTTTAATCATTTTAGATATAATATCATCCGCTTTGTCTTGCTTGCTGATTTTTCTATATGCTTGAGAAAGCAGCATACCAGAGCGGAATTTCATCTCTTGAACAGAGGATTTCTCAAAAATATCAAATGAGAGTTTAATCAAACTGTCATAATCTTCTTGATTATAATAAATATTTGATAAAAGCATTAATGCATTCTGTTGTTCAGGTGACTGACTTAGAATTGTATTTAATTTCTGTTTTATTTTTTCTTGTTCATTTATATCAGTGAGATATACAGAGTTGAGCCAATTGACAGATGATTCATAATCACTTTTATCCCTGTATAGATCAGAAAGAAAAAATTGAACCTCAAGTGTTTTATTGTCATAATCCAGCAATTTCTCTATGACAGTGTCGGGAAGATTTTTATCAGCAGCTATTGCTTTGCTGTATATATCCATCCCTGCTGATTCATTCCCTGTATTAAGATAAGAATCACCAAGAGAGAGAAGCAGTGAAGTGTTCTGCGGTTCTATGGCAAGCATTGAATTATAATATTCAATAATGTTTTCACTCTCAGAAGGATTTATTGTTTCAATTTGTCTTAACAATTGTATAGCTTGAATATAATTATGCATATCACTGTAAACCTGTGTCAATGAGTATCTGGCATAGATTTCTTCCGGTTGTTTATTAATAATAACCTGTAATTTGTTTATCACTTGTTCTTTTAATGATGTCTCAATGGACATGGCATTGTATAAATGATCAGATGCCATCTTATACATTCCTTTATCTGCATATAATGTACCCATAGTGAAGAGTATCTCTCCGCTTTCAATGTTTTCAGTTTCCTGCATTGTTTTCAATAGATTGAGTACAGGGTCCATATATGAATTATCCAACCGATACGATTCCATCAGCCTTTCAACACCCTCTGTATATTCAATTTTCTTCATCTTAAGCTGACCAATTGCAAATAATAATTTGGGATTGGATTTTACTGTATCATGAAAAATATCAAGATCCCTCAACACTATATCAATCTGTTTGTCATCAATTCGGTAAATCTCCATCAATTCATCAATAGCTTTGTCAATATCATTATTTTTCTGATAAGCATGAGCCAGCGAATAGTGCAATTTTATTGATGAATAATCAATTTTGAGTAGATCAACCAATATCAGAATAGCCTCTTCAATTATCGTATCTTCCAGAGTTATTGCCTGGAATATGTATGTAGCTGCATCATTTACCTGACCGCGCTTTGCATAGGATTTCCCTATATAGAATCTTACCAAACCGGATCTTTCTTGAGGTACGCGTTCAACAAATGTTTTTGCTTCTGAAATCATTTTCTCATACATACCCATATCATCAAGTACTTTGAGAATATTCATCATTACATCATAATTATCGGGGACATGCTTGTGCAGTAAATATAAATCATCAAGTACATGACCCATTACCTCTTTATTGGAAGAGAGGGCAATTACCGCAGTTAATGCTTTGTCGTATTCCTTCTTATTTACATAAAATTTAAACTCAAATTCTTTTATTTCCTGATTATCACTGTATTTTTGCGACATCCTGTCAATAATACCCATCAATTGCTCTTCATTGTCGGGATATTCCTCAAAAAGTCTGAGAACCCTATCCAATGATTGTTTGACATCCCCTGCAAGGTAAGCAACCTCAGCAATAGTAAATTCATAGAGATATTTGTCTATGCTATCATGGTCGACTGATTCCAGAATATGAAGGATTCCCTTTGCAATTTCCGTGTCTGATGAAGAGGGTTCAAATAGATGAGGGGCAATTTCGTAGAATAAGTCAGGATCGGCAGTAATAATTGAATTAATCAGTTTGGATGCTTTTTCTATATTGTTTTTCCGAATGTATGCAATTGCAAGAGGTAATTTCAATTCAAGATCATCAGGATATTTTTCATTGAGTATCTCATAATGATATCTTGAAAACTCATTGAATTTCTCGTCTTCCAGCGAGTCAGTAAATGATAGTAGAGTTTTTGCTTTCGGTAATTGAGCTCTATCAATGAATATTGACATAAGTAATGTCAGTGCAGTTATGTTCTGATTCTCTTTATCCAGTATTATATTGACAGTATCCTCTATATCATATGCAGAATCCTTATCTGTGTCGTAAATAGATTTAAGAATTTTCGCAGCATCTTCTGTTTTGTCTATTTCTGTAAACACCCTTGCTTTGAGTATATCCTTGTCAGTTAAACTGAAATCATTTTCCTCTATTTGAGTTATAACTCCTAGAATATAATCAGTCTGCATTTTGTCTGATTCAAATATTCTATTGAGAAGAATAATAACCTGCTCAAAATCCTTTTTAACCATTACTGCTTTTATGAGAATCCTGGTTGTTTCAATATTATTATTAGTCTTAGCAAGTATATTCCTAAGCCTTTTAATAACGCCATCAACATCTGTAATGCCTTCATCAATGAGATTGCTTAATATCATTGCTGCTTTTGCCAGGTCGCCTTTGTTCACGTATACATCAGCAGCTGAGAATTTTCCTGTCTCAGACAGATTGTCTGTATTGCTGACTATTTCATCAAGTTTTGTTGCAACAATGTCTTTAAGATCCGGATTAAGCTTTATTGCTCTCTGAAAGAAATTGATTGCCTTATCTTTTTCTCCCATTATCATATAAAAGTCGCCAATAGTCATGAAAGGTTCCGGTTCTGAATAATTATACTGTGTCGCTTCCATATATTGCTGTAAAATAAAATTTCGCTCAATGGGTTTATTCTTAAATACTGCTGAAAAAGCATTTTCAGCTGTTTCAAAGTCCTTTGTCACAATAGCCAGCATACCCGTCATAATGAATATATCTACATCTTTCTTTGTGAGACCCGATGCGGGTCTATCCTTTTTAATTGTGAGGTACTTTTTCTTCGTATCATTGTTAATACGTTCGACTGCTTCTTTGGATATGGTCTTAATGATTTTATGAATATTGTCTGAATCTTTTTTCTTAATATATAATTCAATCAGTAATTTTCCTGTGTATTCTTTATTTTCACTTCTGAAATGAATGTCCTCAACAACATCAATGATGTTATTTATCGCATCTGCTTTCTGATAATAAGCGCTTTTAAATGAAGCAACTGATTCAAATAACTTATCCTGTTCAAATTGTACTCTACCCAACTCAAGCAGAAAAAGATAATCATCAGGGGTGTTTTTGATATTTTTTCTGAGAATTTGCTCAGCTTTATCGTATTTGCCCTCTAATCTTAATTTATTGCATTTCTCAATTATCTTAGCAGGATCTTTTGAAAAAAAATCAAGCATTTCTCCTCCTTTTACAATTTAATAGTTTACTTTAATTCTATTAATTTGTCAATGTATTATAATTTAGAATTAATATAAATACATAATTTTCTAAATATTTAGAAAATTTAAATACTAAATAATAAAACATTATGGTTATTCTATAATAAACTAACAAATAATACATGATTATATGAATTCTAATAACCAATAATATTCAATAAAAGTGTCTTAATCACCGGAATTGTACTTTGCACTATTAAATAAAATGTTATGATAGATACCTCAAATTCACTTGACATTAAATTATAGTTAATTATACTTATTTTTTAATTATATCATTGGAGCTAATATGCTTTTTCGGAGAAACCTCAAGGATAAAACAGATAAAACAAAGAAAGACAGAATGTTTGACTGGATGGAAGCAATATTATTTGCAGCTGTTGCTGTATTTCTCATAAAATCATTTTTTGTTCAATCATATATGGTTTTTTCCGGTTCAATGAAAAACACATTACTAATCAATGATTTGATGTTTGTCAATCGTTTAAAATACTCATCAAACATACCATTCTCGTCTGAAGAAATCCTGCGTTACAGGAATCCCGTAAAGGGTGATATTGTTGTTTTCAAATTTCCCATTGATGGAAGACCTTTTGTAAAACGATGTGTTGGTGTCCCGGGTGATACAATTGAAGTCAGGAATAAGATTCTTTACATTAATGGTAAAACTTTTGAAGAACCTTTTGCAATACATTCGGATATGCGTGAATACCCATCACTTCAAGAGATACTGCCTTATGAGATATCTGCTGAGGATTATCAGAGGATATGGGAATCAGGTGAATTCTATAATAATAGACAAATAAGTATTGCTGCAAGAGATAATTTTGGTCCTGTTATTGTACCTGAAGGTTCATATTTCATGATGGGTGATAATAGGGATAACAGTGATGACTCACGTTTCTGGGGACCATTAAAGAGGGAATATGTTATAGGCACTCCCTTCTTCTACTATTTCTCATTTGATAAGGAAAAACCAATTTGGAAGATCTGGGAATTTATTCGTTTCAATAGAATCCTGAGACCTGTCAAATGGCAAACATACTCATACTGAGTAGTGATTTTTATCCCTTAATGGGAGGGGTCGCTACTGATTCATTCAATTTTTATAAATTAATAAAGGATAAGCATAATGTGGAAGTGCATGTGTTTGGAGTTAAAGCTCAATGTGATGGCATTCATTATCATGCTGTTTCAAAAATCAATTATCTTTCAGTGCTGAAAAATATTTTTAAAAAAGAATATGATATAATTATTTTAAGAACAATATTTCCTCTTGCATGGATGGTTAATATATTGAAACCCAATGCAAAGAAGGTGTTATTTATTTATGGACAGGAAATTATCTCCAGAAATTACCTCAAGCCCAGGCCTACAGTTAATTCTGTATTAAATAATGCTGATCTTATTATAAGTATTTCGCATTATACATCATCACTGATCAAGCAGGATAGTATTGTATTTCCACCTCTGTTGGATATGGATGATTATGAACCTCAGATCAGGAAAAGGAGTAAGGATATATTCACAATCGGGTCTATAGGACGTATTGAGAAACATAAGAATATTATGGCAATACTAAAAAAACTAACCAAAATCGAAGCATTATTAAAGAGAGATAATTTCAGATTACATTACATCATAGCAGGCAGGGGAGATGAGTTAAAGCTGTGCAGACAATTTGTTGCTGATAGCCATATTGAACATATGGTAGAATTCAGGGATTGCCCTGACAATCAATCACGTTCCAGGTTTTACAATGATATTGATTTGCTTGTTATGCCATCAGTGTCTGATAAAAACCATATAGAGGGTTTTGGAATAGTTGTGCAGGAGGCAGGATTATTCCATAAACCGGCAATTGGATATGCATCGGGAGGACTCAATGAATCCCTTGAATTCAGTACTATTATGGCAGATGAGGGTGATGAGCAAATGCTGATAAATCATATTATAAAACTCTGCATAAACAGGGAAATATATGACAGGGAAGCTGATGCTGCATATAATAGGGCAATGAAATATGTAATAAATTCACAGCGTCTTGCAGAAATTAATAATATATTGGGAATTGGTAGCGGGGGTAGGATTTGAACCTACGGCCTTTGGGTTATGAGCCCAATGAGCTACCACTGCTCCACCCCGCGATATTGATTATTAATATACCACAATAGAAATATATGTCAATACCTAACAGGGCCGGGTGTCTATTTTTGTAACCTTTTCGCATTTAGCAAATTTTCAAATATAAAAGCAATCAAATATATATTTCAATACCGTAAATCATTCTAATAGATTGCTTAAGAAGATTTAATTTATTTGCAGATTTGCAAAAAAAAATATTTCCAATATTATTATAATTAAATTTTTAAAATTTATTACATTACGAACTAATGTAATAACTTAACTTAAAATGACTCAATCGCAATAATGCAATAAACGTAATAAAAGGTTACAAAAATAGACACCCGGCCCTATACAAAGATGTGTTGACAGTGAATTATTAATTGGATAAAATCAGAAATAACAAATTCGGGAGGTTGCATGAAAAATACTGTCCTATTATTAATTCTAATATTAATGTTCACATTTATTTCAGCTGCAGTAGCCGTGATTGACACAACGGGTGATGAGGGTGATTCATTACAGCATTATATTGATGCTGCTGCAGGATTTCCTCTGTTTAATCCGGATACAATAATACTTATGCCAGGCACATATCATTTATTCATAAATGGTGATTCGGGTCTTGTGATGAGAGATTCTGTTATATTAATAGGTATAAGTGCACTACAATGTACATTGACAGCAATGGACCAAGGTATGACTAATTCTGCCAATCATGTAGTATCATTCTGGAATCTGGGTGACTGCTACAGCGGATTGAAATATCTTACAATCACCGGGGCAAATACATCAGAACCTGGAGCCGGTGTATTTATCAGTAATTCTAATCCATTTATTGATTCCTGCATTATTGCTGACAATATAACAAGCAATTATGGAGGAGGCATAATGATATGGAATGGAGCAGAACCGGAAATCACGGGTAATTATATATCAGGCAATAAAGCTATAATCGGAGCCGGTATATGTGTTGATTCTCTCTCTAATCCTGTTATAAGATACAATACAGTTGTGTTTGACAGCTCATCTCTTGCAGCAGGCGGAATGGCAATTTCCAATTCGCAGGCAAGTATAATTAACAATAATATTCTCAATAATAATGCGCCGGATGTTGGAGGAATTGCGGTATTGAACAGCAGCAATATCATTATTGACAGCTGCTCAATCAATTTCAATTCGGCATCAAGCGGTAATGGCGGCGGGCTTCATATAGAGAACTCGCAAATAAATGTCAATTTTTCCGATATATCACAGAATTTTGCAGACAGCGCGGGAGGGGGTATATGCATTATACATGATAATTTATCGCTGTTTTACGGGAATACCATATCCAATAATATTGCAGAATTCGGTGCAGGTATAGGTCTTGCAGATTCATCTAATACAATTATTGACAGTAATACAATATCAAATAATTCGGCTTCTGCAGGCGGAGGTATAATGGCAGTCAATGAGTCATCACCTATTATCAGCAAAAATAGTATAATTGACAATATTGCTTCTGATGCAGGCGGGGGCATAGGATTGTATATAAACTGTTCCCCCTCAATTGAAGACAATATTATTCACAGTAATTCTGTGAATCAATTCGGAGGGGGGATATTTATGGATGACCACTGCGATCCTCTGATAAAAGGCAATTCTTTCATGAATAATTCAACTGCATTATATGGCGGCGCCATTCATGCACAATTCTACTCTGATCCGATAATTGAGAATAATATAATAAAAGGTAATTCATGTCTGCGATATGGAGGGGGATTATTCATATATGATTATTCTGCTCCAATATTAAATAATAATGAAATCATGAATAATACATCCAGAATTGGCGGAGGCGGTATTTTTGTTTATAGTGATGCATCAGCAGCACTGACAGCTAATCTTATTTACGGTAATTCTGCGGCTAATGGAGGCGGAGCATTGGTAGGTTGTGATGATGTTAATATTAGTATCAGTCAATGTATCATCGCAAATAATTCAGCAGGCATTGGAGGAGCAATATATGATACCTTAAATGCACAGATAATCATTGATTCCAGTTTTATCACAGATAATGGAAGTACAGGGAATACTCAATCAGGATTTGCACATATTTCAGCTAATTCAGGTCCCGGTATATCTGTATCTATTGCGGCAAGTAATATCTATTACAATACATTCCAGGCAGATACAGAGATTATCAATTTGACAAATGACACATTGAATTGTGAAAATAATTATTGGTTTCACACCGATTCCATTGATATTTCAGGCACAGTAAATGGTTATATAGATTTTACACCATTTTCATCTGATTTCATATCAGGTGCACAGAGAGAGCCCGTTATGGTTGATTCTGTCAGAACATATGCGGATACTTCATATGCATTTGTCATTGATACATTATATAATCCCGGTACTCTGTATATCTCTCTATATGGACAGAATGTTTTTCCTGATATGAGAGAAGTTGCTGTTTCTATTATTAGTTCTAATATTTATACACAGGGCATTGCAGTGACTCTTTTGGAAACGGAACATAATTCCGGTATATACAGAGGCAGTATTTCAGTATATGAAACAACAGGTTCAGATAATATAAGGAATGATGACATAAACAATATCCTGAGGGTCAATCCTGTTATCGATACTATTGCTATTACAGCGAATATTGATTCAACATCATATTGGTTAGTGGGCTACAAGACAGATCTATCGTCAATTATTGATATGGATACTTATAATTCAGGTATATCATGTCATGTACCCGCTGTAATGGGAAATGGAGGCATTTTCTCATATACAGTATCTGATAAAAAGCATGTAAAAATCGAATTACTTGATATTACTGGAAGGGTTATAGGTATACCTGTTAACGGTATTCTTGAGCAGGGTGAATATGAACTGAACAGTAAGGATATAGGGATATATCACAGCGGTATTTTATTTATACGTATAACAGCAGGAAACAGTATTATAAACAAAAAGACAATGATTTTTAATTAATGATTTAGATTATGTGATTTTAATTAATAATAGAGCAATTGGTCTTGACAGAAAAATACAAATCATTATATTGTAAATTATTAATTTAACAAAGGGGTGCAAATGAAAGTCAGAGTTGATGAAGACAAATGCATCGGATGCGGCGTTTGTGTTAATTCATGCCCTGAGGTTTTTGAATTAAATGATGACAACAAGGCAATTGTTCTGGAAGATGCGGATTTTGATTCATGTGACCTTGATGAAGCAATCGACAATTGTCCCACAGATGCAATTGTTGAAGAAGATTAAGAATTATTTGATAAAGCCGGTTTTATACCGGCTTTTTATTTTTCCCTTCATTTTTTTTTCAATATCAAATATATTTATTAATGCATCTGTTATTGACAGTATCAATGCCGGATACAGCTTTAAGAGAATAGATTTTTTCTTCACTAAGGAAATATCCGATACATTCAATAATGAAATCGGCCGAATATTAGGCAATGTAATATATTCACAGGACAGTATTATTTCCTATGTGAACACAAGAGAGGTATCCCAGCATCTGAAATACAGTGATGACAGTATGTACACAGTTTATGAGGGTTCTAAAAAGGTGGTCAATGAGAAGATGATCAATATCCCGCCTGAATTGAATGTAATGAAACAGATCAATCCGCTGTATAAACTGAAATTTGATTCTCTTGTTGTAAGAAAAGACAGTATAATTATCAGAGGACTTGACAACAATATGTTATCGGAAATCGATATATCATTTGATGAAGAATTCAGGATAACAGGTATTATTATGAAAAAGGGTGAAAAAGTAATCATGAGAACAGAGTATTCAATGTTCAGGGATTTTTTCCCTCAGAGTATTATTACAATTGATTATTTGAGTGGAATTAAAGAAGAAATTTATCATTATAATGTCATTATTGACAAAAATAATATATAATATAATATATAACAATATAAATAACGATTTGGAGGTTTCATGAAAAAATTGACCACAGTAATCATTGTTGTTATTTTTGCTCTCACAGTATTAGCAGCATCAGTCAGCATTGCTTTCTCAACAGCACAATGCTGTTGTGTAGATTATTATGCAGCAAAATTGACATCCGGTTCATTAGCGCAGCAAGGCAAAACAGTTAATGTAGCTCCCTATGCTACATCAATGAATATCCTTTTGAATGAATAAAATTATTCTGCTGGTTTTTCTGCTCCCTTTATTGATAGGGGGAGAAGAACCGGCAGATTTTTCATTCTCCGGTATCTCTGAACAATTAATTGGATTGCGAAATTACAGTATATCGTATATTACTACTGTAAATAGTGGTGATGATATCAATACCCTATATTACAGGATCTTTGAAAATGCAGACAAGGGAATGAGACGAATTGAAGTCAATACCATTGAAATGAGAAATATATTTATATCCAGGAATGACTCACTTATACTTATAAATCCAATGGTCAAGGAATATGCATATCAAACAGATAATTCAGCAAATATTATTGATATGTTTAATACGGATATTTTTGAATCCCTGCGAATACTTGATTATCTACATGAAAATAAAGAGCACACCGAGATGATTGACAGGGATGGTAAGAAACAGATCAGATATATATTAGATGATAATGGTACTACAATATCTGACATAGTAATACTTATAAACAGCATTGGTGAAATAGAGATGATGGAAGCTTACAATAATGAGCAAAAACTCGTATTACAAACAGTATTTTACGGTTATGTGGAAAAATTACCCAGAAATATTGTTACAAAAACAGAATATAATGAAACAATTGTTACTGAAGAGATAAGAATTATTGATATATTACCAATGGACAGCATGCCTGACACCTTATTTTACCCTCAGTTGAGTGAGTATAAAAATCTGATGTAATGCGGGTATAACTCAACGGTAGAGTGTCAGCTTCCCAAGCTGAATGCTGCGGGTTCGATTCCCGTTGCCCGCTCTTTTCTGCGAAACGGTTCTTTACAGAATGTAATTGTCCATATATAATATATAAAATAAATATATATATTGACAAATATATAACTTAACTCTATAATACAGAAAAACAATGGAGGTGAATCTAATGAAAAAGTATTTAACTGTCTTCATCCTCTTGATGTTGGCTTCTGCCTTGATTTTATCAAGTTGCGGACCCAAGAAGGCTTCAGATGAGATGCTTGCTGAACTCGATGAATTGAGAATGGCAGCAGATGATGCAGAGATGAGTGCAAAAGACTGTGCTGTAAGGGTTGATGATCTTCAAATGAAGATAAAAGACCTGGAAGCAGAGATCGAAGAACTCAAGATGGAAATTGAAAAGTACAAATAAGGAGTTGGTAATGAAGACAAAAGCTCTTATTATCTCAATACTAATCATCCTTGCATCTGTAATCGTATTTGCAGAAGATGTAATCAAAGAGGAAGATGCACTTGAGATGATTGAAATGGAGAAAGCAAGACTTTTGGCAGCTCAGGCAAAACTTGACGAATGCACACCTGTGATGGAAGAACTGGAAGCAACATATGAAAATCTTCTTGCTGAGAAGGAAGCTCTTATTGAAGAGTTGGAAACACTCAAAGCAACAAGAGGTTTCTATGAAGTGAAATCCGGTGACTGGCTGAGCAAGCTCGCTGAATATCCTGATGTTTATGGAAAGGGTAATTGGCGCAGATGGCCTGAAATTTACAAAGCTAACAAGAAACTCATCAAGGATCCTAACTTAATATATCCTAAGTGGAAGTTAGTCATTCCGAGACCTTAAGCAGCGTAAATAGTCAAACAATGCAAATAATAATGATTTTGGAGCATTTTTGCTCCAAAATCATTATTTTTTTATTATGAAACAGAAAGAATTAATTATTTCATTTATTAGCAAACACAATGATTTTACTGAATTAATATTATCCAATGTTGAAGGTAAGATTATCAAGGATGCAGATACTGATTATATTTTAGCAAATGAAGAAATATGTTCCATTATAAATGAATTGAATGACATTGAACTCAATAGGGGATTTATTGAGAGAAGTGATGTTATAAGTATTATTTCAAAGATAAAAAACAGATCTGTAAACAATGAATTGGTTTTCCATTTCCCTAAACGTATTATAAAACCGAGGACTGAAGGGCAGAAAGAGTATATGAAAGCCCTAATGAGTAATGAAATCGTTATTGCCATAGGACCTGCCGGAACAGGAAAGACATTTCTTGCTGTAGCAAAGGCATTAAATGAGTTGCTAAACAGGAATATAAAGAAGATTATATTGACCAGGCCTGCTGTAGAAGCAGGAGAAAAACTCGGATTCCTGCCCGGTGATTTGAAAGATAAGATTGACCCATATTTAAGACCATTGTATGATGCTCTCCATTCAATGCTTGAACGAGACAGAGTAGAGAGATTTATTAATGAGGAGATTATTGAAATTGCCCCGCTGGCATATATGAGAGGAAGGACATTGTCTAATTGTTATCTTATTCTGGATGAAGCACAGAATACTACATCAAAGCAAATGAAGATGTTTATCACACGAATGGGAATGAATTCAAAGGTAATCATAACGGGTGATATTACACAGACTGATCTGGATAGGAATCAGAAAAGCGGATTAATAGAGTTGAATAAATTAACTCAAGAGATAATTGGAATTGAATCAATAAAATTGAAACCGAGGGACATAATACGTCATCCTCTAGTAAAGGAAATAATCAATGCATATGATAAAAGCAGCTCTGAACAAAATTCTTGAACATATAACAGATATAATTCTGTTAATACTGCTTGTTACAGTATTCAATATATTTTTTCCCTATGCAATATCTTCTTTACCTGATTTAAAGAAAGGAGACATTGCTCCAAAGGATGTTGTAGCTCCATTCTCATTCCAAATTCTGAAAAATGAAACGGTATTGGAAAAGGAACGCCAGTCAGCATATAACAGTATTTCACCTGTACTTAAATTTGATGATGCCAAAACATCAAGAATGGATAATGATTTCAAGGGTTTTATGCTGAGGATTGACTCTCTTGCAAAATCAATGATGTCAGTTGAACAGAAAAGGACATATCTTGCAGAGAATTACCCGGAGTTTTCAGCTGAAATGCACAATCTGTTAATCTCTGATAAACGCAGATATTTATTGGACAATTCGTATAAAATAATGACTGCATTGCTGAAAAAAGGTATTATTGCTGATAAGAGTGCTATACCATATGGTAAGGATAATACAATCACAATCATTTCAGAAGGTGAAGAGAAGCAGATTACCAGCAATGATATACTGGACAATAATGAAGTGATAAGCAAAACCAAAGAAAATATTATCAAATCATTTTCATCAAATTCTTTTTTATTGAAATACGGTATAGAATTAATACAGCATTTTGTTAAGCCGAATATAACGATAGATATTGAAGAAACCAATATGCGCAGAGAAAAGGCAAGGAATGAGATATCTCAAGCAGCAGGGATGGTGCTTAAAGGAGAAATTATTGTCCGAGCCCATGACATTGTTTCTCAGCCTGCTGCGGATAAGATGAGGTCATTGAGACATCATCGTTCCCAGAACAATTCGCCATTATCTGATTTTACCAGATTCTTGGTTAAAAACCTAATAATGATTATAATTTTAATATTATACTTTGTATTTATAAATACACAATTCATAAAACTGCGTATTAAATTAAAGGATAAAATTCTTATTGTATTTTTGTTTGCAGTCAATCTGATTGTATATGGTCTTTTCTATCAATTTGCCTATATCGAATATCTGATTCCTATAATAATAACATCAGCGGTTTTATCTCTGCTCTATAGCCGAACATTCGCATTGATCAGTATTGTATTCCTTATAAGTATTATTGTTATATATTCAGGTTTGCGGATTCAGGGTCTTCTTGCACTATTTGTCTCAGCAATTTACTGTATATACCTTGTAAAGCGTATAGAAAAGCGAACTCACTTTGTTGGCATAATTCTTAAGGTCTCTGCAATTGCCGTATTGGTAGCTTTCTGTGTTGAGATTTTTAAGGAATCTGCATTTACTGATATACTTCTCAGCATGTTATCGGGTTTTGTTAATATTTTAATATCCATTCTGCTGGTAATTCTGTTATTACCTTTTATAGAAAGACTGCTCAGTAGAATCACTAATATTACATTGCTTGATCTCTCTGATCTCAATAACAAGCTCCTTAGAATGGAGGCTGAAGAAGCAACAGGGACATTCCATCATTCACTCACTGTAAGTAATTTGGCGGAAAAGGCGGCAAAGAGAATCGGTGCGAATGAACTGCTTACAAGAGTGGGAGCATATTATCATGATATAGGAAAATTATTGAAACCAGAGTATTTTATTGAAAATCAAACAACGGGATTTAATCCTCACGAATCTCTTCCTCCCGAGTTATCTGCTGAGATTATTAAGGACCATGTAAGCAATGGAGCAGAATTAGCAAGAGAAAATAAATTGCCGAATGAGATTATATCATTTATTATCTCTCATCATGGCACATCGGGGATTGATTACTTTATTAATAAAGCAAGAGAACGCAAGGATGATATAGATATTGAAAAATTCAAATATACAGGCCCATTACCAGTCAGCAAGGAGAATGCAATTGTGATGCTTGCTGATTCTGTGGAAGCTGCTGTACGCAGTTTGAAGACGAGAGAGGAAAAAGACATCAGAAAGATGATTGAATTTATCTTCTCTAAAAAACTGAATGAAGGACAGATGGACCAGGCAGAATTGAGTGTAAATGAGATCAATGCAATAAAGGATGAATTTACATCCATACTTATCAGTATATACCATATGCGTGTGGAGTATAAATACCATGAAAAATAAAATAGCAATTGTAAATTCATGCTTCAGCAAGGATACAGATAAATTCTTAAAGGCATTTATTTCATCATATCTTAAATCCCAGGACATTAATGAAAAAAGTCTCAATATTATCTTTATAAATGAAGAAAAAATGATATCAATCAATAATCAGTATAGAAAGAAGAATATGCCCACTGATGTTATAACATTCAGTATGAATGAAGGTGAATTCTCAGAATTTTCGGGTGATATGCTTGGTGATATTTATATATATGCCGATTTTATAAAACCCAATAGTGAATATGAAATAATGAGAAGGGTATTCCATGGTCTGCTGCATATTATGGAATTCACTCATAATACTGATGCGGATTATGATCAATTTATAGAAATGGAAAATTCAATGCTTGAAGCATTTTATAATGACAATGACAATTAATATAATTTTACTTGCATTATTGCTCATATTCTCATTTATCTTTTCAGGTACTGAGACTGCATTCTTTTCACTTACAGAATCGGATATCAGAAAATTCTGCAGTAAATCAGCATATTATGTAGATGCGTTGAGAAAGGTGAATAAGAGAAGGACGGAATTCCTTATATCATTACTTTTCCTTAATACATTTGTCAATGTATTCTTTGTCACAGTATTTAACCGGGCATTTTCAACTTTAACACAGAATAAATTAGTAAGTATTCTCCTTGTCACATTCATACTGCTCATATGCGGAGAAATTACACCCAAAATAATATCTGTGTACAGGTCAAGGGTATTTATCAATTTACTGCCATTTACTTATGTTTTCCATCTGATGGTGTATCCTCTTTCCTGGCTTATTGCTCTTATACTCGGTAAAAGCAGCGATAAGGAACGTGAGAAGATTGACTATATGGAACTCAAGGATATGCTTTCATATATCAGTAAGAACTATAAGGATAATCGAGATGAGGTTGAATTAGTAAACAATTATCTGGCTTTACGCGAAATGAAAGTAACTGATATATGTGTGAAAAAACCCAAGATAGTTTCAATAAGCAGGGAATCCTCATTCAGCGAGGCAAGTGAATTGTTTTTAAAGCACAGGTTTTCACGAATGCCCGTATATAGCAAAGACAGGGAACGCATATCCGGTATCATCTATTTCAAGGATATGATTTATGTTGAGCGCAATGCAACAATAAAAGGTATAATAAGGAATGTTAGTTTTATCAGCAATCAGACACCAGTTTTTAAGCTGCTTAGCTGGTTTCTCAAGACCAAAAACCATTTTGCAATCATTCAGAATACTGATGGCAATACTGAAGGTCTGGTCACATTGAATGATATAATGGAAAGATTATTGGGACCGCTTCCGGATGACAGGGGAGAAGAACTATGATAATGGATATCATTATTGTTATCATATTGATGGGATTTACACTTCTCTTTACAGCAAGTGAGATGGCATTTATTGCTTCCAACAAGCTGTTCGTTCTGGTTAGATCCCAGAAAGACAATAAATACAAGGTATTATACAGGCTCTTGATAAAGCCGGAGATATATCTATATTCTGTATTGGTAGGAACAAATCTAGCTATTGCCGCTATGACTACATTGAGTGAGGAACTTATATTTCCCGGGAATGAGGTGGGAGCATCACTGTATTTCTCTTTACTTCTTTCAATCATTATACTAATTGTGGGTGAGATTATTCCAAAAACAATTACAAAGGAATCCCCGGAACGCTATGCTGTAATCTATGCACCCCTTATCAAGTTTTTCTATTATATTTTTTATCCTATGATACTTTTAAGTACAGCATTCTCTGAGCTGATATTGATTCTCACCAATATTAAATCAAAGGGCATCAGGAGACTCACATTGAGCAAAAGTGATCTTGAATTCTTTGTTAAAGGCGGATTTGAGGGTGAAAATATTTCTGTGCATGAAAATAAGCTTATATCAGGTATATTTGATTTTAATGATAAAAATGCGGGCGATGTACTGATACCCCGTACTGATATTGTTATGCTCAGGTCAGATGATGACTTTGTATCAGCTAAAGCGCATTTAATGGAAGAGAAGAAAATATTCACAAGGCTGCCTGTTTACCACGAAAATCCTGATACAGTCATAGGTATTGTAAATATAAATGATTTGATAATGCTGCAATCTGGAAAGGTCAGGGATATAATGGAAAAACCTCATTTTGCTCCTGAAACAGTTTCCCTTGGCAATCTGCTTGTAGAGATGAAGAGTAAGAACATTCATATGACTGTTATTGTTGATGAATATGGTCAATTATCCGGCATAGTGACATTAGAGGATATCATTGAGGAATTGATTGGTGACATATCGGATGAATATGACAAGGATGATGGTATTGACTGGAGAAAAGGAAAGATGATTATTGATGGCGACAGAAAGATAGAGGATATAAATGAGAGAGGTTTTGTATTCCTGCAGGAGAGTAATTATTATGAAACTGTATCCGGGTATGTTATGTACAAATTGGGGCGTATACCCGATGAAGGTGATATTATCAATATTGATGAAAATACATCTCTCCGTATAATGCGGATGATAGAGAATAGAATAGAGACAGTTGAAATTGAACAAAGGAAGAAAAATAATGCGAATCAGTAAAGATGTTTTATATATCAGTGCAGGTGTTCTTATTACATCAGCTGCCTATGCTTTTTTTATAGTACCTGCCAAGATTATTCCGGGAGGAATTTCCGGTATTTCCATTATATTGCATCATCTTTTCAAGACACCATTTGGGGCTGTAATGCTTATTATAAATATACCGTTGTTATTCATAGGTATTAAACTATTCGGAAAGACATTCGGAGTAAGGACAATTACAGCAACAATCCTTATCTCAATAGTCACAGATTTATTCGCATATCTTCTCAAACCCCTGATTTTTGATAATGGGAATTTGCTTCTATCAGCAGTTTACGGCGGTGCGTTGCTTGGTATAGGATTGGGACTTATTTTTAAGGGGAGAGGCAGTACGGGGGGGAGTGATATCGTTGGCAGGATAATGAACAAATATTTCAATCTTTCAGTAGGATATTCAATAATGATTATAGATGCAGTTATAATTATAGGCAGCAGCCTGATATTCAGAAATTATGAATTAATTTTATATTCCTTTATTACGCTTTTTTTATCCAGTAAGGCGATTGATATGATACTTGAGGGACAGGATTATGCGAGAGGTGTTTTTATTTTCACTGATGAACCGGAGGCAGTATCACAGAAGATTATGGAAACAATGAACAGAGGTATTTCCGGATTCAGAGGTAAGGGTATGTATACAGGAAATGACAGGGACATTCTATATGTAGTTGTTTCAAGAAGAGAATTGAGCAGATTGACTGAAACAGTCAAAAATGTAGATACAAAAGCATTTATCGTAGTTCAGAATGTATATGAGGTTTTGGGCAATGGATTTCCAAGGAGATAATTGAAAAAGATAAAATGTATTGTAATAAGAAAGCAGCGTTTCAGAGAAACAAGTGCATTAATAAAAGTGCTCACACCAGAAGGTATCATGGATTTTGCAGTAAGGGGATTCTACAGAAAAAAATCAATGTTTAATTCCCATCTTGAACCTTTCAGCATAAATGAAATTGAGTTCAGAAAGAGAAATAGGGATGGACTGCAAACGCTGCATTCAGCAGTATTGCAATACTATCCCGAGCATTTACTTAAAAAGACATCAAGTATAGAAACAGCTTATGCTATATTGAAAATTATCAGAAATATACATAATACCGATACTTCAGAAAGGATATTTGAATTCACAGTTGCAGCAGTGAGAGCACTGAATGAGGATGCTGATGCAAAGAAAACATATGCAAAATTCCTGATAAGATTTATGCTTGCTGAGGGTATAATCAATTTGGATTCGGGAGAGAATATACAATTGAAAAAAGGAATAATAGATTTATTTAAGGATAAAAATGAACATAGCAGTGAGGCACTTATCATTAATCTGGAAAGAAATCTTCAGATGTATGGATGAATATGTATAAATATATTATTTTTGATTTAGACGGTACAATTACAGATTCAAAAGAGGGTATTGTAAAGTCCCTTAAATATTCCTTTGATCAAGTGGGATGCAGTAATATGAACGAGAGCACATTGGAATCCTATATAGGATTATCGCTGGAAAATATTTATGCAGATGCTTTGAAAACTGATGACATTGTGCTGATAAACAGTGCCATATCATATTACAGAGAGCGTTTTGCAGAAGAGGGAATGTTTCAGAATAAATTATATAATGGTATTGATACAATGCTTAATTCAATTGCTGAAGGCAGGCAAATTATGCTTGCAAGTATAAAACCGGCACTTTATTCAAATCCCATACTGGAGTATTTTAATATCAGGCATTATTTTGATTTTATTATTGGCTCCTCAATTGACGGGAGACATAGTGATAAAGCCGAATTAATTGATATTGTGCTAAGAAGCCGTTCTTATCCCGATAAGAAAGAGTGTATTATGATAGGTGACAGGGCCGGTGATATAAATGGAGCTCATATCAATGGGATTGATTCCATTGCTGTGACTTATGGTTATAGCAGTATGAAGGAATTGAAACAGGCCAAACCCGACTATTTTGCTCAATCACCTGGGGATATTACTGATATAATCCATTCCAGTGATTGAACAAATTATTTAGCATATCTTATTCTATATTAAATCAAATTAATTAAATATTATTGTATTAATATAAAGATACATATCTATATTTACTTGACTTGTATTTAATATTGATTTTAATTATATATTATGATATATTATTAAAGTAAAAAAAAGGCAATTTATGACATTAAAATTTAAATCTGTTAAAAAAAGTAAATCTGAAGACAAGGTAGATACAACTGCGCTTGTCTATGCATTGAAAACAGTGCGTATTGACAGGGAAGAGCTCCTTGGTGTCAATAATCATGCATTATCCGTGCTTAATATGATACTTGCTAATGAGAATCAGCTTGCAAATCAGATAAGTACTGTGGAAGAGAAAGGAGAAAATCTCTATGCTTCCATTCAGATTGTGCTTGAGGCGGCTGATGTACTCACCGAATATACAAAGGAAACAAGTAATAATATCAATACAGGTATTTCAGATATTAATGAGATAATTCAGAAGATCACTCTGTTTACAGATAATACATCAAGTATTCTCAATTTTATACAGCCATTCAAGGAATATTCTGTGAAAATAGGTTCCATATCGGATATTATATTCAATATTGCAGAAATGACAGAGAATGCAGCAAGGAATGCGGGAATCAAGGCATATCATGCCGGGGAATTCGGCAGGGGTTTTGAGGTCATTGCAGACAGAATGCTGATGCTTGCCAATAAAACCTTTATTCTCACACAGAAGATACCTGCCGGTATAAGCAAGATTCAGGAATATACTGAGGGAATTATTGAGAATATAAACAGTACTGAGGATATTGCAAAAAACATAAAGGATAATATTGGAAATCTCGGAGATTCCCTGAAGAATATTGAAGACAATATTGATTCAATCACAAAGACATCTCAAAAGGTCAAAAGTTTTGTGTCAATGCAGGACAGGAATAAAAATGATATTTCACGTCTGAATCGCGAAGCTACAGGTCTTATTCTTAAGAGTTTAGCATCAGGAGAACGGCTGTCATCAATGGTGAAGACTCAAGCGGATATTAAGATGATGCTGCTTCATCATATGGAGCAGATAGATGATATGGTAATGTTTTTCAATGAAGCAAATAAGAACAAGATACCCGTTATTTCAAATGAAATAAAATTATTTGATAAGATTCAAAATCAGCTTATCAACAGCAGGAATATATCGGAGCAGCTTATAGGGGTTATAGATGATTTCATTGATTTCAATGAGAGTCAGATTGTTTTTATTGGAGGTTATAAAAAGAATATCAATGCCCTTGAAGATAATGAGAGGATGATAGAGACAAATATTCAGGATCTTGAGGATAATATTTCATTAACAATGCATGCAGTCAAGAAATTTAATGAAAATATTGAAAGCACTTCAATGAAGATCAATAATATGAAAAGACAGATTAATGATCTCATGGGGATATTCAAGAATGTGTTCAATAATCTGGCATATATTCAGGATACCAGTAATGAATTGAAGGATCTGGCTGACTCAACCAAATTGCTGTCATTATATGCATCAATTGAGGCTGCCAGAGCCGGGAAATATCAGAAATCACTCTCAGTTATTGTATCACAATCAAAAGAGCTTATTTCAAAAGCAGCTCAGGCATCCAGTGAAATCAACAAGATTATAAAGAATATGCAGTCAGTTATTGAAAATTTGGATAATATTGTACAAAGTGAGCTGATAACTTCATCTGAAATTGCAGAATCAATAAAGAGCGGACAGCATGTGAGCAGTCAGATTAATGATACTGCATCCAACATCAAGGAGCTTATTGAAGAGATTTATAAAGCTTTGGAATCTCAATCCAGGGTGCGCAATGACATTATTTCAACCTATAGCAATATTAACACAGAAACAGAGATAATAAATGAAAGGATTAAGGAACTTCACAGTATATTGAAAAATGACCTTGCAAGGAATGAAGATAATATTGAGATGACTCAGGGTATAAAAGAAAGCATAAAAGAGAAGTTTGAGATAAGTAAGAATGATGAGGAAAACAGGTACAGAATGGTAATCTCTAATCCGCCCCAGCATTGGTTACCTGCTCTCGTCGGTGATGCATCCAGTAATTATGTTCTGCAGCATATGCATAATGGTCTAGTGAAATTCGGCAGGGATACAAATGTGCTTCCATCAGTAGCAAAATACTGGCATATTAATGAGGATGCAAAAGAGTGGGTGTTTTATTTAAGGAATAATGTTTATTTCCATGACAGGACACAATTGACAGCAGATGATGTCAGGGCATCAATGCTGAGAGTGCTGCAGTCACCCAATGCACCGTTTATCAATATGATAAGGGGTGCTGATGATTATATTAAACATAGGAATCATTATGTTGAAGGTATTGAGATTATTGATGATTTTACCATAAAATTTACACTTGATTATCCCTATATACCTTTTTTATCCAATCTTGCAATCACACCGCTATCAATAATCAAGAAAGAGATGATGAATTTCAATGATAAGAAGATGATGGAAAATTCCATTGGGTGCGGCCCCTTCATTATGAAGAGCTATAATAATAAGAAGATGATAATGACGGCAAATAAGGATTATTTCGAAGGACAGCCATATATTGACACTATTGATATTACATTTGATGAAAAAGTGAATACATTTGAACTGCTCATTGAAAATAAAATTGATTTTTCTCAATTGACAGGTGCTGATTATGACAGAACAACAAAAGAGAAATTCGAAAATATATTTACGCAGAGTATATCATCGCTTGATGTGCAATATATAGGTTTCAATATGCTGAAAAAAAATGAAGTGACAATGAATAAGAAGGTCAGACAGGCAATATGCTATGCCACTGATCAGCAGAGATATATAAATGAAACAATGTCCGGAGCGGCTATTGCAGCCAAGGGTGTGTTCCCACCAGGTCTGCCTTCATTCAATAATGCATTAAAGGGCTATGGATTTGATCTCAATAAGGCAAAACAGCTAATGAATGAAGCCGGATATCCGAATGGTATCAACAAGGTATTTGAACTTACATGTTCAGATAGCGAATCTGTGCGCAAGAGAACAGCTCTCTTGAAGGATATGTGGGCACAGATAGGCATTAAAATCAAACCGGCTCCTGTAAATTGGGCCAATTTGCTGAACAATATGCATAAAGGTGACACTGAATTCTTCATGATGGGTTGGGCAGGGGATACCGGTGAACCGGATAATTTCCTATACCCTCTATTCCATTCTGATTCATTCGGAGATGGCGGAAATAACTCATTCTATTCAAATCCTGAAGTGGATGAATTGATTATCACGGCAAGAAAAACAACAAATCCCGATAAGAGAAATAGTATATATAAGCATATTGAAGAATTGATATTGGAAGATGCGCCTATGGTGCTGATGTCTCACAATTACACAAGAATAGGTCTGCAGAGGCGAATAAAGGGCTACTTTGTTCATCCTCTTAACAATTATCCTATTGATGTTACATGGATTGACTGGAGCAAATCATGAAGAAAAATCAGATTATTGTCTTCAGTCTGGAAGCAAAAATGTATGGAATAGAGATAATCAATGTAATTGATGTTTATGAGTATATGCAATCAGTGTATGTCCCCAATGGTGAAGAATACATTGAAGGTATAATTAACCTCAGAGGGGATGTTGTGACAATAATCAATCTGAAGAACCGTCTTCATATTGATAAAAAAAGGGATGAGGAGAATGTAATAATTTGTGAATATAATAAGGAAAAATTCGGTCTATCCGTTGATGATGTGGATGGCATTGAAAATATTGACAAAACCATTGAAGCTGAAACGGAGAGTGGATTTGTAAAAGGTTTTGTGGAAAAGAATAATAAAGAAATAATGATTCTTGATTTGAAGAAAATAATAACAAAAACGTAGGAGGAAGTGAATGGCAACCAGCGTACTTATTGTGGATGATGCGATCTTTATGAGAAGAATGATTGCAGATATCCTCAAGAAGGAAGGATTTGATATTATGGGGGAAGCAGGTACGGGAGCGCAGGCAGTTGAAAAATACAGAGAATTGCAGCCTGATTTAGTGACAATGGACATCATTATGCCTGATATGTCGGGTATAGATGCTGTCAAAGAGATTATCAAGGAATTCCCGAATGCAAAGATATTAATGGTTAGCGCTATGGGGCAGCAATCATTAGTGGTTGAGGCAATACAGGCAGGAGCCAAAGACTTTGTAGTGAAGCCGTTTCAACCCTCAAGGGTATTGGAAAGTGTAAAAAGAATTTTAAATCTGTGATAAAATGGATACTTCAAAATACGAAGAACTGTTTATCAGTGAAGCTGAAGAATACATAGAACAGATTTCAGACAGCATACTTGAATTGGAAAGAAATGCCGATAATAAGGAAGCTGTAAGTAATATATTCAGAGGTTTGCATACAATTAAGGGCATGGCTGCTTCAATGGGTTATGCTGATATTGCCAAGATTGCTCATCAATTGGAAGATATTGTTGATTTGATACGTAATGAGCGCATCAGCCTGTATAAAGAACTCATCGATATACTGCTGAAAGGCAATGACTATATTGACGCAATGGTCCATAAAGTCAAGGTTGACAAGGATATACTCAATAGTTTTCAGTCAGTTGTGAATTCAATTAAAACAGGAACTCAAAATACACCAATTATCAAGGAGCAGAAGAAGTTATCGGGCAGCGGATTGGAAATAGTATTTGCAGGTGATGTTGTTCTTAAATCAGCCAGGGCATTTGTTGTCATTAAGACTGTTCAGGACAGCGGATATTTCTCTGATGTATCACCTTCATATGATGATATAATGAAGGAAAATTTTGATAGGTCTTTCATTATTCAATGTTCTGAAAATACACCTTATGATGAGCTTATTACAAAGCTGAAGAAAATACCTGAAGTTGAAGATGTGAAAATAAGGGACAATGATTTTAAAGAAAAGAAGAATGAAATTGTGCAGGATGAAACAATTGAAAATGCAACGCAGGCAAAAAAGGATATCAAGGTATCTCTTGAGCGTCTTGATAATTTGCAGAATTTTGCATCAGAGCTTGTTATTGCGCGCGGACGTTTGCAGCAATTATCATATGGACTGGAAGACAGTGAACTTATTACAGCATTGAATAATACATCAAAGATTGTTGCTAATATCCAGGATGAGGTGATGAAGATACGAATGGTTCCCGTATGGCAGGTATTTGACAGATATCCCCGGTATATAAGGGATCTTTCTTCTAAACTTGGAAAGAAGTTGAATTTTGTTGTAAAGGGAAGGGACATAGAATTGGATAGATCATTGCTCAATGCCCTTGCTGACCCATTGCTTCATTTGTTGAGAAATTCAATAGATCATGGAATAGGTTCTCCTGAAGAACGACGTAATGCGGGTAAGGATGAAGAGGGAACCCTTACTCTGGAAGCAAAGAGACTGAAAAATGCTATCATGATATCCGTTTCTGATGACGGAAAGGGTATAGATGAGAATGTTATACTCATAAAAGCAATTGAAAAGGGCCTGATAACGGAAGAACAGGCAAAGAATCTTACTAAACAGGAAATATATAATTTTATTACATACAGCGGATTTTCAACCAAAGACATTGCTACCGATGTTTCGGGAAGAGGAGTCGGTGTTGATGCTGTAAAAAATGTATTGAAAAAGATAGGCGGTTCATTTGAAATTCATTCAAATTTCGGTATGGGAACTACATTTAATCTAAAAGTGCCTCTCACTCTTGCAATAATTAAATCTCTTATTATTAGAGTTGAGAATGAGCGTTATATTGTGCCATTGACTCATATTAGCGAAACAATAGATATATCCAAGGGCAATATTCAGAGCATAATGGGAAAAGAGATTTTTGTTTTAAGAGGACAGGTTATACCCATTATCCGATTGTCTGAATTGTTCAAGATTAAATCAGAGATCAAGAAGGATAAATACTCAATGGTGATTGTCAATGTTGATGACAATGATTTTGCATTGCTTATAGATGAATTCATTGAACAAACCGAAATTGTAGTGAAACCTCTCAAGGGTTTATTATCAGGCATTAGAGGACTTGCGGGAGTTACGATATTAAATGACGGTATACCGTCTTTTATAATAGATATACCAAGTGTTTTTGAAATGGCAAAAGTGAGGTAATAAATGGATTTAAGAGAATTGAAGGATTATCAACTTGATGGTATTAAGGAAATTTCCAACATTGGCGGCGGACATGCTGCAACAGTGTTATCTCAACTTATAAACAAAAAGGTTATGGTTTCTGTCCCCAAGGTTCACCTTGTATCCTCTGAAGATATACCAAGGATTATTGCCAGTGATGATGAAATAGTTACAGGTATATTGCTTAAGTTCCTGGGTGACCTGACAGGCAGAACATTACTCGTCTTTCCCCGTGACCAGTCAATGCTTTTAGTTGATATGATGATGGGAAGGGAAGAGGGGTCTACAACCATATTAACTGATATTGAGCAGTCAGCAATTAAAGAGGTTGCCAATATTGTGATAAGTTCATATCTCACTGCATTGAGTGATTTTCTAAATATGCTGATTTTGCCTTCAGTCCCGAATTTGGTTATTGATATAGCTTCTGCTGTGCTTACATCAGCTTATCTGGATTTCTCGGCTGATAAAGATGTTGTTTTTTGCGTGGAAACGGAGTTCGAGTTTCCGGATGATAAAGAATCATTAAAGGGTTTTCTCTTTCTATTACCGGATTCAGTATCCTTAAGTAAATTACTTGATTTTCTAAATGGGTAGGACTAATGGATAATAAACCGAAAATATCAGAC
>CAZJAT010000002.1:4547-97357 GCA_964544145.1 uncultured Bacteroidales bacterium | reverse complement strand
TGGCTAAGACACGCCGCTAGCGTTAGTCCTGAGCCAGGATCAAACCCTCCGAAAATATAATTAAATAATTTCTTCGAGTTAATAAGATATCTCGAGGACTTTTGTCTTGTATGGTTCGTCACTTTTTGAGTAAGTGGTAGTGCAATAATTTTCAAAGAACTTGTATCCCTAATTAAAGGGACTGTTAATATAACAAATTTTAATGAATTTGTCAAGGGAAATAAACTTATTTTTCAAGAAGCTGAAAGTCGCTTGTAATAAGCAATTGCACCTGCAGCTAATTTATTCTATTTTTTTATAAAACTTTTTTCGCAATAAAACGAGAATTCATGAGTCTGGCTACTGCCATATACGAAGGTTTAAATCCTATGCGGGACCCGACCTTATAATGTCTGTCTGAATTTGTTTTTTTGTCCTTAACATCATATACTGTCATATCAGATGTTGTTCCTATATAGTGCACAGTACTGTTGACCGGTTCCATCGTATCAGGGTCTACATCGAGAATGCCGAAATCCACAATAGCCCTGTTTGACTTAACATCAGACGGCGATTCTGCTTTATCACTAAGATGACCAATATTACCATCACCTTTTTTGCCATTTGGCTTCATAGACTTTTTTTCTAATTCAACTATATTGCCGTAAAAACGAAATGCATCTGTATTAAGATTTTTGAATTTCTTGCCATTAAATGGTGATATCCCAAGGAACACAGCTTCGCCAATACGGAAATGATTGGCTTTGGGAGGAAAATTCTTATTGTTCACAAGGGGAAGGGTAATTGAACTGCCTGCAGAGAGCAGAGGAATATTTCTCTTAAACAAGGCCTCAAGAAACTGCTTATATAATGATAATTGAACAAGTTTATCCAATGAAGGTTCTATGCCATACATGCAGCCAAGATTGGTACCTATACCTTCTACTGATATATTGGGTAAATCAAATATACTTCTGTAAAATGATATGATATTATCACCTATAACACCCTCCCGGAGTTCACCCATTTCAATCATTATAATAATCCTATGCACCTTTCCCTGTCTCTTTGCTTCATCATTAAGAGCCATGACTGTTTCCATAGATGTGTTGAGTGATATATCTGCATATAGCACAATATCTTTTATATAACTAATAGCAGGCGGTTTGATATACATTGTTTCTGCATCAGGCCTGAGACGTTTAATCATCTTGAGATTTGAAATTCTGGAATCACCTATTGAATGTGTTCTCTTGATTACATCTGATTTCAGAATTTCCTTAAGTATATCCCTGTTGCCGGACAATACCTTTGTTACAAGTGACCATGAGATATCTTTTTTATTGAGTATATCACTGATTTTATCTATATTGTTGAGGATTTTCTTTGTCTTTACTTCCAACCAGGCCATTAATTCTCCTTCTTATATCTCATCTCGGCATATTTGTTTGTCATTCCCAATCTCTCATATAATTGTTTTGCCGGATTATCATATTCCACATGAAGTTTAACATCACCGTCTGCCTCGTCAAATGCTTTTTTAATAATCATTGAACCCAAGCCCTTGCCCCTCATGTCTTCATGCACAGCAACATAAACCAGTATATTGGATGGAATATAATCCTTCATTGCAGTTTTATTCATAATAAGCAGTCCGGCAATATTGCTTTTCTCATAGGCAATGATTACAAAACCGCCCTTATTGGGTTCATCCGATAATGCATAATCCAAACAGAGTCCAATTGCCCTCTTACTGTCTCCAAATCTACCTAAATGTGTATATAAAAACTCCACAGCATCATTATTTGAAAGCATTTTATTCATTTCTCCAGGTGTTTTAAAAACATGCATTTCTACCATGCATTCCCCCTCTTATTTCTAAGTGATGATTTTATATATATTTATATTATACAGATTTTACAGAATATGTCAAATGTCTTTTGGGGCCAGGTTGACAGTTTGACAGTTTTGATATTTACATATTATACCAATCTGCTAAACACCTATAATAAATAACTTACATAATTATAAATCAATGTCTTCATGGGAATTGTTTATAAGATGGGAACAAAAAAAAAGCATATACCCTGTCAGCATATCCGCTTTTCATCAACAAATTAGCTCATTCTGCGATTCAAAACTGTCAAACTGTCAACCTGGCTTAAAAACAAAAAAATCCGCCGGATTGAGATTGCTCTCTGTCCAGCGGATCTTGATTAAACCGATTTAATTTGCAAAAATATCTTATTGAAAATTATCAGCAATTAAATCAATACTTCTTGGGTCTGGCAGGGTTGACCTTTAATGCGCGACCCTGAAGTTCTTTGCCGTTTAAAGATTCGATTGCAGCGTCTGCAGCATCTTTCTCGGGCATCTCTACAAAAGCAAATCCTTTGGATCTGCCAGTCTCTCTGTCCTGAATGATTCTGACTGAAGTAACTTCGCCAAACTGCTCAAATTCTTTCTTGATTTCGTCTTCCTGTGCCTTATAGGACAGATTACCGACATAGATGTTCATTTAGCCTCCTTGAAAAAATAACATCTTGCGAACAACGAATAACAGCATTCTTCATAGCTTTTTCTAACTGACCCTGATGTTTCCAATGGGTAGTATGAAATTACCTTAACTGATAAACTTGTTAGCTAATGAAATTAAAGCACACTTTTGAACAAAATGCAAGGGGGTTGTTACGTTTTTATAATATTTTTTTTCGGGTTGCCAAATGAATCAAAACTGCGATTAAGAGTGATAAGAATGGATAATGTGACAGTAACTGCCACTGAAGCAAAGATTGCTATTACTATGGCAATCTGATATTTGATGGCTGTTATGGGTGCTGAACCCCCGAGGATTTGACCTGTCATCATGCCCGGGAGTGACACAATACCAAATGTTGCCATATTGGCAATGGAGGGCTTTAATGCAGAACGTAATGCTTCTCTAATAAATGGAATCACTGCTTCATATAATGTTGCACCCATTGACAATGAATACTGAAATCTGTTTTTGTTTCTGTTAATATCCTTATAGAAGGTAGTTAATCCTATTATATTTCCTCTCAATGAATTCCCCAGCAGCATTCCTCCGATTATAATGAGGTATTTTGCTGTAAGCACATTATTCAGTCCTACAATCATTGTGTTGAAATAGAGAACAACAGTAAAAACTGATATTGTAAATGACGATAGTAATGGCATTAGAAAAATTTTGAGATTCAGGTCACTGTTTCTTATTACTGAAAATGTTGCAACAAATATCATCATGAAAAGCCACACAATATTTAGCACAGCATTATTCCAATCAAAGAGGTATTGAAGGAAAATACCCATAAGCACTAATTGCAGAGTCATTCTCCCGGCTGATATCAATGTTGCACGTATAATGCCTAATTTGAATATGTAACTGAATAGAAAGGGTATTAGAAGAAGCAGAAATCCCGATGCAAGGGAAATGACAGATATATCAATTGCTCCATTCATTATATGGTAATCCTTTCAAATCTATCATTAATCCATACATCATCATGTGAAACAACAATCACTGTTGCATCTTTCATTGAAGAAAACATATTGACAATGAATTGTTTCATTCCGGCATCAAGCGATGCTGTAGGTTCATCCAATAAATAAATATTTCTATTGAGCGCTAATGCAATAGTCAGCAGGATTCTCTGTTTTTCACCTCCGGAAATATCATTAAATTGCTTCTTCAATATATCCTTTGCAAGATTAAATTGCTTCAAATATTCATTTATTTGTTCATTGTTACAGCAATGATGTGTATTTGCATGCAATTGCATGGTATATTTAATAATATCTCCAACACACTCATTCCCCATATCCGTGTCCTGAGGCGTATATGCCAATTCCCTTCTCATTGTCCACACATTGCTTGAACAAAGAGCCATATCCCTATATGATACAACACCTCTGTCTGGCCTGACAAAGCCCAGCATCATCTTCAATATGGTGCTTTTCCCTGTACCCGACTGTCCGAAGAGCAAGAGTTTCTTACCCTGCTCCACTTTCATTGAGAAGTCCTTTATGAGGGTTTTATCATCAAATTGTTTGTATATATTGGTCATTTCAAAGAGATTATTCATAATGATGAGAATATAGCATTATCATCTCCTGTCAATAATTTTATCATATGTGTGAAAATGTCGCATAATATGATATAATTAAATATAATAATATAAGCATTTACAATGGGTACATTATTTGCTTATATTATTTGGTAAAAGGAGGTCTTATGCCAAAGGGTGAACTCAGTGTATATGGTGGAAAATGTTTGGATATTGCTACAGGCGCCGGTAATTCTATTGCAGTAATCCGTGAGCTTTCAGATAATATTAAGAGTATTACAGGCATTGACATAAGCGAAAAAAATATATCTAGAGCAAGAGAAAAAAATAAAGGAAAAGACATTGATTTCATAATTATGGATGGCGAAAACATGCTTTTTGATGACCAGTCATTTGATCTTGTCTCCATATGTAATTCCCTGCATCATTTTACAAACCCCATTGAGGTGCTGAATGAAGCATTCAGGGTGCTAAAAAACAATGGTAATATAATTATTATGGAGATGTTCTCAGACAATCAGAATGAAAAGCAGTTAACACATGTATTTATACATCATTGGTGGGCAGAGATAGATACGGCACTTAATATCCCGCATAATTTAACATTCAAAAAACAGGATATTATTGATATGATATTAAATGCCGGATTTATAAATATTCAAACGGAAATAATTGATAATACAGAAAATGAACCTGATATTGAAATATTAAATCAGATGCACGAGCATATTGAGACATATCTTAAAAAGGCAGAGCAGCTGCCTGCATATGAAAGTATTAAGCTGGAAGGCATGAGATTGAAACAGCGTATTGATGATGTGGGATTCGCCTATGCTTCACAAATATTATTGATAGGAGAAAAATCTTAGCAGGAATAGAGGAGCTATTCTAAAATCTCCATTGTCAATATTGCGGACCAGCTATTACCGAAGATATCAGGTGAGCTGAAAATAATATTACTGCTGGAATAATATTCCAAACGCAATAAGTCACCCTGACTTAATTCCAATACACCCTCAATATGCATTGCTCCATTCAGTGAGTTTCTTTCAACACATTGAAATCCGCTTGGCGTATTTCCATTCACATTTAATCTCATATATACTTCATTACTATTCTCACCCGAAAATGGTATTATTGCATTTATGCGCATAAAACAATTTTTCTTGACAATTATATCTTCTACATAATGACCACTGCCATAATCAATGTATTTAGTTGATTTTGTATCTTCAGGCATATCAAATATAACGGATTGCCATTCATCCTTTCCTTCAGAAACATTATCTTTTTTATTTATAAAAGTGTAAATATTTGGCGGATTCAACTGTGTTAAATCACCTACCCTCAGAATGCCTTCCTCAAAGGTCATTGTATCATTGTGAGCCGTAAATGTGTATCTGTCATAATATGTATTATATAATATACTCATATCTTCATTCTGAATAATAAATATAAGGCTATCGGTGCGCCCATTATTATATATGCAATTTGCCATTGCCTTTGATTGAAATTTCCATGTTGTGTCAGTAAAATAAACATATGTGCAGAATCCGTCATAAGATGACATCTTTCCCACGGTGCTGTCTGTTCCAATAGTTGAATTGAATATTTCCCAATTGATATTGCCTCTGTTATACACATTATTTATATAGCAATCATTAATAAACACCTTGCTGGGTTTGATGCCGTAATGATTCTTATAATTGAATGATGACAATTTCTCTAATTGCAATACACAGGAAGAACTGTCAATGATATCTGTCTCATGCAGATACGGATTTACCGAACCATATGCAGTCTGGCCTATTATTGAAACGGAGAAGAAATCATCTGTCAGCACAATGGTATCCTTGGGCAAATATGGTGCAAAGATTAATATTACAGGTGTAGTATCATTATGAGCTATTGCACTGTCTAGAGCATCTGAAATACTGCTATAAGCTGAACCTGACAGTGAAATAAAATAATAGGATTGAATATTCGGAAAGGATGATGTCTCTTCCGCCCCTATTGCTGTGCATATAAAAATAAGGATATATATAATATATTTTTTCAGTGTTCCGCCTTTTCCATATAAACTGTATCGGGTACAGCAACCATGAATGCTCCCATATAATATGGCGCAACCCTGTATTCATTGAATGTAAATACTATACTGTCTTCATACATCACAAAGCATTTGTAATTATCCCAGAGGGGTGCTGTCCCCTCAATAAGGAAATCATCTGATTCTGAGTTGTCATAATCTTCATCTTGCGTCATTTTGTCCAGTGATATCTGTTCCCTGCAAAAAGCAGCAATCTCCACAAGCTGTTCTTCTGTTATTATTTCCTCAAGCAATACTGTCGCTGAAGTGTTAATGTCATACAGGAATGTCGAATAATTATGAATGCCATGTGCTCCGCCCGTATATGACTGCAGATAATATTCAATGGAGATATAATCATTGACTCTGCTTATTCTATTAATGCGTGATTCTGATACATAATAGAAATCAATGGTATCAAATAAATTTGCTGTTTCTATCATAAATTGTTCATTTTCGCTGTAAACACTGTATGCATATGCCTTCAATGAATCTTCAATTGACACTAATTCCGAATCAGAGAAAGAAACATACTCACTCACAACAGAATAATGATCAGTATTGATATAAAGTGCAGATACTGAATAATCCTGTAATCCCAATATCAGCATAAACAGTAAAATATTCATTAATACGCCTCCTGTAAAACTATGATACAACAAATATCCTTATAATCAAGAGGGGAATTAGATGGGAATATTTAATCAATTGAACAAGAAAAAAATAAGGGCATATTATATGAATAATATGCCCTTTATAATGGAAATCTGAATCATCTGATTATTCTTTCATTTCCTTTTCCAGTTCATCCATGCGATGCTTCAATGCTTCATGTTCTTCCTTGAGGATTTTTTTATATTCCTCGTCACTGACTGGCCTGGCTGCATAATAATCATTATTGAATCCCCAGCCTCTGCCGCCACCCATTGCAAATCCTCGGCCTCTTCCCATGCCTCTTCCTGCTCCGCGTCCGCCGCCTCTTGTATATCCGGGTGATTCATATCCATTACAGAATCCTAGACCTCTTCCTGTGCGCGGTCCGAATCCTTCGGGTCCTCTTCTGTCTCCTCTAGGCATAATAACCTCCTTATGCTTCTCTGAGTATTTTATTTGAGTTTTTTTCATCAACAAAGTTCTTTATTATCACTTCTACCTTCTTTACTTTATCCATCTGCTGTATCTTTCGTTTGATTGACAATCCTATATTTACTGCAATCGGGCAATACATTGAAGTGGGGTGAAATGTGAGATGAACACTGTTATTTATACAGAATATTTCATCAATCATTCCCAGCGACACAATATCAATGCCCAGTTCCGGATCAATGACTTCCTTCATTGCCTTTATCACATCTTCTTTTTTCACTGTCATTTTAATCTCCAATATAATTTACTATGTTCTTGATTTCTTTTACAATCTGAGGACATGCATCTGTATCTAATGGTGTTTTCTTTTCTGACAATAATTCCACAACACATTTATTAAATGGAATATTTGCAATAACGGGAATATGTTTATCCTTTGCATACTGTTCTATCTGTTTTGAGATGTTTGGATTTATATCATATTTATTGATAACAACAGCAATATCCGGTTTGAAATGTTTTGCAACAGCAATCACTCGTTTAAGATCGCTCATTCCCGAGACTGTTGGTTCTGTCACAATAATTACAGTATCTGCTCCCGATAATGAGGATGTAACCGGACATCCTATTCCCGGAGGCCCATCTATAAGCAGTCTTGTTTTCCCGCTCTGCTCTGCTTTGCACTTTGCCTGATGCTTGACCATTGATACAAGATTGCCTGAGTTCTCTGCGCCGGGATTTAATTTTGCATGAATAAAGTCTCCATACTGTGTCTTTGATATAAACCATTTACCTGATTCGGAATCCCTCATCTCAATAGCATCAGCAGGACAAACTTCATAGCATAATGTGCATCCCTCACATGAGTGGGGCTTCACCGAATATTTGTTATCATTGATCTCTATAGCATTGAATCTGCACTTGCTAAAGCATAATCCGCATGAAGTGCATTTGTTCTGATCAATGTAAGCTTCTTTGCTTCTGCCCATGAATATATGTTCTTCCTCTACCTGAGGATTCAGCATTATATACATATCAGCGGCATCCACATCCGTATCAACAATAACAATGTCATCCATTATCTTTGAAAGTGATGATGCCAATGTGGTTTTTCCGGTTCCGCCTTTGCCTGAAATAATCAGTATCTCTCTTACTTTATTCATAAATGCTCCCAATATGCTTCATAATCTTGCTGCCTATTTCTTCAAACTCTGAATGGAGAATATTAATCACATTGCCCCCTGAAGAATAATTCTCTGCCACCTTTCTGCTGAATGGCAGTATACCCAGTATATCAATATTGTGATTCTCCGCAAATTTATGAAGCGAATTATCACCCATATATTTATTGATTATTAAACCCATGGGTTTATCCAATTCTTTAACAAGCTCATACACCACTTCCAAATCGCTCACGCCAAATGGTGTGGGTTCGCCGGCAAGGATTATATAATCAGACGCATCCAGCACTGAGACAACAGGGCATGATGCTCCTGGAGAAGAATCCAGTATATTGAGCTTTTTCTTTGGAATCAATGTCTTTATATCCTCCAATAATGGTACTGATGTAGCTTCTCCTATATTGAGGTTTCCTTCAATAAAATTAATATCATCCATTTTCCCATATGTGCCAAAGCTGATTGTACCTATAGGTTTCATTTTTTCCTTAATAGCACCCTCAACAGGACACACTTCAATACACAGACCGCAATGATGACATAGATCACTGAAAACCATAAATCTCTTTGTGTTCTCTATGACTGCCAGTGCCGAAAATTGACATTTATCTGCGCAAATCCCGCAATATGTGCATTTTTCGGTATTTTCGGGTATCATCACCTCTGATGATGATGTCTTTGATATCAATGGATCCAGAAAATATCTTCCATTGGGTTCCTCAGCATCCATATCCACATAATTTGCTTTAAGCACATTTGCTAAACCAGTGGATATTGTTGTTTTTCCGGTTCCGCCTTTACCCGATACAATGCCTATATTCATATTTCCTCTTTCAGCAGATTATTATTACAATCACTTATAATTTCTTTCACTGTTTTGATATCAGCATTGAATGCTTTGATATTGCTTTCTTTTATAACCTCTAATACCTTAGGACCAAAATGTGCTCCTATTACACAATCAATACCTTCATTAACAGCCATTGTTGCAACCCTGATACCCACACCATGTGCTCCATCACGAAAACTATTTTCCATGGATTTCAATAATTCACCTGTTTCTGTGTCAATTATTAAGAAATATGGCGCTCTTGCAAATCTATCACATAATGTTGTATCTAATGAAGATTCATTTACTGAGATAAAAGCTTTCATATAAAACTCCTTTATTAATGATAACGGTTTTCAATACATAACAAAAATTTTTTACTTTTCGCACTCAAGACATATGCCGAAGAATTGAACATTATGACTTGTAATCTTTATATTGTATTTCTTTTCAATATTTGCAGTCATTCTGCTGAACAATTCCATTTCATCATCGGAGAATTCACTATAATCAATGACTTTCCTGCAGTTTGTACATATAATATGATGATGATGCTTTGAATCTTCTTCTGATCTCATCTCATATCTTGTAGTCTTATCTCCAATTTCCACTCTGGAGATGATATTCATATCAGCCATGGTTTCCAGGGTTCTGTAAATAGTTGTGAGTCCGGCAGATGGTTCTATACGAAGCACTTCAGCATATATTTCCTTTGCTGACATGTGTGTATTGCTATTCATCAGCACATGCATCACAGCCTCTCTTGGTGCAGTAATCCTGAATCCGCGGCCTGTCATCATCCGCCTCCAGCCCATGCCCCTGCCCCGGCCTCTCTGATTTTCACCTTTTCTTATCATAATACTCCTAAATGATAACGGTTTTCATTAATATATACCTTTTCCCTCATTTGTCAAGTACCTATTGACTATTATTTCATATTCATTATATAAGATATAAATAAAAGGAGGTTATCTTGACAACACTCATGAATCAAATAAAGGATTTTATCCTCAATAATGGTCCACAATTATTGACAAATATAATTGTATTTATTCTTATACTGATTGCCGGTAAGATAATAATCTCAATCCTCTCTAAAACAACACGCATATTATTATCAAAAAACAATAAAATGACAGATATTCTGAAAAAGTTTATTATAAGCATTATATCAAAGGCATTGTGGATAGTGGTGCTTATGATTGCATTACCCAAATTGGGTATAGATGTTGCCCCTCTTATTGCCGGCGTCGGAGTGGGAGGGTTTATAATAGGTTTTGCTTTTCAGGAATCCCTCTCTAATCTTGCCGCAGGATTTATGCTGCTAATCAATCAGCCGTTTAGAATTGGACATTATGTTCAGACTGCAGGACACTCAGGCTCAATAGAGGAAATGAACATCATGTCAACAACAATGCTGACCCCTGATAACAAAAGAATAACATTGCCCAATAAATCCGTGTGGGGTAATCCCATAATCAATTATTCAATAATGGATAAACGCCGCATTGATGTGGCTGTGGGCATTTCCTATAGTGCTGATATAATGAAGGCAAGACAAGTCATTTCAAGCCTTATTGAAAATCATCCAAAAACAATTAAGGAAAATGGCATTACAGTAGAGGTGGGAGAATTGGCAGATTCATCTGTTAATCTTGTTGTCAGAATGTGGGTTAAAACAGAAGACTATTGGGATGTATTCTTTGAAATGAATAGAAGGGTGAAAGAGGAATTGGATAATAATGGTATATCAATACCATTTCCTCAACTTGATGTACACCTGGATAAAATGATTTAGATAAAAAGAGGGGGGAGCTTTTCCCCCCTTAAATAATTACTGCATTAATTCTTTAACATATTCAAGATCACCCAATACCTGCTGAGTCATATCATCATATTCGCCTAAAGCTGCTTTATATAATCTATATGCCTCTTCCATGTCTTTCTTTGAAGATTTCAGGTCATCCAGAGAAAATTCCGCCAATGCTCTATTATATATGGTATTTGGTATATTATTCTGAGAATCATAGTCCAATTTTTCAAAATAGATTAATGCTTTATTGTAAAACTCTATTGCTTTCTTATATTCTGCCTGATAATCATATAAAACACCAAGATCATTATACATCACTCCGATATCCTGAAGATTATCATTCGGATTGAGCAGCAATATGCCCAATGCTTCATTATAAACCTTTTCTGCATTATCATAATCTCCAATCATCTCATAATAATAACCAAGATCCCTTAAATCCATTGCCATTGTCGCATCATCTTCTCCATATACTTCCTTCTCAAAATCAATAAGCTGTTTCATATATTTAATGGCATTATCATAGTCTTCCTGATAATAATATGTCTGTGTGAGATCATATAATGATAGGATAATATCCTCTTCATTATCATTGGTCAGCTGAGCTTTAAGCAGATAATCAACTGAAAGTTTGAGATATTTTTCTGCATCTGAATAATAACCATAATCCAGATATGCACTGCCTAAATTCCCCGATATTACACCCACATTGTTGTATTGGTCTTCTCCCTTTCCCTTAAGTATGTCTATTGATTTGACATATGCATTCGTTGCCTCTTCATATTTCCCTAATGCTGAAGCAAACAATCCCACATAATTCAATGCCAAAGCTGTTTCTACTGCCTTGGGTCCATAAGCCTTTTTGTTTATCTCAACAACCTGATTGGAAACATCCAATCCTTCTTCATCTTGCATATCAGCATAAAAATCTGATATAATTGAATTGTTTTCAGCCCACGTGTTTTTTGAGTAATCCACTGCAAAAACAGCAGAGAAAACCAGAACAGAAATGACAATCACTAACATAATTTTTTTATGCATTCGTACCTCCTTTAAAATTATATTGTATAATAAATAGTAAAATTATGCAATAATAAAATCCTATGATTTCAAAATGATATTATCTGTAAATTCATCAGCAGAAAATTCCCATATATCTGATTTATCCTCTCCCGTTCCGGCAAAGATAATCGGCAGGTGTAATGCATCAACAATAGAAATCAAAGCTCCGCCTTTAGCTGTTCCGTCGAATTTACTTAAAAATACGGCATCTGTATTTATGGTATCGCTGAACTGCTTTGCCTGAACAAGTGCATTGCTGCCATTTGTTGAATCAATAACCAATAGGGAGAAGAGATTAATTCCGGTAAATTTCCCCCTCAGAACAGCATCAATCTTACTGATTTCCTTCATTAAATTTGTATTATTATGCATTCTTCCCGCAGTATCTATTATCAGCAAATCATAATGTTCATTTATTGCCTTTTCATAGGATGCATATGCCACTGCAGCAGGGTCTCTCTGCATTTCACTCATAAAAATATCTGCATTTGTTTTTTCTGCCCATAATTTCAGCTGTTCATCAGCCGCAGCTCTGAATGTATCTGCAGCAGATAAAAGTATCTTTGACAAACCCATATTTCTATAATATTCTGAGAGTTTCGCAATAGAGGTAGTCTTCCCTGCTCCATTAATACCTGCCACAAGTATAACAAGCGGCTTTAATGAGATATCGGGATATACAGTCTCAGGGAAAAGTGACATTATTGTTGATTTAAGTAAATCTCTGAAATCATTTTGGTTTGTAATAATATTCTTTCTGACTTCTTGTTTTACCTGTTCTAGAATCTTTTCTGTTGTTTGAATTGATACATCTGAAAGAATAAGTTTTTCTTCCATCTCAGAGTAAAATACATCTGAACCGCCTTTGAATGCAGTTATCAGATCGCCTATGGGAAGTTGTGCTTTTTTAAATATATTTTTAAGCTTCTTGAACATCATCTTTGAGGAATTTACTGGACATTGTCTGGAGATTGAGTGAAACAATGTTTGTCACACCTGATTCTTCCATTGTAACTCCAAACAGGTAATCACAGAATTCCATTGTCCGCTTATTGTGAGTAATGAGAATAAACTGTGTTTTATCCCTGAATCTCTTCAAAAGCTGAATGAAATTTTCAACATTTGCATCATCAAGCGGTCCATCTATTTCATCCATAATACATACTGGCGTAGGTCTGACCATATACATGGAAAATAAAAGCGAAATAACCATCATTGCTCTTTCCCCATCTGAAAGCATAACCAGTTTATCGACCTTTTTTTCTCTTGGCTCGAAAATAATCTGTATTTCACAGTCAAGAGGATTTTTTTCATCTTCAAGTATAATATCTGCATGACCGGATTTAAATATATCATAAAATAATTCTCTGAAATTTGTTCTGATTGTGTCAAAATACTGTACAAATATTGTTTTAGCCTTTGCATCCAGTGTTTTGATGGTTTTTTCCAGATTTTCCTTTGCCTGAACAATATCATTTTTCTGGCTATTCATTTCATCCAGTCTTTCGCTTACTTCCTGGAATTCCTGAAATGCAAGCTGATTGATTGGTTCCATTCTTATCATTTTCTCTTTTAGAAATACTAATTCATCCTCTGCAGAATCCCTGTGTTTTTCTATCAATTCATAATCAATTTCAAAATCCTCATCAACATACTGTTTATCCATTTCCTTCTCAGTAATATATTTCTCCTGCTCCACACGGAAATCGCTGCGTTCTTCCCTCAATGTCTCTGTTATCTTTTGTTTCTGATCCTCTGATTCCTGAAATTCTTCCAATTGCAGTTCAATGTCGGCCAAACCCGCCTCCAGCTCTTTTACCTTGCCTGAGGATGATATGAGCAACTCTTGTATCTCGCTCTGCTCAATTGCTTTCTTCTCTGCCCTTTTGCTCTCTTCAGTTATTTTTTCCTTTATCTGTTCAATTCTGTATTCACTTTCCTCTATCTCTTTGACTGCACGTTCTATTGTTTCAGACAACTGCTCTGACTCATCCTGCAATAATGCTATTTCATCATTAATATCTTTGAATAAGCGTTCCAGTTCATTTTTTCTGTTACTGTATATAATAAATTCTTCTTTTATTTTATTAAATTCATCTTCCCTTTGAAGCATAAATGCCTCGGTTTCCTTTAATTCTTTATCCATTGAATTAATCTCATCATTATTTGATGATATTTTTTTCTCAATTAATTCTGTTTCTTCTTTCATCTTGATGAGCAATAAATCAAATTTACTGATAAGGCTGTCCCTTGAACGAATTCCCATATTTATTGCTTCTACACTTTTCCCCGTAAAATCAATTCGTTGTTCATTTTCAGTAATTTTCCTAATTATATTTTCTTTTTCCGTATTTAAATCTTCCAGTTTAGTATTTAATGATTTTAATTCAGCTTCCTGATTTTTCAGAATCTCTTCTGTTTTCAGATTTTCCTGCTCTCTCTCTTTTATTGATTCCTTAAAATTAAGAATATCTGTTTCACCTGATTTAATATAGAATCCTGCAGGTGTCTTAACAAGACCTTTGCTGTTTATATAATATGCATTACTGCTTTTCTCAAATATATCGTCATCATGTTCAACAATAATGAAATGAGAAAATATCTGTTTGATATAATCGGGTGCTTCAACATAATTATCCAGGGAATTTGCTTCATTATGTTTCCCTGTTAAATCATTCTCTAAAATAAAACTGAGCATTCCTGTATCAGCATTCATTATGCTATCAACATCATCTCTCTTCATTACAATTGAGTTGATAAAATAGGATAATGCATATTTAACATAATGTTCATATTTCTCTGCAGGCTTGATTTGATTTCTCATGAGCATAAGCTCTTTATTCAATGTTTTTTCCAAGTCTTCAAGTGAAGAACTGCTTTCTTTCATTCTCTCTTTCAGCTGATTAATATATGCATTATTTTCAATTAATTTATGTTTACTTGTCTCCCTGCTGTCGCGTACTGATCTTCTCTCATTTTCTTTTGCAGTGATTAGCTTGTTTAACTCATTTGACTGCTCTTTCAGTAACTGCATATTTGCCTTCATTTTGTTCAGAGTTTCCTCTGTTTTATGAAGTTCATCTTTTTTCAATATCAGGCTGTCTTCTTCTGTTTTTCTCTCTTGTGATTTATCATTAAACTGATCCAGTATATTCTCTTTTTTGTAATTTAAATTTGAATTTTCCGATTGGAGAATAAGCATTTTATTTCTCTTTTTTCTCCTTTCTTCTTTTAATGAATTAAATTCTCTTTCATTATTTCTGTACAGTACTTCAATGTTGTCATCTTCTGTTCCGCTCATCTGTTTTTCAATCTGGTCCTTTTTCAGAATTAAATCAGCTTTTTTATCCGCATACTGCTGAAGCCTCTGTTTTCTTATCGGCTGTTCGCCAATCTGCTTTTCTCTGTTCGCCGATATCATTGCTATATTCTCGTTTTCATGTGTAATATTCTGCTCAAGTATTTTTATTTCAGAACCAATTGCATATGTTTTTTCCTGGATATTTTCTTTTTCCTCAATTGCTTCGTTTAGTGATTTGGAAACAATCTTTCTTTTTTCCTTATATTCATTCAGATTGCTTCTGATATCTTCCAAATCTTTATTTATAATATTGATTCTCTCATTTCTGGAGTTCATTTCTCCATTTATTCGTTCTATCTGTTCATCATATTTTAATATTCTCTGTTTTAATACATATTGATTAAGATTTTCAACAACAACCTTGTATTTATTATATCTGTTTGCGCGATTAGCCTGATTTTTCAAATCCCTATGCTGTTTTTCAATCTCTGCAATTAGGTCATCCACTCTATAAAGGTCTTCCTGTGTATGAATTAATTTTCTCAGTGTTTCTTTTTTTGCAGCTTTATATTGGGATATACCCGCAGATTCTTCAAACAGATTTCTCAATGCATCTGCTTTTCCATTAACAATTTCATCAATAAGCGATCTCTTAAACAGGGAGTATGATTTAACTCCCATACCTGCCTCAAGCAATAGTTTCTGAACATCCTTCAGTCTCACTGATTCCCTGTTTATCAGATATTGGGATTCCCCGGTTCTATATAATTTTCTTTCAAATTCAATCTCTGCAAAGCTCAGTTCCAATTCACCCTCATTGATGAATTTCAATGAAACATCAGAAAGATTGGATGGTTTTCGCTTATATGTGCCATTAAAGATGAGGTCATCCATTACAGATGCGCGCAATTCTTTGGATGACTGTTCGCCCAATACCCAGCGAATAGCATCAACAACATTGCTTTTTCCGCTTCCATTGGGACCCACAAATCCCGTAATTCCGCGATTTAAGCGTAGATTGATTGGGTCTGGGAATGATTTGAATCCATATATGCGAATTTCATTTAAATACAAACATGCCTCCAATTGTATAGGTCATAATCTTATATCAGATAATTATATAACAGTCAATAAAAAAATCATCCCCTAATCATCCATTTACGCAGCTTTGACATTGGGTATAAGGCCGGGCCTTGACATTTTGACATTTATCAATGAAAAATGTATAAATATTGTACCAAATCTCAACAGTTTTGTCAATATATACAGACAGTTGTTCCCATAAATCGCCTTTTTTCTTAACTTAAAGATATGTCCCAAATCCATTTAATTTGTCAAAAAGTCAAGGCCCGGGGTTATTCTATATATTGGTATTTGTAGAGTTCAGAGTATTTACCCTTGAGGGATAGGAGATGTTGATGGCTTCCTTGTTCAACAATGCGGCCTTTATGCATAACATATATCCTATCTGCATCCTGTATAGTGGATAATCTGTGAGCAATTGCGATACTTGTTCTATCCTTCATTATCTTTAGTATTGCATCCTGTATAAGATTTTCCGTCTCTGAATCAATGCTGGATGTTGCCTCATCCAGTATAAGGATTTGAGGTTCTTTTGCCAATGCACGGGCAAATGCAATCAATTGTCTCTGACCTGTTGAAAGATTTTTCCCGCTTTCAGAAACTTCATTTCTATATTGGTTTTCCAATTTTTGTATAAATATATGTGCATTTACGTATTTTGAATATTCAATAATTTTATTTTCTTCCAAATCCTTGTTCAGGGCAATATTGTACCTGATATCACCTGAGAACATAAACACATCCTGCAACACAAGACCAAAATAATTCCTCAAGTATTTTACATCCATATCCTTTATATTAATTTCATCCAGCAATATTTCCCCTTCCTGAACATCATAAAATCTCATGAGTAAATTAATGATTGTCGTCTTGCCGGCTCCGGTTGCTCCGACAAAGGCAACACTTTCATTCGGTTCAATAATAAATGAGACGTTTTTTAGAACCGGTTCATCTTCCTTATATGCAAATGTGACATTTCTGAATTCCACTTTACCCTTATTTTCCGGTGGATATTTTGGTTTCTCAGGTGAACTGATTTTATTTTTTTCCTCAAGTATCATCATTATGCGTTCTGAACTGGCCATTGCTGATTGAAAAATATTATATTTTTCAGAAAAATCAAATATAGGTCTGAATAAAATCTGAATATAGGAAATAAAAGCAATCAAAACACCTATTGAAAAAGCTCCTTTAATCACTTCATTCCCTCCAAAATATATAAGTACAGCCAATGTAATTAAAGACAGCACATCAATAAGTGGTCTGAAAATAGAGAAAATAAGTAATTGAAACATATTTGCTTTATAATAATCCGTACTTGTTTTATAAAAATCCTTTTGTACCTTTGTCTGCTGATTGAATGTCTTTATTAATAGAACTCCGCTTATTGCTTCTGATAAAAAACTGTTGACTCTGGCAAGAGTGACCCTTACTTTTCTGTATGCATCCCTTGCATACTTCTGGAACAGATAAAGCATGAATCCGATAATAGGCAAAAGAAGCATTATCATTAATCCAAGACGTGGGGAAAGCTTGAACATAATTATAAACACACCTATTATAACCAACACATCCTTTGCTGAATACACAAACACATCTGTAAGTAATTCACGTAAAGCATCGACATCATTTGTTGCTCTGGTTACCAATCTGCCGATAGGGTTCTTGCGGAAATAATTCATTGATAATGAAAGCAGTGATTTTATTACACCACTTCTAATGTCATACATGATATTTTCACTCACCAAAGCCATCATTATTACCTGTATATAAGTAAATATGAAAGCTGCCAGAAGCAGAACAACGTATATTACTGCATATTTCTTTATATTCATCAAATCTCTGGCACGTAATATTATAAGGTCTTTTTTATCAATAACATTCAAATCACTATACCTGACAAAAATACCCCTATCTGTTTTTTCCACAGGAATATCATATTTATCAATCAAAGCTAAATCTTTTTCATTATTAAAGAGAAGATATCTGGGTTCAATAATATATGAATTTTCCTTTAGTATTGTTTTCTGATCTCTGGTAATAATATCATTGGGAAGGAAAATGGCATCTTCACTAATCACCGCATATGTTGTGTGATAATCCGCAATCTTCAATGTTTCTTCATTCTTATCAATCATGGAGTGACTTCTCTCAATATATTTGTCCACAACTGTTCGTGTAATTATTGGTAAATATATCTCCACTCCGCTCATTAAAAGAAGAAGAATAAATGTTAATATAATCTGCCATATATATGGCTTAGCATATTTCCATAATTTGAATAATATTTTTTTATCAATGCCTGAGTATAATTTTTCTTCCTGCATTATGTTTCCAGCTTCTGAATTTCATAGATATGCTTATACACATTTGATTTTTCAATTAATTCTTCATGCGTACCGTAATTTTCCACCACTCCATTGTCAATAACATATATCCTGTCAGCACCAATAAATGACGATATCCTGTGTGAAATAACAATAGCAGTAATTCCCTGTGCATATTCCTTAATATTCTTAATTATTTCCTTTTCTGTATTAGTATCAACAGCACTAAGTGCATCATCAAGAATCAATATTTTGGGTTTTCTTATTACTGCTCTTGCAATACATATACGCTGTTTTTGACCTCCGGACAATGATAACCCTTTTTCACCGACAAGTGTTTTATAGCCATCTTTCAATTCCATAATGTTATCATGAACTGCAGCCAGCCTGCATACATCCCTTATTTCATCATCTGTTGCATCCGGTCTTCCAAATCTAATGTTTTCATCAATTGTATCAGAGAAAAGAAAAGAATCCTGAGGTACAAAACCAATTGAATCCCTTATTCCTGATATCTTTAATTTTTTATATGAATTTTGATCAAACAGTATTTCACCTTCCTGAGGTTCTATCAATCTTAATATCATATTTATAATCGTGGTTTTCCCTGAACCGATTCTACCGCATATTCCAGTATAATCACCTCTCTTTATATGCATGTTTAGATTATTAAAAATTTTTACTGTTCCATATGAGAAATTCAAATTCTTTATTTCAATATCTCCCTGTGCAATTTTATATTCCGCCTGTGCGGATTCTTTTATTTCAGGCCTTTCCTCAAGGAATTCATATATCCTTTTATATGATGCAACACCTCGCTGAAAAATGTTTGTAACAAATCCGACAGCCATCATTGGCCAAACAATAATGCCAATATATGATATGAAGGCAACCAATTCACCTGGACTTAGTTCATTAAGTACAACCTGTTGTCCGCCAACAAAAAGTATTATTGCAATACCTATCTGTGACAGAAGGTGGATCATAGGAAACATGGTTCCCCATATCTTTATCAATGAAATATTTTTTTCAACATAATCTTTGCTGATTCTATTGAAATTTTCAACTTCTTCATCTTCCTGTTGAAATGCCTGAATAATTTTTATGCCTGAAAACATCTCTTGCGCTTTATCGCTCATAGAAGAAAATCCTTCCTGAACTGATCTGAATTTTTTATATAATAAACGCATAAAAAATACTGCAATCAGTGAAATAAGCGGCAATGGAATAATGGCAAACAATGTTAAGCGAACATTTATATTGAGCATAAACACAATAGTAGCAATAAACAAAAAGGTTGCATCAAAACCTGCTATCATACCAAATGCGGTTGCCATTCTTACCGCTCTCATATCATTTGTCATATGAGCCATAATATCACCTGTTTTCACTTTACTGAAAAATGAAGATGATAATGTGAGCAAATGGTCAAAAAGACGGTTCTTAAAATCCATTTCAATAAAATGAGACATACCGATAATAGTCATGCGCCAAGCAAATCTGAATATACCTATTGCCAATGCTATTCCTAATAAGGCAATGGAAAAAAGAAGCAGTCTTGAAGGACCTTCTGTCGGAATTATTATATAATCAATTGCTCTCTGTACAATTCTTGGTGATAAAAGCTGTGCAATATCAACTGCAATGAGTGCCAGAAATCCCAGAATCATTTTCAAGGGTGCTTTTTTATAATAAGAAATAATAAACTTTAATAACATGAGAATCATAATAATGTAAATAATGAAATAAATCAATAATTAATGTGGATTTCTTGAATGTATAATAAATATTTCTTATGTCTTAATCAGTGTGCTGTTTTTCTTTAATTAATACATTTTCTATCTTTTCAAGTAATTTGTTGGCTGAAAAGGGCTTTTGAAGGAAATTCGTATCCTTCTGCAGAACTCCGTGATGCGAAATAACATCTTCAGTATATCCCGACATATAGATATATTTTAAATCAGGAATAAATTTCAGCATCTCTATAACAAGCTCAGCTCCGTTCATATCCGGCATTATGACATCAGTCAGAAGCAGATCAATTTTCCTATTTGATTTCAAAGACAAATCAATTGCATGCTTAGGATGAGTCGCACTCATTGTATTGAATCCAGCCTTTTTTAGTATTTTTACAGCTATATCCTTAATCTGTTCACTATCATCAACAATGAGTATATTGTATTTTTCAGGATTGATTTCTTTAATAATTTTTTTTGGAAAAATCTTATCTTTTTTAACAGCAGGAAAGTAAAGTTTAAATGTTGTTCCCCTGTTTATTTCTGAATAAAACCTGATGTATGCATTATGCTGTTTCAAAATACCATATACTGTAGATAATCCCAATCCTGTTCCCTTTCCCTGCCCTTTTGTTGTATAAAACGGCTCAAATATATGTTTCTGTATTTCTTCTCCCATCCCAACACCCGTATCACTCACTGTAAGCATGATATAATTTCCAGGTATTATTTCACTATAAATGCTTGAGTAATTTTCATCAATCTCAATAAAATTGGTCTCTATATTGAGTGTGCCGCCATTGGGCATTGCATCATTGGCATTCAATATTAAATTCATTATAATCTGCTCAATCTGTGTTATATCAGCATTTATTATAGGATCGTGACAGGATACATTTAAATTTACCTCAATATTTTTTGCTATTGTTGATTTAATAATCTGCATTAAATTGGAAATTGTTTCATTCAGATCAATAAACTTAAATTCCATAATCTGTTTTCTCCCAAATGCGAGAAGCTTTGCAATAAGGTCTTTAGCAATATTTGATGCATACATGATTTCTTTCAATTGCTTATGTTTTATATCATCTTTATCTGTTGAATAAAGCATCACCTCAGTATTAATCATTATGGGCGTAAGAATATTATTAAAATCATGGGCAATTCCTCCTACAAGATGTCCAAGTGATTCCATTTTCTGAGATTGTATTAATTCATATTGTAATCTCTTTCGTTCTGATATATCAGTGAATGATACAATAACTGCTGTATTGTTATTGTAAATTGTCCGGTCTGCCTGCAAATCAATCCACTTTGTTTCTCCCTTTTTTGTCAGAATTTTGATTTCATAATCCCCTATCAATTCTTTTTCGTCCTGCTTTATCTTTTCCATTTTCACTATTTCATCAATCATATCAGGGTGTATGAAATCCCAGAAATACATTTCTTTTAATTCACTCTCCGAATATTCACTTATCTTCTCAGCTGCATTATTTGCATATATCCATTTCTTTTCCTGATACATCATTATACCTACAGATGCTGATTCTGCCAGTATTCTGAATTTATCCTCGCTCTCTTTCAATGCTTTTTCTTTTCTCATTTCTTCAGTTATATCCCTGAATTTCATCAATACTATATTCTCATTGAATCTCACCATATTTATAGCAATATCTGCAATGCTTCCATCTTTTTTCTTCATTGTCACATTTCGTTCAACATTTGCATCCACTCTGAATAATCTTTCCAAATCCTTAATCCACAAATTTTTCATTAATTCTGCCCGCCCGGATTCCGGATATAATTTCCTTAACCAATTCATTTCGCTGTCGAAAATTTCTTTTGTGTAGCCAATCATTTCAGTTAATGCATTATTGACATATATCACTTCATAATTTTTGTCAATCATTGCTATTGCCAATGGCAATAGCTCAATTATATTGTATAATTCTTTGTTGTTATTCATTGATGATCATTCTGTTTTTAATTGTTAATGCATTCATAAGTGCAAACCCTCCATGACAATTATTAAAAAACACAAATACATTGTCAGCTTTTTTTTCCAATCTTTTAATATCTTGCTCAATTTCCAAAAGTTCATTCTCCATATAATTGTAATTGTATCGCTCATCATAATTATACCAATCCGTGTTTCGTCCATGAAGTCTATAATATGCTGTATTTGAAGTAATGTTTAATTCTTTTTTATGTAAATTATCATTGGGAGGCAAATCGGTTATCACATAATTCAGTTTATACTCTTTAAGGAATTGGAAAACATTATCATTATTCCAGTCTCTTCCCCTGAATTCAATAAAGCATGGTATATTATTAAAGGTTTTTACTGTTTTTTCAATGTATTTAACATTGGCCATATTATAATGGAATGATTCAGGAAATTGAAAGAGAACACCCTTGAATGTTTTTTTTTCATTTGATTTATTATACGTTTCGGCAAACAATTCAGATATTTCATCATTCTGTCTGTCATGTGTTATTCCTCTGTTTGCTTTTATTATGTAAACAAATTTATCCGGGGCTTTTAAAGAAAAGTTTTTCAGCATTTTTTCATCAGGCATTTTATAATAAGAGAAATTAAGTTCTAATGCATTTAAACCAGTATCTGTGTATGCTGAGAACATGTTCTTGATTTTCGTATTTTCAGGATACACTTTGCCAATCCATTCTTTATAATAATAGCCGCTTGTACCAATATATCTCAATTAAACCTCAATAAGATTGTATTCCATGGAACCCAATCCAAGTTTGGCACCATGTATCAGCTGCGTTAATGGATTTATTTGGCTATGAGTTTCTTCAAACACCTTTCTTCCAGAAATTTTGTTTATCATTTGATATGAGGCATAATCAATTGCAATGGGGTCTCTTGATATCATTATTCCCACATCCTTCGCTACTGCATTTCCGCTGTAAGGATAACAATCGCAGACAGGAGTTATATCCATAACAAAATTAATGTAAATTGATTTGTTTTGCTTATGAACTCCAAATGCATATTCTGCCATTTTCATTTGCATATCATCAGCTCCAATATTCCAATTTATGCAAATAGCACCGCTTGGACAGACTTCTATGCATAAACCGCACCCAATGCATCTGTCAGAATCAATAAATGCTGAGTTGTTCTGTTTTCTAATCGCATGTTCATTGCACCAATCCATACAGGTCATACATAATGAACAATTATCCGAGACATAAGGATGTACATTTGAATGCATCTGTAATTTACCTCTTTTGGAAGCACATCCCATACCCAAATTTTTTATTGCTCCTCCAAAACCGGAAAGTTCATGCCCTTTAAAATGGGATATGCACACAAGAGCATCAGCATAATGAATATCCGCTCCTAAATACACCTCTTTAAGTAATTCACCTTTAATGGAAACAGTTTGATAGCTCTCTCCCCTCAATCCATCAGCAATAATGACCGGGTATTCTGAAAATCCGTTAAAATGCGCATTTTTTATGTGATTTACACTATTACTTCGTTCACCTCTATATAATGTGTTTGTATCTGTAAGAAATGGTTTCCCACCCAGCAATTCGACAACAGAACAAATATGATTTGCATATACCGGTTTTATATAACCCGTATTCCCCTTTTCGCCGAAATGTATCTTTACTGCTGTAAGCATATTCTCAAATTGAATATCCTCATTCATTTTCTTTATTACCCGCTCAATGGCGGGTAGAAAACTTCTTCTCTTTTCCATAGGAATAAAATAGACATTTGACATATGCATATTATATTGTAAATCATTATTCAGTCAATCAAATTGTAGTCCCTCTTTTCACGGCTTTGCAGGTTTCACCATAATCACCTTTTCTCTCATCATATAAACAGTACCGGGTGGACTCTTCTTTCTTTTGACAACATATCTGGCTTCAGTATATTGAACAGCAACGAGATTTGAGTGTTTACCGTCTGAATAACATGCCGCTATAGACCCTGCATAGATTATATCATTTTTATCTATATTTTTACCTTCTGTTATAAGAATCACATGTGACCCATGTTTCTCCCTTGCATGAAAAAAAAGGTCGTTTTTTGAGGCAATTTTTGTTGTTATAAAATCATTTTCCTTGGCATTTCTTCCTGCTATGATTTTAAACCCTGAAGGAGAGATAAATTCCCTTCCTATCCTTTTCTCCTGCTTCTTTTTCTTCCTTTTTCCTTCCGGTTCAATAAGAATTTCACCATTTCGGATTTTATTATATTGAATTTTTAAAAATTCAATCCTTTCTAAAAACGCTCTCAATCTTATGCCATTGGCATTCATTTGTCCTTTTTTTCTGTTTGCTTCATTAAAATAATGTTTCATATTCTCTGACGGTGAAAGAGCCGGATTTAAAGGTATATTCAACATTTTTTCTTTGTCAAATACAGATTCAAGTAAAATATTTTCTTTACCTTTTAATTCATTTATATGCATTTTAAGCGTTTCACCCATTTCACTGAAATCATCAATCTGTTTGAGCAATTTTTCGTTATTTCTCATTTGATGAATTTTTTGTTCCAATCCTTTAATTTCTTTATCCAATTTATTTAACTCTGATTCAGTATCTTTTTCAAGTATATTTTCCGAATCTTTTATTACAATATATTTTATACATTCTGATATAGATCCTTTTGTATAAAGATAATCATCATCTTCATTGAATGAAAGTATCCTGTATGAATTTGCTTTGGAATAGATGTATTTTACCTTTTCTTCAAGTAATTCTTTTGCCTGGATATTGTTTTTTTCTACAAATACTTTTTCCTCACTTGACAAGTATTTTTTCAATTCCTTTTTTTCAGGGAAAATAAATTTATCACCAATGTTGTATAGTATATTTCCACTTTTATCTTTTATATATGAATACTGATTCATAATAATGTTTTCTTTGTCTGCTATCATAAAATTAAATCTGCCGGGAATAAATTGTATGATAATCCTTATATCTCCATTGGTGTTTAATATTAAAATTCTGTCCATTGCATGCTGTTCAGCAGATATAATTTTCTTTCCTTTCAAAAGTGATGTCAGAACACTATTAAATCCATGTTTTGATTTGGCATATGTTGTTTCCGATAAATATATATATGATGAAGCTCTATGTCCATCTATAATCAGATTGATTCCTTTTTCGCCAATAATATTGAATCTATTATGATTTGAAAGATAAATATTATTTATATAAAATGGAATTACTGATTTCAATTCATAATTAATGAAATGATATAGGTTAATTGATGAAAACTTAATTGTCGGCATATTTTCTTAACAGCTGAATTGCCTTTAATCCCATATAACTTGCTTTGATTTCCCATATAGGATCATTCACTATAACTGATATTACAGCGTAATTTGTTTTATTGCCCTTATATATTCCCATAAACCAATTATAGAACCCTTCCGGTGAATATCCATACAATGACCCCGTTTTTGCATATGTATTTTCTGCAATATTTCCAAAATCCCTGAATATCTTCCCTGATGTTCCGGATATTACTGTTTCTTTCATTGTTTTCATAACATAATCCACTGTTGTTTCACTTAATATACGCTTTTTTATTGCAGAATCACTGCAATTTATCTTTGGCACCATCAATTCACCATTATTGCCCAGCATCATTGCTATCATTAATTGATGGAATACGGTTGTATATGAGAAATCTAAACCTGCAGACAATTTTGCAATACCATTCTGTGATGATATTTCCTCAATGTATCCCGTATTCATACCCCTTAAGACGGTTTTGTTAAATAATAATTTGTCCCCATATTCCAGGATATTCTTCTCTCCCATAACCAGTCCAATCTCAGCAAATGCCGGATTATTCGATTTAGCCATTGCATTTCTGATAGATGAATAATTGGGTAATGCTTTTTTTCTTAATACATGATAATTGTCCAGTTCAGAATACATTGAACCAAAATATTTTACCTTTGAATCAGGTTTATAGAGCCCCTTGCCTATTGCACCTGAAAGTGTGACAATTTTAAATAATGATGAGCATACAAGATATTTGTTGATATATTCCCCTTTGAAATATCCCCTATGTGAATATTCTGCAATACCAAGAATTTCACCGTTTCTGCAGTCAGCAACAATAACCGCACCATATGGAACACTGTGATTTTTCATTACCAATTCCAGATCATGGCACATACTGTCTATTAGAGATGTATTCTCATAAGAATGGCTGCGAATTACATAAGCATATTCGGCAGGCACATCATTCCCGGGCATCTCTCCGGTACATGAGGCAATAATTATACTAAATAATGGAATCCATAATTGTATGTGTTTCATAGAAATAAATTATACATATAATCATTTTATTGGCAAGTAATTTAGAAAAAGTATATAAAATAAATAATTTTCTTTATAATAAGCCTTTTATTTAATTTATTGTATAATTTTAATGTAAATATATTAATGATAACACTTTTTTGCTCATTTTATACGATTTAGAGGTATTTAATCCCTTGACAATGAAATGAATATTATCTACACTTAATATGGATAAAAAGGAGCTTATATGAAGTATGCATATCTTTCAGTATTTTTAGTAATATTTGTATTAATTAATGCAGAGAATACCAATCTATTTGAGAATAATAATATACGAATAAAACCATTGATTTCCGGTCTTGCCGACAAAACAAATATAAATTTTTATTCAGGTGTATTTGGCAATACTGATAATCGGCAGTACTATTCAATGATCAATGCCGGATTCAAAAAGACAATCAATAATAATTGGTCATTTTCCTATAATCTGGGATATTCAACATTCAATATGAATGAGAATTATCTGACTGGAGGAATGGGAGTAAGGTATCATAATGATAATTTTTCCATGAGTCTTTACCTGCAGCGTTCATTTGAAACAGAACCGATGTTTAATTTTAGCAGAAATATAAATACTGTTTTTTAATTGTAAATTAAAATAACGCAGCAAATTATGTACAAATTTATTATATTAATAAAAAAATAAAAGGGGGCATTTTAATGAAACGAATGATACTCTTAAGTATTTTTGTGTTGATTGTTTTATCTGTGTATTCAGCAGATATCAATGTGAATGGATATACATTGCATCAAAACAATTCCACACAGAGCATCGCATTACCTGATACAACAATACCTGAAGGCTGGTATATGATTGTTGCCCGTAATGCAACTCAAGCCGCATTTGAAACGGAATGGGGCACATTGCCGGCTAATGTCATTTATTTTAATTCAGGCGGTTCATGTCCGCAGATTAATGGCGGGGAGAATTATTATATTACTGATGGAGCATCGGCAATTGTAGATTCTGCTTTGGCCATTCTTTCAAGCGGCAATACTGCTGAAAGAGACAGCACAAATGTAAATACATGGACTCAATCTGTACGAACTGACGGCACACCGGGGTCAGGAGCAGTTGATGGATTTAATGCCGGATTGATAATCAATGAATATTCGGATGCTGTTACATTTAGTAATGAATTTGTTGAGATCTATAATGATGGTTCAGGAGCCGCTTTTAATATTCCGCCATCTGTTTCAACCAGCCACAATCCTGATCCGCTCAGGGATGGAGATGATCTGTCAATAGTAGCAATAATAACAGATGACAGCGGCATATCTGCTGATACAATGTTCGGCAGACTTAATGGAGGTTCCTGGAATTCCTGGTTAAATGATTCTGTATCAGGTAATAATTATTACTATACGAATTTAGGTTCATTCAATGAGGGAGATGTAGTGGATTATTTTGTGAAAGCTGTTGATGACAGTTCTGCTGCTACATATTCAGACACAACAAGCATTAATGTCCAGGCATTACCAACAGGGGATTCGCTTAACATAAATAATTATCAGATAAAACAATATTCTGCATCTTATACATATACATTTGGCGATATAACACTCTATGATGGTGATTATATTGTCATTGGCAGAAATGCAGACCAAGCTGCTTTTGAGACATTCTGGGGTGTATCACTCCCTTCTAATGTGACATATATAAATGGGTCAAATAGTGCACTTTCAATAAACGGCGGAGAGACATTTTCTCTGCATGATGAAACATCGGCAACCATTGATTCATCTACAACAGCTTTAACTGGAGGCAATACAGTCCAAAGGGATGCAACCAATCTCAATACATGGACTCAGTCTGCAGATACCGATGCAACACCGGGAAGCGGCGTTACAGGCGGGAATAATGCCGGATTTGTTATAACAGAATATTCAGATGCTTCAGGTACTGGGAATTATATCTATGAATTTGTTGAGGTTTATCTGGATGTCAGTGGTACAGCATCAAATACACCTCCTGTTATAGACAGCATGAAAGCATTGCCATATCCTGTTGAACCAGCAGATGATGTGGTTGGAATTGGCTATATGCATGATGATTCTGGAATTTTTGCTGATACATGCTTCTTTAAGATTGGAAATGCAGGTTCATGGACATCATTGCAAACCGATTCTGTTTCAGGGCAGGCATATTATTATCCTCTTGGAACATTCAGTTTGAATGATACTGTTTATGTATATATCAAGGCAGTAGATGACAGTAATGGAGTTACTATTTCAGACACAAATGATTTTGTGGTTCAATTATATATACCTGAATTTTCAAATGTTTACACACATCCCGGAATTGTATATTCAGGTAATACAACATTGGCTCAAGTTGATATTATTGACCAGAATGGAACCATTGTTCTTAACAGAATGTATTTCTGGGTAAATGGAGAAGCAGTCAATAATGTTGTAAGTGATTCCATAAATACAGATACCTATTTTTACACATTCGGGTCTTTTAATGAAGGAGATACTGTTTCATATTATTTCTATGGTAGAGACAATAGTGCTCATTCTTCATTCTCAGACACATTCGGTTTTACTGTACTTGCAACACCCAATTATGATATTAAAGTTAATGAATTCTGTTCAAATGGTCCATCTGTTGGAGATGCCAGCAGTGAATGGATAGAATTGTATAATATTGGTGGTTCTACTATTGATATATCCAATTATTCCATCTCTGATGAAGAGGGTTCATTCTCCATTCCTTCAGGCACATCTATGGGAGCAGGAGAATTTTTTGTTTTGGTGAATAACATTGATTCATTCAATGCATATTTCACATTACCTGGTGGAGTAAATTATTTTGAGTATAAAGATTCCATTTCAGGGTCTTTCGGCTTATCAAACTCAGGTGACCAAATCATACTTTCTAATTCAAACAGTGTTAACATTGATTATGTGAATTATGGCACAGGAACAACACCGGCTCCCAATCCGGGAGATGGCGAATCTGCATCAAGACTGCCGGATGGCATGGACACAGATAATTGCACAAATGATTTTTCATTATTGACTATTCCGACCCCCGGATCCGGTCAGGTCAGCGGTCCCTCCATTTCCGGCCTTACACGCTCACCCATTCTGCCGCTAAGTGGAGAGGGCGATACAATACAAGTTACTGTAACTGATCCTGACGGTATTTGGAGCGTTCAACTGGTAACAAGTTCATATGACTCTACCAGCATTGATACATTCACAATGAACCTTGTTGCTGAAAATACATATCTATATATTATACCTGCAAAAACAAATGGATGCAGATTCGAATATTATGTCTATGCAGTAGATAATGATGCTGACACAACAATATCATCAGATAGAGGACGTTTCTTCTGGGGATATACATCCATTCCCGATATTAAAGAAGTGAATGCTGTGGGTTATCCCAGATATTTCGGTTATCAGCTTAGGTCAACCGGTATTGCTACAACACCATCCAATGTTTATTCATCCTATGCTGATATTATTAATTTTCAGGAGAATTACAGATTGGGCGCTGTTTTAAAGACAGATTCAAGTGCACCTAATGTAATCCCGGGCGACAGTATAACTGCAACAGGAACAATAGGTATGTGGAATGGACAGACACGTATTGAGGATCCCTATTCCGGTCTCATAATTCATTCAAGCGGTCATGTTATTGACACAATATATATCACTGCAGATGATTTGATGGACACAACCGGTGAGGCATATGAAGGATTGCTGGCTCAGATATATACTGACGGCATTTACTCCGGCACCTGGCCATCGTCAGGCAGCAGTGCTGGTTTGTGGATGAACAATCATGACCCTGCTGATATCTCAAAGGGTAATATATCAGATACATTCTATATGTGGGTTGATGGAGATACAGATATTGATGAAAGTTCTGAACCCGTCTGGAATGTCAGAATTATAGGTATTATCAGTCAGTATGATGTTTCATCACCATATTTCAATGGTTATCAGATTATGCCCAGAGGCATTGTTGATCTCAATACCACAATTACTGCATTAAAGAATTTCTATGTCTCACTATCTGTGATTAATAATGGCATATCATTGAACTGGAATATTCAAGGTATAAATAATATTTCATCATACAGGATTGAGAGACGGGAAATGGGTGAAGCAACATATAAAGTACTTGGATCAGTCTCACCCGACAAGAACACTTATACCGATAATACAGCATCATTAAGCACTCTCTATCAATATAGGATACTCGTACTGACAACAGATGGAAATGCAATTGCTTATAAGGAAATTCAGACAACACCATCAATGCTTATAACTGCATCATCATTGAAGATTGATGACAATCCTGTAAACATGGGCACATGGATGAGATATGTTTCACCTATGGCATCCCATATGAATGCTGCTGTATATGATATTACCGGCAGGGAAATTCTTTCTGTATTTGACGGACAACTGGAAGCAGGACATTCAAATATATATGTGAATACATCAAACATTGCAGCCGGTATTTATTTCCTGAAAGTTAATGCCGGTGATTTCAATGAGACAATAAAGTTAAATATTATCAAATAATTATAATCAGGGGGCAGAATTCTGCCCCCTTTAATTCGGAGGTTAAATGAAAAAATTATTGGTTGTTGTTATATCATTGATTATGACATTGGTCATATTCGCACATCCTCCAGTTAAAATCACCGTTGAGTTTGCTTCTGAAACACCTGAATTGACAGTTCAAATTCACCATAAGGTGGATAATCCCAAAACTCATTTCATTGAATCATTGACAATTTTTCTCAATGAAGAAAAAATTATTACTCAACATTTCAGTGAACAGTTGAGCAAAGAGGTTCAGCAGGGCATATTTTTTATTCCTTCATTAAAGGAAAATGATGTAATAAGCATTGAAGCAAAGTGCAACAAGGGTGGCGATTTCAAGAAAACTGTAACATTTGAAAAAACTGAAGAATGAAATACATCTATTCTCTTTGTTCAATCCTGCTTATTTTTGCCACCGCATATTCATTTGAGACATCATTTCTCTTGGCAGACAATCCTGAAAAAACGGTTTTTCTCTCTGGAGAACTTGATATAAACACATTATCAATAGCAGATTTCAGCAATGGTATTGATTCAATGCTTTATAGCGGGTTTAACACTTCTATTGATTATAGAGCATTATTCCCTTTTGGCATTGAGATTAAAACAGGTTATGATGCCGGACTTTCGGCATTATCAGGCGGTATAGCATATAATTATACTAATCTGTTTTGGCCAATATCATCGCGTTCGGAAATTCTCTATGTCTACAGAAAGAATGGTACTGATATGCATGAGTTTTTTACAAAGGAAATAGTAATGGCAGGAATTCTGGATTTCTTCAAGATATATTATGAAATAATATACTCAACAGGCAGTTCAGATGGTGGCATGACTGCAGGAGCAATAATTTCAATGCCATTTGATTTGATGTATTTTGAAAAACTATCAGTACTCTTTGAATCGCAGTTTTATTCCTATGATGCTGGTTCTTTGAATAGATTTATAGCAGGTATTGCCCTGACAACATGGGGTCATCAATTTTCTGTATTTACTGCAAATTTCAATACCAGTTTCCCATATCAATATACCGGACCTTCAGATCATTATTTTGTGGGAATGAATATAAAGAGAAAATTTGAATTTTAAATAATGAGGAATAAATGGATTTATATTTTCTTATCAGACCAATGGGTATTTTAGCTTTAATTTTTATGTTTATCAGCATAATGGGGGGATTATTCATTAGAAAGCTGAAACTGAAATTGATTTATCATAAAATTGGAGCGATCCTGACACTATTGGCAGGCATAATTCATTATATACTGATTCTAATTTATAATTAACTGCCTGATTTTTTTTATTTGAATAATGCATAATAGATTATATTAACACCCATTTTGTAGGCATCTTCTTTCTTTGCAACAGGGTCATTGTGCAGTTCAGGTGTAGACCACCCATCAGAAATATTTGTATTAAATGTATAGAAAAGAGCTATTTTATCATTAATGTACAATGCATAGGATTCAGGATTACCCGCATAGTGTTCGTGTATTTTCGGCATTTGATCCAATTTATAATATGAATTGAATATTTGATTATCATCATATACTTTTTCAGGAGTACCATTCTTTGATAAATCTCCTATAAACCTCATGATTGCTCTGTTAAAACCAAAGTCATCATCAATATATATAAAACCGCCTTGATTCAGATATGTCTTTATGTGTTCAATATCCTTTTCATTATAAATAAAATCACCATGGCCGGTAATAAAAAGAAAGGGATAATTAAATATTCGTTTATCATCAATTCTTAATACAGTCTCAGCAGTGTCCATTGATATTTCTGTATGGCTGTTAATATAAAACGCTAATCGTGTAAGAGCCTCAGGGTCATTATACCAATCTCCACCTTCATATCTTATTCTTACCGGAGTGATATCAAATGCATTAATGCTGATTGTCAATAAAACTGTACTCAATAAGAGTGTTCGGAAAAATACCAAGTGAATCCACCTTTGATAAGATATTCCCTTTTATCCAAATAAAGAACAGTACCGGCATATATTTCCGTTTCAATAAGCTCAATCACTGCAGCAATATATAATTCCTGATTGCTGTTATACTCGCAAAATAGTCCTGGTTTGAGATTCCCGTCATAGAATGGGTAAACAAAATAGAAAGACGTACAATATGTGGGCAATGAGTCATAACTCATATCTAGACTAAAAAGAAAATTATCCCCATGTAATACACCTGACATAAAATATTCAGTTCTCTTTTCCGGATACATATATTTCACAATACTGTTGAATAATATATGTTTTTCATCATATCTTATTCCGGCATTAAATGAATGATTATTTAAGCCACTATAAGAACTTATCAATGTCATCTGCGGCAGAATTCTGTATGAGTAACCCAAATTAATTAAAAGCGAATCACTATATATAATTCTCGGCACAATTAATGATCTTCCTATTCGGATTGGATATGATGCATATATTAGCTCTTCCGTACTGTTGTCATTAGAATTATATTCTGTTTTTCCATAAAAGTTTGTATTGAGCAATTCCATATTCCATTTGATTGAAACGACCTTGTCATTGTCCATTCCGGCAATTAAATATATTTTATCATTTTGAAATCCGCCTTGAAGAGAATAATGGTCATTATCAATATCTGCTCTTATTATAGCATTTCTATGCATAAAGTTTATTGTATTCCTATATGCATAAGGATTGTCCTTTATGAGCGACACAAGCGTATTTGCATGCACAGTGTTCTGTGAATCAGCAAAAAACAGAGATCCATATATTCTATTTCTGACAGAACTGTTAATAATGCCTATGCCATAATTTAGTTCATTCAAAATAGGCTTAATGGAATATATCTTTTTTATTGATTCATCCTCTATGAAAACAGAATAATTATCATAGAAAAATGTTCTTGTAAATAACCTGTCAGGATAAAAGACTTCAGGTGACTTATAATCAATCCCATCAAATATGGATAAATGATCTGCATAATAATAATTCAAATAGAAAGGATACTCATCAAAGGAAATATTCATATCAGCAATATCTGTATCTTGATAATATGCTGTAATAATCACCGGAATAATAATTAAAAATGATATAATTATCTTCAAAGTCCAATCACCTTAACAGAATAAATTCTGTTACGCTTCTTATTATCAAAATCTATCAGTATAATCTGCTGCCATGTGCCGAGAAGTATTCTCCCTGATTCTACCTGAAAGCTCTGTGATGTACCAATTAATGATGACCGCAAATGAGAGTAGCCGTTTCCATCATGCCATTTTTTGTTATGTGCATATTCCCTATCTTCAGGAATCAATTGCTGCATTAATTCTTCAAAATCCTTTTTAAGACCGTTTTCATACTCTATTGTTGTTATTCCCGCTGTTGACCCTATGGCTGACACATTGACTATGCCATCCAATATATTTGATTTATCAATAATAGATTGTATATCATTTGTTATATCAACCATGTTAATGCTTGGATTTGTTTTAATTTCTATTTTTTCTGTATATGATTTCATAATATTTTTTTCCTGTTATATTATAAATCATTTCTCTTAAAGAAGTCAAAGGAAATCCTACTATATTAAAATAATCACCTTTGATTTTCTCAATAAATATTGATGCTTTATCCTGTATTGCATATGCCCCTGCTTTGTCCATATATTGAGCATTATTTAAATATTCATTTATCTCTTGATTGTCAAGCTTGTGAAAAGACACTGCTGTTTTTACATAATCAATATATTCCTTTCCTTCATATATTATTGCTATTCCGGAATAAACATAATGCGTTTTTCCTGATAATAAATTAAGCATTCTTTCCGCATCTTCCCTTGATTCTGGTTTGCCAATGATTTCACCATTTAAATATACTATGGTATCAGAACCAATGATCATTGACTTGGTATAGCTATTCAAAATACTCCGCGCTTTACCAATAGCACACTTCTTTACATATTCTGCAGGACTTGTGAAGCCAACGGATTTCTCATCAAACATATGGTTGACTGCATTGAATGATATTCCTGCTGCATTCAGAATATCATTCCTTCTTGGTGATTGTGAAGCTAGTATTATTTTCATAGGTATAAAAAAAAGGGGGAACAAGTCCCCCTTTTAAAGATTTCCTTCTCCTCTTAGTTCACTGCTTTCTTAAGCTTTGCACCTGGTTTGAAATGAGGAACCTTTGATGCTTTAATCTTTATTTCGGCACCGGTCTGAGGATTGATGCCTTTACGGGCTTTTCTTTTCTTCACAGAGAATGTTCCAAATCCGACAAGTGTCACCTTTTTCTTTTTCTTCAGCTCTTTTTCAATTCCTGCAAAGATTGTGTCCACTGCATGATTGGCCTGCTTCTTTGTAAGCCCTACTTCTGATGCGATCATTTCGATCATTTCTTTTTTGTTCATCTAAAAACCTCCTGTGGTTTTTTTATCATTTCATAACCTGCTCAAAGTTTAAATCATTTTTATTTTTTTGTCAAGTGGAAAAATAGCTGTAATCCGCATTACAAGTGATTTTAGAGAAACAGGGGTGCAAGCAGATTTTTATCTATTGATATTTCAGGCATTTCTTTAAGTGAAAGACTGAAGTCATACTTAAAATTGTCCCCATAAGTTGAGATACTAAAGCTGCCTTTCCAGCAGTGTAAATCCTTATTTATCGTTAATTGGGATGATACTGTTTTCATATCCAAAAAATCATAAAGCATTGAATATGATATATTTAGCGACTTTCCTATCCTTCCCCCAACAGAAGCAGAGAGCTGATTTTTGATGATGGAATCAGCCTGAATATTGACAGACGATGACAGTGTCATATGAATCTTATTTTCGGCAAATGGATTAGAAATTTCATTTCTCATTAATGATGTAATATTATATACAATGTCTTTGGAATAGAAATTATATTTAATACCTACTGTTGAGTTAATGAAATATGAAGGAAGAATTGTAATATTTGATGATAAAACAGAAAATGAATCCTTTTTAATATCATATGTTATTGAATTGCTATTCTTCAAAAGCACCTTTATTGCTTCTGAATATTTACCTTCATAATTGTTTGTTAATGAAAATGTTGCATATTCGGATGGTATAATAGAATCAGTTTCCCAATCAGTATAATTCATATAAATATTACTGTTTTTCCTGTATGAAATACTCGGTATCATTGTATGTCTGAATTTGCTGAATCCTGATAATCCGAATTTTGAAGTTCCATATAATTGCGTTGTTGCCGAAATACCGGCTGAAGCAATTGCTTTTGAAATATTCCGCGCATTGTTCCTTGTATAATTGATACTTGATACCGGCTTAATGTTTATGAATCTTAACATTGTATAATAAGTATCAAATGAATTATTTAATAGTAATGAATAATAATTTTGAGATATACTGTCCATTTCAGTTGTGTTTGAAAAATTGTGCGAATGTGAATAATTTAATCCATTATCAAGAATATACTTTATTTTGAATAACTGTATTTTCGATACATATCCTCTATACACGGGAAGATTAGCAATGCTTGAATTGTCGGCAAAATCCTTTCTGTAATTGACTGATGTATATGCTGAATACCGTTTAAAACTCTTTGATAGCGAAATAAATGTTTCTGTTGTTCTTTTCAAATTAACAATGTTTGTATCAGAATAATCTGTTAAAATGTCAAGGTCAGAGATATAATCCCATTTACTTTTCATTTCAATACCATATGGCAATGAATGAGAATAGTCACCTTTGATTGACCATCTCCTAGTATTTTCAAAAGCAATAGTGCTGTATAGATTGAAATTAACATAAGGTTTTACCAGTACTCTCAATTCATAATTTACAATCATATTGCCGTTTTGATAGGCATCACCGGAAAATGTCATATCTGAAAAATTATTTACTGCCCAGAAGTATGACATATTCCTTACAAAAAATCCATTTAATGCATCATATCCGACTTTTGGCATTAAAAAACCGGATTTCCTTGTTGAAGCCGCAGGAATTAGGGCAAAAGGCAATGCAAATACAGGAACATTTCTCAAGTAAAGGATTGCCGGGTAAAGGTATACCCTGTCATTTTCATAATATGTAATCCGTGAACCGAATATTTTATAATGAGGGTTTTTGATACTGTCGCACGTTGTAAAATATCCATTTTTGATATTGAACACATCATCATTTTTAGAGACTATTTCATTTCCGTAAAAATAACCTTTATCAATCTTTGAATCTCCTCCATAAATAATACCTGTTTCTTCCTTAAAATAATAATAAACAGAATCTCCATTGATTATATTATTACCCCTCATAAGCATAACATTGCTGTGAGCAATAAACAAATTTAGAGAATCTATTATTACAGCATTATCTGATTTGATTTCAAAATCGGAGGATTTAAATATAACATTATTTTCAAGCATTACTCGTTTATCATTATATATGGTAATATTATCTGCATCATAGTCAATTCGCTTATTACCCAGCATCAGGATAGATATAATGATAATAAAAGTAATTAAAAGGTATTTATTTCTGATTTTTCCTATCATTTATCAATGTGATAAGAATTAACAGGCAGACACCAATAACAGTCGAGGAATCTGCAATGTTAAATATGGCAAAACGCCATTTGTTTATTCCGAAATCAATAAAATCAATGACTTCTCTGGACATCAATCTGTCATATAAATTTCCGAATCCACCTGCTAAGATTAGAGAGAGGGAAACAATAATTCCCCGTACATATTTTGTTTTTATAAAATAGAACATTACAAATACAATTGCAATAACTGTTAATGCTATCATGATATAATAATTGCCTAAATTCATACTAAATGCTGCATATGGATTCTTCACATATGTTATTCTTAAAAAATCGCCTAATACCTCAGTGGATTGATAAAGATTCATATTCATTGATACAAGCATTTTGCTTAATCTGTCGAGGAATAGAGAAAAAAGGATAACCGGTATTCCAAGTAATAGTTTATTCTTCATTCATATACCTAAATAGTATCCTTACAATCAAGGCATAATTTTGCATATGGAACAGCATTGAGACGTTTTTTAGGAATTTTATTTCCGCACAATTCACATTCACCATATGATCCGTCATCTATCTTTGCTAAGGCCTCATCAATAAACCTCAATTCATTAAGTATATCATTCACATTTATTGATAGATTTTCCAACATTGCTGCATCTGAACCAAGGTCAGCACTATGAAAGGGATAACTGGAATTTTCAGAATTATGATTTTCATTAAGATTTTCTTTAAAATCCCTGAGTATACTTTCCTTTTCCTGTTTCATTTTAGTCAACAGATCCATGTAGTATTTCTTTGTTTTTCTGTCCATACTATACCTCCGATTTTACAACGTCAGAACACTTATTACAGAGATCCGAATACTGCGTGTCTAAGCCTACAGTTTCGGAAATAATCCAACAGCGTGCACATTTTTCACCCTCAGCCTTTTGGGAGTAAATTAAACAATGTTTATGTTCCGATTCAATACAATCTTGGTCTTTTTTATTTTCTAAAATTTTAACCTCTGATACAATAAAAAATTCATTAAGATAATTCCTGTATTTCAACAGAAGCTCTTTTAATTCATTGTCTTCAGTATAAAGATCAACACTTGCTTCCAAGGATTTGCCTATTGTATTGTTATTTCTGAGATTTTCAAGTGAAATATTAACCTTATCTCTCAGTTTTATCAGTGAATTCCAGTTCTTCTCCAATTGCTCATCTCTAAATTCTGAACAATTTTCATTCAATACCTCTAAATGCACTGATTCTTCCTTATTGTCTTTATTAAAGAAGGAATATGCCTGTTCTGCTGTGAATGGTAAAATAGGTGCAATCATTTTCAGCATTTCACTTAAAATAATATATATTGCAGTTTGACCGCTTCTCCTTTCAATTGAATCCTTTCCATATGTATATAGGCGGTCTTTTAATATATCAAAGTAAAATGATGATAATTCATTTGCACAGAAATGATGAAAATCTCTGAACACCTTGTGGAATTGATATTCATCATATTCCTTGATAAGCTTCTCTTTTAGTATATCAAGCCTCGCCAGTATATATTTGTCAATATCAAGCATTTCTGAATAATCAATACCATTTTCAGAGAATGTGAAGTCGCTCAAATTCCCCAGAATATATTTAAATGAGTTTCTAATTCTGAAATATACGTCTTTGGGAGTTTTCAAACTGTCTTCTCCAAATCCCGTGTCAGAAGTATAATCAACAGAGGATACCCATAATCTAATTATTTCAGCTCCGAATTTTTTTGTAATAGATTCAGGACTCACAACATTTCCAAGTGATTTGGACATTTTTTTAAGGTTTTTATCCAATATAAGGCCATGTGTTAAAACCTCTCTATATGGAGCTTTGTCATCAGTTGCTGTTGATACAATTAAAGATACTTGGAACCAGCCTCTATGCTGATCAACGGCTTCAAGATATAAATCAGATGGCCATGATAATTCCTTGCGTTTCTTTACAACTGCAGCATGTGACAGGGCAGAATCAAACCAAACATCAAATATATCCTCTTCTTTGTCAAACTTTTCTCCACCACATTTAGTACATTTTATGCCGTTTGATAGTTCATCTGTCGTTTTTTCAAACCAAATATCAGACCCTTCCTGCATTACCAAATCTCTTATTTTTTCAATGAATTTATTGTCAAGCACAGGTTCACCGCATTTCTGACAATAAAGAACAGGAATAGGGACTCCCCATGATCGCTGCCTTGACAGACACCAATCCGGTCTTTCTGTTACCATATTATATATTCTGTCTCTTGACCATCCAGGTATCCATTTCACATCATCAATTTCTTCCAGCAAACGTTTCCTCAAATCATTGTGTTCAACATTCAAAAACCATTGATCTGTTGCCCTGAATATAAGTTCTGATTTACATCTCCAACATATCGGATATGAATGCTCTATTGTCTCACTATGGAGCAGATTTCCTTCTTCTTTTAAATCCTCCATAATATGTTTATTTGCATCAAAAACAAATTGACCCTCATATTTGGGTACAAAATCAGTGAATTTCCCCTCTTTGTTAACAGGACTCACAATATCCAGTCCATTCTTTAAACCTGCCTGATAATCATCATATCCATGACCCGGTGCTATGTGAACAATTCCGCTGCCTGTCTCCATTGTAACAAAATCTGCCTGTATGATTTTCCCTTTCTTCTTGTCTATTATTGGATGAATATATTCAAGTCCTGCATATAAATCTGATTTATTCACAGTAAGAATATTCCACATTTCTGATGAGATTTTTTCTTTCACATAATTCAATAATTTCTCGGCTATAATCAATGTTCCCGAATCTGTCTCCACTTCTGCATAGTTTTCAGAGGGATGCATTGCTACAGCAATATTTGCAGGAAGTGTCCAGGGTGTAGTTGTCCAGATTAAAACATATTTATTATCATTAACCAGCTTAAATCTTACAAAAACAGAAGGTGATTTTCTATTATCATACTCTACTTCATTTCCCGCAAGAGCCGTTTGACACTTTGGGCACCAATGAATGGGTCTCATTCCTCTGTAAATGTAACCTTTTTCAACCATTGTGCCAAAACTTCCGATTATTGTTGACTCATATTCTTTGGACATAGTGATATATGGTTTGTCCCAATATCCGAATACACCTAATCTTTTAAATTCTTCTCTTTGAATATCAACAAATTTATTTGCATATTCTCGGCACTTTTTGCGTAATTTTACTTTAGGATATTCCTTTGCTTTTTCTCCAAGGTTCTTGGTTACATTGTGCTCTATAGGCATACCATGGCAATCCCAACCGGGCACATATGGTGTGTTAAATCCTCTAATGTTTTTATATTTTACAATGAAATCCTTCAATATCTTATTGAATGTTGTCCCCAGATGTATATGTCCATTTGCATAAGGAGGTCCGTCATGGAGAATAAAGGTTTTCTTTCCTTTTCTTTTTTCCTCAATAAGGGTATCAATATCCTGCTCTTTCCACTTCTTGAGCATTTCCGGTTCCATTTGAGGCAGATTTGCCTTCATCGGAAAATTTGTTTGCGGTAAATTCAATGAATCCTTATAGCTCATTATTACTCCTCAGTTCCAAACAATCTGTCACCCGCATCTCCTAGACCGGGGACAATAAATCCGTTTTCATTTAATTTTTCATCAATTGAGCAAGTATATATATCCATATTCGGATACTGTGATGTAATTGCTTCAATACCCTCAGGTGCTGACAAAATGCTTATAACTCCCCTTGCATGAATATTGTAACCTTCCAGGATCTCAATGGTTTTAAGTATGGAACCACCGGTAGCCAGCATTGGGTCAACAATAAAAATATCTGAATCATCATTCACCTTGGGCAAATTAACATAATATGTTATGGGTTTAAGTGTCTGTTCATCCCTTTTTAAACCCACAAATCCCACTGAAGTATTCCTGAAAAATTCACGAATCATTCTTGGCATTCCTATACCTGCCCTGAGAATTGTTATCAGAATTATCTTATTTTTTATAAAATCAGAATCAATTTCATTGAAGGGGGTTTTAACTTTCATCTTTTTTGTAGGTAAATTTTTTGATGCTTCATAAAAAATAAGCAATGATAATTCTTCTAAATATTTTTTAAATTCATCAGGATGTGTATTTACATCCCTCAGTAAACTTAATTTTTCCTTTGCTAATGGATGATTTACCTCAATAACTGCCATTTCAAACTCCTTATTTTTTCTTTAATAAATTCAGATAATGTCTTGCTTTTTCTGCTAAAATTGAATTATTATTTATCAGATGATTCCAGTCCTCAGCTGCTTTTTCGAAATTTTTTTTCTTATAATATGCATAACCCCTGTCAAGATAAGCCTCTAATAACATGGGATTAAATCTGATTGCCTTGTTAAAATGCACTAAAGCACCCGAAATTTTATTCATTTTCATATATGTCTTGCCAATCAGTAATTTTATATCAGGGAATTCAAAGGATAATTTGTCTGCCATTTTATATTCATATAATGCATTTTCGAAATTACCAATTTCATAATACAAATTACCTAATTCAACATGAAGTTTGATCAGTCTCTGCTTAATACCAAATCCCGATCTTCCAAACTTCTTTTCTAAATCAGAAGCTATTGTGAATTGTTCGCTTGCTTTTTCCAATTGTCCTATTTCATTGTATGTCAGCGCAAGATTCAAATGAGCTTCAACATACTCATAATTTAATTCTATTGCTTTGAGAAATTGTTTCTCGGATTCCTTCATATTTGATAACATATTATAGGTCAGACCAAGATAATTTCTTATATCCGGCCATTTGGGCTGTTCCTTCATTGCATTAAGAAAATTAATTAAAGCTTTCTTATATTGACCAGCTTCAAATAATTCCTTGCCCTGTTCAAAAAAATTTTTCTTCTTTTTCATAATTACCCCTATATTTTTGGTGTTTTATATTATCACTATACTAATATCAAGTCAAGTATTACAGATAAGGCCGGGCCTTGACATTTTGACATAATAATAAGATTAATTATCAATTTAAGATAGTTATTTGAATTTTAATAAATTATATTTAATTGTTAACTTAAACAAAATCAGTCTTTCAGTAAATATTTCTTTATATCCTATTGACATTTTTTATATAACAATTTACAATTATGTTATAAACATCTGCAAAAAATGTCAAAATGTCAAGGCCCGGCCTTACATCTAATATAAGGAATTATTTTGTTTGGAGGGGTACTTGAAATTTTTCTCTTAATGATTTACAATAATAGGATTATGATAGATATACATTGTCACATATTGCCAGGAATAGATGATGGACCTCAGGAAATTTCAGAGTCACTTTCAATGCTTAAAATGGCTGAACTTGACGGCATAACTGATATCATTGCGACACCCCATCTGTCAGCCGTTTATTCCTATAATATTGATAAGATTAATGATTCACTTAGATCGCTCAGGGCCAGAGTTATTGAAGAAAATATTAATATCAATCTACACTATGGTTTAGAGGTTCAGATGAGTGAAGATATCTTTAAGAGACATAAAAATAATTTACGTGAATTGACGATCAATAATGAAGGTAAATATATGCTTCTTGAAATGCCCTTTATGGATTATCCGCTCTATATAAATGATATTATTGACATTGTAATAAGTAATGATATTATTCCTATAATTGTACATCCCTTAAGAAATGCAAGGATACTTACAAATACTAATATATTGAGGGATTTGAAGAAAAGAGGTGTTGTTTTCCAATTCAATAAGAATGCCATCATGAATGGCTATCAGATAAAAACATCCACACTCTTTTATCAGTTATTGAAACGAGGCCTTGTTGACATTGTTGCTTCAGATGCTCATTCCATTGACAACAGAAGGCCAACATTGAAAAAAAGTTACAAAAAGGTTGCAAAGAGAGCAGGGGCATCTGTTGCTGAAACACTATTTGTACAGAATCCTCAACGTGTTATCAAGGGAGAAATGACTGAAGAAATTGTATTGAAATCTAATGAATTTGTTGATAAAATAAAAAATATTTTTAATTTCTGACAGGAGAAACAATGCTTTTCATTCACAACATTCTTAATGAAAATCTGATAGATGTAAAACCTATATCCGATAGCAAAGAAGCTATTTTAAATGAGATGTCCGACATTCTTGTTAAGAATAGTTTTATAAAAGACAAAAAACAGTTGATAAATAAACTTTTGGAAAGAGAATCAATAGAAACAACAGGAATAGGCCATGGAGTGGCCATTCCTCATGCAAGAACTGAAAGTGTTGACGGATTAGCTATGTGTTTTGCTATTTCTGATAAAGGCATTGACTTTCATTCCCTTGATAATAAACCTGTAAATATAATATTTTTGATTGCATCTAATGAAGAAAATAAGAATAATTATATAAAATTATTAGCAAGAATATCTCGTATATGCAGGAAAGAGAGTTTTAGGGAAAAAATAATCAAGGCTTCATCTTCAGAGGATGTACTTGCAATATTCAAAGCAGAAGAATGCATATAAATGGCTTATCAGTGTGCTGTGATAGGTGCCGGTCATGCCGGCATTGAAGCAGCAAATATATTAAATCAGCACAATATTCAAACTATCATAATTACACAAAATATTAATAAATCGGGTTTCCCTTCCTGTAATCCATCTATTGGCGGCATTGCAAAGAGTCACCTTGTTTATGAACTTGATGCACTTGGTGGTATTATGCCAATTTGTGCAGATGATACTGGCATTCATTTTAAACTGCTAAATTCAAGCAAAGGCCCTGCGGTTTGGTCACTTAGGGGACAAATAGATGTATCAGCATACACTCAATTCATGAAATCTGCGATTGAGAAAATGAAGAATGTCGATTTTATTGAAGATGAAGTGATAGATATCTCATACAATGAAGGTGGAGTAAATGGTATACATCTGTCAAATAATTCAATTATCAATGTTGATACCATAATTCTATGCGCAGGAACATTCCTCAATGGCAGAATATTTATTGGCAATAAACAGATTGATGGAGGCAGATACAATGATAAGGCTTCTGCCGAATTAGTTAATAGTTTAAAAAAAATTGGACTTAAAACAGGGCGCCTCAAAACAGGAACAAGCCCGAGGGTGAAACGAAATTCAGTAGATTTTGCATTGCTCGAAAAACAGCCAGGAGAGGAAAATACCGGATCATTTTCAATAATCAGCAATGAAAATGTCAATAATTCAGAAAACTGTTATATCACACACACAAATGAAAAAACCCATGCTATAATAAATGAGAATCTGCATTATTCTTCATTATACTCTGGTCAAATATCTGGAATAGGACCAAAATACTGCCCTTCAATTGAAGATAAGATAGTCAGATTTTCTCACAGGAACAGCCATACTGTATTTATTGAACCAATGGGAATAAATTCCGATACATTGTATGTCAATGGTATATCCACATCATTGCCTGAAGAAAAGCAGTATGCATTCATTAGAACCATTAAAGGACTTGAAAATGCAGAATTTGAACAGCCGGGATATGCAATTGAATATGATTATTTCACAAACAGCCAAATTGCAAATACATTGGAATCAAATATTATTAAGGGTTTATTTCTTGCCGGACAAGTCAATGGTACAAGCGGGTATGAAGAAGCTGCTGCTCAGGGATTTGTCGCAGGTCTTAATGCAGCAATGAAATTACTTCACCGGGAACCCATTGTTTTTGATAGATATAATTCATATATTGGCGTACTCATTGATGATATAACTACACGTGAAATAAATGAACCATATAGATTATTTACCTCACGCTCGGAGAACCGTTTATTTTTACGTCAGGATAATGCCTTTCTTAGAATGGAAAATATCATGAAAATAATTCCATCATATACTCAAAAATCTTATTATAATGGTTTAATAGATGAAACATTAAAAATAAGGGAGCAAATATTTGATTCCAAAAATCAATTGAAAGGTGATTTTACACAATTCAGGGATCCGGCAGCTCCATTTGACAGATTCTACTCTTCTTTAAAAAATTTCAGCAGGAGAGCTTGTTTATACATTTATTCAGAAATCAAATATCAAGGTTATATTGCCAGATTTAAATCACTTAACCTGCGTATTGAGAAATTTAAGACTTATGACATATCTGATATAAACCTGACTGATTCAATGATAATCTCAAAGGAATCCCGGGAGATTTTGAAGAAAAAGAAAATTAAAAGACTGGGAGATTTAAAAGGAATTATTGACCCTTCTGACATTGAATCTATTGTCGTTTATTTGGAGCATAAGGAATAGTGATCATTTCTTGCAATTACTGCATTTATTTTCTTTTGTTTTATCAATTACTTCAGTCTTCTTGGATTGATCTTTTTTCTTATAATCATTAACATAAAAACCCTCTCCCTTAAATATGATATTGCTGTTATATGATAATATCCGTTCTGCTATACTGCCGCATTTTGGACATTTGATTTTGGGAGATTCTGACATTTTATGAAATATCTCGAATGTATTACTGCATTTCTTACATTTATAATCATATGTTGGCATATTACTTTCCTATAGAAAGAGGGGATAAAAATCCCCTCTTTATTATTGAGCCTGTATTAATACATTCCGCCCATTCCTCCGCCCGGCATGGGAGGAGCCATAGGTTTCTCATCTTCAGGTTTATCAGAAATCATACATTCTGTTGTCAGAAGAAGAGATGAAATTGAAGCCGCATTCTGTAATGCTGTTCTTGATACCTTTGTTGGATCAATTACTCCTGCTTCAAACATATCTTCAATCTTGTCATTTACAACATTGAAACCTTCTGTTTTCTTTGATTTCATAACATCATTAAGAATGACTGAAGGCTCTTTCCCTGCATTTGTTAAGATCTGTCTTATGGGTGCCTCAAGTGCTTTTTTGATGATTTTGACACCAATTTTTTCATCTTCATCATCTGATTCAATCTTATCAAGTGCTTTTAATGTTCTCAGATATGCAACTCCGCCACCTGGGACAATTCCTTCCTCAACAGCAGCCTTTGTTGCGTGAAGTGCATCTTCAACCCTTGCTTTTTTCTCCTTCATTTCAACTTCTGTTGCTGCGCCTACATTAATAACTGCAACGCCTCCTGCCAATTTGGCAAGACGTTCCTGCAGTTTTTCCTTATCATAATCAGATGTTGTATCTTCAATCTGTTTTCTTATCAGTGATATTCTGCCATCCAGATCTGCTTTTTTGCCGCTTCCATCGATTATTGTTGTATTATCCTTGTCAATCGTGACCTGTCTCGATGTACCCAAGTCTGTTATTGATGCTGACTCTAGTTTCATACCCTGTTCTTCTGAGATTACTTTGCCGCCTGTCAGAACTGCTATATCCTGAAGCATTTCTTTTCTCCTGTCACCATATCCGGGTGCCTTTACTGCACATGCCTGCAATGTACCTCTTAATTTATTCACGACTAATGTTGCAAGCGGTTCACCCTCAACATCTTCAGCAATAATAATCAGGGGTCTGCCCTGCTGAGCAACCTTTTCCAATACAGGAAGTAATTCTTTCATATTAGAGATTTTCTTGTCTGTAATAAGAATATATGGCTTATCAAGCTCTGCAACCATCTTGTCCGAATTGGTTATAAAATATGGAGATAGGTATCCTCTATCAAACTGCATACCTTCCACAAATTCCAATTCTATTGCAAAGGTCTTTCCTTCTTCAACTGTAATAACACCATCTTTACCGGCCTTTTCCATTGCTTCCGCAATTTTATCGCCTATTTCATTGTCATTATTGGCAGAGATTGCTGCAACCTGTGCAATTTCCTTTTTATCTTTTGTGTCCTTTTTCATCTTTGCCAGTTCAGCAACAACTGTGTTAACTGCCTTATCAATGCCTCTCTTAATTGCCATTGGGTTTCTTCCTGCTGTGACATTCTTTAGTCCTTCCTTATAAATTGCCTGTGCTAATACTGTTGCTGTTGTGGTTCCATCACCTGCTACATCTGATGTCTTTGATGCAACTTCCTTAACCATTTGTGCACCCATATTTTCAAAGGGGTCTTCAAGTTCAATTTCTTTTGCTACTGTTACGCCGTCCTTTGTTATTGTCGGTGCGCCGAATTTCTTCTCAATTGCTACGTTTCTTCCTTTGGGACCAAGGGTTACCTTTACTGCATCAGCAAGCTTGTTTACACCCTCAAGTATAGTTTTACGTGCATCATCTGAATAGAGTATTTCTTTGGCTGCCATATATAACCTCCGTTATTTTATTATTGCCAGGATATCTGTTTTATCCATTATTATATATTCTTCACCTTCAAATTCAATCTCTGTACCTGCAAATTTACCGAACAGAATCGTGTCCCCTTTACTCAGGCATGTCTTGAATTTCACTTCTGCACCGCTTTGATAACATGGATCATCCGATATTTCGACGATCTTTCCCTGCTGCGGTTTTTCTTTGACTGTATCCGGAATAATAATTCCGCCTTTTTTAACCTCTTTCTCCACAATTCTCTGCACGAGAATTTTTCCGCCAAAGGGCATTATTTTGCTCTTCTTTGTCATACATTTACCTCCTAAAATAATTAATTTTCATATAGTTATCCATTTGGGTATGAATAAAATAATCCAAATATCAATTTTGTCAAGTGTCTATTTCTATTGACTTATATATGCCTTTTAATTACATTAGAAATATGAATAATAAATATTGTGAACATAAATATTCATTACAGACCAATTGTGAAATGATATTGGATGATATGCTTTCTGATTATGGAATAAGACATGCAGTTATGGGTTTAAATAATGAATATTATCTCTATATTTATACAGATATACATGAAAATATACCTCAAATCGTATTGGATGTTCTGCATTCAAACAATTCCATTCACATATACACACATACTGTCAATGAAAGCGAATATCTCCTTAACTATACGAAACAGACAAAACCCGTTTATACGGATCATTTTACTGTAATACCCAATCATATAGAGGATTATCAGGATAAATACCCATTAATCATCAATCCTGGCATATCATTTGGAACAGGGTCACATGAAACAACTCGCTTGATGCTTAATATGATGAATACAATTGATTTCAGGGGAAAATCCGTATTGGATATAGGCTGCGGCTCATGTATATTATCCATTGCAGCTGAATTATACGGCAGTACAGATATTACGGCACTGGATAATGATGAACATTCATACTATTCATGCATTGAAAACAATGCCCTCAATAAATGCACACATATATCAACTATTATCGGTAATATTGACACAATCAGGGATATATCATTTGATATATTATTGCTCAACATGCTGCCACAGAATTTTAAACCATTCTTTGAGCATGTGTCTGATTATATTGATAAAAACAGCATATTAATACTGTCCGGCTTTACAGATGCAGAGGATATAGGTAATTTTGTATTAGATAATAAATACAATATAAAGGAGAAGATGACATTAAACGATTGGCATTGCTTTTTATTGCAGCAATAATTTTTTTGTATCAATATGCCATTACATTTCCACTTGATTCTGAGAAGATATCAGGATCATTTTGTGAATTCCGTGGCAACCATCTTCACACAGGTATAGACATATCTACAAATGCCATGATTGGTTTACCTGTTTATGCGCCTGAAGATGGTTATATTTCATATATTAAACAGGATTTTCTCGGTTATGGGAAAGCAATATTCCTACAGAGTCAAAATCATATTTATGTGTTCGGACATCTCAATGGTTTTTCTTCAAACATCGAATCTCAATTAAGTAGAGATGTATACAGACAAGTTTTGTATCCATTACCCAATACAATAAATATTAAACAGGGTGACATTATCGCATATACAGGCAGGTCTGGAACCATTATACCTCATCTGCACTTTGAGATTAGGTCAATGAAGAATAATCCCATAAGCCCATACAGCATCTGCCCGGTCGAAGACATTGTTCATCCTGAAATTAATACAATTATCATTGAACCCGCCGATGACAGCACAATCATTGATGGATACCATGATATAGCAAAAATGCAGGGTAAACACATATCAAATGCATACTATAATTTTCCTTCAGTCAACATTGAGGGTACATTCTACATTTATCCTATCATATTGGATAGACAGCTGTCGGAAACTGCAAGATTATTTGTTAAAAGCATTGATATATATTCAAGCAAAAATCATATTTTTTCATTTAATATTGATTCCGCAAGCTTTGCTATGAGCAGCATATCAGCACAGCAGTTTCGATCTGATTTGGATGAAAAAGACAATAATTATATATTTAATCCGCATGCTGCAATCAAATGGTTTGCCAGTAGTCCAATGAGACCGCTTGATTCCGAACGCGATACTGTTATAACAATAGTATGCGTTGATTTCAATGGGAATCGCAGTATTGCAACACTAGCTATTGATGCAGAAAAACCATACAAAAAACATGATGAGCATGCGCGTATATATATGATAAATGGCAAATTGGTTGTTTCGTTCCCAAAGGAGCAAATTCCGGAACACAAGCATTTTGAAAAACATAATAAAAATCATTTGTATTACATTTTTAATACAAAAGAAACATTGAAATCACCCTTTTCCATAAACAATGTAGATGTACAATATGATTTCTTATACATTGACAGTAATCATCCGCAAATAATAGATTCAAACATAAGACTCGAATATCTATCAGATTTGTATTCATTATTTAATACAAAAGATATTGAAATTGAAGATCTGCAGATTCATTCACCATTATATGAGTATCAGCTTAACAAATCATATTTAGACAATACAATTGCTTATATATTTACCGGCAAAACTGGTGAGGCAATGTATATGAAACATAATGATAAATTCAGATATATAAAGACATTATCTGAAAATGATACCGTATATTCTCATTATCTGCAGTCATTCATTCTGGCAAATGATGTAGTCCCGCCTGCATATTCAAAATCATATATTGGTGAAAACGAGATAAAGCTTTCTGTTAGTGATGATTTTAGCGGTTTGGATTGGAGATTTATTTCAGATTCAAACACAGTATATAATATTCCGGATCCTCAAATGGGCACAATACACCTTTATATTAGGCATACAAAGGATTCTGTTTTTGTATTAAAGGATTTGGAAGACAATAGAATCACTGTTCACCTTGGACAATAGATCCTTACTTAATAATCAATATGGATTCTGCCATTGCAGAGACAAAGGAACCAAATACACCCCTGTTATTTTCCATTTCATTATCACCAAAAAGATATTCAAGATAATTAATATCCATTGCTGTACATATGAAATCATAATAAACACCCGAATCAAGAAAACTTGAGTAAGGGAATAAAGGCATAATTGTATCAAAGAATTGATACATACTAATGGTTGAGAATGAGTCATTACCGGATTCCCTTATATCAATCATAAATATCATATTTTTACCGGACCACATTGCAAATGATTGTGTATCCAAATGCATTGGCATATGACTGACCGGATAATATAGATACATGGAATCAGGAATAAATGTTGTATCTATTATTGTATCACCATTATAATACAATTGTAATATATAGGTATCTCCATATCCTATATGCTCATTGAATCCATAATAACCCAGACTGTCAATAAAGGGAATATTCTGACCATTTACATAAACCTCTGCCCCGGATACTGCAAATGCAGATTCTGTGCCTGTTCCAATACCAGCTATAGAATCAACAATAATAATTTGATGATCACTCCTATCATTGAATAAAGCAAAGAGATTAATCCCCTTATATATAGATGAATATTGATTTATTGTACACGAAACCAACACAATAATAAGTATTAATATAAGTCTTAATCTAAAATTCACCGCTTACTCCTACTGATGGAAGGAATGGAAGCATATTAAATTCATATCTCTCAGATGGCGATACTTCATGATTATAATAGTAGAAAAAGATATTTTTATAATTGGTAATATTGATTATACTGAGTGTAATTTTATTATGAAATGGACCAATATTGAATTTTTTACTCAGACCAAGATCCCACCTGAAGTATGGGGGAAAACGAGCTGCATTGTAATCCGAATAAATCTCGCTCCATGAATATCCATCTATTTCACCCGTTAAATGGTCAATAGAATAACTCTTATATTTTCCAGTAACAGATGTATATGGTGACCCGGATGAGAAAACAAGGGATGTTGATGCAGACAGACCCCATGGCAATTCATAGAAGAGATTGGCATTTAGCGTGTGTGTTTTGTCATAGTATGTTAATACATAAGTGCTGTCTTTCAAAAATTCTGTTATTGAGAATGCATAACCTATCCATCCTGATAATGCACCTGATGTTTTCTTCAACAGAACCTCTATACCCCTGCTTTGACCTATTGTCTCATTAAAAGCATGTTTGGGGTCATCCATATTAATAATAAGATCAATAAGAGAGGAATGAACAAGATTGTCATAATTCTTATTGTATGCTTCTACTGATACAAAAAGTGATGCTGTAAACCAATGTTCAAAACCCAATATTACCTGTCTCAGCGTTTGAGGATGATAATATTCATACACAGGCATCCACATCTCGCCAAATACAGAGGAGAAATCATTTGTTTCCTGTTTAACAGATGTAATAAATTGTCTATAATATCCATAACTGATGCTAAATGCTGATTCATTATCCACAAAAAACTTCATATTGATCCTCGGAGAAAGATATAGTGGTCTGAAATATTCATATTTTTCACACCTAAGGCCGCCGTCTATTATCATTGATTCATTAAATGACCATAATGCATTCACATATGCAGCACCATAATATGGAGAATCTTGTATATTAAATAGTGAATCTGAATCATTCACAACAATATGATAGTCAAATTTATCTTCATATAGTTCGAATCCATTGTTGAGTTCAATATCACCGATGTCTTGAGTATATTGGATCTTGCCGCCCTTTTCCTCTACGCCTGTATACATCCTTATCATATCAAGGAGATTGAGCTCATTGCTGTATTGTGAATAATATACACTGGCATTCAGGCGCCCTTCCCAAGGAAAGAAATGTGACAGATTGAATGAATATACCCTGTTTCCCCATGCATCATCAAAGAGATCCAATGTATCTCCAAGTGATAAATCAATAATATCCCTGTCAATAAAATACATAAATGAGGCATTGGTATTATCCGATATTCTGTAATTCACCTTAGAGGTGATATCATAAAAATAGTATGGGAAATATTCATCAATAAGCTCAAGCATTTTATCAAAATAGGTGCGTCTTCCCTGAACAAAAAAGGATAAACCCTTAACAGGATTGCACCCAACAGACATTGATGCGCTGAGCAGTGATATATCATAATTGGCAGTAAATGGTTTTTCTTCGGGTATAATTGTTTTTATATCAATAACAGATGATATCCTGTTTCCATATTGCGCATTATATCCCCCTGCATAAAATGATGCTGATTCAATAACACTTACATCAAAAGTGGAAAACATACCCCCCAGATGAAAGGGGTTGAATACAGGAGCACGGTCATAAAGTATTAAATTCTGATCAGGTGCACCACCTCTAACATACAGAGCAGATGAAAAATCACTTGCAGCAGTGACAGAAGGCAGCATTTGGAATGATTTCATTATATCCGATTGAACTACTGCAGGATTTTTAGCTAAATCTTTTTTTGAATAGGTTCTCTTTGATATTGAAATATTATGCTTGAAATCAGATCTCTCTGTTGTTACATTTACTCCTTCTATCTCCAAAGCTTCCTTTTCAAGGAATAATTCAATGTATTTACTCTCTCCCTTCAAAATATCAAATTCCCATTCTAATTCCTTATATCCAATAAGCCGCGCAATCAATGTGTATGAACCCTCTTCAATATCATCAATCTGAAAATATCCGTTTGAATCCGCCATATCTCCTTTCATAATGTCTCTGATATAAACATTTACAAAAGGAATGCGCTTGCTATTCTCCGCATCTTTTATGCTGCCTCCCAATACAGAGGAGAAGAAATAGATGGGCATCAGTATACTAATTATGATAATGCTACTATTTTTCATATATCGGGAATTGTACACTCAATTGATATTTAAGTAAAGAATGTTAACCCTGTGAAACCAGCCAATCCTTTGCATCTTCTATGTCATCAAACATCTTTATCTGTCTGCCCGAAATTCTAATCAGAGATTGCAGTATTATTCTCTTAATACCGCTCACACCGACAGCTGCACTAGCCTTTACATAGGGTGATATTTGCGTGGAGAACTCTTTCAAATGATTGGTTGCCTCTCTATTGTAATGGGCATCCCTTACGTCAGTAAGCAAAAGCACCGATTTCTCAGGTTGAAGAATTATAATATCCCTTGCATCATCAAATCTCAGTAGACTCTCATCCACTGATTGAACATCCTGCACATTCAGATAAAGTATCTGTTTTTCTTTATGCGTAATAAATTTTGCTTCTGACATGGCAACTCCTTATTCATTATATAATAAAAAGTAAAAAATCTTTTGTCAATGTGTCAAAATATTATTTTTATAAACTCTTTCTTATTGTCAATGTTAAAGTATGCTTTTACTTAATAATTGTTATGAATCTGCCTGCTGTTTCTGCTCCCGTTTTTACTGAAACATAGAATCTGCCTGCTGAAGGGAATTCACTGTTTCTTATTGAAACATAATAATCATTATATTCATTACTATAAACCACTCTTCCTGTAATGTCACATATGTCTATGCTTATAATAGGAAATGAATGAGAAAATACATTCATACATAATATATTATTTTCTAGAATTATATCTGCTTTCTTCACTGCATCAATAATCCCGACAAGATGCGGGTAATAGGCTCTTCTGATTAATGTTGTATCTAATACAAATGGATTTGGTTTATTCTCCTGATAAATTGCAATATCATTAGTTCTCTGTATCTCGGCAGCATCTACAATATCCAAATAATGCCAGTCAAATAAATCATCCTTCTGGCCATTCCAGAAACTTTCATCAGAATCAACTGCCTGATACTGAGCGCTATACATTGTGTAAAAATAAAACATTGACCTGGATACATTTCCCTTATGGTCTTCCCTCGGCTCAAAGGCAACATTTACATCTCTTTCGCTGTATTCATCAATGTTATTCGTTGGCTTTGTTGTTGTACTCACATTATTTATATACCATGTGTCTGTGTTATTGTCATTGATTTCAGCAAATGGTAAATTTCCCCTGGCTGAGTTTACATCAATTTCAGTTGGATATAGGTGATGAAGATCTCCCTTGGCTATACCATCAGCTCCAAAACTCTGGGGCCATGTATGCTCACAATTAATGCCCTTGTTATATGCATCACTGCTGGGATCTGCAGATGGATTAAGATAAATTTCATATCCCGTATATACACATGTAAGATAATTGCTGTGATTGTCAATCTCGCCATACAGCACATCCCTGCCATCATCATATCCCAGATTTGAATAGGATTTATAATATTTTATTATGGAATCAATCAATGAATCCCCATACATGCCGGGGAATATGGTATCCCCTTGCACAGCAATGATAAATACTGTAATAACTGTAAATATAAATATTTTCTTCATATATATAATAATAGTGATAATACTGAAAAAATCAATAATATTGTAGAGGCATCTCGCATTGTAGGGGCGCCTCGCGAGGCGCCCCTACTTGATATTATTCTTTTTTGCATTATAGTAGAATCTATGAAATATAAATATATATTTGGTCCTGTTCCGTCCAGAAGACTGGGTGTATCATTGGGTGTAGATATTATTCCATTTAAAACATGTACATTTGACTGTATCTATTGTGAATGCGGCAAAACAACAGTTAAAACAGATATAAGAAAAGAGTATTTAAATAAACATGAAATAATCTCCGAAATTGACCATTATCTGAAGCATAATCCGTTTCCCGAGATAATAACATTATCCGGTTCAGGCGAACCAATGCTGAACACGGGAATGGGTGACATCATTTCTTTTATTAAAAACAATTACCCGGATTTGAAAGTGGGACTTATCACCAATTCATCTGTTTTTGTCAATAAAGAAACCATTAATGAAGCTGTCAATGCCGATATCATTCTTCCTTCACTGGATTCTGCCATTCAGGCATCCTTTGAGATTATTAATAGACCTTATCATGATATAGATATCAATGATATAATTGAGGGTCTTATCAGTTTAAGGCATTTGTTCCCCGGTAAAATCTGGCTTGAAATATTTATATTACCCGGTATAAATGATGATACAGAAAATATAGAGGCATTGAAAAATGCCATCAAAAGAATCCGCCCCGACAGGGTTCAGCTCAACACATTGGACAGACCCGGAGTAGAAGACAATCTTAAACCTGCTGATAAATCCCTGCTTGAAAAAATCAGATCTCAGATGGATTTTCCCTCTATTGAGATTATATCAAAATACAAATCCCGGAAGGAAATAAGCTCATTCAGACAGGATATGGAAGATGCAATACTGGCAACAGTAAAACGAAGACCATGTACTGTCGATGATTTATCAGAGATTCTCGGATTAAATATATTGGAATTGAATAAATATCTTGATGTTCTCATCAAGGATAAACTGCTTATAGCAGAAACAGAAGAGCGGGGAATATTTCTAAGAGCTCTTTGATTATTTGCGCGCCTTTAGAAGCAGAAAAAAAGCCAGTGAAGCAAAGAGAATATTGGGAATCAATATGGCAATAAATGGAGCAATGTTTCCATTTTCTCCCGAAGCTCTGAAACCCTGCAACACACCCCAATAGATAAAACTGATAAGAATGCTCATGGCCAGACCAAATATTATACCTTTTGTTTTCAATGCAATTACAAATGCTGAACCAATCATAATAATTATTAATGTAATAAATAGATAACTGAATCTGTAATATATTTCTGTCATCTGTTTTCTGTAATTATATCCCGATCTCTTGATTGCTTCCATACTGTGTTTTATTGTTCCTATACGGTAAATATCCGTATTTTCCCTGTCAATAAGTATATCACCCGGTTTAATTTTAATTTCACTTATTACTGAATTGATAAGCTCTGTCTTTTTTATAAGCATTTGGGTATAATCCGTTTTATATGCTTTCTTTGCCATCCAATTATTGCCTGTCCAGAAAAGTTTGTCTGCATGAATTTCCGTCTGTAATGCATTTTCATCATTAAAGTGCATATATCTTATATTATTCAATGTGCTGTCAGAAACAGAATACATTGCGGCAGTAATAATATCATTTTTATTCTGTATGAGATTGAGATTTCTTGAATATGTTAATTTATAGTTTTTTCTTTCTCTTAATTCTCTATTCATTCTGTTTGCGTTTACTACAATATATTCATTAAACATTATCAATATACTGGATAATATTAAAATCATAATAAATAATGGCATTAAAAATCTATATGCAGATATGCCCATAGCTTTGATAGCAGTAAATTCATTATTTCTGACCATAACACCTACTGTAAAGAATAGGGCCACTAATGATCCCACAGGATAGAGCAGCATTATCAGGGATGGAATCTGAGATATGTAGATAAAGATAATATCCTTTACGGAACGTCCGGAATCAATTAAAGATGATAGATTGTCCGTCATATCAACTATAATAAAAATAAAAACAAATATGCATAATCCGGCTAATAGAGTTACAATAAATCGTTTAAGCAGATATCTGTCCAGTATTTTCATTTATTTTTCTTCCTGAACAATGAGTTAATGCGTTCCATTATCTTCAGGGGTCTCCCATATATGATCCTGTAAAACAGTATAAAACCCAATATTAATGATAGTATATTGGGAAACCACATTGTCAGCACAGGATGAATTAATCCTTTATCCGACAATTGCTCTCCTAAAACAAGCATAATATAATATATGACAAATAGTATTGTTGAGATTGCAAATCCGATTCCCAAACCACTCTTCCTCACTGCAATTCCAATAACAGAACCCAGCAGTATAAAGCCGAACACACCAAATGATATGGAATATTTTTTATGTATCTCAACCATATATCTGAATATGTTCCTATTCCCTCTCTTTGTTTCATACTCATTATCTTCTTCATTAAGACCCGCTTTGATCTTGTTAATTCTTTCAAGCAGCATTGCTGTTGACATTTCGCGATCCCCTCTGCCTGAACTGCTTTTTTTTATATCCTCTCCGACTATAATGCCTGTCACCATTGTTTCAAATTCAATTGTCCTGATTTCATTCTCTTCCGTGTTTACCACTGACCCTTTATTCATCATTAAATAGGATTTGCCGTCTGTCTCACCAAGCAATTGACCGCTTGGAGCAGATACAATTCTCTTTGCTTCAATAATTCTTCCATTTAAGAATATGCCATCTGTTTCAATATGTTCAAAATAGAATTTTGCTTTTTCATCATATGTTGATTTCACTATACCCGGCTCAATATTTACAGACGGCTTCATTCTGGCAATACCGGAAATAAGGGTCTTCACCCTGTAATTTGAATCGGGAACAATAATATCTGCGAAGAATAGGGCAATTGCAAATAATATAATATTTATTGTCATTAAATTGATAACCATTCTTCCGCCGGAAAATCCGCAAGCATTGAGGGCGGTAATCTCAAAATCACTGCTCATCCTCCCAAATGTCATTATTGATGCTACAAGCGCTGACATGGGAATGGTCAGGAAAATAATAAATGGTAATGTATTGATGAACAATTCTGCAATATGAATAATGTCAACGCCCTTTCCGATAAACAGATTCATCAATTCAAATATCCTGTTCACAATAAGCACAAATATCAATATCCCCATTGAAAGGAAAAAATTGGGTATAAATTCATGAATTACCATTCTGTCCAATATTCTCATAAATTCAATATACAGGGATTTTACCATAAAATCAATATATGATTGTTTATCCCATAATACATATTCTTTTTTTCTTCAATTTCCCTTATTTGAGATATATTAATATTGACAATGCAGATGATTATTATATACTCAATCAAAAAGGAGGAATCATGCTTTTAGGTATAAATATAGACCATACGGCGACACTTCGCGAGGCCAGAGAATCGGATGAACCGGATATAATGACATGTGCCGTTCTCGCGCAATTGGGTGGAGCAGATGGAATAACGGTTCACCTCAGGTCAGATAGGAGACATATTAATGAGAGCGATATAATTGCTTTAAAAGCCGGTTTACGCGTTCCTTTGAATGTTGAGATCTCAACGGATAAGGAAATTGTAAAATTCATCTGCGCAATTAAACCGGAAAAGGTGTGTCTTGTTCCTGAAAATCCATCTGAAATCACAACTGAAGGCGGATTGAATCTTCTTTCAAAACCAGTGTTTACGGTTGTTAAAAAAACCGTCAAGAAATTACAGGAAAGCGGTATTGAGGTATCACTATTTATCGAGCCGGATGAAAGAATGATAGACCTTGCATGCAAAACACATGCTGATGCAATAGAGCTCAACACCAATGCTTATTGTGAATGCACAACAGTTGATGAGATTGATAATGAATTTCTGAGAATGGAGAGTGCTTCCAATTATGCTGCAATGGAGAAAGGTCTGACTGTAAATGCCGGACATGGCTTGAATTATGATAATGTTGAACAAATAACCTATATTGATACTATTACAGAACTCAATATAGGTCATTCGATTGTTGCAGAATCCGTTTACCTGGGTATGGAAAAAGCTGTAGCAAAGATGAGGAATATTATTGAAAAGTATTAGATTATTTTTTCTGATTATTTCTTTGTTTTTTCTTGCATTTACATGTACAAGGGAAATTCCTGCAGTAGATAAAACGGGAACAGAGGACACATTGACCGAAGGTCAGAAGGCTCTTGCCGTTGTCTGTTTCAATGGAATCACCATATTAAATGACTCTATGAAAGAAATGATGTTTATCCCTGTAGAAGATTCAATACACAGCGTTTCATTTAACAGGCATATATTCATGCAGGGAAAATCTACATTTGAAATAAATCTTCGAAATTTTGAATTATCCGATTTGGGAATTATTCCCGAATCCAGGGATGTAGCATTTATACCTGAAGGCAGAATACTATTACTTAAAAATGCTGTTATAATGAATACAAAATACAGTCAGTCAACTCTGCTTAAAAGTGAAGTCCCCCTTACCAAAATATACACAAATCCATATCATAAATATGTATATGCACTTGATTCGCTGGGATATCTTTATTCAATTGATTATGAAACCCGAATTCTGAAGAAGAAATCATTTACAGGTGATATACAAAACATAGGATTTCATAGGTTTGGTTCACGCATCTATATCAATACTTATAATAATTTCATGATATGTGATTTTGAGACATTGAATATTATTTACAAGAATAACAATTCAATGCTTGCCTATACAGAAACCCCACTCAATAATGCAGCTGTTTTGCAGATTAACAGCAGAAATATACTTATCATTAATAGTGTGAATTATAAGGAAATCGCTCATATTAATTTTCAAGACAGCATATGTGACATTATAGCCAACAGTGATTCTCTGTTTGCTCTTTCTGACGCAATGGGTAAAATCTTCATCTATTCAGGTAGAAAAAAACTGAGAACTTATGATTTAAAGAGCAGCAATATACAGATGTTGTCATTTGACAATAATATAATAATGATAAATGACAGTATATTGAAAATGGTGTTTTCTGACCGTGACAGCATAATAAACATTGATTCAATAATTGATCCTGTATATTCATTACTTTTCACTGCTCCTGATTCCATGCCTGAGCAGTTTGTTGTAGCTGATAAATCAACGTTTATTGAGGAAGTTGAAAAGGAAATAAAAAAGAATACGTATTACACTGTTCAATTGCACTCTTTCACTGATATTACTTCTGCGAAAAATGCTGAATCATCCGCAAAGGATAAAATTCAGAAAAACATTGTCTTTGTAAAAAAAGCTGTTGTAAAAAATTCTGAATATTACAGGGTTTATGCCGGCAAATTCACAAACAGAGAAGAAGCTGAAAATTTAAGAGAATTACTTATAAAAATAGGATACACATCTGACATTTTTGTAACAGCAATATATTATGAAAATATTGTAAAATGATAACACCTCCTCTGTTCAGCAAATTATATAATCTTGAAAAACAGGAGCCCCGTTCTTGTGATTTTGACCTGAATGAGTTTCTTGAATTTTCACATACATTCTCAAATCCTCATCAAAATATCGGGAAAATCATCCATGTAGCCGGGACCAACGGAAAGGGTTCTGTCTGTGAGATATTATCTCAAGCTCTCACTCTATGTGGTTATAAAACGGGATTATACACATCCCCTCATATTAAAGAAGTTAATGAAAGAATAAAAATTGATAATATCAGCATATCGGATAATGACTTTTTAAAACTTGAAAGAATTATCTTTGATAAAATTCAATCAAAAACAATCAGCTATCGAACATTCTTTGAAGCAATAACAATGATGGCCTTTTTATATTTTGAACAACATAAAACAGATTTCTCCATTTTGGAAACCGGAATGGGAGGACGATTAGATTCAACAAATATTGTCCATCCTGATGTTAGTGTTATTACAATTATTGATTTCGATCATACCCATATTCTGGGAAATTCATTGGAGGATATTGCCTTTGAAAAAGCAGGTATTATAAAAGAAAAAATTCCTGTTTTCAGTTTCTGCCAAAGCGCATGCATAAACAAAGTAATTAAAGCGCAGGCAAAGAAAATGCATGCACCATTTACTTGTGTAAACAGAAAGGAAATTAAACATTTTAAGAACAGTTTTTCTTTCAGGGGGAGAGAAATTTCAACCCCTTTAAACACCTATTATCAACACGAGAATGCTGCACTTGCAGCAGAGATACTTTCTCATTTTAATATAGAAGAAAAACAGATTAAACATGCTTTAAGTAAAATTTCAATAAAGGGGAGATTCCAGCTTATTTCGGAATCACCTACAATTATTATTGACGGCTCACATAATCCTTCCGCAATTGAAACAACATTAAAAGAGACCAGGCGTTTGTTCCCTCAAAAAGAATTGTACACATTAAGTGTCTTTATGCAGGATAAGGATTTACAATCAAATCTGTCTCTTCTGAATAAATATGCTGACCATGTGTTGATTTCTACAATTCCTTTTTTTAGGGCAGCTAATTTAGCACATTATAAGGAAATGGGAAATATTAATTATTTTGATTCATTGGAAAAAGCTTTTTTCTATTTTGATTCAAATAAAAATAATAACAGTATGCTTCTCGTAACCGGATCCTTTTATACGCTGGATTTGATAAAAAATATTATACATAAGAATCACCATTTATTATAATGTATTTTGCTTTTATGAAATCTAAATTGCTTTTCCTTTTCTTCGGCAATATTTCCGATAATTATTAAAGACACCGGCATTATGTGTTCCGGCAGCTCCAATATGTTCTTTATGTCATTCATCCGTTTTTCATGAGGAAAGATTCCATACCATAGTGAACCAAGATTCATTGAACTTGCTTCAAGCAGTAAATTCTCCGTTGCAGCTGAACAATCCATAACAGAAACAGCCTTGTTTTCTTCAACCATTGTATCTGCACAGATAACAATGATAAGAGGCGCACTTTCCATTATTTCTTTCATCTTAGGATCTCGGACATGGTCCCATCTGCTTTCCTCATCATTCTTGATAACAATAAATTCCCAGGGCTGAAGATTCCTTGATGATGGAGCATACATTGCTGCTTTTATAAGATTCTCTATTTTATCTTCTGAAAGGTCTAATTCTCTTTTGAATTTTCTTATGCTCCGCCTGTTGAATATCTCATTCACTGCCTACTCCTTGTTAGTTGTTAATGAATCTTCGAATATTGAATTGATGTCTTTGATCAGCGAATCAAGAAATGGCTTTACTTTTAATTCAATTTCATCCCCATATTGTTCATCAAATGTCTCAAAAAACATTTCCACCTTTTCACTTATCTGAGGAAAACGGTCTTTCCCTTCCTCGTATCCCTTCTCAGCTAATTCATTAATATTTTTCTTCAATGTAATCCATTCTTCTGAGCCGAATATTGTTTCCATAATATCCTTCACAGTGCTGTATCCTTCATTTAAATAATATTGAAGCTCACTCCTTCCGATTACAGTATCATTATCATTTAAATTATTACCGCTGCCCGGGACCATTACAATTCTTGGTTCATCTTTTTTTGACAATAAATAAAATTTAGTATTATCCGTTACCTTATCAGCATATTTTTTGTCAATATATGCCTCAACATTGTATTTACCATTACTTGAAGTTACATTATTCACCTTTCCTATGGGATCATCATTAAGGAATATTCTCGTTTCTGATGTTAATTTCCCTATATCATTGAATACAATATTTATCTTTATTGCCTTTTCACACCCTGAAAGAAATAAAATTATAATAACAATGGGAATCAGTGCTTTTTTCATAACATTCCTCCGCTCATTTTATTTGTATGAAGCCTATTTTTCTGTAAACCTTGGACAATGTTTTTCTTGCCTGATTTCTTGCTGCTAATGCTCCGTTTTCCAGAATTGAATTCAACAGAGATTTGTCTTCCCTTATTTCTTTATACCTCTTCTGAAGCGGTTTTAAGTATTCAACAATCATCTCTCCTAAATCCGTTTTGAATTGCCCATATCCCTTCCCTGCGTAGCTGTTCTCGATTTTATCATATGAGTTTCCTGTAATAACACTATATATGGTAATCAAATTTGATATACCGGGTCTATTACTGTCATACTTAATCAATGAATCTGAATCCGTTACTGCTCTCTTTATCTTATTTATAATCACATTGGGCTCATCAAGCAGGGCTATATAATTATTGCTGTTTTCATCACTTTTTGACATCTTGTTTTCCGGTTCCTGAAGTGACATTATTCTTGCTCCGACATTGGGTATATATGGTTCCGGAATGGTAAATGTATCTGAATACTGTGTATTGAATCGCTGAGCAATATCCCTTGTTAATTCCAAATGCTGTTTTTGATCATGCCCCACAGGTACAAGGTCTGCCTGATAGAGCAATATATCGGCTGCCATAAGAACAGGATATGTAAATAAACCTGCATTGATATTCTTGCTGTGCTTGCTTGATTTATCCTTAAACTGAGTCATTCTATTCAATTCACCCATATATGTCATGCAATTCAAAACCCACGCAAGTTCAGCATGTTCGGGTATATGTGATTGTATGAAAATAGTACTCTTTGAAGGATCGATACCGGCTGCCAGATAAAGAGATATAAAATCATAGCTTCGTTTTCTCAGTTCTGCGGGATTTTGTTTGACTGTTATTGCATGCATATCAACAAGCACATAATAACACTCATATTCATCCTGCATGGCAACCCAATGTTTCAATGCACCAATATAATTACCTAACATTAGATTGCCTGATGGCTGAATACCGCTTAAAATTCGCTTTTTCATTTTGTTTTTTCTTTTAGTTTTTCTTCAATGCTATTAAAGTGCAATTCTGTTTCATCGGCAATCTTCTTCATCATATCATTTATAAGGGTATCCTCGCATGTGACAATTTCTGTATAATGTTTCTCCATTACGGTGTTTTCCTGTGTCAGTGCAAATCTAAGGGCATCTTCAATACCAAGCATTCCCTTATGTATAAACTTTGCTTTATCAATCATCTTGTCCGCTTCTGCATTTACAACAGATTCATCAAAATACATGTTCCATGTAAATGCTTCCGGATTCCTTTCAATTTCCTCGAAAATAAAAAGCAAATCATGCTGATGAACAAGTTCTTGTTTCTCAATATCATTGAAAAATTCATATTCCTCAGCATATGTCTTTGAACATTCCCTATAATACAGCGCCATTGCTGATTCCATTTTCACCATTGCAGTAAATAATGATTTTGCCTTTTGTATATCATTTATCATAACTGTTATTTTAATATATTAGAGTTTTTTGTCAATGTAAACATAGTATTCAAATAAAATCTCATTTAATGGTGCCGGGAATAATCCACGCATGTCTAATTTTTACTTTTTCATATATTTCTGTACATACTTTGAATATGTTTATATTTACTTTATCCGCATAAAACTTGCATAATAAACAATATTAACTAACTTATATAATAATTTATTGACATATAGGAGGTTTTAATATAATATTAATCATTATGAAAAAAATTATTTTCCTATTAATAATCTTGACATCTATACTGATAAATGCTGCTGATTTTGAGGATTTCCTTTACAGTATTTCTGATAATGTGGGATTTGCCTTTTTGAAGACCCTGCCTGATGCACAGAGTATTGCATTGGCAGGTTCCGGAACAGCTGGTTATTCATCAGCTTCATCTTATCTTATAAATCCGGCATCAGCACCTTATAATATGAACAGGGCTATATCCTTTTCATATATCAATTCCTTTGATATGTTAAATACGGGATTCATAAATATTTCATATCCATTACCCATTGGGTATATATTCGGAGGTACGGGATATTCTGTTTCCGATACAATGCAGCTGAGGGGGGATACCCCAACATCTGAACCATTGGGTTCATTCAATTTCTCTGCTCTAACAATGTCTATCGGTTATGGGTTATATGTTTCAAATGGTATATACTGGGGTGCTTCAGTAAGGACCATTTCCGAATATTCCTATCTCTTAAGTAAAACCTCTGTTGTCTTTAATACGGGATTTCTTATGACATTTGAGAGTATCAATGGTTTAACTGCCGGAATGTCCTTTCTTAATCTTGCACCTAATTACAGATATGATCTGAATTCAAATGATTTTATTGTAAGCCCATTTACAGTGAGAGCAGGTCTTTCATATTCAAAATATATTCATAAAGATCTAAATATAACCGCTTATACAGATTATATTAAACAGAATGATGCTGAATATAAGGTTTCGCTTGCAGGGCAATTATCATTCAGAGATATAATAACTATAAGCGGAGGATATATATTCAATGACATCACTGCATCTTATTCTGCAGGATTAGGTGTCCATATAGACAAATTCACTATACAGTATACAATTAAACCATATGCTTATGATTTGGGATTTGATAACTCGTTAACCATTATGATGAGAATATAAAGGGGTAGTATTGGCTGGTCTTCAAGGTTCGCTGAAAGATTTTGATATTACTGACATTCTTCAGCTGATTCATATGAATAAGAAAGAGGGCTGCCTTGAAATAGTGACAGCTGATGATAAGGGTTACATCTATGTAGAGGGAAATATTGTTAAACACTCTGAAACAACAGACCGAACGGGCGAAAATGCGGTACAGAGAATTCTTATGTGGACAGAAGGCCGATTTGAATTTATCCCTGATAAGAAAAGTGACAAGAAATCCGTTCTGGTTCCCATACAACATCTCATGCTCGAAGCTGCGAGAAAAATTGATGAATGGAAACAGATTGAACGAATCATCCCGGACATTGATGCTATTGTTGATATTGTAGAAAACCCCGAAACAGGAACTGAAAACATCAAGCTGACATCTGAAGAATGGAAAATGCTCACTTTTGTTGATGGTGAATCTTCAATAAAAACACTGGCAAGCAAGGTGAATCAGTCTGAATTTGAAACTGCTAAAATATTTGTTGGTCTTATTTCTTCCGGTTTGGTTTACATGAAGGAGATTGTCAAGAAAAAAGAAGAGAAAAAACCGGAAAAGACAGAACCCGAAGAAGAACATAAGGAAGAAAAGAAAAAGGGATTAGGCCGTTTTTTCTCCAGATAACAGATTTTTTTCCATTAACACCAGATACCTCTCCATTAGTATTTTCAGATTTTTTACATCATGAAGATTATATTCAATAAGCAATTCCAGCGAATTTGAATCCCCATCACTATATTTTTCCCATAATTTGACTGCATCATAACCTGTCATATGTGCTATTCTTTCAGGCCTATGAATATTTTCATTCTTTTCAAGTTTTTTTAATCCTCCTTTCCACCCAACCTGCGGCAAACCCTTTAAAAGATCAAAGTGTATGTCAGTCATCTTTATATATGGAAAATGTCTTTTAATAACAGGTACATCAAATATCATGCCATTGAATGTAACGATAACTTTAGGGAGAGATAGCATCCATTCCAGTTTTTCTGTATTATCTCCCATTTTATAGCAAAGGTATTTTTCTCCAATATATAATCCAACAACCGTAATCTCTCCATCTTTTGATGTTTCAATATCTAAAAATCCTGTTTCAATAAAATATGGCTTAATAATCCTCCACAGATCTTTATGTTTTAATTTATCGGCAAAATAATTCAAATTATCTTTCATAAAATGTTTTATTGAAAAATTTATTTCTCTTATTAGATGTTCTCTCTGTTTTTCACTTAAAGGTATGCTTTCTGGATTCTTAAGAATATCCCACCATCTTCCATAACCTGCACCATATAGTATTTGTTCGGTTTTGTAATTAATTTCTTTAATGTGAATATATGTTGATGTCAGCATATAACTTATACATGTCCTTTGCATGGAGATGACATATTCTTCTGTCATCATTGTTGTTTAGTATTGTATTAACCTTTTTCCTTTTATTAACAGACAATTTATTGATAAATGTCCAGTAATCCTTATCCGATTCATTCAAATCTCTTATTCTGCTCATATGCAGAAGCATTGAATCTACTCCAGGTACAGGGAAGAAACTATTCCTTCCTATATCAAGTAACTTTTTTGAAACAAAGTATGTGTTTGAATATATTGAGATAGGTTTGATTTTTTCTTTAATTATTTTTTCACCGAATTCTTTTTGTACAATAAAATAACATTCTTTAATGCTTCTCGTCTCAATGCATTTTTTTAATATACTTCTGCTATTGCTGTACGGTATCGCACCGATGGCAATTTCTTCATTTATATCATAGTCCTCTATATCTTCATTGATAATATTGAAAGCGGGGAAAGTTTCCTTAAGCAGAGGAATAAGCATTTTATCTTTTTCAATAAGATTTAATGTTTTTGGTCCCTTTGAATATATTAATTCGGTTAATGCTCCCTTACCCGGTCCTATTTCAATAACGCTGCTCCCTCGCATATCAGGGAATATGTCTTTTATTGCTTTTAAAACATACTTGTCAGTCAGAAAATTTTGCGATAAAGAGCGTTTGACTTTACTATGCCGAAACAAATCGTTTGAAGTTGTCATAAACAATGTCCCTCAGTTTTTCTTTATCTATGTTATATTGAGATGCAATGAAGTCATAAATATATCGTACATAATCACTTCTGTTTCTCTTTCCCCTCATAGGCACAGGTGTTAAATAGGGGGAATCTGTTTCTATAAGCATACTGTCAAAAAACTCTTCTTTTAAACATTCCTTTAGTTCTGAATTTTTAAATGTAATAACTCCATTAATTCCAAAATAATAACCCAATGAATATATTTTATTCAATTGGTTTTTGTTTCCCGTAAAGCTATGGAATTCAACAGAGGGCAATTTGTACTCGGATACAATATCTATTGCCTCATCATATGCATTTCTAATATGCAGCATAACTGGCATTCTTAATTCTTCTGCAATGGAAAGTTGTTTTTTAAACACAATCTTCTGTGTTTCTATAATCTTCTCATCTTTATGCCAATATCTGTCTAAACCAACCTCACCCAAACCATTATATCTTCCTGAAATAAGCATTGTCCTTAATGTATTTATATCTTCATCTGTTATTTTATCCGAATAATGGGGATGTATGCCGGCAAATTTATAATATTCCACTCCTTCAATATTGAATTCATCTGCTTGTTTTGAAGAATCAAGATCATAACCCACATTACATATTAAGCCCACATTATATTCTTTCATTTCATTTATGATGTCATTGATTTGTAATTTAAACTCATCCATGTAAAGATGAGCATGAGAATCGATAAGCGGTTTAGCCAACATTATCACCGGGATTCATGCTGTTGTCCACAAAAACAACTCTTAGTTTTTTTTTCTTTTTGTCTGTTGCCGCCAGAAGCATCCCTTTTGATTCTATTCCTCTTATGACCGCCGGTTTTAAATTCTTAACAATAATGATCTTTTTTCCTATCATCTCTTCAGGAGTATAATGTTCTGCTATTCCGGCTACTATTGTTCTCTTTTCTGTTCCAATATTAATATATAGCTTTAATAATCTGTCTGCTTTTTCCACCTTTTCGGCATTCAATACCTCTGCAACAGTTAATCCTGATTTGATAAATTCATTGAATTCTATATAATTCAATTCTTCTTTTTCCTCTTTTTTACCTATTTTTTTTCTCTGTTTTTCAATTTCCTTATCCTCTATTTTTTTGAACAGTATTTCCATTCTGTCTTTTTTTAACTCAAGTGGTGGTTCAGTATTTCTAATGTCAGACCACAGAACCCGCTCTATACCAAGAAATGTCCGTATTTTTTCTGCAGTAAACGGTATAAAGGGTTCTGCCGTCATGGATAATACGGTTACTGCTTTAAGACAAACATAAAGTACCGTATTGAGACGTTTTTCATCTTTTTTTAGTGTCCATGGTTCAGTGGTTGAAAAATACTTATTAGCTTCTCTTGCAATATCCATAAATTCAAAAGATGCTTTTCGTAATTTATAATCCTCAATAAGGGTTCCTATTTCATCTATCTTATTATATATTTTCCCCAGGAATTCTTTATCAACATCTTTTAATTCAACCTCTCTATCCAATACTCCGTTTCTGTATTTTTGTATAAATATTACAGTTCTATTTATAAAATTGCCTAATATATCTGCTAATTCTGAATTGTTTTTCAACTGAAAATCTTTCCATGAAAAATCTGAATCTTTTGTTTCAGGTAAATTGACTGCCATAGTATATCTAAGCAGGTCTGGGTCAAAAGAAGCTAAATAATCATCTAGCCATATTGCCGTATTCCTTGATGTAGAGAGTTTTTGACCTTCAATGTTTAAATATTCATTGGCCGGGATATTGGATGGCAATGAGTAATGCTCATCTATTCCCATAAGCATTGCCGGCCATATAACAGAATGAAATACAATATTATCTTTTCCAAGGAAATGAATAATCTTGGAATCTTTATCTTTCCAGTAATCCTTCCACTTGTCTTTATCTCCAGTCCTCTCAGCCCATTCCATTGTTGAAGAGATATATCCGATTGGAGCATCAAACCAGACATAAAGCACTTTGTCTTCATATCCTTTTACAGGTATAGGCACTCCCCATTTCAAATCTCTCGTTATTGCCCGCGGCTTAAGACCTTCTTTTATCCACCCTAATGCAAACTCTCTTACATTGCTCTTCCACTCATGCTTACTCATAAGCCAGTCTTTGAGCTTTTTCTCAAACAGATCCAAGCGCAAATAAAAATGCTCTGTTTCTTTTATTATTGGTTCTCCTCCGCACAATTTACATTTAGGCTTTATCAGCGATACATTGTCAATCACTTTTCCGCAATTATCACATTGATCCCCTCTTGCACCATCAAAATCACAATGAGGACATATGCCTTCTACATACCGGTCTGGCAGGAATCGTTTACAGCTATTGCAGTAATACTGTTTTTCCTGCTTTTTTTCCAAATAACCGTTTTCATTCAGTTTTTCAAAGAAATGCGCTGCGTTTTTATAATGCAAAGGTTTTGAGGTTTGTGAGAAATTATCAAAATTAATGCCTATTTTACTGAAACTCTTTTTCATCATATTATGATAATAATCTGCAATTTCCTTTGGTGATTTTTTTTCTTGCTCTGCTTTAAGGGTTATTGGGACGCCATGTTCATCACTACCGCATATAAATAATACATCCTCTCCTTTCATTTTCATATATCTAACATAAATATCAGCCGGCAAATAAGCTCCCGCAAGATGCCCCAGGTGAATGGGTCCGTTTGCATAGGGTAATGCCGCTGTAACCAAATATTTTGTCATTAATTGTTCTCCTTATTTTTCTGATTCTCTAGTGGTATAAAGTTTATCGTTTTGGCTTTGATATTATTGAATTCTTCCAGTGTATGTGATATAACACCTCCGTTTTCATCAACATTTTTATACTGCACAGTTATCATGCTTCTGTAAATATCAACCTTTGTAATTTTTCCATCTCCGTATTTTGATGTTTTAATATATGAGTGAAGGGGAGGAAACTTTTTATTGACTTCTTCATAAAAGTTTGTTTCATATCTGAGACAGCATAAAAGCCTTCCACACATACCGGAAACCTTCTGCGGTGTCATTGACAGATTCTGGTCTTTCAAAATCTGCAGACCAATAGCTTCAAATGATGTAAGAAATCTTGAACAGCATAGATCAAGACCGCAGGGGCCAATGCCGCCGAGATGCTTTGCGTAATCTCTCACTCCTATTTGCTTCATTCTTATTCTGGTGTGATAATGTGATGCCAGTGATTTAACCAGTTGTCTAAAATCTATTCTTCTTTCTGAAATAAAGTAGAATGTCATTCTCTGCCCGTCAAAGTGTATTTGAATATCAACCAATTTAATATCAAGCTTGTGTTTTTTGATAATATTATTTGATTCCGAAAGCGAATTTCTTTCCTTTATTTCATATGAGCGGTGAAGTCTCATGTCATCTTCTGTTGTACTCCGCAGTATCTTTCCTGAAGATTTTTCAATCTCAGTTCCATATACCTTAAGCACCCTGCCTATATCCAAACCCTGCTCATGCTTGCACACTGCCAGATCATTTTCCTTTACATCTATATTCTGCGGTATGTTAAAAACTCCGCGTTCATGTCCTCTGAATTCAACCTTGGTAAACATTATAAACCTCTTTCACTGAAAACAATGTAATCAGATATGTAATAGTTTTTTCTACAATTATATTTTTTCTTATATCTGCTTCAATAATAATTAGCTCTTTAAGAATATTTTCTAATTTATCTTTAGAATAATTTTTACGCATATATTCAATAATGCTTCTGTCAAATAAAGAATTATAATTTTCAATTGTAACAGTATTAATTAATTTCATTAATAGTTTAAGTAAATAAACAAGTGATTCCTGTTTGAGATTAACTGTGCTGTTTTTTGATTTTCTTTCTGTTTTCCGTTTTTTCCTTTCTTTGTTTTCTTTTTTCTCAAGTGCAGCAAATTCATTTTGAATATCGCTGATTATTTTAAATATTTCCATATCGTTTTTATCCAAAACAGATCTTATTGTCCGATTGATTTCCATGTGTTTCAGTACGATGCTGCTTAATCTCAAGTTTCCGAAAGTTCCATCATAGACCCAATCACCGCTTTCCTTTTTATATTCAGTTGTGCTGAGTAAGTAATTCTGAATTTCACTATTTGCAATATAACCGAATTTAAGTAATTGACATCGGGAAACTATTGTGGGCAAAATACTGCTTAAATTGTCTGTTGTAAGTATAATAATTGTATTGTCAGGCGGTTCTTCGAGTAATTTAAGAAATGAATTTGCTCCCTCTTTACGCATTTTTTCGGCATTTTTAACAATAATAACCTTTCTGTCCGATATAAATGCTTTTTTACCTGCATAAAACTGTAACTCCCTTACAACATCTATAGGTATATTATCATTAAACCCCATGTCAAAAAAAACATCATCCAGTCCATCCCTGTATCTGTTTATCAATTCCATTCTAAGGCCTTCAATGTATGCATTCCTGGTATCAATGTTTTTCTTTAAAAAGGGATATACTACTGTAAAATCCGGAAAAATAAAGGAATATATATCCTTTTCATATTTTTTTCCCAGAATTTCTACTGCCAGTTCTCTTGCAGTTGAGAATTTACCCACTTTTGCAGGTCCGCTGAATAGATAGGTATTGGCAAACCGTTTTTCCTTGACTATTGATTCCAGGTGTCTCTTTATGTTTTCATGGCCAATGATATTATCAAACATATTATTTTAAATAGTTCAGCGGATTCAAGGGTTTACCGTCTTTGCGAATCTCAAAGTGTAATATAGGACCAGATAATGATCCCGTGTCTCCGCAAGAACCAATGGTTTCACCAGTCATAACAGGTTGATTTAAAATCACATTCATGTCCTGTAAATGAGCATATAGGGTAAAATATCCATTCCCGTGGTCAAGCATAACCACATTCCCGTATCCAAGAAATTTATCTACATATATAACATCTCCATCATATACTGCCTGAACAGGATCTCCTTTTTTAACCTCAATATCTATACCATTGTTCAGTGTTTTAGTATTGTATTTGGGATGTCTAACTGTACCGAATTTTGAAATAATTTTTCCTGATGCAGGCCATATTACTTTTTTCTTGTTTTTATCAAAATAATGCTGTCCCTCTTTCACGTTTCTGTTCTTCTCAACATTTGTGTTTGCTACCCTGAGTTTATTTACTAAATACTGCAGGGATTCCTTTGATTTGTTTAATTCATCCTCTAATTTTTTCTGTTTCTGTTGTTCAGAAGAAAGCTGTACAAGAAATGATTCCTTGTTTCCCTTTTCTATTTCAAGCGTCAATTTTTCATTTTCAGCTTCTTTCTGAACCAAAGCTAATTGTTCTTTATTCATATTAAACTCATCTATTCTCTTATTAAGTGCATCCTGCATTTTTTTAACATAATCATATAGCAGCTTGTCCTGTCTTGCGAGCGTTGACAAATATTTTAACCGGTTTGAAAGATCCGAGAATGTGCTAGCGTTGAAAACCACTTCAAATGTGTGGATTTTTCCTTTTTTGTATATATCTACAATTCTTTTTTCAAGAGCAATTTTCCTTATTTCCAGCTCAGTTCCTAAAGAGTCTATATCTCTGTTTAATATTTCTATGCGTTCTGTTAAAAGACTGTCTTTTCTTTCTAATTCTCTGATGAGCAAATCTGTCAAATATATTTCTTCATCCATTCTGTTGAGAACAAGCAATGTTTTGCTTCTTTGAACATCAATGCTGTCTTTCTTAGACTTCACGACCTTAAGCTGTTTTTTTATCTCACCAAGCTTGTTTTCATTTTCAATTATTTTATCCTGGAATGAGTTTTGACTGCTGATTCCCAGAAAAAGAATTAGCAGTATTAAACTAATTCGAATTTTTAACAATTTCATCTATTAATTCCTCTTTCTTAATGTTTTCCATCTCTCCCTTGAAAGAGAGTATAAGTCTATGGCTGAGAACAAGAGGAGCAATATATTCTATGTCTGATTTGTCGGGAGTAAGCCTCCCGTCTATCAATGCCTTCGCTTTTGCAGCAGCCATTAAAAAAATTCCCGCTCTTGGACTTGCTCCCCATTTTATGAATTCTTTAACACCTTTTATCTGCGTCATTGAGGGTCTCGTATTCTTCAGAATATTTATTATCATTCTTTCTATATTGGATGCAACCGTTGCTTCTCTGACAATTTTCTGCATTTTCAGTATGTTTTCTTTACTGACAACGCCTTTCTTTATTTTAAAATCCTCATCAATATTTCTGTTGGAAATAATCATCAACTCTTCATCTGTTGCCGGATAGTCAACTGTTATTTGAAACATAAATCTATCCAATTGTGCTTCAGGTAAACTATAGGTACCCTCCTGTTCAATCGGGTTCTGTGTCGCAAAAACATTAAAAGGTTTATTCATTTTATAATGTTTTCCTTCAATACTTACAAATCTTTCTTCCATTGCCTGTAGCAATGCCGATTGGGTTTTGGGCGGAGTACGGTTTATTTCATCAGCCAAAAGCATGTTGCAAAAAATCGGCCCTTTCACAAAACCATAGTTTATTTCATCATCTCTTTTTTTCAGAAGAACTGTTCCTGTAATATCAGAGGGCATTAAATCTGGTGTAAACTGTATCCTGTTGAAATCCAAGTCTGTTGTAATGGCAAGCATTTTTACAATTAGGGTCTTTGCTAAACCGGGCACTCCCACAAGGATTGAATGGGAATTACACATAAGGGTGATGAGTATGTTGTCAATTACTTCCTTTTGTCCGATTATAACGGATTTCATATTATCCGTTATGTTATTGTAAATTTCTTTAATTATTTCAGTGCTGTTCATTCAGCCTCTTCTGCCTCCTCTGCACTTTCAGGAACATCATCTTCATTTGCAATAATTGCAACATCTATCAATTTATCATCAAGACCAAGATTCATTAGTCTTACTCCGGCAGTATTTCTGCCGATTTCTCTGATATTATCAACAGACATGCGTATTATTGTTCCAGATTGTGCTATGAGCAGCAGTTCTTCATTATCCAGAACTTCCATGGCATTAATCACTTTCCCATTTCTGTCATGTGTTTTTATACCTATAACACCTTTGCCGCCCCTATGCATTCTCCTGAAAGCACTCATGGATGTTCTTTTGCCATATCCGTTTTCTGTTGCAATGAATAATGATGTTGTTTCTCTCTTCACAACAACACTGTTAATGACATAGTCATCGTTGCTCAGTTTAATTGCTTTGACTCCTGATGTATTTCTTCCCATTGAACGGACTTCTTTCTCTGAAAATCTTATTGCGCTGCCCAGCCTTGAAACAACAATTATATCGCTTGTACCATCTGTCATATGAACATCTGCAAGATTATCATCTTCATTAAGATTTATGGCGATTATGCCACCCTTTCTGGGATTGCTGAATGCAGACAATTCTGTTTTTTTAGAAAGACCTTTTTTGGTTATCATAAAAACATATTCATTGTCAGCAAATTCACGCACAGGAAGCATTCCTGTTATCTGTTCATCTTTTTCAACTTCCAGCACATTAATTATTGCTCTTCCCTTTGAAAGTCTTCCTCCTTCCGGTATTCTGAAAACCTTTAGCCAGTATACCTTGCCCTTATCTGTAAAGAATAGAATATACTGATGAGTTGAAGCTATAAATATACGCTCTGCAAAATCATCCTTTTTGGTTTTCATTCCGGCAACACCCTTGCCTCCTCTTGCCTGAATTCTATACTGTGAAATGGATTGTCTTTTGATGTATCCATTATTACTGATTGTAACAATAACTTTTTCGTCTGCGATCAGATCTTCCATTTCCATATCCTCATCTTCAGAAGCAACAATCTCCGTCAATCTGCCGTCTCCATATTTTTCTTTCATCTCCACTAATTCTTCTTTAACAACCTTTAATATCTGTACATCTGATGAGAGAATAAATTTTAATTTTTCTATTGTTTTTATAAGTTCAAGATATTCTGTTTCAAGCTTTTCTCTTTCAAGATTAGTTAATCTCGCTAATTTCATCTCAAGAATTGCTTTTGCTTGTTCATCGCTAAGTTTGAACCTCTCCTGCAGTCTTGACTGTGCCGTGCCTGTATCAGGAGAAGATTTTATTATTCTAATAACTTCATCAATATTATCTACTGCAATTTTCAAGCCTTCAACTATATGAGCTCTCTTTTCGGCTTTATCCAATTCATATTGTGTTCTTCTTGTGATAATTTCCCTTCTGTGATTCACATAATGCTTTATCATCTCTTTTAGGTTCAAAACTTTTGGAATATTATTCACAAGTGAAATAAATATTATTGAATATGATGTTTTCAGCTGAGTATGTTTTAGAAGCTGATTGGCAACCACATTTCTGTTTGCTCCCCTCTTTAATTCAATAACAATGCGCATACCATCCCTATCTGATTCATCTCTAATATCAGATATATCTGTAATTTTTTTGCTATTCACAAGATCAACCATTTTTTCTACCATATTCGTAACATTGATCTGATAAGGTACTTCAGTGATAATTATCTGTTCCTTGTCTCCCTTTTTGGTTTCAAAACCCATTCTTGCCTTGAGTGTTATTTTTCCCTTTCCGGTTTCATATGCATCCCTAATACCCCTCTTTCCCTGAATAATACCTGCAGTGGGGAAATCCGGGCCTTTTATAAATTTCATCAGTCCTTGAACATCAATTTCAGGGTCTTCGATATATGCAACTACACCATCAATAACCTCATTTAAATTATGAGGAGGAATATTTGTTGCCATTCCTACAGCAATTCCAGATGCACCATTGACAAGCAGATTTGGTATCTTTGAAGGAAGCACAACGGGCTCTTCCAGTGAACCGTCAAAATTGGGCATAAAATCAACTGTTGATTTGTCTATATCAAAAAGCATTTCCTCTGCAATTTTGGTTAATCTTGCTTCAGTATATCTGTATGCAGCAGCATTGTCTCCATATATTGAGCCGAAGTTTCCCTGACCATTGATAAATGGATATCTCAAGGAAAATGGTTGTGCCATTCTGACAAGGGAATCATAAACTGCCATATCTCCATGCGGATGATATTTTCCAAGCACATCACCTACAACAGTTGCTGATTTTTTAAATGATTTATTATGAAATAATCCCAAACCATTCATAGAAAACAGTATTCTCCTGTGAACTGGTTTAAGACCATCTCTAACATCAGGCAATGCCCTGCTGATAATCACAGACATTGCGTATTCCATATAGGATTTTTTCATTTCATCTTCAATATTTGTGCTGAGAACACGTTCTCTTCCTACTGCCATTACTGCTCCTTATATTTTTGTATAATCCCTATGCTTAACTGTTCCTTTATCTTTATCATAATTATATTCCTCAATAGGTCTGTTTGTTTTAATACCCAACTCCTCCAATGTGTTTGGAAATTCTCCATTTATTGCCTTTTTTTGATTTATTGCCTGTCTGAGCATTGTCAAATCCGAAACAACTGCTGCCCTTGTAGGAAGTTCCAGTGTTTTCTTTGATGCATTATCAATAATTCCCCTTTCATTGTTACATGAAATTACAATTAATAAAAAGCTGGCAATTAGCAACACCCATATTACTCTTTTCATTGTTATCTCATTGTTATGATTATATTATTGTTTCTGTCTATAGAAAATGAGCTAAACATCCCTCTGTTTCTATTGAGAAATTGTTCTATATGTTTTATCAGAACAGGTCCCTGTTCACTGTGATGCCCAATACCGCAAATAATCTTAACCTTTTGTATGCCCTGTGCTTTATATGAGCCCAGCATTGTTTTTACCCTTTCTTCCGATTCTGTTCGCGTCATACCGTGCAGATCTATTTCCTTGTATTTTTTATTTCTTAATATTGAAGTATTCTTTTTTTTCATCTTCATGTCTGTTAATAATATATTATATAATAGATTATTAGAAATTATAGCACTTATAAAATATTTTTCAAGTAAAGACTTTATCTTTATACACCACCCTTTTACATCTTTATTGTCAACCTATTGTCAACCAACCCCGGGCCTTGACTTTTTGACATTTTTTTCTAATAGGCCCATGAACTATATAATTCTATAAGATATATATATGTTTAAACTTACGCTTTATTAAATCAATATATACAAAATGTTTTATATTTAAGTATATTTTACACATTATTTTAAGTGTCACCATTTATTAACTTAAAAATGTTTTTTTTAAATCAAATGTCAAAAAGTCAAGGCCCGGGGTTATACCGAGCCTGGATAATCTTATTTGAAAGATTTGAATTTGGTGTTGGGGATGCCGCATACAGGGCATTTGTCGGGCAGGTCTTCCCCTACATGGGTATATCCGCATATGGGACAGATATACACTGTGCCATTTCGGAAATCCTTTGATTCTTTCATATTTGCGATGGCTTCTTCATACAATGCATCATGTATCTTTTCTGCCTCTTCAGCATAGTGTATAGATCTTAACGCGCCTTTCTCTTCCTGCAGTAGAGCAATTGCATTATATGCCGGATACATCTCTTCAATTTCAAAGGATTCTCCATCCTTAGCTGACTGCAGATTCTCCATTGTATTGCCAAGCAGACCAAGCTCACGCGCATGATTTACTGCATGAATCTTTTCTGCTTCTGCAATGGCCCTAAAGAGATTGGCTATATTATCATGTCCCTCTCTTTCTGCGATATCAGCAAATGCAAGATATTTCACATGTGCCTGTGATTCTCCTGCCAATGCATCCTTTAATGCATTTTTTGTCATTTCCTTCAATGTTCCTCCTTTATTGTACAATTAATTCCATCATGCTGTCTGCCTGCAGGTAATATTTACCGGGTAAAAGCCCCTCAAATAGAATGGTGCTTCCGCTGTCTGCAAACAAACTGTATAGATGCAAACTGTCTATGTTTAATAATCTAATCTCCATCCCGGCACCTGTCAATGTATAGGATAATGTGTGTGAATATAATGAATCTGATGCTATTTCAAAGACTGTTCTGTCTCTCCATTGATTTCCGCTCATATCCTCAACCCTCTTGATAATCAACTCTCTGGGATACAGGCCGATTGTATCATCTATGTATACATTGACGCGGTTTTTCATATAATTTGTTTTTTTCAATACAATATATGATGGCAATATCATGATTTCAGCTGTATCAACACTCTCATTGAAATATATTTGAATGATAGAGTCAGAGAATATTGTTTTCTGTATAAGTGGTGGTATTGTATCTCTTATCAGAGAACCCTTGAGTATTATATGTGAAAAATTTCTTTTATTTCCATATGCATCTGCTATGCCATATATATCTGCAAAACCATATTCCAGTGGTTTTTTGTATTGAACAGCTAATACATTATTCTCTGTATAATAATCATCTATTCTATAAATAGAATCATTAAAATACAGAAATGCAGAATCATATTGTGTGATTCGTTCATTGAATGTAAATCTCAATTCACTGTTTATATGAAAAACCGATGAAATCAATGCAGGGCCGAATATATCCGGAGATGGAGGGGGTAATTTCTTTCCGCATGAAATAAATAATATCAACAGAAATATGAATGCTATACGTTTTATCATATGATGCTTCCCAATAATGTATTAAGCCATATAAAAAATGAATTAAAAATACCCACAAGCATAAAAATAAATATAATAATCATGGCATAGGGACCATATTTAAAATATTGTTTTTTCATCTCTACAGGCAATATATATGCAAAGAGCCGTGAGCCGTCAAGTGGCGGAATAGGAAGCATATTAAATATAAAAAGAATTATATTCAGCAAAATAAACATATACATAACAGTATATATAATTTCATTGGAGTTGAAAAATCCGATTCCTGAACGAATGATTAAGATTCCTATGAGCGCAAGTATAAGATTTGACACAGGTCCTGCAATTGCTGTAATTGCCATATCCCTATTTGGATGAGAAAAAGCATTAATATCAATCTTAACGGGTTTAGCCCAGCCAAATAGAAATCCGGAATTGCTCAATAACAGCATAATGGGCAACAATACACTGCCCCACATATCTATATGCTTTATGGGATTCAATGTAATTCTCATTTTCAGCTGCTCTGATTTATCTCCGAGTATATTGGCGGAAAGAGCATGCATCATCTCATGGACACTCAATGAAAAAAGGAAAAGCAGATAAAAAAACATCTGCTCAATAAAGATTTTCACGCAACGGTTCCGGTCTTCTTATCCTGTTTTATTTCACGTTCTCCATTGCTCATTGAACATGTTCCGTCAAAAACAACACCTTCTTCTATCATAAGTAGTTTGCATTTTAAATCAACATTCACACGGGCATTTTTCTGTAATTCAATTTTATTTTTCACATTTACCTTTCCCTCTACTCTGCCTGCAATAATGGCATCTCGTGTCAGCAGTTCTCCTTTTATGAGTCCTGATTTCCCGACCGTTATCTGCTCTGATACAGTAATATCACCATCAATTTTACCATCAACCCTTATGGATCCGGGTACAAGAACCTTTCCCTGAATTTCTGTTCCCTCACCTATAATGTTTGTTATACCTGTCTTTAATTTTTCGTTCATCATAACTCCTTAAGGTAAAAATTTTCTTGGATTAACAAGCATTGAATTCATAACAATTTCATAGTGTAAATGCGGTGCAGTCGATTTTCCAGTATTGCCCACCAAACCAACGATTTCTCCCTTTTTTATCATTTGCCTGTTTTCCACAAACACCTTATCAAGGTGTCCGAAGAATACTGTTATTTCCTCATTTTTTATTTTCACATAATTGCCAAAGATCTGATCCCAACCGATTGATTCTATTTTACCATTCATAGGCGAGATAACAGGAGACCCTGCTACTGCTGCAATATCTATTGCCGGATGTTCGGTGGAAAATTCTCGTGAAACAATGCCCTTTACTGGCCAAATGTCCGGATATACCGATTCATTACTCATAATACTTTCCATTGATACAATTGAATCGATTTTCATATTTTTTATATCATCCCTGTGCTTTTTCAGCAATTTATTCTGCATCTCTATGCCCAGTAAATCATTTATTTTTTCCTGTGATTTATACAGGGAAACAATATCAGTTTTCAATGAATCAATCTTTGCAACCTCTATCTCTAATTCGTGTACCTTTTTTTCATAAATATTTTTCTGCACAGCATCTGAATAAATATTACCCAGATATAGAGCCATGAACATTACTGACAGTAGAAATATAATTGAAACAGTAACAATGGTTCTAAATAGAATTACATTTATACTGTACTGTCTTTTGCTCTTGCCGTCCTGCGACATAATAATAAGTGTAAAAAATCTTTTCAATCAAAATCCTTTCTTTTTAATATCATCTTCAACTATCTTTTCTATCAATTTAATTCCATTCTTCACATCATCAAGGTCTATCAGTTCTGAACATGAATGTATATAACGTGTGGGAATAGATACCACACCTGTTAATACGCCGGATTTTGTCATATGAATTGCATATGCATCCGTTGCGCCATGTTCAAGAATTTCCAGCTGATACGGGATTTTATTTTTGTTTGCAATGTTTGTCATATAATCAAGCACTTTTCTTTTAACTATCAATCCATTATCCTTAACCTTTATTGTGGGTCCCTTCCCAATGTGAACATCCATAAGCTCGCATTCCGGTGTATCACCTGTTGATGTTACATCAACGGCAATGGCAAGGTCAGGATCTATACTGAATGCAGAGGTCTTTGCTCCCCTGACACCCACTTCCTCTTGAACAGTAAATACATAATAAATATCATTATTTCCTTTAATTTTTTTCTTTGCCAATTCCAAAAGCATATAACATCCAATTCTATCGTCTAATGCCTTTGATGCTATCCTGCTTCCCATATCCGAGAAATCATCCTTTACTGCAGCCAGATCTCCAATGCTAATGATTTTTTCAGCCGCTTTCTTGTCAGCTGCTCCGATATCAATAAACATCTTGCTCACAGGCAGGATATCTTTATATTTATAATCTTTTTCCTCAATGCCAATCACACCCTCTATGCCGGATACAAATTTAACGCGTGTATTCACAATATTATGCGGGTATATACCGCCTACAACCGTAAATCTGAGAAATCCGTTTTTATCTATATGTTTTACCATAAATCCAATTTCATCCATATGCGCTGCAAGCATAATCTTTCTGCCCTTTCCCGGTCTCCTGGCAATAAGGTTGCCCATTACATCCCTGCTGATCTTCAAACCCTTACCCTTCAGTTGTTTTTCAAGATAATCAGCAACAGGCATTTCATATGATGAAGGTGCTATAATTTCTGTTAAGGCTTTGATATTGTTTTTCATTTATGTGCCCCCTTATTTATTTCTTTTATCATTAATTCACCTAGTTTTATCATTGATTTTAAATCCCTCATATCAGCATATCCAACCGGCGAATGTATATATCTGCATGGAACAGCAAACACCAGAGACCTGCATCCCTTTCCTGTTGTATGAATTACACCGGCATCCGTTCCGCCTATCATGGGTTGTTTAAACTGAAATTTAACTTTATTCTTCTTTGCAACATTTTGTGCCGATTCAAGCAGCCATCTGTCAGAGAACATTGACCTGTCTGAGATTGTAATGACTACACCTTCTCCCATTTTCGGAAAATCCGCTAAATCTTTTTTCTCGGGAAACTCTGCAGCTGATGTTCCTTCGAATATCAGCGCATAATCCGGCATAATTCCATATGCTGCTGCCGATGCACCCCTTAGTCCCACTTCTTCCTGAACCGTAAATACAGCATATATGCTGCTATCATGCTTTTTCTTCAATAATTCAATCAATGCATAACAACCGAATCTGTCATCAAAGGCTTTTCCTTTTAACAGATTACCCGTCTTTTCAAACTCTGTATCAAAGATTGCATAATCTCCTGCACTCGCATATTTCTCTGCATCTTTTTTGTCCTTGGCTCCGATATCTATATTGAGATCCGATACCTTTGGTATATTCTTATAGTCATCCCTCTGAACATGTATAGGTTTATATGCAAGTATTCCGGGTATTTTATCTTTTCCCACAAGCAGTCTTTTGCCTATCATAACCCTTGGGTCTATTCCTCCTGCAGGAGCAAATTTTAATGAACCGCTTTCCTCTATTGATTTTATCATGAAGCCGACTTCATCCATATGGGCAGCAATCATGATTGTTCCCGATTTTTTATTGCCTTTTTTTAATGCAATGATATTACCCAGTTTATCGATCTTGATAGAATCACAATAGGGTTTTATTGCATTAATTATAATATCTCTGATCTCTTTTTCATTACCGGAAACACCGCCTGCATTACACAATTCTTTTAACATACTGCTTCCTTATTTAATTGTTTTTACAGCAAAATCTTCTATATTAATATTCGCTATTGCTCTTTCCAAAAGCCTTGCCGCCATTTTCATTGTTTCTAAGCTGCCCGTTTCCACCGGTGAATGCATATTCTTGATCGGCAGGGATAATATACCTGTTGAAACACCGCTTCTTGAAAGCTGAACAGCTCCCGTATCTGTTCCTGATGCTCTGGGCATTGCTTCAATTGCATATTTAATATGTTCTGTTTCCGCAGTTTTTTTGAGATATTCAAAAATATCCGGGGATATGTGGGCACCCTTGCCAATGGCAATCTCATCCATTGCAAACCCCTCTGCTACACCGGGCTGCTTTGCAAATGTTACATCTGTTACAAATGCAATGTCGGGAAATATGTTATACCCTGCTGTTGTAGCTCCAAGAAATGTTGTTTCTTCCTGCGCATTGAGTACCACATATACATCGGGAAGATCGCTGTATTTCATCAGTCCTTTAAGTGCACTCATAATAATTACTCCACAGGATCTGTTATCCATGGCTTTTGTTGAAACATTTCCATTCTTCAATTCACAAAACTTATTCTTTAATGCTATCCTGTCGCCCACCTTTATGTGCGCCTTGAGAAATGTCTCATCCCTGCCTATATCAATAAACAGATCCCCGAATGTAAGCATCTTGGTGTGCTCATCAGCAGTCATCAGATGCGGCGGCTTTGCGCCTACAATGCCGCTGTACTCCCTATCTCCAAACACAGTGACTTCTTGACCATATAATACCTTTTCATCATATCCGCCCACCTCTGTAAAGCGTACATATTGTCCGTCTATCTTGGTCACGATCAATCCAATTTCATCTAAGTGCGCTGACATCCACACCTTACCGGGTTTATTTCCTTTTTTATGAATAACAATGCTTCCCTGTTTGTCTACATCTATTGATACAATATGTGAATCAAACATCTGCCTTATAAGTGAAATTGCATGTTCTTCTTCGCCGGATATTGCCACAAGATCTGTAAAGCTCTTCAACATGTCTTTCATTTATGCTCCTAATCTAATGATTTAACTCCCAATATATTCAATAATTCATTAAGATCATCATCGCTGTAAAATGACAGCATTATCTTTCCTTTGCCCTTTGAATATCTGAGCTCTGCTTTTCTGTTTAATGCCTTTGAAAGATTATCTTCTATATATGCAAATTTATTTGTCTTCTTTTTCTTTTTTTCCATTGCTTTCTGTTTGCTTGCCATCTCCAATTCCCTGACAGACAATCCCCTGCTCACAATCATTTCGGCATATTGCATTCTCTTTTGATTGTTTAGGGATAATAACACCTTTGCATGACCAAATGAAATTAATCCCTTTTCAATATATTGCTGAATCTTTGCGCTTAATTCAAGTATACGCATCATATTGCTTATATGAGATCTGGATTTTCCCACCATCTGAGCCACCTGATTATGCTTCATCTTGAAATTATCTATAAGCATCTGATATCCCCTTGCTTCATCAATGGGATTTAAATCCTCTCTCTGAACATTTTCTACAATGGCAATCTGCAGCATCTGTTCATCATTAATCTCTTTCACAATGGCAGGAATCTCTTTTAGTCCGGCCATCTGCGATGCTCTCAATCTCCTCTCACCTGCAATCAATTCATATTTATTTTCTTTCCTGCGCACAATTATCGGCTGAATAATTCCATTCTCTTTTATTGATTCACTCAGCTCTGCCAGTTCCGCTTCCTTGAAAGAATGTCTCGGCTGATATGGATTTGGTGTTATTTTATTCAGGGGGATGTTTCTCACCTCCCGCTGACCGGCTCCGCTTATCAGCGATTCCAATCCTCTTCCCAATGCTTTCCTAGACATTCTTTATTATCTCCTCTGCTAATTTCATATATGCTTTTGCTCCGGATGAATTGATGTCATAGAGAATTATCGGCTGTCCGAATGAGGGCGATTCTGCCAGGCGCACATTGCGCGGTATATATGTTTTATATACCTTATCCTTGAAATAGTTCAGCGCTTCATCAACAACCTGTCTGGATAGATTGAGCCTCTGATCATACATGGTAATCAAGACACCTTCTATGAAGAGTTCAGGATTTAAATCATGCTGTATCATGTTTATTGTATTGAGCAGCTTGCCCAGACCCTCTATGGCATAATACTCGGATTGAAGGGGTATCAAAACAGAATCAGCTGCAACAAGAGCATTAACCGTAAGAAGCTGCAGGCTTGGGGGGCAGTCTATAAGCACAAAATCATACTGTTCCGATACAGAGGATATCTTCTCCTTGAGCAGATACTCCCTGCCGCTTATATTGATAAGCTCTACATCAACCGCAGCCAATGATATATCCGATGGAAGCAGTTTTAAGTAGTCCATATCAGTGTTGACAACAACCTCTTCCATTGACACCCTCTCTGCAAAGACATCATAAACCGATTTCCCCAGCAGATTGTTCTGATAAAAACCCAATGAGCTTGTAGCATTTGCCTGAGGATCCATATCCACAAGCAATACCCGTTTTTCTGCAGCAGACAATGCTGCTCCCAGATTTACGGCAGTGGTGGTTTTACCCACCCCGCCTTTTTGATTGGCAATTGCTATAGTTTTTGACATAATTAAAAAATATTAACACAATTATTATATTTTTCAAGTGAAATAATATGATTTTTTTTATTTAATATATATCAATCATATCAATATGCATATGGCAATGTTCCACGTGGAACATTGCTGAATGATTTATGTTCTACGTGGAACATTGTTTATCATATCTATCGTAAAGCAATATGTCATTATTCTGATAGATTGCCGTGTGACCATTGAATGGCGTATTGATGTGTGAGCGTACAAATGATATGCTTCCAAATGCCCGGCTTACAATCAGATCTGTGGCCGAATAATCAAATTTCTTTGCATTGGAATCAAATACATATGCATTTTCAATGCCGCATACTTGTATGGATTGCTTTAAAAAGGATGCTTTTTTACCTCTGTTTTCTATTAATGTAAATTGTTTATTCTTGTACATAATGGCAAGCATTATGCCGGGAAAGCCGTTGCCGGAACCAATGTCTGCAATATTGATAAATGATTTTCTGTCTATATGCCTGTATAATGCTATTGAATTAATTACATGTCTATCCAATATATGCTGTTTATCTCCCTCTGATATCAATGTGATGTGTGCATTCCATTTGAATAATTCCCCCATGAATACTGCCACCTGCTCTGCTGATTCCTTATCAATGATAATGCCTTTTCTTGAAAAACCGCTTATTATATTATTGCATGATAATAATGTCATTTCCTGAATCCTTTTCAGCAGAATAATTTCTCATTGTTTCCATAAAATCCTCGAATTCGCCATCATCCAATTCCCCGGAAATGGTACCCACGGGCCCCTTGCCGTGCCTTGCCTGATATTGCAGTTTTGAGTGTTTAATAATATCATTATTCTGCATTTCATCCCGTCCAATAACGGCAAACCCCTTATTATAGAAAAACACCCTGCCGTATTTCATTAGTGCAGCATTGTTTTCTGTAAGCATATTCATATCAATAAGCCGTCTGACCTTGTTTGAATATTCCCTCATTGTCAATAGACACCCGCCTGATGGACTGGGGAAATGCGTTATCCCCCATTCTGCTGCAAGCTCTAATTGTCTGTATCTGCCTCTTCCCCTAATGTTAAATAATTTCTTTCTTTCAATTATTCCTTTTTTTTCCGGTTCTGTTTCGTCCATCAACATTGCGCTGAGCGGCCTGACAAGGTATTCAATTCCTTTGATATTCCTTTTCATCATATCAAATGCCCGTCTGTTTTGAGACATTGGTCTCTGTCCCAAGACCTCTCCTGATGCAATAAAATCGGCATTCAGTGATATTCGTTTATCCAAGAGATTTGTAATCATAAATGAATGACAATCAATGCATGGATTAAGAAATCTTCCATATCCATGTTTGGGTTTGGTTAATATGGGTATATAATCATTAAATATGGGATATATTTGAAGTGGAATATTATTGGCCTGTGCATATAATTCTGCTTTTTCGGAACGAAAGAATGGTGTTTCAAAGAATATACCCGTTATTTCTGCCTTGGATGCACGCTTAAGTATATTATATGCAAGTATGCTGTCCAGACCACCGGAAAAAAGCAGTAATCCCTTACTCATTCACCTCTTCTTTTATTATTGCTGTGTCTGCCGGAATAGAATCAATTGCTGTTTTTATTTCTGTCTTCATTTCGGGAATAAAGTTCTTATATCTGATGAATATCTCTATTCGCCTGTTTTGTTTCCTGCCATCTTCCGTCTCATTGCTGGCCAGCGGCCTTGTTTCACCATATGCAACTGCTGAAAGATTTGCCGGATCCATCTTTACAGAATCCTGCAGGAATTTAACCACATTGATTGCCCTGAATGAGGAAAGTTCCCAATTAGTGGGTATCTTTGATTTGAGTGATGGTCCCATTTTTTCATTATCCGTGTGTCCTTCAACAATGATATCTGTATTATCTATGCGCGATATTATTTCTGCAATCTTCCGTATAAGTATTCTTCCGTTTTTATTCAGCATATATCCACCCGGATCAAAGAGATTGCCAACGGGAAGTGTTAGCCTGATTCCTGTTATATTCTCTTCATAAACAGGACTTGCATCTGTTACCGGAAACTGCATAAGCATTGTATCCTTTATTTCGGGAACAGCATTTTCCGTTTCGCTTCTTAATTCTGCAAGATATACAGCCAATGTCTTGTTTTCCAAAAGCAATTCATTGTATCTGTCAATAGCCGGTTTATATTCCTCATTATAATAATAGAGGCCCACCAGGGCTCCCACAAGAATGACGGTTATCAGGAATATTGCTAGAAAACGCATTTTGTCCTCCTAAAATTCATGATTGGAATCATGTGTTTCAAAATCATATTCAGTTAAGCTGCCCTTTGAATGCTTTGTACATACACGGACAGGCTCTCTGCCTATTTTATATATCTCTTCTGTTATCTCTTTACAGTATTTTGATGGCAGCATTCCCGATGATTTGCATATCTTTACATAAATAATGCTGTCAGTGGGTTGAAATGCCAGGGTATCGGAATTATCAATAAATGGTTTTATTGTATATGCCCATATAGGTAATGCCACAGCAGCACCGGTTGCCTTGTCTCCAATTGTTCTCAACTCATCGTAACCCACCCATACTCCACAGGTTATATTCTTTGTAAAACCTATAAACCATGCATTTGAATAATCATCTGTTGTGCCTGTTTTCCCACCGGCTGTTGCTTTGATGCCCATCCATTTCATACCTTGTCCTGTACCTTCTTTTGCTGTTGTTTCCAGCATATTGGTTATTATATATGCATCATCGTCATCCATAACGCGCTTTTGAGTGTTCTCTGTTTTATATATAATATTACCCTCTGAATCCTCAATATAGCGTATCAGTGAAGCGTTTTTCATTATTCCGTAATTGGGGAAAACCGCAAACGCCCTGGTCATCTCAAAGAGCGTCACTTCACCGCTACCCAATGCCAATGAAATAACAGGCATTAATTTGGAATTGATACCCATTCTTCTGGCAAAATTAACAACAGTCATTGGGCCCATATTGTCAATTAATCTCACTGCTGTAACATTGCGTGATTTTGATAATGCTGTGCGCATTGAAATGGGTCCCATAAATGTTTCATCATAATTATGCGGTTTATATGGCTCATCGGTGCCATCATCAAGCACCACGGGTGTATCCATTATAATATCTCCCGGATTCATACCACTTTCTATTGCTGCAGAAAACAGGAATATCTTGAATATTGAGCCTGGTTGTCTTGGTGCCTGCAATACACGATTATACTCACTATCGCTATAATCGCGCCCGCCGACAAGCACCTTAATGCCGCCCGTTTCATTATCTATGATTATTAATGCGGCTTGCAGATACGGCAATACGGTGTATGTTTGTTTTTCTTCAATGCTTAATGAATCAAAATCATTCTTTGTTATTTCTATTTCTTCATATCTCTTTTCATAACGCTTTAATTGTCTCTCTACAATTTCCTCTGCATAAACCTGCATTTCCATGTCCAATGTTGTATATATCTTTAAGCCGCCTTTATAGAGAATGTCATATCCAAATCTATTAATAACTTCTTTTCTAACCTCTTCAATAAAATACAGACCGGTTTGATTTGATTGAGGATTCTCATTCAATATGATGGGAGCATTCAATGCCTCATAGAATTGTTCCTTTGTTATATACCCCTCATCAAGCATTGCATATAGACAATTCTTCTGCCTGCGCTTTGCATTTTCAAGTTTTTTAAATGGATTATAATACTCCGGCAAATTGGGTATGCCAGCCAAAAGCGCCGCTTCGGCCAAACTAAGCTCTCGGACACTCTTGCTAAAGTAGACATTTGCAGCTGCTTCGATACCATGCGCCCCATTTCCATAATTTATCTGATTAAAATACATCTCCAATATCTCATCCTTGGAAAAATTCTTTTCTAGCTGTATGGATATTAGTGCTTCCTTTATCTTTCTGCTTATATTCTTGTCAAGTGTCAGAAACATATTCCTGGCAAGCTGCTGGGTTATTGTTGAACCGCCCTGTTTATATCCGGCAGAGAGAATGTCTTTTATGAGTGATGTGCCTATGCGGAAGAGATTTATTCCCCAGTGTTCATAGAATCTCTGATCTTCAAGGGCTATGGTGGCATCAATGGCATACTGCGGTATATCCTTCAAATTAACTGTTATGCGTTTTTCTATAAAAAAATCTTTTACTTTTTTATTATTCGCATCATACATGGTTGTGGCCACCGGCGGAGAATATAGAATCATATCTGTCATTGACGGCAATTCCTTTTGAAGATTCACATATAGTGTGATACCGCCTGCAATAACAGAGAAAAAGATGATAAATACGATTAGACCAATCCAGAATGATATTCTGTTAATCCATCTCTGCTGTCTTTTTGATATTTTTTTTCTTGTTTTCCTCATAATTAATTAATCTAATATAATATTAAGTATAAGTCAATATAAATACATAATAAGCATAACATTATTATTCATAAACATATTGATAAAATCTGATAATAATCTATACTCTTGCCATGATAATAATGATATCTGCCTGTTTATTGGGAATCAATACAAGATATGATGGATCTTCAAAGATTACAGATATAGAACGTAAATATCCATCTGCTGTTATTATTCCTTTTTGCCCGGAACAATTCGGTTCACTCAAAACACCGCGATTGAAATCAACCATAAAGGGAGCATCTGTGATTGATGAGGAGAATAATGATATTGGTGATTCATTTGGACAGGGTGCGCGCATCACATTGGATTTGGTTAATGAAATACATCCTGATCTCATAATAGTTAAAGAAAATAGTCCATCATGTGGTTTGAATAAAACAAATATTGATTGGGAAAGAAAGAGAGGCGCCGGTTTTACCGCACGCCTCTTAAAAGAAAATACTGATATTAAAATAATCAGTATATAATTATTTCAGTCTTAATGGCATAATAAGATAGAGTGACTGCTCGCCAATCTTATTCTCTTCATTTTCAATAATCACTGCTGACATTTCTGATTTCAATCTCATCTTCATGTTTTCGGTTTCAACCTTTTTGATTATCTCAATCAAATATGTATTATTAAAACCAATAACAAATGGTTCTTCACTGTTGTATTCTGCCTTTACAACCTCTGTGCCTTCTCCCGTCTGTGACTGATATGCATTCACTTTAATCCTGTCTTTTTCTATTTCAAATTTCACAAGTTTTGTATTGGGATTTGTAAATATATTAACCCTGTTTAAAATATCAAGCATTGTATTTTTATCTACAGTGAGTAATTTATCATTATCTGAAGGTATTACCCTTTTATAATCAGGATATGTACCTTCTATCAGTTTTGCTGATATTTCAGTGTCATTTATTTTGAACATAATTCTCTTTTCATCAAAACCTATTTCAAAGGATTCTTTATCACTAATAAGGTTCTTTAGAATACTCAATGCTTTTGGCGGAACAATAACACTCTTTGACAGTGTTTTTTCAAATATATCCTTAACTGTATATACGGATAATCTGTGACCATCTGTTCCAATTAATGATAATTCCTTTCCATTTGCTTCAAAGAGAATTCCCGTGATTGCAATTTTTACTGCATCTCTGGAGACGGCAAATAATGTATTTTCAATAGCATTCACCATCGGCAGGGATTCTATAGTAAACATTTTATCCCTATCTATTCCGATTATATCAACATAATCATCCTTATCTGTTACGGGCAACTTATAAATACCCGTACCGCATTCAATGTGTAATTCATTGTTGTGTAATTTTAAATCCAAAATACCCTCTGGAAGACGTTTGATCAATTCTGCAAGCGTTTTGGCATTAACAATGGTTATTCCTTCATTGTCTATGTTTGCCTGCATCTCTGAATGCATTGTTATTTCAAAGTCTGTTGATGAAAACATAATCTTATCTTTCTTGGCTTCTATCATCACATTTGCAATTACTGTTACAACGGGCTTTGCCGGAACAATACTGGAAACGGATAAAAGATGTTTTTGAAATTCATTCTTATCGATTCTGAATTTCATTGATCCTCCTTATAGCAACTAATAATATTTTAATATTTAAAAAGTAGTAGTAGGGTCTGTTTATATGTGCATAACTCAATTAAATTATAGTATATTACAAATTAAAATCAATATTAATGTTTATATTGTGTGAATAAAAAATTAAATTGTGTATGAGTAAAAAGTTATACACAAAATACATATTTAATCCACATTTAATAAACTGTTTATACGCGACATATCACCGGCTATATCCTGATTATTCTTTTTCAATTCCTCAATGCGTTTTATTGCATGAATAATAGTAGAATGATCCTTTCTGTTTATTTTATCAGCAATTTCCTGCAGGGAGAGATCTGTGTAATTTCTGATAAGGAATATACACATTTGTCTGGGAACAACAATGGATTTATTCCTTCTCTTTCCAAGAATCTGCTGTTTGGGAACCTTATAATAGCCGGAAACAACATCAATAATTTCATCAGCACTGATGGTAACACGCGAAACATTATAATCTCGGTTAATCTCATCCATTGATAAAATAATCTCGCGGGCAAGATGTATATCAATTTCCCTTTT
>CAZJAT010000002.1:0-4447 GCA_964544145.1 uncultured Bacteroidales bacterium | reverse complement strand
TCTCATCCATTGATAAAATAATCTCGCGGGCAAGATGTATATCAATTTCCCTTTTGTATAATGTTGCTGCAGCAAGTAATTTTATCAATACACCCTCGAGGAGGCGCACATTTTCCTTGATATTGTTTGCAATATAATTTAATACCTCATCAGGAATATTTAATTTTTCCGAAGAAACCTTTTTCCTTAAGATTGCAAGACGTGTCTCAAAGTCCGGTTTTTTTATATCAACAACAAGACCCCATTGGAAGCGGGTGACAAGTCTCTCCTCAAGATTGGGTATATCCTTTGGAAGGCGGTCTGCTGTGAGAACGATTTGCTTATTGGCATAATAGAGCTCATTGAATGTATAAAACATCTCCTCCTGCAATTTTTCCTTATCCTTGAGAAAATGAACATCATCCAAAAGAAGCACATCAAGCTCTCTGTATTTATTCTTGAATTCAATTGTTTTTCTGTTTGATATTGCAGTGATAAACTCATTCATGAAGGATTCTGTTGATATATATGCAATGCGTTTTCCGGGGGATGAATGTTTAATATGATGACCAATGGCCTGTATTAAATGTGTCTTGCCCAATCCGCTTGCACCATAAACAAAGAGGGGATTATACTGCTCGCCCGGTGATTTGGCTACAGAAAAGGCTGCGGCATGGGCAAATTGATTGGAATTGCCTACAATAAAGTTATCAAATGTATATCTGCCCACCAAATTCAATTTATCTATTTGAAAATCATTTGTATTCTTATACATATTCATATTATCGGGCACTGCGGGTCTCTTCATTTCGGATTCAATGCGAATCTGCAGATTTTTATCTGATATATGTTTTACTGCTGCAAGTAATTCATGGAACAGTTTATCCTCTATCCAATCCTTAATAACGGGATTGGGAACGGAAAAGCTTATAAATCTGTCATTCATATCGGATATTTTAAGATAACCCATCCAATTGGAGTAATCCGTTTCATTACAATGCTCTTTTAAATATTGATGAAGCTTCTCATGCAATATGTTCATGATTCCTCAAATTACGGATTAACCGCAGTATAGAATAGTTGTCCACAAAGTTATCCACAACACACCCTTTGGCGTAAGCTATTGATTTTGTTGTTTTAGGGGGATTGTGTGCATTATTATCCACATTTTGTTTCATACTTCTCTCTATGTTTTTTCAGTGATAAACCCTTGCTGCGACGGATTGTAATTGTATCAAAAAACATATTCCTGTCAATAGCAATAAAATTTTGTTTTCATTTTTATTATCCCACACCAGTCACCAGTTTACCAGCCACTTTCTTCCCCCAGGTTTCAACATTATCCAGCATACCGAATCAATGGTACTGCTTAAACGCTTAGAGGCATGCTTGGATATATGTCTTCAACCTGCGGTAAGGGGTTCAAGATTCAGGTTTCAAGTGACATGTTACAAGTACATTTGATTTTTTATTTATTTATTATCCCTCACCAGCTCACCAGCTACCAGTTTACCAGCCACTAACTCACCAGCCACCAATTGTATTCCTTTCCATCTATTCATTCTATTATTCTAACAAATCAATCGATTTGAATGTAAACTTATTTACATGAATGGCATGATATTAAGGATATTTCCTTTCTAAACTGTTTCTTTGCTTTTTCAAGATCGTAATCTGATTGAATCCCAAGCCAAAATTCTGGAGAATTTCCAAAGAATTTGGAAAATCTTATTGCCGTCTCAGGGGTAACAGACCTTTTGCATTTCACTATCTCAGATATCCTTGTTTGAGAAAGCATTGTTTCCTTTGCTAATCTGTATGGGGTTATTCCCATTGGTTTCAAGAATTCCTCTAATAATATTTCCCCTGGATGTATGTTTTTAAGATTCATAGTGAACTCCTTAATGATAATCTATTAATATTACATCAAATGCATTGCATGATTGCCATTTGAAACAAATTCGCCATTGGTCATTTACTCTTATGCTGTATCTATTTTGTTTTTTTCCTTTGAGTTTTTCAAGCTGATTTGAAGGTGGTATTTTTAAATCACTGAGAGAGTGAGAATTATTAAGCATCCTTAATTTTCTTCGAGTAATGTGCTGCAATTCATTTGAACATCTCTTCACTTTTTCTCCCAGATATATTTTTTCTGTTTTACTATCGGCAAACGATAATATCATAAATCAATACTAACGTAAAACATTAATAATGTCAAGGTGTACAATGTACAATAAAGAAAGGAATAAAATTACGGATTCAGGATTGCGGATTTGAAATTATGAATCAGCAATTAATAAAACCCGCAAAAACAAAACATTTACAAATACCATGAATGGATACATATAAAAAACGGTAATTGACAAAAAAAAAAAAAAACTCAGTACAATCCGAATAATGGTTTTAAAGGGAAAAAGAAACAAAGGAGGAAGGAATGAAAAGGTTACTAAAAACATCAAGGGTATTCATCATTATATGTATGTTAGGTATGATACTCATCCCAATAACGGGAGTGGTCTGTCAGGAAATCAATAGTATTGAATTACTGTTATCACCGTCAATATTATCATCAGAATTAATAACAGATTATTTTGATGATGGAATAATAGACGACAAATGGACCACATTTAAGAATTTGAATGATGGAGATTCAATAATGTTTATCCATCCGAATTTAATGGATACATCTTATGTGATACAGAGGGGAAATGCATACATAATAGAAGAAGGAGGCATATTATTGCTTTCTGATTCAACTAATGAAGAACAGTATGACAGCTTAATCAATTTAGGATATGAGAGAAAGACAGTATTGGATTATGATTATGCAGGGTTAAAAAGACAATTTACTGGTATAGAGTTTGATTCAATTTGTTTTCGCTATAGAGATTACTCGCAAGACAGTTTGGGAGACAGCGTATTTATGAGCGGTCATAATTATTGTAATCTGTATTTTATAAACAAATCGCTGATAGAGCAGGATACACTTATATTATATTTATATCAGATGAAAATAGCAAATGAGAACAATGACCATTACAATTTATTCTTTAGATATTTTGAATACAGATATAGGGGTAATGGTGAATTAATCAGTTCAATTACTCACAAGGAAAGAAAAATACAGATATGGGATGAATCCATAATAAACGAACAAGAGTATATAGATTTTATCTTTAAAAGGAAAGAACAAGATATAATGACAATGAAAATTAAATATGGTGACAATACAGAATATACAGAAGAAACGGATTTTAATAAATCACAGAGTTATCTTATACAAATAAACAATTATATAAGCCCCTATAATTATGATGTCAACATAACAAATCCCGGCTATATATCAATAGATTATATTAAATACTTTAATGATACATCAAGTAATGATTCATCATGGCTTGTGATTGACCATCCATCATTAATATATGCATGCGTAGACACAACGTTTGAAATAACAGTAAAAGATGGTAGAAGAAACGACTGGCCGGTAGAGGGAGCAAGAGTGACAATAAGTGAAAGAGGGAATATCATATATGAGGGAACAACAAATTACTTAGGAATATGTAATGTAGAGGATTTTTATTATAGGGAAGAAGGGATACTAGATATTGAAGTAAATAAAAGTGAAGAGCAATACAGAGCATACAATGGAATAATAAATGTTAATGAAAAGTATGTACTTGAATATCCTGAGGATATGAGGGTATTGGAATACGAGGATATCCCTGTAATATTGAAGATGTGGGATGAATTTGTATGGGACACAATGAAGGGTATTTATATACCGGACAGACTTGTAGCTGTAGAAGGTGCAGAGATAGATATGAAAAATGAATATGATGTTAATGAGAACGGACTTACAGATATAAATGGTGAACAAGAGTTTAATGATATAAAGACCAATTATACAAAGGGAATAGATATAGAGGCAAGATATGGCAATTATCATGATGAAGGGACAATAAGCCCATATATGTGGTCAAATGTTAAAGAAGCGACAGGTCCGGGCAATGGAAACAGTATCACACGTGACCCAGAAACGGGAGAACTGTATATGGTATATACCAAGAACAATCCCAATCCTGACCCATATGTACCGACACAACTGACAAGGGTAATAGAGGCATATAGTGATAATGAAGGGGAATGGTGGTATGTGCAGGATATAGGATATGGTAAGAATGCGTCAATATCATTAACAGGGGAATCAGAAGCAGGAATATTTTATGATAAAGGAATAGGATATGTGTATAATGCAACAACACTACCCAGCCCCATTACAGTTATCAATGGATCAGTGTTTGTGGAACCAGGGAGCGTATGGAGTAATAATATCACTAATTATATGCATTCATCAGGAATAAAATACCTAAGCAGCTTGGAATATCCATATCTTGTACATGCAATGTTTTCACATGAAGATCCCTCTGATGTGGTAGAGGAAATACTGATTGGACCTGAGGGAATG
>CAZJAT010000001.1:0-110797 GCA_964544145.1 uncultured Bacteroidales bacterium | reverse complement strand
AGAGAAGGCGGAAGAACTGTTGGTGCCGGTGTCGTAACTGAAATTATTGAATAAATAAAGGATGTTTTTATGAGAGATAACATTATTCTATCATGCACTGAATGTAAGAGAAAAAATTATACATCAACAAAGGACAAGAGAAAGCATCCTGAGAAGCTTGAGACAAAAAAATACTGTCCTTTCTGCAGAACACATACATTGCATAAGGAGACTAAATAGAGAATTAACAGGCCAGTAGCTCTAATTGGTAGAGCGCCGGTCTCCAAAACCGGATGTTCGGGGTTCGAATCCCTGCTGGCCTGCTTTGAGGAGAAAAAAATGTGGAAAAAATTTAAAAACTATCTTGTAGATGTAAGATTTGAATTAAAAAAAGTAGTAATGCCGGACAAAAAGAGCCTATGGGGTTCTACATTTGTCGTCATAGTGGTTTCAATTATTATGGGTATTATTATCGGATTATTTGATTTTATAATCGCAAGAGGCATAATGCTAATAACGGGGTAACAGATGGAATGGTTCTTGTTGCAGGTTTATACCGGATATGAAAAAAAGGCTAAAAAGCTTATTGAAGTGGAGGCTAAAACAAATAATATGCAGTCAAGGATAGGCAGTATATTTATTCCTTCAGAGTATGTGGGCAGGATACGTAAGGGTAAGAAAGTAATCGTTGAAAAGGGTTTATACCCCGGTTATATTTTTATCCAGATGGAAAATTCCCCGGAAATGGTTCAATTTATTGCATCTGTATCTGCGGCAAGCACATTTATTTCAGGCAGGAGAAAACCTGTCAAATTGAAAAAACAGGAATATGAGATGATTGAAAAATTGCTTGAAAATAAGGATAATCTAAGAGAAGTGATGGAAATACCGTTTAAATCAGGTGACAATGTGAAAATTACAAGCGGTCCTTTTCGTGATTTCACAGGCGTAGTGGAAGAGATGTATCCTGAAAGAGAAAAAATGAAGATTACAGTTACAATTTTTGGAAGATCAACACCTGTGGAAATTTCATTTACACAGGCTGAACTTATAGGTAAATAACCCAAGGGGGAGATAAATGGCTAAAAAAGTTATTTCAGAAGTAAAGTTACAGATCTCCGCTGGACAGGCAACACCGGCACCTCCTGTTGGTCCGATTCTCTCACAGCATGGTATTAATATCATGCAGTTCTGCAAGAATTTCAATGCAAGAACGGAGAAGGACAAAGGACTTATCATACCGGTAGTTATCAGTGTTTATGCGGACAAATCTTTCACATTTATCACTAAAACCCCGCCTGCTTCAATTTTAATAAAGAAAGCAGCCGGATTAGAAAAGGGCTCCGGAGTGCCCAACAAGGATAAAGTGGGAAAGATTAAGAGATCTGAGATTAAGAAGATCGCAGAATTCAAGATGGAAGACCTCAATGCTAAGGATTTGGAAGGTGCAATGAGTATGATTGAGGGAACTGCCAGAAGCATGGGCATAGTAGTGGAGGATTAATGAAAAGAAGTAAAAGGTATACGGAAAACAGGTCTCAGGTGGACAGGACCCGCAGATATTCAATAAATGAAGCTATTGAAATGCTGAAAGGCATGGCAAAAACAAAATTTGACGAATCAGTTGAAATAGGCATGCGTATGGGTGTTGACCCCAAGAGAGGTGACCAAAATGTAAGGGGTGCAGTAACATTACCTAATGGAACCGGAAAATCGGTTACAGTTCTTGTTTTTGCTGAAGGTGAGAAAGCAAAAGAAGCTTTGGATGCAGGAGCTGATTTCATCGGTGATGATGATATGATTGAGAAAATCAAAAATGGATTTATGGACTTTCATGTAGTAATTGCCACTCCGGATATGATGAAAAATGTTGGAAAAATTGGAAAAAAGCTTGGACCAAGAGGTCTGATGCCCAATCCCAAAACCGGAACAGTAACAAATGATGTTGCCAAAGCAGTATCAGAATCAAAGATGGGAAAGGTTAATTTCCGTCTTGACAAATCTGGCAATATTCATTCATTAGTGGGTAAACTATCATTTGAAAAAGAAAAGATAGTTGAAAACATTGAATCCTTTATTAAAGAAATAAAGCGCGCAAAACCACAGACAGCAAAAGGCATTTATATCAAGAATGTCACTCTGTCAAGTACAATGGGCCCTGGAGTGCCTATTGACTTAAGCGAAGTCGGAAAAATCAAATAAGGAGAACTTATGGGCAATCCGAAAATAATAGAAAAAAAGAAGCAAATCATCGATGAGATTGCTCAAAAGCTTGAGAAAGCAAATGCAGTGTATTTTGCTGATTTTAAAGGCATGACAGTACGTCAGGTTAATGAAATGCGAAGAACGTTTGATAAAGATAATATTGAATATAAGGTTTATAAGAATTCTTACATTTCGTTTGCTATGAAAGACAGCCCAATGTTTGATAAAATCAGTTCTATTTTGGCTAAGAATACTGCTCTGGCCCTCACATACGATGATCCGGTATCCCCGGCACGTGTACTGAAGGATATACAGAAAAAATATGATAAGCCATCAATAAAAGCTGCAATTGTTGAAGGTAAATACTTTGATTCAAAGGGAGTAAAAGCCATAGCCGATCTCCCATCAAAAGAAGTACTGCTTTCTCAGCTTGTGGCTGGTGTACAGTCACCTATAACAGGACTTGTGTACTCATTGAGCGGTATACTCGGAAGTTTTGTTTACACAGTAGAAGCAATTAAAAACAAGAAAGAAGCATAAAGGGGGCATTAAAATGTCAGAAACAAAGGATAAAATCATTGATCTAATCGAGAAAATGACAGTTCTTGAACTTGCAGAGCTCGTAGAGGCATTGAAGGAAAAGTTTGACGTAGTTGCAGCAGCACCTGTTGCAGCAGTTGCAGTAGCAGGAGCAGCTGAGGAAGAAGAAAAATCAACCATGACAGTAGTATTGGATGCAGCAGGGGATAAAAAACTTCAGGTCATCAAGGCAATAAAAGCCATAATGGATGTTGATCTTAAAACAGCCAAGGGTATTGTTGATTCAGCACCTAAGGAAGTAAAGAAAGATATATCTCTTGAAGATGCAGAGAAAATCAAAGAACAGCTTGAAGCTGCAGGAGCAATTGTATCCTTGAAGTAATACGGCAAATAGATAAAAGGGGCTTAATGCCCCTTTGTTTTTCATTATCACCACAAAGAGGGGTGCTTTTTAATGAATAGAGTTAATTTCGGTAAAGTACAGCCTGTCATTGATATGCCTGACCTTCTCTCCGTTCAGCAGGAATCTTTTGAGGATTTCCTGCAATCAGACATTCCGTCTGCAAAGAGAGGTAATAAAGGTTTACAGAAGATATTCAATGACACATTCCCCATTGAGGATGTTCATAAGAGATTTGTCCTTGATTTTGTAAAATATGAAATAGGAGATCCCTTTTATTCATTTGAGGAATCTAGATACAAAGGAATAACCTTTGCAGCTCCCTTAAATGTTACATTGAAATTGATATTTAGGAACATAGATGAAGAAACAGAAGAACCCCTTGATACCATAAAGGATGTTATTGAGCAGGAGGTATATCTCTGCAGCATGCCGCTTATGGGTGACAGGAAAACATTTCTCATAAATGGTATTGAAAGGGTCATCATTAATCAAATTCATCGTTCGCCAGGTGTTTTCTTTACTGAAAACACGACAAATGCAGGCAAGAAATTATTCACAGCACAGATACTTCCGAACAAGGGATCATGGCTGGAATTTAACATAGATATAAATAATGTGCTATCAGCAAATTTAGATAGGAGAAGAAATTTTCCGGCAACAATTTTACTGAAAGCATTTAAATATGAAACTACAGAAGCGATATTCTCACTATTTTTCTCAAAAGAAAAGGTAATATTTACCAAGAAAGATGCTTCAAATGAGGATAATGATCTTATCGGAAGGGTTATATATAGTGATATTGTTGATAAAAAAACCGGTGAGGTGCTATATGAAGCAGGAACAAAGATAAGTAATGCTGTATTGACACATCTGCTGACCTTTGGCATTGACAAATTGTTGCTTGTCAAATCTGAAAATCGCAAATTTGAAAATATTATTGTAAGTACACTGAAGAAGGATTCGACACAATCATATGAGGATGCAATTGAAAAGATATATACATTAGTGAGAGGTACATCTCCAGCAACAACAGAGATTGCAGAAAAATTCTTTGAGAATGCATATTTTAATGTCAAAAGGTATGAAATAGGCAAGGTTGGAAGATTTAAGATAAACCAAAGCTTGAATCACGGCATTGAACTGACAGAGGAGGGTCTTGTTAAAGAAGACCTTATTGAAACGATTAAGATGCTTATGAAACTGACACAGTCAGATAATGGAATTGAATTTGATGACATAGATCATCTAGGTAACAGGCGCCTGAGAAGAGTGGGTGAATTGATGGAAAATACATTTGGTATTGCTTTGGCAAAAATGGTGAAATCCATCAAGGAAAGAATGATGCTTAAGGACATATCATCATTAACACCCAAGGATCTTATCAATGCCCGATTAGTGTCATCAATGATACTTAGTTTCTTTTCCACAAGTCAGCTTTCACAGTTTATGGAACAGACAAATCCTCTGGCTGAGCTTACGCATAAGAGAAGAATGTCGGCATTGGGCCCTGGAGGATTAACAAGGGAAACAGCAGGTTTTGAGGTGCGTGATGTTCATCATTCACATTATGGAAGGATATGTCCCGTGGAGACTCCTGAAGGTCCAAATATTGGCTTAATTACATCATTATCAACATTTGCACGTATAAATGAATACGGATTTATTGAAACACCTTACAGTAAAGTTATTAAAGGCAGGGTGACGGATACAATTGATTATCTCACTGCTGACCAGGAAGATAAATATACAATTGCCCAGGCAAATGCAAAATTGGATAAAAAGGGTAAATTCGAAAATGAGATGATATTATGCAGAAAGAAAGGTGAATATCCTATGGTACCCAAAGAAGATGTGGATTATATGGATGTTTCACCCAGTCAGCTTGTATCTCCATCAGCTTCTTTGATACCATTTTTAGAGCATGATGATGCCAACAGAGCATTAATGGGTTCAAACATGCAGAGACAGGCAGTTCCGCTTTTAAGGCCTGAAGCTCCTGTTGTGGGCACTGGAATTGAAGAAAAAGCCGCAAGGGATGCAGGTGCAGTGATTGAGGCTAAGAATTCGGGTACAGTTGAAGAGGTCACTGGTGATTATATTAAGATAAATATCAATAGTAAGAAAAATGATAATATATTTGATGAAGATGCAGGATATGACATTTATTTCCTTAATTCTTATGAAAGAACAAATCAGGATACTTGCATTATTCAGAAACCACTTGTCAATATTGGAGACAAAATAAAAAAGAATGATATCATTGCTGACGGACATGCTTGTGAAAATGGTGAGCTTGCATTAGGCCAGAATCTGCTTGTAGCTTTGGTACCATGGAGAGGATATAACTTTGAGGATGCTATTGTCATATCAGAAAGGGTATTGCAGGAGGATAAATTAACATCAATTCATGTGAAGGAATTATCAATTCAATTGCGTGAAACGGAACTTGGTCCTGAGGAATTTACAAGAGAATTACCCAATGTGGCAGAAGAGGTAATTACTGACCTTAATGAAAATGGTGTAATTCGCATTGGAGCAAAGATAAAGCCGGGTGATATTCTGGTAGGAAAGGTTACCCCAAAGGGAGAGGTTGAATTAACACCTGAAGAAAAACTGTTAAAAGCAATATTCGGTGAAAAAGCTTCTGATGTCCGTGATACCTCATTGCGGGTCCCGCCCGGAGTCAATGGTATTGTTATTGATGTCCGTGAATTATCAAAAGAATCAAAACGCAAAGAAAAGATTGAAAAGGATATAGTAAAACAGGTTGAATTTAAGGTTAAGCATATAGAAGAAAAGAGAAATAAAATGCTGCTTGATCTACTGAATGGTTACAAAATGAAAGAATCTGTAGCTGATATATATGGCAGAATTGTTATCAGGAAGAATTCAAGAGTCAATGATAAGGTTCTTGAAAAGATTGATTATAATTCAATTACAGTAAGCAGGGAATCTTTTGGCAAGCATTATGATAAAGTCAAACAAATTATTAAGGATGCTAATGCTGCGATATCCAAGATAAGAGGAAAATTGGGAGACCCATCTCTCAGTCAGCTTCATGGAGATGAACTGCCAAATGGTGTTATTAAAGAGATAAAAATATTTATTGCACAGAAAAGAAATGTGCAGGTGGGAGATAAAATATCAGGACGTCATGGTAACAAAGGTGTTATTTCCCGTGTTGTCCCGGTAGAGGATATGCCATTTATGGAAGATGGCACTCCTGTTGATATTGTGTTAAATCCTCTTGGAGTACCTTCAAGAATGAATGTCGGACAGGTATTGGAAACACTGCTTGGTTTTGCAGGAAAACGGCTTGATATGAGATTTGCAACACCGATATTCAATGGTATGACCATAGATGAAATCAAAGAATTTTTGGTAAAAGCAGGATTAAAAGAAAATGGCAAAACAGTACTATATGATGGTGTATCTGGCCGAAAATTTGATGAAGAAGTAACTGTCGGTTATATGTATATAATGAAACTTTCACATATGATTGAGGATAAAATACATGCAAGAGCAACAGGCCCCTATTCTCTGATATCACAGCAGCCTCTTGGAGGTAAAGCACAATTTGGAGGTCAGAGATTCGGAGAGATGGAAGTATGGGCGCTGGAAGCATACGGAGCAGCTCATATGTTGCAGGAAATGCTTACAGTTAAATCAGATGATGTAAAAGGAAGAAGTGATCTATATGAGGCAATAATAAAAGGTAAAAACCCGCCTGTTCCAGGATTGCCGGCTGCTTTTAATGTTCTTATAAAAGAATTAAACGGTTTATGTTTAGATGTTGAATTGGGTTTACTTGATGATGAAGAAAGTATTTTATAATACAGGAGGTCTTTAAATGCCCAGACCCAAAAGTAAGAAAAAAAGAATTACAAAACCTGTTGACTTTGATTATTTCAAGATAAGGATTGCTTCGCCTGACAGGATAATGGAATGGTCAAAAGGTGAGGTCAAGAAAGCAGAAACAATCAATTACAGAACACAAAAACCCGAAAGGGATGGCCTGTTCTGTGAAAAAATATTTGGTCCTGTAAAGGATTATGAATGTAATTGCGGAAAGTACAAGCATGCAAGATACAGAGGTATTGTATGTGAGCGGTGCGGTGTTGAAGTTACACTCTCAAAGGTGAGAAGAGAGAGAATGGGACACATAGATCTTGCAGTCCCTGTGGCACATATATGGTTTTATAAAGCAACTCCCACAAAGATTGGAACACTTCTGAGTATACGGGCATCAGTGTTGGAGAAGATACTGTATTATAATGCATATGTAGTTCTTGATCCTGGGAAGACCCCTTTGCAGTACAAAGAGATACTTACCGAAGAAGAGTATGAAGAATATTATGAGCAGTATGGTGATGATTTTGAGGTTAAGATGGGGGCTAATGCTGTTTATGAATTATTAAGGAATCTTGATCTGGAAGAATTGTCAATGGATCTTAGAACACAATTGCAGGTTCAAAAGAGCAAAGAAGGCAAGAAACGTCTGCTAAAACGTTTGCGTCTGGTTGAATCTTTCAGAAAATCAGATAATAAACCTGAATGGATGATATTATCTAAATTACCTGTAATTCCTCCTGATTTGCGTCCCCTTGTTGCACTGGATGGCGGTAGATTTGCTACATCTGACCTTAATGATCTATATAGAAGGGTTATTGCCAGAAATAACAGATTGAAGAATCTAATGCAAATAGGTGCTCCTGAGATTATTCTTAGAAATGAGAAGAGAATGCTGCAGGAATCAGTTGATGCATTACTGGATAATGCAAGAAGAGCAAGACCAATAAAGGGCAGAGGCAATCGCGCATTAAAATCATTAACAGATTCATTAAAGGGTAAAAACGGACGTTTCAGACAGAATTTGCTTGGTAAAAGAGTGGATTATTCAGGCAGATCGGTTATTGTTGTTGGTCCTGAGTTGAAGCTATATCAATGCGGATTACCAAAAGAAATGGCTTTGGAATTATTCAAACCCTTTATTATCCAGAAACTTGAAGAAAAACATATTGCTGAAGGCGTACGCAATGCTAAGAAGATTATTGATGAAGAATCAAATGAGGTTTGGAAGATTCTTGAAGATATAACGAGGAATCATCCTGTTATGCTCAACAGAGCGCCAACACTTCACAGATTGGGTATTCAGGCTTTTCAGCCTGTCCTTGTTGAAGGCAAGGCCATTATGCTGCATCCTCTCGTTTGTCATGCATTTAATGCTGATTTTGACGGTGACCAGATGGCAGTTCATATTCCATTATCATATGAAGCAAGGATTGAAGCACAAGTGCTTATGTTGGCTTCAAATAATATTCTGTCACCTGCGCATGGTAAACCGCTTGCTTCCCCGTCACAGGATATGGTTATTGGAGCATATTATATGACAAAGGACAGGGCGGGCAGCAAGGGAGAAGGCATGATCATTGACAGTTATGATGAGGCATTATATCTCTATGAAGAGGAAATATGCCAATTGCACGCAATGGTCAAATTCAGACATAATAATGAATATATTGATACAACAATAGGAAGAATAATTTTCAATGATATTTTACCAGAAAAGATCCGTTTTATAAATAAAACAATAGGTAAAAAAGAATTATCAGAACTTGTTTTTACTTTGTTCAAAAAAACAGGAAACAAACAGACAGTTATTTTCCTTGACAGATTTAAAGCATTGGGATTTAAACATGCAACAATGAGCGGTCTTACATTTGGAATTGATGATATGCTCATTCCTGAAGATAAATATAAAATACTAAATAAGACACAAAAGGAAGTAGACAAGGTCAACAGAGAACATGCAAAGGGCGGAACAACAACTGATAAAGAAAGATACAGAAAAGTCGTTGATAAATGGCTTGATGCCAGGAGAGAGATCCAGAATGCAATGAAAAAACAGCTAATGGAAGACAGAGATGGATTCAATCCCATATACATGATGGCAGGTTCCGGAGCAAGAGGTAACTGGGATCAGATTATTCAGCTGGTTGGTCTTAGAGGGCTTATGCAGAGACCACAGAAGAAAATTACAGGTGAAGAGATTATTGAATCACCAATCAAGGCTAATTTTAAAGAAGGTCTCACTGTTCTTGAATATTTTATCTCAACGCATGGTGCCAGAAAAGGTCTGACTGATACAGCTTTGAAAACTGCTGAAGCGGGTTATCTGACACGTAGGCTTGTTGATGTTGCACAGGATATTATTATTACTGAAGATGATTGCGGTACCATTCTCGGTGTTGATATGGAGCCTATTATTGAAAAAGGTGAAATAGTACAGGAACTTAGTGACCGAATTGAAGGAAGATTTGCTCTTGAAGATATAATTAACCCTATCAGCGGTGAAATTATTGTGAAGGAAAATGAAGAAATTGATGAAATTGCAGCAAAGGAAATTGATAAGAGCGGTATAAATAAAGTGAAAATAAGATCTGTACTTACATGTGAAGCTGAACACGGTATATGTAAGAAATGTTATGGGCGCAATCTGGCTACCGGTGCAGGTGTTGAAATAGGAGAAGCAGTAGGAGTAATGGCTGCTCAATCAATCGGTGAGCCCGGAACTCAGCTTACATTAAAAACATTCCACGCCGGAGGTACAGCAGCAGGTATTGGTAAAGAGAATATGATGGAATCAAGAATGGATGGAAAGGTTAAATATGATAATATTGATATTGCATTCAATGAGAATGAGGAAAGCGTTAATATATCCAATAATGCACATATTATAATCAAAACGCTTGGCAAGAAAAAAGCGCTGGATCAGAAATTGAATGTTCCTGTTGGAGCAGTAATGCTTGTAGAGGATAAGAGCGAAGTCAAGCAGAAACAGGCATTATTCAAATGGGATCCCTATTATCAACCAATACATGCCAAACAGGAAGGTTATGTAAAGTTTTCTAACATTATTGACGGACAGACAGTAAAGAGAGAATATTCAGGCGGTGAAATACTTTCGCTTGTCATTCAAAACAGGGATAAAACATTGCATCCTGTTATTAAGATAGTTGATAAAAATGGTAAAGAGCTTAATTCCCAGCCTATATCAGTGGGTTCTTATATTCTTGTAAGAAACAGACAGAAGGTTTCATCAGGTTCAGTTATTGCAAAGAAACCGAATACTCAGATGAAAGGCGGGGATATAACAGGCGGACTTCCAAGGGTTGTTGAGTTATTTGAAGCAAGAATCCCAAAAGATAAAGCAGTTATTACTGAAGTTGCCGGAACTGTTGAGATCGGACCGGTTAAGAGGGGTGAAAGGGTTATATTTGTAACAACGCATAATGATAAGAAATATGAATATAGAATACCCTATGGAAAACATTTGCTCGTATATAATGGTGAAGTTGTGGAACCCGGTAATAAGCTGTGTGATGGTTCAATTGATCCCCATAATCTCATGAAGATAAAAACAGTGGGTGAAGTTGCATCATTTCTCCTTAATCAGATACAGGAAGTTTACAGAACGCAGGGTGTGGGTATAAATGACAAACATATTGCTTTGATAATAAGACAAATGATTAAATATGTTAAGATTACGGATTCAGGAGAAACTGACTTTATTGAAGGTGAGATCATTGAAAAGGATGAAGTGGATAAGATTAATGCCAATGCTCGTATGAATGGTCAAAAACCCGCCTTATATACAAGATTGCTTATGGGTATAGCTAAGTCGTCTCTGAACACCAAATCATTTATATCAGCAGCATCATTCCAGGAAACAACAAGAGTCTTGACAGAAGCGGCAATAGAAGGTAAAATCGACTATTTAAAGGGTTTAAAGGAAAATGTCACTATGGGTAATCTGCTTCCTGCAGGTACTGGAGTGAGAGAATTCCGTAAAATTCCCGATGAAGAGATCATTGTAGAGGATATTGAAGAAGAAAATGAAATTGAAATAAATAATGAAAAAGGAGAGCATTTAAATGCCGACAATTAATCAACTGGTTCGAAAAGGCAGGAAGATTGCTAAGAAAAAGACAAAAGCGCCTGCATTGAAAAATTGTCCTCAGAAGAGGGGCATTTGTACAAGGGTTTATACAACAACACCCAAGAAACCTAATTCAGCATTGAGAAAGGTTGCGAGGGTAAGATTATCAAATGGATATGAAGTGACAGCATATATCCCGGGTGAAGGACATAATTTACAGGAACATTCCGTTGTGCTTATTAGAGGCGGAAGAGTTAAAGATCTGCCCGGTGTCCGATATCATATCGTTAGAGGTGTATATGACTCTGCAGGTGTAGAAAACAGAAGAAGAAGCCGTTCCCATTACGGAACTAAAAAACCTAAACAGACAACATAGGGGGATTGAAAAATGCCAAGAAGGAAAAGAGTATTCAGAAAAAATAAATACATTGATCCAATCTACAAGAGTGAAGTTGTAGGCAAATTCATAAATTATCTCATGCTTGATGGTAAGAAATCTACAGCATTGAATATTTTCTATGACTCTATGGACATAATTAAAAAGAGAACTAAAGAAGATGCTTTCAGAATATTTGACAAAGCATTAAATAATGTTAAACCCATTGTTGAAGTAAGGTCAAGAAGAATTGGAGGTGCAACATATCAGGTTCCTATGGAAATAAGACCTGAAAGAAAGCTTGCACTTGCAGTAAGATGGATTCTTACCGCAACAAAAGCTCGAAGCGGCAAGTCAATGGCAGATAAGCTTGCAAGTGAGCTTATTGCTGCATACAACAAGGAAAACAGCGCAGCTATAAAGAAAAGGGAAGATACACATAGGATGGCAGAGGCAAACAAAGCCTATGCAAATTTCCGCTGGTGATAATATGCCCATCTAAATGATGGGCTTTTTTTTTAAATATTATGGACAAAATAAGAAATATCGGAATCATTGCACATATAGATGCAGGGAAAACAACCACTACTGAAAGAATATTATTCTATACAGGTAAAGTACACCGAATAGGTGAAGTTGATGATGGTGCAGCAACAATGGATTGGATGACACAAGAAAAGGAGAGGGGAATTACTATTGGATCTGCAACAACATCTGTCATGTGGAGAGGGATTAAAATAAATATTATTGATACACCGGGCCACATTGATTTTACAGCAGAAGTGGAAAGAGCACTAAGGGTTCTGGATAGTGCTGTTATGATATTCAGCGGTGTCGAAGGAGTGGAACCTCAATCAGAAACTGTTTGGAAACAATCCAACAAATACTATTTGCCGAAAATTGCTTTTATCAATAAAATGGACCGAAACGGTGCTGACTTTTTCAGAGTTGTTGCAGCAATGAGAAAAAAGTTCAATGTGCCTGTCCTGGAGATACAGCTTCCCATAGGTAAGGAAAATACATTTAAAGGTGTAATTGACCTAATCCTCATGAAGGCCCTTATGTGGGATAATGAAGATGATGAACATAGTTTCAGAATATCAGAAATCCCGGATGATATGTTTGAAATGGCCAATGAGTACAGAAAAAGAATGATAGAAGAGATTGCCAATCATGACAACAATATTTTAGATAAAGTATTAAATGAAAGTGAAATCTCAGCAGATGAATTGAAAATTGGTTTGAGAAAGGCAACAGTTCAATATAAGATAGTGCCGGTAATGACAGGTTCATCAAAGAAAAACCGAGCTATACAGCCTCTAATGGATGCAATTATTGATTATCTTCCTTCACCTTTGGACAGACCTCCTGTGCAGGGTATACACCCCAATTCGCATGATATTATCTATAGAGAACCTGACCCCAAGGTGCCATTCTGTGCATTGATATTTAAAATAGATATTGACAAACATCTAGGCAAACTGGCATATATGAGGGTATATTCAGGCCATATGCATACAAAAGAGATGCTATTGGACGCCACATATAATGACAAATCACGTATAAATAAGATATTCATGCTTCATTCAAACAGGAGAATAGAGACAGAGAATATATCTGCAGGAGAAATATGCGCTGTGGCAGGATTAAGGAAATCATTAACCGGAAGTACCATCTGTCATCCTAAACATCCCATAATTCTCGAAAAACCGGTATTTCCTGAACCTGTAGTTTCTGTAGCCATAGAGCCGCAGAGTAAATCTGAAGAAGTAAAACTAACAGAAACACTAAACAGAATGCAAGATGCTGATCCAACATTCAGGGTATATGAAAATGAAGAAACAGGACAAAAATTAATTTCAGGCATGGGGGAATTGCATATAGAAATTATCATTGACAGACTGAAACGAGAATTTGACCTTCACCCGAGGATAGGAAAACCGATTGTATCGTATAGAGAAACTATTGAAGACATTGTTGAAGCAGATTATGAATTCAGCAGAGCAATAGGACAGAAGCATATGTATGCATATACAAAATTGAGAATTGAACCTATTGTTGGAAAAATATTTCAATATGAAAGCATGGTAAATAAGGATAGAGTTTCAATTGAATTCCTAAAGGCAATTGAAGAATCAGTAAAAGTATCAACAAATAATGGAGTTATTGCGGGATTTCCTGTAATAAACATTAAGGTCACATTATTGGATGCAAAAATGGATATTCAGAATTCAGATGAGAATGCATTTCGGTTCGCTGCTTCGCAGAATTTCAGGAATTGTCTTATGAAGGCACAGAATGTACTTTTAGAACCAATGATGAAACTGGATGTGAATATTCCCGAGGATTATGTGGGACCTGTCATTAATGATCTAAATGCTAAACTAGCTGATATAAAAGGTTTTGAGAATGAAGAAGGCAGACAGATTGTGCATTCCGAAGCTCCGCTATCAGAAATGTTTGGATATTCAAACAGATTGCGCACATTAACACAGGGTAGGGGTATATTTACAATGGAATTTCTGAATTTTAAGAAGATACCGGGTGAAAAAATAGACAAAGTAAAGGAAAAATTGGGAATATACTGATCCTGAGTGTTCCTGCACTCACATAATATCATTTTGCTTCATTTTTTCACTATAAATATTATAATATGCAAAAATTTCACCATATTGACAAATATTTCATATATAATAAACTTATATATTATGAATAAACGAATAAATCAATATGAAATAAAGGAAACAATTGCAACAGGCGGTATGGCAACAATATACAGAGCAGTGCAAATATCTCTTGGAAGGGAAGTAGTAATTAAAAAATTGCATCCTCATTTAGCAGAAGATGCAAATTTTGTCAGGCGCTTCAAAAGGGAAGCAGCTATACTTGCTAAACTGCAGCATAAGAATATTGTTTCAATAATTGATTTTTTTGAGGATAGTGGTGACCAATTCATAGTATTGGAATACATAAAAGGTTTCACACTTCATGATCTTATTAAATCAAAGAAGAATATCCCATTTCCCATATCAATGTTCGTTTTGTCAGAGGTCTGCAATGGCCTCAAATACATACATTCAAACAATATTCTGCACAGGGATTTGAAACCGGAGAATATTATGATATCTGATGAGGGTGAGATAAAGATAACAGATTTCGGTTTGGCTTACAGGAAGGAAAATATGAATATTACAAATCCGGGAACATATGTAGGCACACCGGCATATTTCCCGCCTGAACAGCTTATGGGCAAACCGCTGACTCCTGCTGCAGACATATTCTCTCTGGCAATTGCACTTGTTGAAATGATGACGGGTAAGAATCCATTTGCAGGTGAAAAGGAATTTGATACAATAAATAATATTTTATACCACACTTCTGTCAAACTGAAATTCAGGGGTAAAAAGCCGCCATCTCAGATAGAAAGATTAATATACTCAATGCTTGAGAAGAAACCCGAAAACAGAATCAGTTCATGTGCTGATATACTTCAGATTATTGAGGAATACGCTCCTTTAATTTCTCATAAGGATTTCAATAATTATCTAAATAATAAAGGCAAAAAACGTGATGAATACAGATTGACAGTGAGCATAAGCACCAAAAGGGATGCATATAACACAATAGCACTGGCTGTTTTAATTTTTATATTTGCGGGTGTTTCTATATTTCAGATAAACAATTACATTAGAACAAGAAATCCTGAAACAGTTATTGTAGAAGTACCGCAGAAGGGTTTCCTTCTTCACATTGAGACTTTGCCAACAAAAACAGACATAAGCATCAATGATTCAATCACTGTTAAAACGCCTGTTAATCTTAGTTTGCCGGAGGGTATATACACTATTAATACAGCGGATGAGAAATTCAACAGAATAGATACATCCATCACTCTTCACAGCAATGATTCAATATTTTTGAAATTGACTATGCGTGAGATTCTAAAGACATACGGATTTTTATATGTAAATGTCATACCTTGGGCTGATTTATATATAGATAATGAATTTATTGATAGAACCCCAATTGATGATCCATTGAAACTGGAAACAGGTAATTATGATATAAAACTTATACACCCCAACAGAAAGGTTTACGAGGCTGTAATAGACATCGAAGAAGACCAGATCTTGCGCATTGACAGGGAACTAGAGATGGTTTATGGATATTTGAAGATCATTGTTAAACCATGGGCCAATGTTATTATTGATGATTCACTAATAGGTACTACACCACTGGCAGATACAATAAAACTGCTTATAGGACCGCACAGGATTGTGTTGAAAAATCCATCTAAGGATGAAATTACGGACAATATAAATATATCTGAAAAGGAGGTCTTACGAAAATTCTATTCATTTCCTTGATATTATTGCCTATTCTTATTGCAGCAGCATCTTATTCTATAAATGATGTTGTTATTGCATATGAAACGGGGGAGTACTCTCAGGCAGTTCTAATGGGAGAAGAAATAATTAATAAACTTGGAATGGATCTCAATGACACTGAAAAGGTGAATCTAAGAACCTATATTGCATTTTCATATGTAGCTTTAGGTGAAACGGATAAGGCAAGACAGAATTTCGAGTATATTTTGAGCATCAATCCGGAATACACACTTAATAATGAATTTGTATCACCAAAAATCATAGAGGTATTTAGAAATGCAGAAGAGCGTGTCCGTCTTTTTGTCAATGATGGCCCCCAATATTATTACAATCAAATTGATCCCAATGCTAACCGTTTTTCAAAAAGCAATCTCATTTTGAAATCTGCTGTTCTTCCCGGTTGGGGGCAAATGGACAGAAAAGAGAATATTAAATCATTTACAATAGGAACAACTTTCTTAGTATCCGCAATTATCGTAGGTTCATCCTATATGCTTATGAATAGTGCGAGAGAAAAATATATAAATGCATCATCACCTGAGGAAGCAGTGACTCTCTATAATGATTATAACAATTTGAGTAAGATAAATAGATTTTCTTGGGATATGCTTATCTCTACCTATCTTTTCAATATTCTGGATATTTTATGGTCAAGATAATTATTTTAAATGTGATGATTTTATTTTTAATCAGCGGATGCTATATTGACGTAATTCATAACAGTAGCAATGATCCTGCAAATCCGTTTGGTACGGGAAATATAAGTGTGCAGGTCAGTGACAAAAATGGTTTTCCCATAGACTCCTGTGTTGTCATAATAAATGACTCATCTCTTATATGTGATGAAAATGGCAGTATCAATGATTATTCAATTATTAGTGACAGTATCAATATAACCATTATGATGGAAGGCTTCAGGCAGTGGGAGAAGGATACAGTTATAAATACAGGAGAAGATATCGATTTAAATATTGTTCTCAATAAAATTCCGGTAATATGCAATTCTATTGTTTACTCATCTGTAAATTACAGATATAATCTTCTGGATACGCTTGAATATGCTGTTCATATTGAAACAAGTATTGATGATGAGGATGGAATTGATGATATTGACTCATGTTATGTATGTATTTTTAATGAAGAATTGAGCCTGCATTTTGACGGTATAATTGATGGCCTCATGAAATTCACACTTATTTTAAGTGAAGATACACGGGCATTCAACATATTCGATCTGCAAGGTGCACCAATGTGCATTAAAATTGTTGATAAGTCATATGAGAGGGACAGCAGTGAAACATTGCAATTAGTGAGATTTATAAATTATATGCCTGAGAATCTGAATCCAGTCAATTTCCAGACAATATTATTTCCAGACTCTCTTGAGTGGCGTGTGGGATTGCCTCCATACGAAGCATATCTCAATGCATTGATATATTCACCTGACAGTAATATTGCTTTATGTGACACAATAGATATCAATACATATGTATATTATATTGATTCTATGTTCAATTCGGGTCAGTATATTCTGGATTTAAGGGTTTATGATGCTTACAGTAATTATTCCTCAAAGAGTATAAATTTTAATGTACAATAAAAAGGAGCAGACAATGAATGTCCCTCAGGATTTAGATGTACTTCAATCATTATACAAAGCAAGTGAGATAATTAACTCCACACTGCATTATTCAGAACTTATTGAAAATATCATGGATACTGCAATCAATACTGTCAATGCAGAACGGGGATTTCTCATGCTCAAAGATGATAAATCAAAAGAAATGAAGGTGGAAGTTGCAAGAAATCTAAAAAAAGAAAATATTATAAATTCAAAAGAAATATCAATGACATCAGTATATACTGCTCTTGAAAAAGGCGAACCAGTATTGACGTCTGACGCGAATACGGATCCCCGTTTAAAGGAATCAAAATCCATTGTCATGTATAATCTTCTGTCGATAATGGCTATACCAATTAAAAGAAAAGACAGAATTATTGGTGTTATATATCTCGATTCTAGAACAAATAGGAATGTTTTCGACAATAAATCAATTGAATTTATGTCCTCATTTGCAAATTTAGCAGCGCTTAGTATTGAAAACGGAAGATTGAATAATTCACTTGAGATAGAAAATAAAACACTTAAGCGGGAAATGTCATCAATATACAATTTTGAACATATTATTGGTACTAGCAAGCAAATCCGAAATGTACTTGAAATAGTAAAGAAAGTAATAAATTCGGATGTTCCCATATTGCTGGAAGGAGAGAGCGGAACAGGTAAAGGTTTGATTGCACGTGCAATACATTTTAATTCATCAAGAAAAGACAGTAAATTTATTTCTCAATATTGCGGTGCATTGCCGGAGACTCTTCTTGAAAGCGAACTCTTTGGATATAAGAAGGGTGCATTTACCGGAGCAGTGGGGAATAAGATGGGATTATTTGAAGCTTCTGATGGCGGGACATTCTTTCTGGATGAAGTGGGGGATCTTACATTAACCATACAGACTAAATTGCTGAGGGTTTTACAGGAGCATAAAATCAGAAGAGTTGGTGATACTGATGACAGAGAGGTTGATGTAAGAATTATTTCGGCGACTAATAAAGTGTTGGATGAAGAAGTCAAAGCCGGAAGATTTAGAGAGGATCTCTATTATAGGCTGAAGGTTGTTCGCATCAATATTCCGCCATTAAGACAGAGAAAAGAGGATATCCCTGTTCTTGTGAAAACACTGCTTAATAATAGTGATATCAATACAAGAAATATTGAAGGAGTAAGTGATGATGCTATTAATACACTTCTTCATTATGACTGGCCCGGAAATGTAAGAGAACTTGAAAATGTCATACAGCATGCAATAGTGATGTCAGATGGAAATATGATTAAATCCGAGGATTTACCTTCGGAAGTGACTAAACAGAATATTATGTCCCGCTCCTTCATTTCCAAATCGCTTAAAGATATTGAAAGAGAACATATAATCAATACACTTGAAGAGAATGATTACTCAAGAAAGAAGACGGCAAAAGTACTTGGAATATCTCTAAGAACGCTTCAATATAAATTAAAGGAATATGATACTGAAAATACAAATAATGAGCATATAAAGGAGGATGAATGAAACTTGTTGAATGTGTGCCTAATTTTTCTGAAGGTAAGGACCTGGCGATAATTGAAAAAATAACAGATGAAATTGAATCAGTGGAAGGAGTAAAACTATTAGATGTAGATCCGGGTAAGGATACGAACAGAACTGTTGTGACATTCGTAGGCACACCGGGAGAGGTAGTTGAAGCGGCTTTTAAAGCTATAAAGAAAGCTTCAGAGATTATTGATATGAGCAAACATAAAGGTGAGCATCCGAGAATGGGTGCAACTGATGTTTGCCCATTTGTACCCGTAAAGGATATGACTATTGAGGAATGCAACAAGCTTGCTGAGGATTTAGGGAAAAGAGTAGGTGAGGAATTAAATATACCTGTATATCTTTATGAGTATTCTGCAAAGAAAGAAGACAGGAAAAATCTGGCAGATATAAGAAAGGGTGAATATGAGGCATTGGAAGAAAAATTGAAAAAAGACAGTTTTAAACCTGATTTCGGGCCTGCTGTTTTTAACTCTAAAAGCGGCGCAACTGCGATAGGATGCCGTGAGTTTTTAGTTGCATACAATATTAATATTAATTCAAAAGACAAGAAAAAAGCACATGATATTGCATTAACTATAAGGGAAAAAGGTAAAGCCAAAAGGAATGAAAAGGGAGAGATAGAGAGGGATGCAAATGGGAAAAGTATTAAAGTCAAAGGATTATTAAAAAACTGTAAAGCAATTGGATGGTATATTGAAGATTATGGAGTGGCACAAATATCAATGAATCTGACCAATGCCAATATTACACCGCCTCATATTGCATTCGAAACTGTTTGTGATGAAGCATTGAAAAGCGGAGTGAGGGTGACTGGAAGCGAATTGGTAGGTTTGATACCTAAGAAATCAATAATTGAAGCAGGGAGATATTTTCTTGAAAAGCAGGGAAAATCAACAGGAATACCTGAAAAAGACATTATATTCATTGCAGTAAAGTCAATGGGACTGGATGAACTGTCTGAATTTGATCCGAAGAAGAAGATTATTGAATATGCTTATGAAGTTGAAGAGAATAAATTGGTTACAATGACAATAAAAGAATTCAATGATGAACTGTCATCCGAGTCACCTGCTCCGGGAGGCGGAAGTGTAGCTGCATTAAATGGTGCATTGGCAGCTTCGTTGACTGCAATGGTAACAAATCTCACTCATTCGAAAAAAGGTTATGAAAAACATTTTGGCAGAATGAAAGAAATAGGTGATATTGCACAGAATCTAAAGGATGATATGCTGAATATTATTGATGCAGATACAGATTCATTCAATGCTTTAATGAATGCTATGAAATTGCCAAAAAAGACAGATGAACAGAAAAAAATAAGGAATAATGCTATACAGGATGCAACCAAAGATGCTACAATGGTCCCTTACAGAACAATAGAGATTATATCGGGAATGATGGACATAATAAGTGAAACTGCATTCAATGGAAATCAGAACTCAATATCTGATGCAGGTGTAGCTGCCATTAATGCCTATGCAGGTGCAGAAAGTGCATTTATGAATGTATTGATAAACTTGAACAATATTGAGGATAATGCATTTGCTGATGAATTGAGATTAAAAGCAAAGAATTTATTGGCAGAAATCAAAACAAAGACTGATGACATAAAGAAAACAGTATACAATGCTATCGGATAGGGACAGATATAAATTTACCAGAACTGGTATCATATACAAATGCCGGTTTTCCTTTAATTGATTTTATATATATTGAACCTATACTAACTGTATTTTCAGGGCTCTTATCCTTCAGGATGAGGGCCTTATCTTTTTTTACTGTATCAATGCGTCCAATACCGTTTATTACAGGAAATGTGAGTGAAACAATGACAGCAGTCAATGTTACTATAGCAATTGATTCAATCTTAGAAAATCCACGTTTAATTTTCAATGGTTTCATAAACACGATCAAAAATGTCAAGTATGCCGGAATATACAGCCAATTAAATGATTCATAATTTGAAATAAATAGTATAATTGGTAATACAGAAATTAGTACAATTAAGTTAAAGTCATCAAATATGCCTTTTGCGTAAATAAATAGTGATAGTGGTACAAATGTACCTGCTAAGATAAGAATAATAAGATGTATCTGCTGATATTCACTCAATATAGCTGCATTTGACGGTTTGACAATAAAAAAAATAATTGTACTTAGAAGTGCGATTACAGATGTTATTGTGAATGTTGTTTCAGTAATGCCTTTTTTGATTTCCTCATGATTCTTACCGGCAATGTATAAAAAGAAAGTTAAAAAACCCGATGCTGCAAATCCAAACAAAACAGCAGATATATGAAATGTTTTTCCCATGAAGAGGGCTGCAACTGCAAATAGAAGTGCAATTATTGAACCTAATATACCATTAAATCTTAATCCTCCCTTGCTGTCAATCATAAAAAACGGGAATAATGTAAAAATACCTATAAATAGAGGGTTTGAAACGGATAATCCATATGCTGATAAAGTAAAATAACCGGAAGCGATTATACCCAGGATTAGACCTCTTTTATAGTAAATTCTGATATTATTTAGGATTTGTTTCTCTGACACAAGGAATAAAACAGATGAAAAAAGAACAAATTGAATAACTAAAACCAATACAGGTGTCATTGATTTTATCAGTAAATACTGTGATTTAAGGGCAACTGCCATAGATAGTGTTATAACTGCAATGAATATATTATTAAATTTCGTCATTTCCACCTCTTATATTAATATTTTGATATATTGTAATTAATCAAATCTGTTTGTCAATAAGAATTTTACATGAATCTTTCTGTTGACATTAATATATATATAATATAAAATACATATTCAAAAATAAACTGGAGTAGGAATGTATGATAAACTGATTTTCGACATGTCGGGAAACAACAGTCATGTGTCAATTCCTGAGAATTCATTTAACGATAATGAAGTTGGAATTAGCAATAAATTCATTAGAAAATCCAATCCCAGATTACCGCAGGTAGCCGAGATTGACGTACTTAGGCATTTTGTTAATCTATCCACAAAGAATCATCATATTTTAAAGGGATTCTATCCATTGGGATCCTGTACAATGAAATATAATCCCGTCATCAATGAGGATATTGCTTCATTAGAGGGATTTTCTTGCATTCATCCGTATCAGGATAGTGATGATGTGCAGGGTATTATGGAACTTGTATATGAATTAGAGAGGAAACTGGCTGTTATTTCAGGTTTTGATGCAGTATCCTTAATGCCTGCAGCTGGAGCGCATTCAGAGTTCGCAGGTATGATGATTATTAGAGAATACCATTTAAGCAATAAATCAATGCACAAAAAGAATATTCTTATTCCAGACAGTGCACACGGGACAAATCCCGCGTCCTGCACATTAGCTGGTTTCAATACTATTCAAGTGAATTCCGATGAGACGGGTGAAATTGATATTGAGGATTTAAAAAAGAAAATTGATGAAAATACAGCAGGGATAATGATAACAAACCCCAATACACTGGGAATATTTGAATGCAGATTAGATAAAATTGCTGAATTGATTCACGAGGTAGATGGGCTAGTATATATGGATGGTGCTAATTTTAATGCAATTATGGGAATAGTGAAACCTGGTGATATAGGATGTGATATAATGCATTTTAATTTACATAAAACATTCTCAACACCTCACGGCGGCGGTGGACCTGGAGGCGGAGGGGTTGCTGTAAACAAAAAACTTGAACAGTATCTTCCACCTTTTAGGGTTATTAAGGAAAATGAAAAATTTTCATTATCCCATCCGAAGAATTCTATTGGCACCATTTCAATGTTTTTCGGTAATGTCAATATTATGGTAAGGGCATGGGCATATATAAATGCAATGGGGGCTGACGGATTGAAATCAGTTACCGAAACTGCAGTATTAAATGCAAATTATCTTAGAAAGTCATTGAAGGATGTATTTGAGCTTGAATATGAAACATCAACATTACATGAGTTTGTATTAAGCGGTTCAAAAGTAAAGAAAAAATATAATGTTAAAACTCTGGATATTGCAAAGAGGCTCCTTGATTACGGAATTCATGCTCCAACAATATATTTCCCTCTTATTGTACATGAAGCTATTATGATTGAACCTACGGAAACCGAATCAAAAGATACATTGGATGTATTTATTAGCATAATGAAAAAGGTAAGGCAGGAAGCTGAAGAAGAACCTGAACTTTTGTATAATGCACCTGTGAATACACCTGTTTCAAGGTTAGACGAGATTAAGGCTTTGAAGGATTTGAATACAAACTATTATAGGACTGAAAATGCTGGATAATTATCAACCTGTGAGCCCTGAGGAAATAAGTGTTGAAAAAAAGAATGAAATAATAAATAAATTGGCAGAAGGTATTGTAAAGAGAAGATTAACAGCTCCTACAATTATGTTCCTTGAATCAGTAAAACCCATGAATTACCTAGGCTCTCAATTAATGATATTCCTTGAACCTGTTGTACTTTCTATATTCAATATTACTCAATATAGGGAAGTTGCAGTGATACTGGAAGAAAGAGATGCTATTGAAACTATTATAAAGGCAATTGAAAAAACAGATGATGATATGAAATATAAAGAGCGTGAAGAAAAAAGGAAAAACAAAGAAAAAAAATTAAATATTGAAAAGAAGCAATAGGAGGATTAATGAAAGATAAGGATCAAATCCTGCGCATAGTTGCAACGGATTGCGGCAGTACAACGACAAAAGCAATTCTCATTGAAAAAGTTGAGGATGAATATCGTCTCATTGTGAGAGGTGAAGCTCCTACAACAGTTGAGGCACCATATGAAGATGTGACAAAGGGTGTTCTTAATGCAATATTGGAAGTTGAAGAGCTTTCCAAAATAAGAATCCTGGATGGAGATAATATTATTAAGAGAGCAAGCATTGAAGACAAAGACGGTATTGATATTTATATTTCTACATCATCAGCCGGCGGAGGGTTGCAGATGATGGTTGCGGGTGTTGTTGATAGAATGAGTGCTGAATCGGCAGCGCGAGCTGCATTGGGAGCAGGTGCAATAGTGATGGATGTTATTGCGTCAAATGATAAAAGAATGGATCATGAAAGAATTAAGAGAATAAGAACCCTTAGGCCTGATATGGTGCTTCTTTCAGGAGGAACTGATGGAGGAACGAAAACACATGTTGTACAGCTTGCGGAGATCATTGAAGCTGCAGACCCAAGACCGAGATTTGGTTCCACATATAATTTACCGGTGATTTATGCCGGGAATAAAGATGCAAGAGATAATGTAAGCAAAGCTCTTGATAAAAAAACAGACCTATATATTGTTGATAATCTAAGACCAAGGCTTGAATTAGAGAACTTACAGCCTGCCAGGGATAAAATTCATGACCTCTTCATGGAACATGTTATGGCACAGGCTCCGGGATACAAAAAACTGATGGCAATGGCTGATGTACCTATTATGCCTACACCGGGTGCAGTGGGTTTACTGATTGATACAATAGCCAAAAGGGATAATATTGAAGTGCTGGGTGTTGATATTGGAGGAGCTACAACGGATGTTTTCTCCGTATTCCAAACCAAATTCAATAGAACAGTATCCGCTAATTTGGGTATGAGCTATTCAATTTCAAATGTAGTGAAGGAAACGGGACTTGATAATATAATGAGATGGGTTCCATTTGAAATGAATGAGAAAGATTTGAGAAACAGAATAAGAAATAAAATGATAAGACCCACAACGGTTCCTTCAACATTGGAGGAATTACAGATTGAACAGGCAATCGCAAGAGAGGCATTGCGATTGGCATTGGTACAGCATAAAGCAATGGCTGTCGGTTTAAAAGGTGTTCAGACTGAGAGAACGATTTCCGATGCATTTGAGCAGACCTCATCCGGTGAGACATTGGTTAATATGGAAACTCTCAATTTAGTCGTTGGCTCAGGCGGTGTTCTTTCACATGCACCCAGAAGGGTTCAAGCAGCTATGATGATGATTGATGCTTTCCTACCGGAAGGTATAACAATGCTTACAGTGGATTCAATATTCATGATGCCGCAATTGGGAGTATTATCAACAGTTCATGAATCAGCTGCAACAGAAGTATTTGAGAAGGACTGTCTGATTAGACTTGGTATGTGTATAGCCCCAATGGGAAAAGGTAAAAAAGGACAGGAAGCTATAAGTGTGCAAATAGGTGACAATGTACATAGTATTAATTACGGTGATATAGGGTATATAGATTTGAAAGTCGGAGAAAGAGCTAAAGCTATATTAAAACCTGCCAAAAACCTGGACATCGGTGAAGGTAAAGGCAAGGAATTGGAAACAGATATAGAAGGCGGAATAGTAGGAGTCATAATTGATGCAAGGGGAAGAAGACCATTTGCATTACCAGAAGATTCGCATGAAAGGATAGAGAGTCTAAATAAATGGTATAAATCTTTAAATGTCTATCCTGAAAAATAACGGAGGATTTTATGGCACATTCATATACACCGGGTTTAAAGGTAACAGAAAGAACTATTGTAAAAAAAGAAAGAAGGCTTCCTCTCAAGGGAGATGTACTTGTAAAAAAGGGTGATTTTGTTAAATCAGATATTATTGTAGCAAGGACTCAACTGCCAGGGGATGTCGAGCGACTGAATTTTGCAGGTAAATTGGGATGCACTGCTAAGGAAACTCATCAGCATCTGAAAATTGGATTAGGTTCAAGTGTCAGTAAGAATGATATTCTTGCCGAATCAAAGGGATTTTTAGGATTATTTAAAACGCAGGTAAAATCACCAATTGATGGTACTGTGGAGAGTCTCTCTGATGTAACAGGTATGATGACACTCCGAAAACCGCCTAAAATGGTAGAGGTTGATGCATATATAAACGGAAGGGTTGTAGATGTTATTGAGGGAGAAGGTGTTATTGTTGAAAGCTCTGCAACATTCATACAGGGTATTTTTGGTATTGGGGGTGAAGTTAAGGGAGAGGTTAAAATTGCTGCTCCAACACCTGATTATATAATGAAACCTGAGGATATTACAGAAGAATTAAGCGGGAAAATTATTATTGGCGGTTCCTTGATTACTGCTGAAGTGCTTAATAAATGTGTAAACATGAAGGTCAAAGGTGTAATTGTCGGCGGTATTGATGATAAGGATTTGAAAGAATTTCTCGGTGAAGAAATTGGTGTAGCTATTACAGGTAATGAAGAAAAGGGTATCACGCTTGTTATTACAGAAGGATTCGGTGAAATGACTATGGCAAAGAAAACATTTGATATTCTTGTAAGTAAAGAAGGAAAACGCGCATCAATTAATGGTGCAACACAGATTCGCGCCGGTGTACTTAGACCTGAGTTGATTATTACTCATGATGAAGAAATAGAAAAAATATCTGACAGTGGTTCTGCGAAAAAAGAAGCAACAGGTATGGAAATCGGTTCCGTAGTAAGGGTTATTAGGGAACCGAATTTTGGTCAGATAGGAAAGGTTTCCGATTTGCCTGCACCGCTTCAGACTATTGAAACTGAAGCTAAAGTCAGGGTTCTTGAAGTCGAATTCCCTGATGGCAGGAAGATTGTGTTACCAAGAGCAAATGTAGAACTTATAGAGGAGTAAGGGGTATTTATGAAAAAAACGCTTATTGCCTCAGTACTGTTACTGATTTCCCTTTTGTTTGTGTTTGCACAGACAAATGAAATAACAGAAGTGCCCGGAGATACAATAGGACTTGTAGAAAATTCATTTGCATACAATGGTATGGAAAACATTACAGTGTCTGATTGTGAAAATGATGATGGGACTGCTTTAGTTATTAATTGGGAAAAAAAGCAGGAGAATACTGAATTTAACGGCACATATTCACTGTACCGTGTTGAGGTTGAGACAGGAGATGAGAAGCTTGTTAAGAATTTGATAATCAATGAAACTGAGTACACCGATTTTGATTTAAACAGGCACAATACTTATAAGTATTATATCACAGCAGTGAACAAAGACGGTGTTCTTTCAACTAATGCACTCTATTCCGATGAAATTAAACCTAAGGCAAATTGGTTTAAAAAAGACAAGAGTATATTATTCCTTATGATATTTGTTTATACAGGTTTAATAATGTACTTTGTACAGGCAGTGAGGAGAGGAAAAACATTTTTCCTGAGAAAGATTGCCGGTCTTGATGCTTTGGATGAAGCAGTTGGAAGAGCTACAGAAATGGGAAAACCAATACTCTATGTTCCCGGGCTTTCATCAATGTCTGATATTGCTACCATTGCATCACTTAATATTTTAGGGCCTGTTGCAAAAAAAGTTGCTGAATATGAATCACGTATAATTGTTCCCAACAGAGACCCTATTGTAATGACTGTTGCCAAAGAAGTAGTGAAGGAAGCATATACTGAAGCTGGAAGACCTGATTCTTATGATGACAATGATGTATTTTTTCTTACAGACAGTCAATTTGGTTTTGCAGCAGCCGTTAATGGCATTATGGTCAGGGAAAGACCTGCTACAAATCTATTCCTCGGTATGTTCTGGGCTGAATCGCTCATATTGGCCGAAACAGGCAACACTACCGGAGCCATTCAGATTGCTGGAACTGATGCTGTTACGCAGCTGCCATTCTTTATTACATCATGTGATTATACAATTATAGGGGAAGAATTATATGCTGCCAGTGCATATTTATCAGGAGAACCGGTGCTTATGGGCAGTATCAAAGCACAGGATTATTTGAAAGCTTTTATTATTGCCTGCATGGTTCTATTTTTCTTAGTATTTATTATTAAAGGTATTATAGGATTATTCAGTAATATTGATATAGGAATCTTCAACGGAATTATGAATGCTGTCAGATTCATATTCAATACATAGGAGATAGTATGTTTCTGAGACGACAATTACCATTAATGATAGCCAGCATAATGGGTATCACAATGATCATTCAGTTTTTTGTGCCCCATCCTTTTTCAAAGAGTGTATATAATACAGTCCTTGACTGGCTAATGATTGTAGCTGCTTTTACTTATCTTATTGCAGTACAGTCAACTGTTCAAATGCATGCGACAAAAATTCAAAGAAAAACACAGGACTGGCAATTCTCAATAATTGTCCTTGGTTCTCTTGGAATAACGGCTTTGATAGGTATATTCGGCGGTGCATATGCACCGACTTCTCTGATTATGAAGATATTTCCATCTATTCAGCCTGATGCAGATACACCGCTAATGTATTTCTATTTGTATCTGCAGGCCCCTATGCAAGCAACTATCTTTTCTCTGCTTGCATTCTATATGGCATCAGCTGCTTTCAGAGCTTTTCGTGCGAGGAGTTTTGATGCAACAATGCTGCTTATTACGGCGAGTATAGTCACATTGGGCAGGGTTCCAATTGGGCAGTTTATTTATGGAAACATGCCGGAGGTTGTGGAGTGGATACTTAATTATCCAAATATGGCAGCTCAGAGAGGTATTTTGATAGGAGTTCAGCTCGGTATCATTGCTACATCACTTAAGATAATACTTGGTATTGAAAGAAGGTATCTGGGAGGTGGACAATGATGAAGGTAATTAATTTTCTTGAGGATTTGGACAAACGATGGATTTATCTGGTTATTGCTATTGTAGTAATTTTACCATTCTTAAATCCTATAGGATGTCCCATGAAGGTTACTCCTCCTGTACAGAATATATACAATTATATTGAGGACTCGATTCCGGAAAACGGTGTTATGCTTATATCTGTTGACTATGATCCATCTACAATGGCAGAATTGCATCCAATGGGTAAAGCAATTATTACACATTGTTTTGCAAATAATATAAGAGTATTTATGATGGGTTTATATCCCCCTGGTGTTGGTTTGGCTCAGGATCTCATTTCATCAACAATGCGTGAATGGAATGAGAGTCATCCTGAAAACACCAAGGAATTGGGTACAGATATAACACTATTCCCCTATGTGCCGGGAGTGAGCGCTGTGATATTGAAAATGGGTGAGGATATAAAGGGCACATTCAATACAGATGGTTATGGAAACAATCTGGATTCATTGCCTATCATGAAAGGCGTCAAATCGTATAAAAATATTGATTATTTAGTGGATTTAGCAGGTTCATCAGTGATACTTTCATGGATAATATATGCGAATGGGCGTTATGACCAGAAATTCGGTATAGGTACTACAGCTGTCAGTATGGCTGAATATTATGCATATATTAATTCAGGTCAGGCAAATGGTATGCTTGGTGGTTTGAAAGGAGCAGCTGAATATGAAAAACTGCTAATTGATAATAATAAATCTAATGACAGAGATCAGGCGTCAGTGGGTATGGATGCTCAATCATCAGCTCATCTTACTTATATCATACTGATCATACTTGGTAATATTGTATATTTTGTAAAGCGTAAGCAGGAGAAGTAATATGGCTATATCAACAAATTTCTGGATCTGGATAGCGGCACTTCTCACATTGGCTATCTACTCATTTCTCTATAAGGATAATATCTTTTATAAAGTTGCTGAAAAAATCCTTGTAGGAATATCAATCGGCTATTATCTGTCAGTATACTGGCATAATACCATTATTGCCAAGGTGTGGAATCCGTTAGTGAATGATAAAAATTTTCTGGTTATAATACCATTGCTGCTTGGTTTGCTTATGTTTTCTAGATTGATTAAAGGCAAGGCCTATCTTTCAAGGATTCCCATTGCTTTTGTTGTGGGAACCGGAACCGGTCTGGCCATACCTTCTTCATTTGAGAATCTCTTTACGCAGGTTCGGGGAACCATGCCTGAAGCCTTTACTGTGGGCAATATCATTATAATTATCGGTGTTCTGACAACACTTGTATATTTTTTCTTCTCTGTAGAACACAAGGGAATTATCGGCAAGATATCAAGAGTCGGAATTACATTTATAATGATTGGATTCGGAGCAGCATTCGGATCTACAATTATGGCAAGAATATCATTATTTATTGGAAGGATACAATTCCTTCTTAGTGATTGGCTGGGATTAATATCATGATAAGGGAGGTAATGTGAAAAGGTATTTACTCCTTTTAGCAGTAATATTCTGTGCTTTCCTATTATATGCACAGGACAGTATTCCGGCTGATTCAAATCAAGTTCAGATATATGAGTCAGCAATAGAATTGACAGTGAGTGATACTCCTAATGATGATGGCAGGTCCCTCACAGTCAGATGGTGTGCTGATGATTCTCTGAAAAATTATCTAGTGGATATTCACAGAATAGAAAATGAGAAAGATACACTTATTCTTGCATCATCAGCAGCTTCAAGAGGTCTTTTTACTGATAACAGTGTGGAGTCAAATCATACATATTCGTATTATGGAATTTTCAGCAATGGGGATAATTCATACAGAACCGTGACTTCTGAAGCAGTGAAAGCAAAAGGTCAATGGTTTAATGTATCACGTTTGGACTCATTTATTGCATTGCTTCTTATTGCAGGCTCATTCCTATGGTTTATAAATCAGGCGAAAATGGGTAAGAAGCTCTATATAAGGAAGATCAGCGGTCTTGATGCAGTTGAGGAAGCAGTAGGCAGGTCTACTGAAATGGGAAAACCCATTATGTATATTCTCGGCATTGGTTATGTTACAGATATTCCGACTATTGCAGGACTGACAATTCTTGGCAGAGTAGCAAAAAAAGCTGCAGAATATGATACGCGAATTCTTGTTCCTTCATATGATCCCGTTGTCATGACTACAGCTCAAGAGGTTGTTAAGGAGTCATTCACAGAAGCAGGAAGACCTGATACATACAGAAAGGAAGATACTATGTATATTACGCAGGACCAGTTTGGTTATGCTGCGGGTGTTGATGGTATGATGATGCGTGAAAAACCGGGTGCAATATTCCTGCAGGGTCTGTTTTTTGCGGAGGCTTTGATACTTGCTGAAACCGGTTATTCCATTGGAGCAATTCAGATAGCTGGAACCACTGAAACAGCTCAGTTACCGTTTTTTGTTGCAGCTTGCGATTACACTTTGATTGGTGAAGAAATGATGGCTGCATCTGTATATCTTGAGAGAGAGCCTCTAATGCTTGGTTCATTGGTAGCTGAGGATTTGATAAAGGTAATTATTGTTATAATCTTAATTGCCGGATTTATTTTTGGAATTCTCGGCCCAGGAATGAAGATAGATTTATTTAATAATTTATTTGATTGGCTTATTAGGATTATTTAAGGAGTAAAAATGATAAAAGGTAAAGGCATTCCACTTGCAATTGCATTTCTCACGGGAGTAATTATTATTATTGCTTTTTTTATTCCCCATAGCCCCTTTGGGAGTTTTGAGGAAATATCTTTGCGATGGTATTCAATTATAGCAGGATTTACAATGCTGCTTGGTGTTGATTCTCTGTTGAGACTTCACATAAATAAAATAAGAAGAATGGATTCAAACTGGCAGTATTCAATTATTCTGCTTGCCGGGTTCACCTTGATTGTTTCATTTGGTGTTATAAGTACTGTGCATTTCGGAAATGCATTTTTGACAGGCTCAGAGTTTATGTATCTTTATGACAATATGATCATTCCTCTGCAGTCAACAATGTTTTCTCTGCTTGCATTTTTCATTGCATCAGCTGCATATCGGGCATTCAGGGCAAGGAATTTTGATGCAACACTATTGCTTATTACTGCAATAATTGTGATGCTGGGAAGGGTGCCTATTGCTGAAATGATTAGCTCAAAGATTCCTCTATTCACTGAATGGATTATGTCTGTTCCGCAAATGGCTGCAAAAAGGGGTATTATAATTGGTATTGCTCTGGGCGGAATAGGTGTATCATTGAGAATTATTTTGGGTATTGAAAGAAGTTATTTATCCTAATTGAGGTTATTATGAAGTATATAAAAATGTTAGCAAATATAGACAGACGGATCATATTTATCGTTATTGCCATTGTTGTTATAATTCCGCTGATTATGAAACCCAGTTTTCCCATTATAGTCAGCAAACCGGTGCAGGATACTTATGATGCTGTCGAATCATTGGATGAAGGAGCAAATGTTATGATTTCCATTGATTATGATGCAGCATCAATGCCCGAATTGCAGCCATTTCTGGAATCATTACTTGCTCACTGCTTTAAGAAAAATTTAAATCCTATTGTACTTGTGCAGTGGCAATTGGGCGCACCGCTTGGAACAAGGGGCTTGGAAAAAATTGCAGCTGAGTATAACAAAGAATATGGAGTGGATTATATTAACCTGGGATACAGACCGGGTTATGTGGCGCAGATGGTTGGAATTGGTAAGGAAATCAGGGATTATTTCTCATCCGATTATATAGGAAACAATATTGATCAATATCCCGTTATGGATGATATTCACAATTATAATGACATAGATCTGCTCATCGGACTTGAAGCCGGTGCAACGGGTAATGTGTGGGTAGAATATGCAGGAGGCCGTTATAACCAAAGAATAATCCTTGCTTTGACTGCTGTCTCAGCTCCTGATGCCTATTTCTTCTATCAATCAGGCCAGATCGAGGGGCTTGTAGGCGGAATGAAGGGTGCTGCTGAATATGAAAAATTGATTGACAGACCTGATGTTGCAATTGCAGGAATGGCAGCTCAATCATTTGTCCATATACTTATCATATTTTTCATCATATTCGGAAATGTAGCATATTTTATAGAAAAGAGAGAAAAAAACAGTAAGGGAGGTGCATGATGGCAACATTAGGAGTATGGATAGCAGCGGGCCTTACACTCTGTATTTACTCATTTCTTTATAAGGATAATCCTTTTTATAAATTTGCAGAATCATTTTATGTCGGAATTTCTGCAGGATATTGGCTAATATACACATATGCTTATGTTATTCAGCCAATGCTTATTGAACCGATTAGAAATAGGGGTGAATTTGTTCTTATCATACCGGCATTTTTCGGCATTATCATGCTTACCCGCTGGTTCCCCAAAATATCATGGTTATCGAGATGGTCTATTGCATTCACCGTAGGCATTGGCGCAGGTTTGGGTGTTACAGGTTATATTCAGGGTTTTCTTATTCCTCAAGTCAGAGCGACAATACTGCCGATGACAGGGTTTAATCTTGCAACCCTCAATAATTTAATAATTGTGATAGGTGTGATTACAACTCTTCTTTATTTTTATTTTTCAAAGGAACATAAGGGGATGCTTGGATGGACATCTCGAATTGGTATTACATTTATTATGATTGCATTTGGAGCATCATTCGGGTATACCGTGATGGCGCGTATATCGCTTCTTATTGGAAGATTTTATTTTCTGATTTATGAATGGATTATGCCTATATTCAGATAATATGAAAGCATATATAGCAGTATTTTCAACAAATAGTGTTTATGAAAACATGGCAATTGATGAATATCTATATTATCATTATGATGAGCCGGTAATTAGGTTCTATGCATTTGACAGACCTTCTCTGACAATAGGTTATAATCAAAGATATGAGAGAAGCTGTAATACCGATTATATTGAAGAAAATAATATTCCTATTACAAGGCGTTTAACAGGAGGACGGACAGTATATCATTGCGGTGATCTTACATACTCCTTCTCATCTTCATTTGATGCATTTAAATATGTATTGGAAGGTTCCAATAATCTGCAGCAGCGGTATAAAAAGCTTTCTGAGGCATTTGTAGCAGGATTTAGGGAATCTGGTATAGATGTACAGGTAAATACTGACCAATCCGATATCCCTTATAGTGAAAATTGTTTCAGCTCAACATCTCTATATGAGATAACACTTAATGGTGAAAAGATATTGGGATCAGCTCAGACTTTCCTTAAGGATAGATTTATGCAGCAGGGTACAATACTTGTCAAACAATGCAATGATGATAAGCATATATTCAATAAGGCATATAAATCAAATAATATTGAAAATATTCAGAATTTATTGTATAATATTGAAGAGTTAAGCAGAAATTTTAATAATGCTTTTAAATCAGTGCTGCCGTTTGAATGGGAAATAATTAATATTAGCAAAACTGACTCTGAAATAAAAGAAATTATGATGAAGTACAGCAGTATTGAATGGTTAAGAAGGAGATAGAGTATGGATTTGTCTGCAGATTTAAAGATATTCAGCCCAATTGAACTTATCAGCCTGATAGCGGCAAATAACAGAACTGGAGCATTATACTTTGATATAAGCGGAGATACAGCAGAAATTTATTTTCAGGATGGAATTCCTGTGCATGCAGAGTATAAGAGTTTGACAGGTGTTGAAGCTGTCTATAATGTTGCTATCATCCGCAGCGGTACGCTTCAATATAAAGATGCAGTAACTATAAAGGAACACACAATTAAAGAGGATGAGACAGCAGGTTTGATTCATAATATTGAGAAAAGGAAGATAGAGTTTGATGATATAATTACAAAATTACCTCCATTTGATGCAATCCTGGAAAAGAGAGCTGAGGGAGCTCAGGATGGTGTTGCTTTAAGGAAAAGTGATTGGACTATTATACGTCTGATTAACGGTTCAAGGGATATCAATACTATAATTAAAGAGAGCGGGCTGCCAGCCTTGGTCGCTTGTCAGACCTTAAACTGGTTACTGGAAAAAGGTATGCTATTTGATAGATCCCAATCTGAGAGAATGAAGAAAGATTTTGAGAAAATACTAAATAATATACTTGATGTTTACAGTGTAAAGGGAACCAATACAAAGGAATGGTTTGATTTCATAGAGACATCAATTAATACAAATGGTTTCGAAACAATAGCAGGTATGATTAAACTGAAAGATGATAACATTGAATGCGATGAATCAATTACGAAGATATTGACTGATGATATTTTCAAATCGATTAAAGATATGCTGTACGAAAAATCGCTGGAACGCGCAAATGATGAACTGGGAAAGATGCTTGCTAAGAAAAAGTATAAAGAATTATTGGAAAAAGAAGGGGATGTGTAATGGATTTCATGCAAATTGCTGAAAAAATGAAAGCAGAATTTCCTATCAAATCAGGAGTTAAACTCAATAAAGAAGATGGGGATATTCTTGAATCATGGGGTAATGAAAATAACCTGTTGAATGATGCTGGTGCATTTCTAGGTTCGGCTGGTGAAATTATATTCAAGAAAATGTCATTGCTCAACATGAAATATATATACTTGGAATCAAATGAAAATATTATAATTATTAATGGAGCAAATGAATTTCTTGCTTTTAATTTTGAAGGGAAAATTGATGAAAATAAATTTTTCAGTGTTTTTTCAAACATAATCACTCCAGATACTGATAAAACAATCAGTCAAGTTGAGGAAGATGACGGCATGGATGATCTGATGAATGCTGCCAGTGCTATTGAAGATGAATCACCGGTTGATCAGATTTCAGAGATAGAAAGAAAGCTTTTTAATGCAAAAATTGTTCAGATAAATTATCTGATTGATGAATTCACCGGAGATGGTGACAAAACAAAATGGCTTAATGCTGTTAAAGAGAAAATAAATGAAATGGAGAAAATCAATGAAGCATTGGATGTTGCTGATATGGTCTCACTACGTGATATTGTGGGTGTGAAAATCAGTAAGGAAGAAATACAAGCAGATTCCAAGAATATAATTGATTCACTCTGCAAGCTTGCTGTAAAGGAATTTGGGGCTAAAGAAGCAAAACAGAAAGTTCAAAATGTTATAATGAAGCTGAATAAGAGGTAGGGTATTATGGGAGATAAACTAGAGAAATTTATTGAGAAATACAGTGCGAAATATGCATTCTTCAATTCCGGCGAATCTATTGAATCGGCCGGCGCCGATGCAATTGATAATGATTCAGTAAAACAGGCAATAGTAGTGTTGAAGCAATCACTTGACACTGCTGAAATTAGCGGTATTGAAAAGATTGCATTTTATTCATCTGACAGTAAACTTACATTCCTATTCCGGGCTGATGATGTTTATGGGATTTTAACAGAAACAGATGTCAAAGATATTGCTCTTGATGGAGGTGTTGGAAGCGATGATAAGAATACAAAGAGCAAGATTGTTTTGAAAGAGAGGAAGAAAATTGCAGTAAAATCCCAGAAAACTGATGAGAAAGAGGATAGCAAAAAACAGAAGAAAAAATCTGAAAGTAAAAATGAAAAAGAGATCAATGGTAAAAAGAGTGAAGAAAAAATTCTCAACTATAAGCTTGACAATAGTGTTATTGATGATGTACGAAATATTGCAGCTGAATATTTAGATGATTTTGCTGAAGATATTGTGAATAATATGATAAAGGATTCAAAACTGAATATTAACGAACTGACAGGTGAAAGTATTAGTGTTTTTCTCAAAAAACTATCAAAATCTTCTTCTTTGATTATAGGACCTTCAAGTGCTAATGAAATGATAGATAAGATAAATAAAAAAATAACTGAATAATGGAGGCGATATGTTGAAATTATTAATCCTTACTGATTTGGTTAATCAAACAGGTATCCCTCAATATGTTTTGAATTGGAAAATGATATCAGCATTGTTCACTGTTGTCGGAGCTATAATTCTATGGCTTGGTCTTGTTTTCTTTGCAATTATTGCAAAGCGTTATGAGCAAGTCTTGATGAAAAAAACGAATTGGCAGTTTATTATGACTGCACCGTCAGGAATTCTCATTTATGCCATTATACAGGCATATTCGCTTATGGTAGTAGGTAATTTGAAAATGACTGATTTGCAGACATGGATATCATACGGATTCTTTGTTCTATCAGGATTGTTATCTCTGATTGGTGCTTACAGGTTCTACAATGTTGTGAAACCCCATAGAGGAGGTTCAAAATGAGAATTATATTCCCAGCTGAAATTCTTCTGACAATCGGGATAATATTGTTTTCGATTTCCTTGTTTTTTGCAGGGCTTATAATAAAGAGACTTCTTAAAATAATTAGACACAGAGGTATATGGATATTGCTGATTGTAGGAAGTGTATTTCTGTTTCTCGGCTCAATAGTCCATATTGTTAAATTGACAGTATATTTCCCAGCATTGGCTGCGAGTACACCATATGATCTGTTGCCGCTGATTGCGCAGACTATGCAGGTGGGCACTGTTGAAGCTTCAATGATATTGATTGCAGGAATATTTACAATTGTAACTTCATTGATTTATTTCCGCTGGACAAGCACTTGATTCATATTGACAAGTATATTTGTATCATTATAATTGCAATGATAATTTGACAAAAAACTATTAATAAATAATCTTAATCAGGAGGAAAACGTGTTAGATTTTTTCCAGAGAGGTGGTTGGACGATGTGGTTCCTGCTGGCTTCAGCAATAATTTCAATCGTCTTCATCATTGAGAGAATTATTACTTTCATACTTATGAACAAGAATCCTCAGAAGTTTGTAGAAAAACTACAGGGTGTTATAGAGACAGAGGGTATTGAAGCCGCAGTTGAATATTGTACACAGAATGCCAGCCCAGTAGCGAGAATGATGGAAGCTGTTCTGGTTGAATTTCAGTATGTAGGAAAGGATAAGCAGTTATTAGAAGAATCAATATCAAAATCTGGAGTGAAAGAATTAGCATTTTTAGACAGAGGTATGGCACCTCTTGCGGCTGTAACACAGCTAGCACCTATGCTTGGATTTTTAGGCACAGTTTCTGGTATGGTCGGTGCATTTGATTCAATTGCATTAGCCGGAACTGTAGAACCCAAATTGGTGGCAAGCGGTATTTCGGAGGCTTTAATCACAACTATGACCGGTTTGGCAATTGCTATTCCTACTTCAGCTGCACATGTATTTTTCAGTACAGTAATAAATAATTATACACGATCAATGGAAGATGCATCAAATAGTATAATTGAGTTACTTTTACAAATGGAAGTTGTTGAAGAATAATTATTTTGGAGAATAAATATGATTAAAAAGAAAAGCAAAGTCAGCTCAGATATCCCAACAGGTTCAATGGGTGACATTGTTTTCTTATTGCTAATTTTCTTTATGGTTACAACAGTTTTTAATAATGAAATGGGTCTTCAAATAGTACTGCCGGAAGACAGTCAGGAAGATATAAAGGTTAAAAGCGAAACCATAGTCAAAGTGCGTATTGATAAATTCGGAAATGTCAAAATGGGATATTTTGTGGGTGATGTTGAGACAATTGAACCCGTAGAGTGGTCAAAGGTCTCTGATAAGACTATTGAAATACTTCAAAATGACAATGAAGATAAATTGATTTTTTCAATTATTCCAACAAGACTTGCGAAATACGATTTTATGGTGCGTGTATTTGACCAATTGAAAATAGCATTCGAGAAAACAGGGAAGAAAGAGAGGATCTCTCTTTCCCCGGCTGAAGATGACGAGGAATAGGAGGAATAATGCGTTTTGAAAAGGTTGAAACCGAAAAGGCGGAAATAACTACAGCATCCGTTTCAGACATTGTTTTCCTGTTGCTCATATTCTTTATGGTGTCAACAGTATTTAGAGCTGAACAGGGTTTGAAGGTAGAATTGCCGGGTGCACTGGCTGCAAAGAAAATCTCTGTTAAGCATGTAGCTCATGTCTGGGTCGGATATAAAGGTGACAATGGTGTTGTCAGTATTGATGACAGGATCATTCCCATAGGAAAAGTTAAGGACATAATGCAGACTAAGAAACGTATTGACCCGAATATAATTGTATCAATTATGGCTGATAAGGATACTCCTTATTGGATCTCAAATGATATATTCGGTCAACTGATAAAGTCCAATGCATTACGTGTATCATTAGCAGCAAGACGAATAAGTGATATTAAATAGGGGTGCATTATGAATGAAACAAAAGATATTAAGAAAAAATACCCAACAATGCTGAAAACGTCATTGCTATCAACATTAGTACTATTTATTATACTCTTTCAGCTTATTCCGAAGTTTGAGCCCAATCCTTATAAAATGAGAGCAAAAACCTCGGAAACAGTAATGGAAAAACTGCCCGATGAAATGCTGCAGCAGCCTAAAGAACCTAAGAAGATAGAAAAACCTAAATTGCCTAAGAAGATTACAGAAACAAATAAAGAATCAGAAGTAACGGAAGAGATAGAATTTGAAACAACATTTGAAGATCCTTCGCTTATGGATGAAGCATCAGGAGAGATATATAGAATTTATGAAAATGCTCCTGTTGTAGTTGTGAAAATTGATCCTGAATACCCGGAGGCAGCAAGGCAATTAGGGATAGAAGGAACTGTGTTCCTCGAATTAGTAGTTGAAACAGATGGTTCTGTATCGCATGTAAAGGTCATAAAAAGTGTGCATCCATTACTTGATGAATCTGCAATAAATGCAGCATATCAAATGACATTTACCCCGGCTATGTCCAGGGATATACCTGTCAGAGCATATGTGACATTCCCCGTGAATTTCTCTATTACAAATTGATATTAGAATTTGGGAATAAAAAAAACAGGTACATTAATGTGCCTGTTTTTTTTTATAAAAATCTTATGAAAGTAGTTTTGCTAATTGACTTTTCTTTCTTGAAGCTTTGTTCTTCTTCATAATGTGATATGCGCATGCTCTATCAATAATCTGATAACCCTGATTGATCAGTTCAGCTTTCTGCTCTGCAGTTTCAGCATTTTCCACTGCTTTAAAGATATTTTTTACCCTTGTTTTATGAGCTTTATTACGTTTCATTCTGATCTCATTCTTTAGAATGCTTTTTTTATAGGACTTATGACTAGGCAATTAAACCTCCTTAAAATTAAATCTTAGAAATAAATATTATACAAAAACCAATAAATGTCAATAGGTAAAGGATTGATTGCAGGCGATTTTAATTAAAAGCAGATGATTGATTATTAATCAATTATTATAATTGATTCAAGCTATAATGTATTTAGAAATCAGGAATGAATAAATGATAGAGTAGCAAATGTATGACATATAATTCAATTGTAGCGGGATTGGCAGATTATAAATCAAACAATAAGTAAGTTTAAGAAGGTAGGCAAATGGTATATTTATTGTTATATATAATGAAAAAGGAGGATTGCATGAAAACTACAATTATTGTTTTATTCATTCTGTTTGCTGTTTCAGTAAGCAGTGAATTATACTATTTACAGCATGATGATGGGGATGTTTATAGTGAAATATCAATGTTGAAGTGGGCCGGTGCCAATTACAGAGCAGTAAAATATTATGCTGAGGAATCATGCACTGTAATGACACTCTCTTGGGGTAGGGAGACAAAAAGTATTGAAACAGATACCATCTATATATGGCCTAATAAACTTGACGGAGGCGGCCCGGATATTGATAATCCAATTTATAAATCAGACATGCTTATAGGTTCGGGAGGTCCCCATATGATAACACACACATTATATATGCCTATAACTGTATCGGATTTATTCTGGATTGGAATATATGCAAGAACAAGTGATAGGCAAGCCGACAAATCACTTGTTCTGTCTGATACAATGGCATTGGGATCCGGTTCAGATGCAAGGAGTTGGTATTATAATACAACAGATTGGGTTCCTCTTTATGATCAAATTACCGGAAAGACAGGTGATTATATGATTAGGGGTACAGTATCAGGACCCACAGATATTTTGGTTAAACTAGACACGGAAAATATTGAAATTAATGAGAATGAAGATACATATTCAGACATATTCACATATAATTCATTAAACGGTATTATCAGCATAGACATAGCATGTATATTCAGCATATATGATATTACAGGGCGGCTGCTGATGAATAGATCTGTTTTAGCCGGTGATTTAATAGAACTTGATTATTCTGATGGCGTGTACTTTGCGATTGGAAAAAACGGAAATGACAGAAAAATAATTAAGCTGATAATATCAGTTTTTAAACAATAAATTAAGATTATTTTAATATCTCAAATTTCTGTTTGGTAATTATATTATTATTTGAAACAGCGTATATAAAATAAATACCTGTGCTAATTGTGCAGTTATAATCATCTCGCAAGTCCCAAGTAAATCTGTAACCGCCCTTATTTACAGGTGATTGGAGGAATGTCTTGATCCTTGATCCTTTAATATCATAAATATAAATTTCTGTATATCCTGAAAATGGAGATATCAAATTAATAAATGCTCTTTCTGTTCCAGTGATTATATTTGTAATATGAACTGAGAATACCGAATCATCCGGAGCTAATGCAAAATCAGGCAGTATACCTGAACAATATTGAACAGTGAATGGTTTGATGGATGATATAGTTGAGCTTGTTACAGAATCATGAGTTAATGCTCTCCAGAAATATGTATGTCCCAACATTAAACTGTCGGCGGAGGATACGATATATTGAGCTGTGTCATAAGAGGTGTATCTATTCCTATTCCATCCGGATGTATTTATTTTTCCATTAAAAGTTCTTATAATGCTGGAAAATGAGGAATCATCTGAGATTTCAATAGAGAAACATAATGTTGTATCAGAGTCATTGTCATTTGCATAAAGCAAAAATACCGGTCTTGTACCTGTGGAGTCATTTGATTCGGGCATAAGCAGAATAGGTGCTGATGGTGAGTAATTTAGAATGATTCCATTTGAGTAAATGGGGTCTGCATATAGGCCAGCATTATTTTGAGATACTATGGCAGCAGAATAATTATGATATCTGTTTAAATTAGCAGTAAATGTGTATGTATTTACATATGGAGAGAGGTATAATGAATCGCTCTGAGTAAGTAATGTTAAATCATTTAAAATAAGATGCAGTGATTTTAATCTGCTTTCGCTATCATCTTTAACACCTGCCCAGCTGAATGATATGTGGCTGCTCTCTGTAAAATCACCCTCATCATCAATAGATTCTATATTCCCTGGAGGTGTGCTGTCAACGAATGCAGATACAGCTGATGTCTTTATCTGTCCGTAATTATCTTTTATTTCAATGCGCATTATATGTGATGCGCATTCTGCATCCAATGTACATTTGACTGATGATGTAAACAGCTTCCATTCTCCCATATTAAACATATCTTCGGAATATCTCATGAACTCAGGTGTGATTGATTTAACTGGCGATATGTTGAGAGTAGGGTATCTGGATTTTATATAATAATTATCAGAATTATCAAAACACGCACTTATCGGAGCACCGCTAGGGTCATAATCAATAAATGTATCAATGAAGCATTCATTGCCCATGTGGTCTCTCAATATGATATGCATATGTTTGGTACCCGGGACTGAATCAGGAAAATTATATCTGAACTTCAAATCAGATTCAATAAACCCTAAAGTGTATTCTCCATTATTAATATCAATAGATGCAAATTCACTGTAATTATCCTTGAATGAGACTGCTATTGAGCAATATGGTTCTGTTGTAAATAGATTGTTTTTATTTAATCGAACATTATATATTTCAGGTGCACTAGTATCAATAATAATACCATCATATATTAGTCCTGGTGAAAGCATATTATAAAAGGATTTTGCAAACACAAGTTTCTCGCCTTCGCCGGGATTTAATGACCACAGCAATATTGATTCATCTGTATAGGAATTATGAATTGAGAAATCACTTGAATTACTGACAATAAATGAATCTGGAGATGTGTAGATTTTGAATGCTAAATCAAACCCTCCTGCAATCCACATGTTCATGGTCGGAGCATAATAATAGGTGCCTGTTCCGTATCTGCTGTCATCAACAGCGGCAGCAGTGAATGGTACAAAGGATTCATCCAGATTATTTCTAAACAGCACAATCTGATATGTATCTGTAGGTGAGACATTTACAGCTGTATCAAATACACCATAATACCATCCTGCAGATGAGTCCTCATATACAGTGCATTCAGAGAGTATATGGCCGGGTATATGGTCATACAGGCCATCAGTTGAATCTGTGAATAATGCCATGGAGAAATCAAGTGAATCCAAGAAAGAAAAATAAATTGATATTGCACCTATAGATGAGCAATTGGGTACAAATGTCTGCAATGAAGGATACCCGCCCCTGTCAAAATATCCGCTAATATCATTTATTCCAGCAGATACTGCTTTGGGATAAATCACCAGTTCAACCTCATTTGAATTTGAGTACTCATCACCGTTATTTATCAGAATGTCCCCAATGTCAATATAGTGAATTGTATCAAAAACAGTATCTCCTCTTACACCCATTTCATTCTCAAATACTGCGAATATCTGATAGACACCGCTTGATGTAGGGATGGGGATTGTACGGTTTTCTCCATCATATAAAAAAGAGCTAATATTGAAATTGAAAATTCCGGTATATACTTTAAACACATTGCATAGTGTGTCAGATGCGGATAGGGTGATCTCGACATTGGGTGAGAATACTGTGTCTGCAACTGCATTGATATTACCTGAAGGTCCACTAGAAACAACAATGATTGAGTCGGATTTTCCCGTGCTTGTATTGCCTCCTAAATCAGTAAACCTATAATTTAAGTATACCCATTCATTGTTTACCGGCTGATCAGGAAGGAGAGAGACATATAGTGTTGTATCTTCCCCTTGTTTATCAAAATCAAACCTATGCCAAATTCCCTCAATATTATTCATTATTTCAACACATTTCAGGCCTGAGTAATCGTCAGAAGCTGTAAAGTCAATGCCAATCTCATTCCCAATCCCAGTCAAAGGGAGATTGTCTATATATCTGACATTTGTTGAAAAACTGCAAGTGCCTGACGGAACAACTGAATCAAGTGATATTAATGATATCGCAAAATAGGTAGTATCCCCAGATAGAACTGAAATTGTTGTATCCAGATCAAGAAAATAAGGATGAGAGATGTGCATTGAGTATTCATATCCTGATGGAAGAGGAGACAATTGGTCTATAATAACAGAACCATTATCTGACTGAACCGAATAGGCTCCAATATCTATAGTTGCTGAGTCAAGCGGGTCTCCTTTAGGGTCAAGTACTGTGCCGATAATTGAACCCATTAAATTCATTCTCAAACGTTCTGTATAGCCGCTGAGTGGAATAGAATCTGTTTGTATATACTTTGAGGTATAATAATAATCCGTTAATGATGAATCCGGAACAAAATTAATCAGCATATTTTCACCTGACGGAACAAAAGCATAGAAAAGCGTGTCGGCAGATATGCGGAATGTATCAATACCATAAGATGTCTGAAATGTACACAAATCAATATTATCTTGTGTCAGAGCATTATTTGTTTTGTCTCTAAGGGTTACTGAAAAATATTTAGACTGAGGTATAACTTTAATCTTGCGTGCATAATAATTATTTGAAAAGTTGAATTCATCACAGCTTTGGTCATAATTAGGTGTGATACGCAGTATGTGATCACCAGGCTCGGTGAAAGTGACAAAAATACCCTGATCAAGCCATGACAAATAATCAATAGGAGGGATTATTATGTATTTTACAGAATCATCCCATGCGATTTCCATTGATGTGGTATCTGAATGAGATGAACCCATATTGTATATTATAATACGGATTTCTGTTGTTACATTTTCTTCTGTAAAATTAGTTGCATTTCCGAATGCATCTTTAGAAAAGACTGCTGTTTTGCTGACAAACAGGTCAGGATTGAGAATTGGCTGGCCGATTATTTTTATTGGGACTGAGAAATATCGTTCTGAAGCTGTAAGCTGATAAGGTATTTCTAATGTCCGTCTTCCTAAAAATTCATAAAAATCTTCATCTAGCCAATATGAACTTGCAACTGTAAAACCAAATGATTGAAGGCATAAACCAATGCGTCTGTAAAGGTCAAGGAAATATTTCGGATCTGAGATATTGATAAATGCCATTGTATTGGTTGGTATAAAAGAATCTATAAAAACCGTATAAAAAAATGTATCACCCAATGAATAATCCCATTGTGTTTCAGTTCCATGAAAAAGACTATAATCAGGAGATGCCCGCAGGACTATCTTTGGTAATTCTGTTTTTAATCCTGCTGACAAGCGTAATGACAATATATCAAAAAGGCCCATAACATCTGATGCTCCGCTTCCTTCGCTTCCTGCTTTTAAAAACAATGTATCTCCTCTATCTGAAAGAATAAACGATTTGGTTCCGCCTCCTCCTATATCAGGAATTAGGCTGAGAAAATCAACTACATCATCTCCCTTTGCCTCATCTGAGGGTAATGCAGGGGGATTATCCTCTGACTCAATATTGAAATTAAAATCAAGACCATACCCGGGTCCACTTACCCATGGGCCACCAAATGGACCATATGCTCTAAAATTTACACCTACTCCTGCAGCAATACCATAATTTGTATATATTGATGGGTTGTCTCCTTTTTCAATTGCAGTTACAATTCTTACTGTAAAATAATTACCTTGCAAAACGGAATCTGTATCCCAAATAACCTTTACTTTAAGATCCGCATATAATTCAACCGGCGATGTACCGGCATTAAAACCTGCATATGCCTTTAACATATCAAGAGGATCTGATATTTCAGCTTCTTCATCAATTGAAACATATGTATGACTCTCCACGAATTCAATAGGGAATGTATGTTCATATTGTTGGATTATTGAAAAAACAGGAATGAACAGAATGCATAAAACAATATTCAGCAAAATAAATTTGCCCATAAACACCTCCGTGTATATTTGATAATAGTATAAAAATAAAAAAAGTAAACAGATACCAATAAGATTGTGAAAGAATTCACTTGATTTTTTTACCATAATGGTGTATATAATGATAATGAAAATCATTATCAAAAACTGGAGGTAAAATGAAGAAGTATGATATAATAATCATCGGAGGCGGACCTGCGGGTATTATCACTACCGGAACAGCAAAAATGTATTATCCGGACAAATCAATTCTTGTTATCAGAAAAGAAAAACATGTTCTTGTACCTTGTGGTATTCCATATACAATGAGCACAATTAATATGGAGCAGAATTATATTCCTGATGGCGCAATTACAGGTAAAGGTGCTGAATTGCTCATTGGTAATGTTAATAAGATTGATGTTGAAAAGAAACAGATTATTGTTGATAAGGATACATTTGAATATGATAAACTTGTTATTGCAACAGGTTCAAGACCCACAGAACCCAAGTGGCTAAAAGGAAGAGACAAGGAAAATGTATTCTTTATTAGTAAATCATCTGAGTACTTACAAGCATTAAAAGATAAACTTAAAGAATTGAATAATATTGTTGTCTTGGGAGGAGGTTTTATCGGAGTTGAAGTCGCCGACGAAATTCACAAACAGGGTAATAATGTTACTATTATTGAGAAATTACCCCACACATTGAATCTTGCACTTGATTGCGATTTTTGCTGTACAGTTGATGAAGTGCTGAAAAAGAGGGGAATTAATGTTATGACAGGAGCAACGGTGAAAGAGATAACAGGAGACAGTAAGGTTAGCGGTGTTTTGCTGGATGATGGTACAGAGGTAAAGGCAGATGCAGTAATTGTTTCAGTTGGATATACACCCAATACAGAATTCCTGTCAGAAGCAGGACTCAATATTAGTGATAGAGGAACAATATGGGTTGATGAATATATGAGAACATCTGCAGATGATGTATTTGCTGTCGGAGATTGTGTAGAACGCAAATCCTTTATAACAAGAAAAGTCAGTCCTGTTATGCTTGCATCAACTGCTACAAGTGAAGCTAGAATTGCAGGAGCAAATTTGTTTAAATTACAGGTTCTCAGAACATTCACAGGAACAATAGGTATATTTTCAACAAGAATAGGTGAACATGCTTTTGCCAGTGCTGGATTAACAGAACAACAGGCAAAGAATGAAGGATTTGACATTGAAATTGGAAAGTTTGAGACAAAAGACAGACATCCGGGTACATTGCCGGATGCATCAACCATTAGAGTCAAATTGATTGTATCAAAGAAATCAGGAATCATAGTTGGCGGCCAGTTATGCGGCAGCCAATCAATTGGTGAAATGATTAATATTATTGGATTAATGATTCAGAAGAAGATGACTATTCATGATGTGATTATACTGCAAATAGGAACGCATCCTCTTTTGACAGCAGCACCTACTGTATATCCGATTATAAAAGCAGCCGAAGCAATAATACCGAATATATAAAGAAGGGGCTTTATAGCCCCTTTTCTTTTTTAATCAAATATTCCATAATTATTCCAAACTCTATTGTATTTTCCAATAAATAGTGTAAATTGTAATGCGATAAGGAGAAAAATTGATTAATAAGAAAATAAGAAACATTGCAATTATTGCTCATGTTGATCATGGGAAAACCACTTTGGTTGATGCTATGTTCAAGCAGAGCGGCATGTTTAAAGATAAGGATTTAACTGAGAGAGTTATGGATAATCTTGATCTCGAGAGAGAGAGAGGTATAACCATTGCTGCTAAAAACTGTGAAATATCCATTGATGGTGTAAGGATCAATATAATTGATACTCCCGGCCATGCTGATTTTGGCGGCGAAGTAGAACGGGCATTAATGATGGCAGATGGTGCAATACTGCTTGTGGATTCATCAGAAGGTCCATTGCCGCAAACGAGATTTGTATTGCAAAAAGCATTACAGAATAAATTAGCTATAATAGTTGTAATAAATAAAATTGACAGGAAAGATGCCAGGCCCACTGAGGTTCTTGATGAAATAATTGATCTTTTTATTTCACTTGAGGTACATGAGGATCAATTGGATTTTCCGGTTTTGTATGCTATTGGACGTGAAGGTATCTGTAAAAAACACATTCATCAGGAATCAAGAAATTTGAAACCTCTATTTGACTCTATTATTTCTCATATACCAGCACCTGAATATAGCAGTAAGTCGAATTTCCAAATGCTTGTGAGTGATTTGGGATATTCTGATTATTTCGGAAGATTAGCAATTGGAAAGATTCACAATGGATTTGTACACAAGAATGATAATCTAGTATGTATTGATGAGACTGGAAAACCCCGTCCACTCAAGGTGTCAAGTATTCAGAAATATACAGGAATGACTCTGGAAGCATCAGAGACTGCTGACCCAGGAGATATTGTTGTTCTTTCAGGAATCGATAATGTACGTATTGGTGACACTATTTGCAATGCTGAATATATTGAAGCATTACCAAGGCTAAAGGTCGATGCACCTGTTGTTTCAATGGAATTCACGATAAATTCATCTCCATATTCCGGAAGGGATGGGAAATATGTGCAGTCAGCAAGAATAAAAGACAGATTATATAAAGAAACATTACGGAATGTATCAATCAATGTTGAGCAGGGGAATGATGCCAATGTTTTTATTGTAAGAGGTAGAGGGGAATTACAATTGGCAATACTGATAGAAAATATGCGTAGGGAAGGCTATGAACTGTCTATTGGAAAACCAAAGGCAATAATGAAAAAAGAAAATGGAAAACTTATGGAACCTATGGAACATTTGCTTGTTGATTGTGAGGATCCCTATGTGGGAATTGTAACTGAAAAGCTGTCTAAAAGGAAAGGCAGACTGATCAGTATGATATCAGGCCAATCAGGAAGGACGCATTTGGAGTTTATCATTCCATCCAGGGGACTTATTGGCTATAGAAATGAGTTTTTAACAGACACAAGAGGCACTGGCATCATGAATGCAATATTTGACGGGTATAGCAAATACAAAGGCGATATTGAACAAAGGAATACAGGTTCATTGATATCGGATGGTATGGGTACTGCAGTGGGTTATGCATTGTACAATCTAGAACCCAGAGGAGCCCTATTTGTTTCACCTAATGATTTAGTTTATGAGGGTATGATTATTGGAGAACATAATAAAGGTATGGACTTGAATGTTAATCCTATGAAAGAGAAGAAACTGTCTAATATGCGTTCCGCAGGTAAAGATGATAGTATAATGCTGACACCCATAATACCGATGTCACTCGAAAGGGCTATTGAATATATAAATGATGATGAATTAGTTGAAGTGACTCCCAATATTGTCCGTATAAGAAAACGTATTCTATCATCCCTTGAAAGAAAGAAATCTGAAAAAAGAATATCCAAGGCCGGGCCTTGACTTTTTGACAATTCCGAATTACCAATAAGCCAAGTAATAGTGCAACTTATACGGTACCACACAAATTAATGAATATAATTGTGAGAAAAAATAATGGACTAAGTTCTGTTATTTATTCACATTGAAACTATATATAAGAAATATATGTCAAAATGTCAAGGCCCGGCCTTGACATTTTTAAGGAATTTTGTTTATAATTGATTAACTTGGAGGAATGAATGGGGAAATTATCTATTATTATTTTGTTGCTTTTAATATTAGTTAATTGTTTAAGTGTTGAAATTGGAAAAGGAACAGATATATATAGACAGTCAAAATTAATATATACAAATTCAAATGGAGAGGAAGGCATAACTGTTTATTTATATAATAAAAATAATGAATTATATAAATCAGTTTGGTCTCTAAAGGATGAAAGCAGATATTCAGAGAATATATATCAATACAATGAAGATGGACAATTGGTTGGTTTTTATAGGGAATTTTCTGATGGACTGAAGACAGAGGAATTATATACATATGCAGGTGATAGATTAGTTAAAGAGTATTATAATGCATCTAATGGGCGAAAAGGTTATATTGAATATGTGTATAATAATCATGGGATTAGGTCTGAGGCACATTGCAGAGGCTATAAGGGATGGCTCACATGTGATATAAAGTATGTCTATGATAATGGTATATTAATAAGTGCAGAGATTATATCTGAAAATGAGAAAGCAGGATTGATTAAATATACATATAATGAGACAGGTGAATTGGTTGATGAAAAATGGGATTTTAATAGCAAATGGAGCCAATTGTTTCACTATGAATATGAAGTTATTGATACAAAGAATCAATTGCTTGCTAATCCTTTTTATTCGAATGGCATTAATTATAAATTAATGAAAGAAGAATATTATTATTCAAACAACATAAGCAGAAAAACATATTTTGAGTATACTGATAGTGATGAACTGAAAATGATGAAACAATTTTATTCTGATGGTAAAATTGCTGACACAGAATTTTTCTATAAAAACGGTAATATCATAAAATCAATCAAACACAGTGTTGACAAGGATGATATTGAATTTAGATTCCAGTATAATGAATGCGGACAATTGATTCAAAAATCTGCTTATAACATGAAAAATGAATTACTATGTTATGAAATTTATAATTATGATAAAAATGGAATATTATACAGTGCAGTTTTCTATAATTCTGATTTCTGGTTAACTGGGCACGTTGAGTATATTCATGATAAATATGATCATATAATTGGAGCAAAATTCAAGGGAAATGGCCTGAGTGCTGATGTACATTATGGTTATAATAAACAGAATATGCTGATGGAGGCAGTCTGGGAATTTTCCAATGGAGATAAAGAGGTATATACACTATTCTATGAAAATACTGAAAAATTAAAAAAGTAGTTTATCTGAAAGTACTGTTGATTGAAATAATGAATATCCACTGAATTAATATGATGAATCAACAAATAGGTATTTGATTATGGGAAAGAAAAAATGAGTATATTCAGGATTATTACATTGCCTTTAAGAGGATATAATTGTATCAATCTTGTTTTGATATTTATGATGTTTTTACTGATAAATTCAATAGAATATTTTATGACTCCAATATTGCCTTCTATTATAGTAATTACCACATTATTTAACATTTCTATTTTCGGATATATATTGGAGTACATTAATTTAATAATTAAAAATAGAATAGTTAAAGAAGAATTACCAACATGGGATATCAATTCCATTCATATAATAACAATATTAAAGTCATATGAGATATTTGCAATTACATCAATTGAAATTGGGATAATATTATTCCCTATTTTGTATATAATTAAATTTGATATAAATAAGTTTAATAATCCACTGATGATATTTATACTGTCAGCAATGTTTGTATTTATTTATATGATCAATGCGTTTATCCGTAACATAGGGGGATCATTCACAGTAAGAGAATTGATAAGAATTCTTAAGAGACCTGTAACTTTAATCATTATGATTCTATCAATATTACTCTCAGGAATAATAATATTAATGATATCAATAGGTATGTTTAGTAATCCTGTAATAAGAGCAGTGGATGTGAGTGTTTTGAGTTACTGTATTATTGTTATTGCAAAACTTGTTGTAAATGAGTATATTGAGGAAACAGAAGGAAAATAATATATTGACAAAAACTGATTTATCATTATATTGTTAGTTAACGATAACTAACGAGGAAATTATTAAAGAACAGCAGAAAAAAATTGTCAGAATTGCTCTTGACCTTATAAATGAAGGTGGGATACAAAACTTGACAATACGCAAGATAGCAAAACGTATGGAATTAACCGAACCGGCCATATACAGGCATTTTAAGAATAAGCAGGATATTGTCATAAGCTTGTTAAATTATGCGGATTATCATGTTAATCGAGTTTTTAATGATATTCCTGAAGATAAAGCAAATTATTTTGCAGTATTGGAACATGTATTTGAAGCGCATTTAACCCTTTTTGAAAATAATAGAAATTTATCCACTGTGATATTTTCAGAGGAATATTTTGCAAATGATACTGTCAGTGCAGGTGTAGCAAAGAAAATTCTTCTAAATACAGAAGAAAAGATACAGAGAATTATAAAAAAAGGACAGGAATCAGAACAGATTAGGTCTGACCTGACACCTGAGTATATATGTTTCCTATATATGTCAATTATTAGATTCTTGGTACAGAAATGGAGGCTTACTCAGTATGAATTTGAAATCAAGGGTAAGGGCCAAAATTATTTTCAGCAAGTAAAAAAAATGATATTAATCACTTGAGCAAGTTTTAATTTTAAGGAGGAAGGATGAAGCTGCCGCAAATTAAAATTGGAGAATTAAATCTTAATATCCCCATTATTCAAGGAGGTATGAGTGTTGGCATATCAATGTCAGGGCTGGCTTCTGCAGTGGCAAATGAAGGTGGGATCGGAGTTATAGGTGCAGCAGGAATAGGATTTCATGATGAAAATTTTGAGTCGGATCCATATGGAGCAAATATCAGATCTTTAAAGAACGAGATACGTATCGCACGCAGCAAAAGTAATGGAATTATTGGTGTCAATATTATGAAAGTATTATCTGACTTTGATAATCTTCTTATGGCATCTATTCAGGAAAAGGTAGATGCAGTGTTCGTAGGTGCCGGGTTACCATTAAGAGTACCTGATACAATTGGAATTGATAAATTCAGGGAATTAAAAACGAAGATTATTCCAATTGTCTCATCAACAATTGCAGTAGAACGTATCTTTGAATTCTGGTCGGCTAATTATAATATTGTACCTGATGCTGTAGTAGTTGAAGGACCTTTGGCAGGTGGTCATCTAGGGTTCAAAAAAAATGATATTGAATCCGGGAATGTTATTCTTGCAAATATTATTAAAGATATTAAAGCAATTCTTGACAAATTTGCAAAGAAATTTAAGAAAGCTATAACATTGATAGCTGCCGGAGGAATATTTACTGGTGAAGACATAGCTAAAATCATTGAAAATGGTGCAGATGGCGTTCAGATGGGTACTCGTTTTGTAGGAACATTTGAATGCGATGCTTCTGATGAGTTTAAAAATATGTACTTAAACAGCAAGAAAGAAGATATCATTTTGATTAATAGTCCTGTGGGGCTTCCAGGGAGAGCGATCAGGAACGAATACCTGGATTCTCTTGAATCAGGCGTTCACCATGATGTACACTGTAACTGGAAATGCCTTAGAACATGCAAAATGAATAAAGCTCAGTACTGTATTGGACAGGCACTGCTTAATGCAAAACTTGGTATTTTGGACAAGGGTTTTGCTTTTGCAGGGAGTAATGCATATAAAGTAAATAAACTTGTATCTGTAAAGGAACTTATTGAAACACTACAGATGGAATATAGTGCTTATATGAGTAAACAGCATTAAATATTATATCAGTAATTTAATATGAAAAAGATAGTTACTGTTTATTCATTGCTTATAGGTACAAGCATGATTATTTTATGGGCTTTATTGTTTTTTTCTCATCAAATAATTGAATTGAATACTGAACCAATAAGAATACTCATGCATATTACTGGGGAGATTATTACTGCATCCCTGCTGATTATAGGGAGTATTGCATATACAAAAAATAAAAAAATCGGAGCGAGAGTTCTTTTACTTGCCCATGGTATGCTGTTTTACACAGCAATTGTCAGTCCCGGTTATTATGCACAGCTAGGGAATATCCCTATGGTGATTATGTTTGCCATTATAACTGTTTTTACTTCAATTAATATAATTTACCTAATACTATTAAAGGACTGATTTCAATAAATAGTCTCATATTGAAAAAATATCAAAATAGGTTTATAGTATTATAATGAAAAGTGTAACAGATAAGGAAATATTAAACTCATCTTCCATTGGCGAGATGTTTCTTAAGTCAGTTGAGCATTATGCCAATTTCCCATACCAACATTATAGGGTCAATAACGCATTTACATCAAGGTCATATAGACAAGTGCAAAGTGATATTATGCGTTTTGCGCATTCACTAAGAAGCATAGGCGTTACAAAGGGAAGTAAAGTGGCTCTTATATCAGAGAATAGATATGAATGGCTTATATGCGATATAGCAATCCTGCTTTTGGGTGCAGTAGATGTGCCCAGATCCTCCAAATCTCCATTAATTGAATTAAATAATATTATTGAACATGCAGAATGTGATTTTATTATTATTGAAAATAAACGTGTGATGGATTCTATAAAAACAAATATCCCAAATGCAAGGATTATATGTTTTGAAAAAAACGATAAATACAATGATTTTAGATTGATGATTGATGCGGGTAAAATGGATATTGAATTCCCTGAAATCGGTTTTGATGACTTGGCAACAATCATTTATACCTCAGGTACAACAGGTAATCCGAAAGGGGTTATGCTAACTCATGGCAATCTAATGCATAATGTCCGTGCAATCACACCTCTGTTATATTTGAATCCTTTCACTAAAAAAGGAGAAAGGTCACTGGCCCTTCTACCTACATGGCATATTTTTGAGCGCACTTTTGAATATTGCTGTACAGCAGGAGGAGCAGAGATATCCTATACAGATTTAAAAAATTTTGCTGATGATATAAGAATGAACAAACCGACTACAATGAGCGCAGTACCGAGAGTTTGGGAGAGTATATATTCAAAAGTAATGGATAATATTAAGTCCCAGTCAAGATTGAAACAGTGGATTTTCAAATCATCTGTTAAAATGCGCGAGTGGTATCTTCATTCACTGAGGATAATTACAAACAGAAATTTAGATATTGAAAGAACCGCTGCCTTTTGGATCGCCCTTAGATATATGTTTTATCTTATATCATTCCCATTCCTTGTGATTCCCGGGCATCTCTCATATTATTTATTTAAACCAGTAAGGGAAGCTGTTGGAGGAAGAATGCGCGGTGCATTTACGGGTGGTGGGACATTGCCTCCCTATATTGATGTGTTTTTTAACTCAGTAGGGATTACTTTGATTAATGCTTATGGAATGACAGAAACATCGCCTGGTATAACAGGAAGGAGATTTGACAGGAATATTCTTTTTACAGTGGGTATACCATTTATTGAGACAGAGATTAAAATATGTGATGAAGATAAATCGGAACTGAATATTGGCGAAAGAGGTGTAATCCATGTGAAAGGTCCCCAAGTTATGTCCGGTTATTATAACAATAAAAATGCTACAGATGAGATAATGGAACCTGATGGATGGCTCAATACAGGTGATATTGGATTGATAACTGAAAAGGGTGACCTGATGATTGTAGGAAGGGCAAAAGACACGATTGTCTTATTGAGCGGAGAAAATGTTGAACCATCAAATCTTGAGAGTAAGCTTGAGGAAAGTGAATTTATCAGCCATGCTGTTGTTGTGGGAAATGATAAAAAACACTTAGGTGTCCTAGTTGTATTGGAAGAAGAGAAAATTAAGAGAAAATTTACAGAGTGGAATGAGGAATTCAAGAGTATGAGAGATGCAATCTCAAACAGAAAAACAGCTGAATTAATCAGAGAACAGATTCAAAAGATTATCAATGAATCAAAAGAATTTCACCCATTTGAGCGTATAAAAGCTTTCCAGATAATACCTGAGAAATTTTCAATAGATAATGAATTGACTAGAACATTAAAAAAGAAAAGAGATTACATTATCAGAAAGTATGAAGATTTCATTAAGATTATGTTTGGTGAATGAACTGTAATTCCAAAAATAAATTTGGTGATAAATGAGAAAATATTCATATTACTATACATTAATGGATAATATATGGCTGATTTGAATATACTTGATATGTCAATTATTCTGGCTTTCTTGGGCGGTGTTATATTAATTGGTTTAATTGCTTCTCGAAGTCAAGGAAAAGACAGTGAATCATATCTCCTCTCCGGCAGAAAGGTTGGTATCTTACTATTTATTATGACAACAGTTTCTACTTGGTATGGAGGTATTCTTGGTGTAGGTGAGTTTACATATAGATATGGAATAATGAATTGGTTTACTCAGGGACTGCCTTATTATATTTTCGCAATATTATTTGCTTTGCTTTTAGCTAAGAAAATCAGAGTATCCGGCTTATTCACAATACCGGATAAAATAGAGACTGCTTATGGTAAATTTCCCGCATTGATTGCTTCGGTCCTTGTTTTTATTCTTGTTTCTCCTGCTCCCTATATACTGATGTTTGGTACAATAATATCCATGGTATTTAATATTCCCTTATTTTGGTCAATGGTTTTGGGTATAATTTTCACGATACCATATCTTATAATCGGCGGATATAAAGCTGACCTGTACACTGATGTATTTGAATTCTTTATTATGTTTATAGGTTTCGCTATTGTAATTATAATTGCTGTAAAATCTTTTGGCAGTATTCCTGATATGTTGAACCGTCTCCCTGCATCACATTTGAGCATAACAGGAGGGACATCAGCATCATACCTTATTGTGTGGTATCTTATTGCGCTATGGACATTTGTTGATCCGGGATTTCATCAGAGATGTTATGCTGCAAAGACACCTGAAATAGCAAGAAAAGGAATATTAATATCGGTTATTCTATGGTTTGTTTTTGATGTATTAACAACACTTACCGGACTGTATGCACGGGCTTATTTGCCTGACATTACAAATCCCTTAATGGCATTTCCTCTTCTGGCGAATCGTCTTATAATGCCCGGTATAAAAGGAATATTCTATGCTGCAATGCTTGCGACAATATTGTCAACACTTAATTCATTCATATTTCTAAGTGCAGGCACATTTTCCAGAGATATGATACAGCGCCTTAGAATTAATAGAGACAGAGCTAATATACGAATACTTACAGCAATAGGTGTTATTATAACATCTGTTATTGCATTGATTTTAGCTTATTATTATCCCTCTGTTGTTGAATTGTGGTATATTATAGGGAGTATATGTATTCCAGGTCTGCTGATGCCGGTTCTCAGTGCATATTTTATACGAATAAGGGTAAGTAATATAATTATATCTATTGAAATGATTACATCTATAATCTTCAGCATCATATGGCATGTTATGAGAATTAATATTATTGGAAATGTTTTATTAGATACTGTTGAACCAATGATTGCAGGATTAGGAATATCTCTATGTATTCACTTTATTTACCTGTTGAAAATTAACATTATAAAGCATATTAATTGAGAGAGAAGGAATATTGATGCATAAAAGATTTGAAAATTATGATTAAAGAAATAAAACTCATTTTAATACTGGCAATACTGCTCACTTTATCATGCAGTTTTCCTAAGCTGCCGGATGAAAATCTTTCAGGAATGCATGGACATATATATTTTGATTCAAACAGAACCGGTAATTATGATATATATGTAATGAATGCTGACGGGACAGGGATAGTTAATTTAACGCAGACTGATGAATTTGATGAGATTATGCCTTCTGTATCGCATAATGACAGCATATTGGTTTTTATGAAAGCACCGCATTATGATTTCGAGGGTTACGAATTGTGGTCAATGAAGAGTGATGGGACTGAGCTGATACAATTAACTGATAATATGAAAGCCGAAGGACATTCGGATTTTGCACCTGATAACAGGAGAATCGTCTATGTTTCCTGGAGAGACGGGAATGAAGAGATATATATTATGGATATAAGCACAGGGATTGAGAGAAGAATAACCTTTAATGAAGCTTCTGATAATGATCCGGATTGGTCTCCAGACGGGAAAACTATTGCATTCAAATCTACCAGAGCATACACAGATTCTTCTTTTGCTGAGTTCCTTGATGCAAGATATGAAATATTTACAATGGATACAATGGGTGAAAATATAATACAGTTAAGCTCGGATAATTTATCTGACCATGACCCTGATTATTCGCCTGATGGAATGCATATTGCATTTTTAAGGGTATTTGATGATGGAACAAATGATGTGTGTATTATGAATGCGGATGGCAGTGAACAGAAAAAACTAACAGAATCCGGGAATAATTGGTATACAGCTTTTTCACCTGATGGTAATAATATTGCTTTTTGTTCTTCACGTGATGAAAGTGTTGATATTTACATAATGAATGCGGATGGCAGTGATGAGAAACGTGTGACATGTGGTATGTTTACTGATGAATTTCCAGCATGGAGATAGATAATGGGAATATTTAATGCAATACTAATATATTTTGTTATTTTTCAACCTGACCCGAATGTCAGTTATGCTGTAACTATGGGTCAACTTGTACATTATCCTTATTCATCAGATATTCTTTTTTCAGGAAAGGAAATATCCGTCAGTTTAGATGTGAGTGCCGGGTATGCATCATCTATTATTATGGGCGGTGCTCCTTCATTGAGATACAGGCAGAAAATCGGTAAGTATATTACTGGATTTTCAATGATATCAATAAATCAGAGTACGGCATTGAATGGTGAAATAAACAGACCATTCTGTTTGCTGAATCAATCAGTATATTTTCATGCTGATTTATCATATCTGTGTTTTTATGAATTAAGTGATAAATACAGTATATATTCAGGAAATGCTGTTCTTATAAAACCATTTATGTGGGGCAGAAACATAAGTCCATTTCTCGGTTTGGGTATAAGGGGCACATTACTGGATTTCCCTGACAATATAAATGATGTTAAATTTGCTTATCACTTTCACAGTATATGGGGAATAACTTTTTCATACAGAATAATGAGATTGACATTTTCAGGAGAAACATCAAGAGAAAACCTCTCATGGGGACTCAGTGCAGGAGTTAACTGGTGAAAGAAATCAATATCAAAATATAATAAAATGTCAAATCAATTGAAAAAACTTAATCGTTCATCTCAAGTAAATAATCAAAGCGTGGGTCTTTGTTATGCAAATCAGTGAATGCTTTGATATATTTAATTCTATATTCATCATTCCCTGTAATGAAGAATAGTTCCTTTAAAGAACGGGCTTCGGCTTCCATTCCTTTATATTGCAAGATTATATCTGAATAAATTTTAACAGCATTATCCTTATTTATCAATGATTCCAGTTTAGCCTCAATAAATGGTCTATACCATTTTTCATTAATATTGAGAAATTTATCCGGTATGCTATTGAATTCTTCAAAGAGTTTTTGAGCATATTCATTATTATTCATTTTCAGTTGAATAAGAATCATATAATAGATAAACTGCAATGTATATGATAGGTGATTGCTTTCTCTTGTCAATTTTATCGCTTTACTTATTTTTTCTTCTGCAATGATATAGTTTCCGTTCCAGAATTCCAGTATACCTATGCATCCATTAACAGAACCCTGTGCTCTGATATCACCTGTATCGACTGCAATGTTTAATGCAATCTTAAAATAATCCATTGCAATGTCAAATTTACCCAAATACATGGCAATATCGCCCAGATTGTTATTCAATACCCTCATACCGTCCCTGTCGCCTAATTCCTCGGCTATTTTAAGTGCATCTAAATATTGTTTTTGTGCTTTTTCATATTCATGCTTCATAGTGTATATACTGCCAATATTGTTCATCAGTACCCGTGCAACATGACGGTCTCCAACTGCTATTGCGTTTTTCATTGCAAGATTATACTGCTTTTCAGCATCATCTATGCGGTTTTTCAAATACATTACATTCCCGAGATTAAGATAAGCAATACTTCGTTTTTCATGTATCATATCTGATATTGCTATGCTTTCATTGAAGTTTTCTTCAGCAGTATCTATGTTTCCCAATCTCAGATTCAGTAATCCAAGATTATTCTCAGCATACATATATATCTTTTTAAGTTCTTTTGTTTCCATTCTATCCTTAAGAAAGTCCAGTGTCCTGATGAGATATTTCATTGCTTTTTTGCTTTCATTTAATGCCATATATGCTATAGCAATATTATTTATGGAACCTGCAATACCCACATGATAGTCTAATTCCTCGTACATAATAAGTGTTGTATTATGTATTTTAATTGCTTCCTCATGTTCACCAAGACGGTGTTTTATAAAGCCTGTACGATTGAGGCAATCAGCATATAACAGAGGGTCTCTATTTTGGAAGTAATCCAATGGTGCTCTGTAAAGTTCGATTGCTTCCTTCCATTTTGCCTGCACTTCATAGACCTCGCCAATTTTCATTATCATTCTCATCTTCTTATCAATATCGGTTGTTGTATCAATGTATCTTCTTATAAGTACAAGGGCTTCTTCATTCCTGTAATTCTCTATTGCATATTTAATAGCTTTTTCTGTATAAGGAAGCATTTTATCATTATTGCCGGCCTTAAAATAATGGTATGAAAGATCTGAATAAAAATGCTCATCATTTCCATAATCATCTTCCATGATATCTGCTGCAAGTGCATGAATATCCTTCAAACGTTTTTCCAATTGCATTTCATATGCTGTGTCTCTGATAAGTGTGTGTCTGAATATATATTGAATTGATGAAAGTGAGTTCCAAATCTTTTCATTCTGTCCTTCTAATAATGAAGCATCAATACTCTGCCTAAGCATTCTGGAGAGTATGTTTTTATTGAAATTCCGACCCAATACTGATGCATGGTGAATAGTCTCTTTCAGATTATGCGACAAACTGTCAATACGTGATATAATTACCCCTGATATTCCCTGCGGCAGGTCTATATCCGCATTACGCAGAACACTGACATTATCCCTAAATGAGATAAAATCCTTTTCCATTAAAAAGAGACATATTTGTTCTATATAGAAAGGATTACCTTCAGTTTTTGATTTAATGAGCATAAGTAAATCTCTGTTTGGGGGATATGGAAGTTCTTTTTCAATCAATATTTCAGTGTCATCATCATTCAGTGATTCTAAATTCATATTAATAATGGAAAAATTATTCAGTGTTTCTTCTATATTGGACATTTCTAATGCATCTCTGCTTAAGAATACAATGCTGACCGGATAATTACTTATTTGAGTAATAAATTTATTAAGTATTGAAGATGTATCCTCATCAAGCCACTGAATATCATCCATAACAAGAATTATAGGTTTCATTAATGACATTAATGATATTGTATTGGAGAATGTAAGTACTATGTTATCAAAGCGCGCCTTTGCATCAAGATTATAATAAGCTTCATTATTTTCAATATTCAGAAATCCAGAGATAATATGCATATTATCTCTGAGCTGTGCCTTCAATGACTCTGATAAATCTGAAGAATCATCAATAGAATCGATAAAACTATGGAATGCATCTGAAAAAGTTTTATATGAAGAATTATTTGATTGCTGAATATTGAATATATTGGTAAAGAAATACTCAATCGGATTAAGACTTTTTCTCAATACCTCATCACATTTAATGTACACTGTATGACAATGAGAAATACACTCTTTCTGTGCTTCATAGAAAAGTCTTGTTTTACCTATACCTGCATCCCCATTTATATATGCAATATTCTTTATATTATTATTAACAAGGTTATTGAACATTTTTCTTAATTTATTCAATTCGGCTTCTCTTCCGACAAATATATTTTCATAATTAAATTCAACAGTTCTCGAAACAGGTTCCAGTAATTTGTAGAAATGAATATTTGCCGATTTTCCCTTGAATTCCATATTGCCCATATATTCAATCATATAAACAGTGGAAATGGTTCTTCCAATATCCTCTGAAATCCAAATGCTCCCCCAATCAGCATTTTGCATAAAACGGGCTGCAATATTAACTTTATCGCCTATCGCAGTATATGTGCCTCTGTATTCGGAACCTATATAACCTGTATATGCCCGTCCGTGGGTGATTCCTGCCTTTATACTACTGCCGAATAATTTCCGGATTTCATTAAGCGAATCAACTGCATGTATTGTAATGCCCTCATGAGTGAGCGGTGCGCCGAACAGAATGAATATAATATTTCCCTTGTCACCATAATCAAGCAAATTGAAATAGCCTCCGTATTTTCGCGCAATTTCTCTGATACTGTTAATATAGTGTTCATTGCTGAAAGTTGTATTGTCTTTGAATGATACAAATACGGGAAGAATATTTCTTATCTCAGGTGAATTTATCTTATCAATTATATCTTTGTGCAGAAATTTTGACTGCAGCTCATTGCTTATTATTTCCTTTACAGGTGTGATGACTTCAATATCTCCATTATAGTCGGCAATTGAAATAATATCATTCCCCTCATTGATCACAAAACCATTTTGCTCTGCTGTCTGTAAAACGGAACTATCAATAATAATTGTGTCAGCATCGGCCTTATGTTCATTTTTTGCCGCATTATTAACAGGTTTTCCTTTGAATACATAGGAATAAGGGGAATTACCGAATATATACCATTCTATATCACCAAAGCTTATACCCGATTTAACAGCTATAGGAAACTCTTCATTGTGAAGATCAATGGATTTCGGAAAAAATCGTCTTATATATTCAGCTGTGAAACATGCATTCAAGCCGTTATCATCTGGAAAAATTGCTGTAAATGCATCTCCTGCAAAGTTTGCAATAAAACCGTGATTATGATATACGGAATCCGACATAAATGAAAACAATCCTGTCATAATATCAGATAATTGTTCTGCTCCAGATTTACCTGCAACAAAAAGTGTTTCTGTCAGAATGGTGAATCCTGAAATATCACAAAATAGAACTGTTCCTTTAATTGTGCCTTTAAATTTATGTTCTTTGAATTTGTCTGCAATAAATTCAGGTATCAGATTAGCATTGATATTCATAGCATAATTATATATACAATATATTAATTGTCAAAGGGAGTTTAAAATATAATATTATTTAATAGTTATGCTTAATTATATGGAGATTATTGTTGACTGAAAATAGTGTATATATATAATGAAAATATGGGAAAATATTCAACAATAATGATAACAGGCGGCGCCGGTTTTATTGGCAGTAATTTTATCAGAAATATTATTGACAGAGATTATGAAATAATTAATTATGATAAATTAACATATGCCGGTAATCTGAGTAATCTGAAAGATATTGAAGGCAGGAAGAATTACAGGTTCATAAAAGCAGATATTTGTGACCCTATAATGGTGAAGAAAGCAGTCAATACCTATAAACCGGATGTTATCATCAATTTTGCCGCAGAGACACATGTCGACCGTTCTATCATCGGTTCAACGGATTTTATTGTGACAAATATAAATGGAACCAGAGTATTGCTTGATGCAGCAATGGAATTTCAAGTAAAACGGTTTATTCAAATATCAACTGATGAAGTGTATGGTGACCTTAGTGATTTAAATATCAGAAAATTCACTGTTAATACACCTTTAAAACCGTCTAGTCCTTATTCTGCTACAAAAGCTTCTGCTGATATGCTTGCATTATCCTATAGACGAACATATGATATGCCTGTAATTATTACACGCTGCTCCAATAATTATGGTCCATATCAATTCCCTGAAAAACTTATTCCTCTGGTTATATATAAAGCATTAAGAAATGAGTCTATTCCTGTTTATGGTGATGGAAAGCATATAAGAGATTGGATTTATGTTGATGACCATAATGAAGCAGTTCTGCAGGTCATGGAAAACGGTATAGACGGACATGTATATAATATTGGAGCAAATAATGAAATGAATAATATTGAACTGATTGAATATATACTCGGTATAATGAACAGGGATGAATCATTAATGGAATTCATTGCTGATAGGAGGGGGCATGATAGGCATTATGCTGTGGACATTGAGGAGATAAAGGAAGCAATCGGTTTTTCTGCATCTATGTCATTTGATAGAGGCATAAGACAAACCATTGAATGGTATATGAATAACTTACAATGGATGGAGCAGTGTATGAGTGGAGAATATATGGCTTATTATGAGAAAAACTACTCACTAAAGGATAAATAATGAAAACAAAAGGTATTATTCTAGCCGGAGGAAATGGCAGCAGAATGTTTCCTGTTTCATCAATATATTCCAAACAGCTTATTATGATTTATGATAAACCAATGATTTATTATCCTCTATCTACGCTTATGCTTGGTCATATAAGAGATATTCTTATTATATCCGATGAGAGCACATTGCCTATATTGAAAAAGCTGTTAGGTGATGGAACAAAACTAGGGATAAATATTGATTATGCGGTTCAGGAAAAAGCCGGAGGTATTGCAGAAGCATTGATAATCGGTGAGGAATTTATTGGGGATGATCAGGTAGTACTGATTCTGGGAGACAACATATTCTACGGTTCTTATGATTTTCTGAGACTTGCTATAGATGAAAATGATGGTGCAACAATATTCGGATATTATGTTTCAGATCCTGAACGTTATGGTGTTATTAAATATGATAAAAATAAGAATCCCATTGATATTATTGAAAAACCGTCTGAACATGTATCAAATTATGCTGTACCTGGTCTTTATATATACAATTGCCAGTGTTCAGAGATTGCAAAAGGCCTATCATATTCAAAACGAGGTGAGCTGGAAATAACGGATGTAAACCGTGAATACCTGAAAATGAAAAAACTGAAGGCAGATATGCTGGGCAGGGGATTCGCATGGCTTGATACGGGAACTCCATCATCACTAATGGATGCAAGCAATTTTATTGAGACAATAGAGAAAAGGCAGGCACTGAAAATTGGATGTATAGAAGAGATTGCATATAGAGTTCATTTTATTGATGAAAATCAATTGAACAGCATTATTGAGTCCTATCCTGAATGTCCATACAGCGAATACCTGAAGCGGATTATTCATGAATAATAGCATTTACATAGATATCTGAATTATTCAACACAGCAAATAATCGTATATACGTTAATATTGATTTAATATATGTTATATTGTAGTATTGCAAATATGAACAGAATCACTTATTTCAACAGGATTATATCTGCATATATTAAAAAAGATACCAGTCAGCTCACATTCTGGCATGGTGAACCAAAAGTCAATGATAATGCGGATTATAAGGTAATAGGGCAGTATTTTCAATTATTTGATTATAAGGCAGATTATAATGGTTTATTTGACGAAAAAGGAGTAATTCTGCTTGATTACAGAGGGTCTATAGGTGTCCAGTATTATCCTATTGCTATAGCACAGTATGGTCTGGCATGCTATAACAGGTTCAAGATTACAGGGGATAAGTCATTTATGGATAAATGTATTATACAGGCAGATTGGCTGGAGAAGAACCTTATTGAGAAGAACGGGATATTCTTATTCTATGCGAATTTTGATTGGGAATATAATGGCATACTGAAGGCACCATGGCCATCAGGTCTTGCTCAGGGCAGTGCTTTATCATTATTTTTGCGATTATACAATGAAACCGGAAAAGAAAAATATTCAATCATATGTAATCAATTGTTCAAATCGATTATCAGTCCTATAAAAGAGGGCGGAGTAATGCTTAAAGAAAATGATTTATTCTGGATTGAGGAGACATTGACACCGCCGCATCATATACTGAATGGCTTTATATGGGCAATCTGGTCTGTTTACGATTTTATGATTTTGACAGGGAATCCTGAATCACGGGAATGGTATGAACGATTTGAACAGACATTGCGTAATAATTTGGATAAATATGATAATGGTTATTGGTCATTATATGAACAATATAGTACAAAGATTCCAATGCTTGCGTCACTTTTCTATCATAAGCTTCATATTGTACAGCTCAAGATCATGTACAAAATGACAGGTCATGAGATATACAGAACTGTATGCAATAGATGGGAGAGTTATCTGAACAATCCCATCAATAGATATAGAATGTTTTTAATAAAAATACTTTTCAAATTAAGATATTTCTGAATTCGGAGGACAAATGAATGTATTAATGCAGAACATCAAGAATGGTAAACGAAGTATAGAAAACATACCTTATCCCAAAGTTAAGAAGGGTTTTCTTATTGTAGAGAATGTTTACTCTGCTGTTAGTGTAGGTACGGAAAAGATGGTAATGGAATTATCCTCAATGAATTATATCCAAAAAGCAAAAAGTAGACCGGATGATGTAAAAAAAATATTAGCAAAGGTGAAAAATGAAGGATTGTTTAATACATATAAATCTGTAATGAACCGTTTGGATGAACCTATGACATTAGGTTATTCGGCCAGTGGAATTGTACGCGAAAAGAGTCCGGAGATATCACGTTTCAATGTAGGAGACCGAGTTGCGATAGGAGGCGGGGGATTTGTGTATCATGGTGAGTATTGTCTTGTTCCTGAAAATCTGGCTGTTAGGATTCCGGAAAATGTATTAATGGCGCATGCATCAATGGCAACAATAGCCGCAATTGGCATTCAGGGCATTAGGATATCAGATGCACAACCCGGAGATTATGTGTGTGTGATTGGTATGGGTCTTCTCGGGCTCCTCACTACTGCAGTACTCAATGCTTCCGGCTGCAGGGTTTATGGTATTGAACCTGATGATTTGAGAAAAAGAAAGGGTATGGAAATGGGTGCAATGCATATCTTTGATCCAACAGATGAGCATGAAAGCATCTATGCCGCAGCTAAAGGAAGAGGTTTTGACAGGGTGATTATAACTGCATCCACAAAGAGTAATGAACCTATTATTACAGCAGGCAACATAGCAAGAGACAGAGCAGTTATATCTTCAGTCGGGCTTACCGGTTTGGATATTCCTAGAAATATTTATTATATGAAAGAATTGGATTTCCGCTTATCAAGATCTTATGGACCCGGCAGGTATGACAAGACATATGAGGAGAAAGGTGTTGATTACCCTATAGGATATGTAAAATGGACTGAACAGAGGAATATGGAATTTTTCATTGATCTGCTGGAAAATAGCAGAATCACTGTTGAACCGCTTATTACAGATATCTATGAATTTTCGCATGCGATTGATGCATATGAGGATATAATACGGGATAGCAGTAAAATTGGAGTTTTATTCAAATACAATGAAATTAAAGAAACAGGAAAAACTATTGAGTTTAATATTAAAAAACATATGGAGAGTTCTGTCAAGGCAGGTATAATAGGATCAGGGAGTTTTGTTTCAAACACTATACTGCCCATTCTATCATCAATCAAGGATGTCCATGTAAATGGAATATGTGACAGAAATGGCATTAAAGGTGCAAATCTTGCCAAGAAATATCATATTAATTATTCAACAACGGATATGGACAAATTACTGGGTGATAATGATATAAATATGATAATAATAGGCAGTTCACACAAGACACATGCTGATTTTATTGTTCATGCAATGAATAAAGGTAAGGATGTTTATTGTGAAAAACCGCCGGCAATTACAATAGATGGTCTTAATAGTATTCGAAAAGCTATTAATAATACGGGAAAGCAGTTATATATTGGATATAACAGAAGATTCTCACCGCACATTAAATATATAAAGAAACAGTTAAATAATCAGAAAACACTTCATATTGCTTACAGGATGAATGCAGGTTATCTGCCGTCCGACCACTGGGCTGTGAGCAGGGATGAAGGAGGCCGCCTTATTGGGGAGGCATGTCATATAATGGATCTTATGATTTACTTGACAGGGTCACATATAAGCAAATTGAGTATTCACAGATTGAATGGCGACAGAAGAGATCTTGATTTTAATAATGAGGCATCAATTATCATTGAATTTGACAATGGTTCATTGGGCTCTATCCTTTATTCAGCCTTAGGAGATAAATCCTATCCAAAGGAGATGATGACTATATTTGCAGGCGGAATGGTTATAGAGATGAATGATTACAGAAAAACTGAGGTATTTAGAAAATCGGGAAAACGTTCATTTAAAACACGCACATGCAGTAAGGGGTTCAGGGAATCATTGGAATCACTTGTCAATGCATCCTTGAAGGGTGATGATTACCCGATACCATTAGATGATATCTTTGAGATAGAGAAGCTGATTGATGCATGTTGAACTGTAATTTCTATTAATAATAATCATTTGTTATAAAAGATGTGATTGACTTAAAATACATATTATATATAATATATATTTGAAACAAATAGTTAATTTTGACGTATTATTGACTGATAAATAACCAAGGAGGTTCAAATGAAGAAATTGTTAATCATCTTGCCCATACTGATTATTGCATTTGCAGGATGTGAAATACTAGGTCCTGTTGTGAATGATCACAGTGATGATGTAGCAGGTCCTTATGATGGTTCAATCTATGACAGGGATGTGCTCACAGCTGATGCAGGTTCAGGATTTGTCTTCTATGATGATGGCGGAACAGATACAACAATGAATGGAACAGCAGATGTTATTGATATGTATTATGATAATGTCAATCTTACACTGAGCTTTGTCGGACCGGAAGGTGACCCATCAAATTATGTTGTCACAGATACAACAAAGATTCTGAAACAGACAAAATTTGCAGCAGTCAGCGAGACAATAACAGATATTGATGATGATTTGATTGACCTCGCAGCACCGGCAACAATGACATTGGAAAAGATTACCATTGAAGATGATGGATGGTATTGGATTAAATTGGATAACACCAATGAAACAAGAGAAACAGAGTATGTACTTCTCCATATAACAGCCATTGGTGCTGCTGAAGACCAGGTTGATTTTGAATTCTGGTGTCAGAATGATGGAACAAGATTCTTCGGAGAGGAACAGGATTAATAAATAGAGGGGTTTTCATACCCCTCTTTTTTTTATGAAAACATTTTATATAATATTATTAATGCTGGCACTCAGTTTGTCAGCAATATCATGTTCATATATGAGCAGTGAACTGGATATAAATACAATTGATTCAATGACAGTGTATAATTGCGATTATGACTCACTGCATTGCGGTATATGTATAGATGACACATTCGGTGTTTCTGTTACTGGCAAATCACAAGCACAATTGCTCATAACCTCATATATAAATAATAGTATTGTTTTTCTCTCACCACACAGCGATACAGTTAGATTTGCCGGCAACAACAATGTTACAGGTATTCAAAATACGGGTATTTACAGGTATTTCACAGCACCTGAAGAGGGTTATTTTAATTTTGACTATCCTGTTAATAATAATTATTATTTTATTAAATATGAGGTGAATGCTGACTCAGCCATATATGGACGATTATTTATCAATTATTATTCTGCTGATTCAATAAATTTCAATATAGAAATATCGAAAGAGGGAAAAATCTTTGAGAAGAGCAATTAATTTAATTGTTTTACTCTTTATAATCATTACTATAAACTCTGCATCTTCATATAATATATACTATAAGGCTGAAATTGCGGGTAAATACATTATTGACTATAATTATCCATATATAAGGGAAACTGCTCTCTGGACTGATGGTTTTTCAGCGCAATTTTCGCAATCAGAGCATAATTTCGGTTCCGGATATTCCTACCAGTCGCTATCATATATCAAGGATAATACATTGCCGAATTCATTGCATTACGAATCTAATGTGCTTGATAAACGGATTGGTACAATAAATGCCCATATAAAAATTAAAGAGAATGTTCCATTTATTATTGAGAATTCATTACCATTTGGTGCAGTAATGTTTGTCCAAAGAAATGGCATAAGTGACTTATTCAGCGTAACAAAAGATGCTTTTGTTAAAGTTAAAACTGAGGCGGGCCAAATTGTATCAATAGACAATATCCCTGTATATGTATATGGAGATGGCATATATCCGGATTCAATTATCTGGGCACATTATACATTAAAGAAAACAAATGCATTTTCATATATCAATAATCCATACAGTAAGGGCAGGGTTTTCAAGAAGAGTGATTTCACCAAGAAACCATTGCATAAAATTATTCGCATAGGTGATATTAGAGGAGAATTATGTATCAGTGGTTCGGGCGGTGATTTGGTTGTAATTCTGCCTTTTGATATACGCAGTGACAGATATGGTAATACGTATAATGCGAAGGTTTATACTGCATATCAATTAGCGGAGTCAATTCATAAAAATGTATTTATATTTGATTTTATTGGATTAAAGGATTTTAATGTAAAATCTGTAATGGAACAACTGAGGGTAATTGACAGTTATTTTAGTGCTTATTATGATAATATCCATTATATTGCATTCAATGATATGCTGCCAATTGCTGTTGACGTTTTCCCTGAAAGACACATTATAGGTATAAATCCTCCTGTAACAGATTATGATTTATATCAATCAATAGTATTCGGTAAATACAATAAATACAGTGATTTCATGTATTCATCCGTAAAATCATTTAAGGTTTATAATATATTTAACAATTATTTTGCACAAACCGATTTTATTAAATTATACAATCAACACAGACATCTTAAACTTATCTTTTCATTTTCTGCACTGAATGAGAGTGAAACTGAGAAGCTAATGTATATTAAATGCAAATATTCAAAGATAAAAAATATTGACAGGCGATTAAATTCATATATCATAGGTAGTGATTTTTGGTCTTTCAGAACCAATATCTATATAAACAAGAGTATTTTACAGTATATAAACAATCAATTATAACAAGGAGCAGTGATGATAAACAAACCATTCACTAACAATCCGATAGGTCTCTATAAAACAGATCAGGAACAGAGCATAATGAAAGAGATGTTTTCTATGGTGGAAAAGGAGCTTGGCAAGGAGTATCCTCTCATTATTAATGGAGAGCAGATTAATACTGAATCAAAGATAAAATCAGTGTATCCATGCAAAAAGGATATTGTGGTTGGCCTTGTTTCAAAGGCAGACAAAGCATTAGCAGAAAAGGCCATTGAAACAGCTTATAAGGCATTTCTGAAATGGAGATATGAGAGTCAGGAAAGAAGAAGCGGTATATTATTACGCGCAGCTGAGATTATGAGAGAGAGAAAAGCTGAACTTACTGCATGGTTATGTATTGAATCAGGAAAGAATTGGGTGGAATCTGATGCAGGTATTGCTGAAGGCATAGATTTTTGTGAATTCTATGCAAGGGAAGGCTTGCGATATGCAGAGAAACAGCCTATAACCAAGATAAAAGGCGAGCATAATGAATTAAAATATATTCCTTTGGGTGTAGGAGCTGTAATACCGCCTTGGAATTTTCCATTTGCAATAACAGCTGGCATGACAGGAGCTGCATTGGTGACAGGCAATACTGTTGTTATGAAACCTGCCAGTGATACACCTGTAATTGCATACAAAATCTATGAGATATTTAAAGAGGCAGGAATACCTGATGGTGTACTGAATTATCTGCCTGGAAGTGGTGCAGAAGTTGGGGATACCATTGTGGATCATCCACTTATCAGATTTATTTCATTTACAGGTTCAAGAGCAGTCGGAACAAGGATATATGAGAGGGCAGCAAAGGTGAATCCGGGACAAAAATGGCTCAAACGTGTTGTTGCAGAGATGGGTGGAAAGGATTATATTATTGTTGATAACAGTGCAGATCTAAATGCAGCTGCCGAAGATATTGTTAAGGGTGCATTTGGATTTCAGGGACAGAAATGTTCAGCTTGTTCGCGCGCAATAATCCATCAGGATGTATATGATGAAACAGTTGAGCTGGTTCTGGAAAAAGCCAAAAAGGTAAAAATGGTTGATATACGTAATTTCAATGCTGATGTACATTATCATAATATGGGAGCAGTTATCAATGAAGCAGCCCAGGAAAAGATATTGAAATATATTGAGATAGGTAAAAAAGAGGGCAAATTGATACTTGGCGGCAATAAGGGACCTGCAGAAGGTTTCTTTGTTGAACCTACAATTATCAAGGATATAAAACCTGGCGCAAAGATAGAACAGGAAGAGATATTCGGACCTGTGCTAGCAATCATAAAAGCAAATGCTTTTAAACCTGCAATAGAGATAGCTAATGACACTGATTACGGATTAACGGGAGCATTGCATACTGGATGCAGGAATCACATTGAACAGGGCAAGAGAGAACTTATGACAGGCAATCTGTACTTTAACAGACCCTGTACAGCTGCTTTAGTAGGTGTTCATCCATTTGGCGGATTCAATATGTCAGGTACAGATTCTAAAGCAGGTGGAAAGGATTATCTTCTGCTCTTCCTGCAGGGAAAACTCATGTCAGAAAAGGTTTATTAAGCATAAAAAGGGCGGGATTCCCGCCCTTTTCTTATAGGGCCGGGTGTCCATTTTTGTAACCTTTTTACATTTTTAAACATTTTTTCAGAAAATACTTTTAAGTTAAACAATAAAATTGTTTAAGCAATAATTAATTCAATTTAATAATAACAAAAAATTACTAATAATATGTTAATAATAATGTACAATCTAGAATTAATGAGTTGTAAGATTCAGTATATAGTAATTTATAATATAAAACAAACTCAGCAAACCGATTTTAATCAATAATTAAAAAAGGTTACAAAAATGGACACCCGGCCCTAGAATGAGAGGTAGAAATCGAGAGAGAAACGCTTCTCATTCAATAGGTAGTTTATACCCACAGTAGGTTTTGCAATCGTCATTCCTCCAACAGCAATAGAGGCACTCAGATGTGAATTTAGCAGAATATTATTATATGCTTTATCAAATGAGTAAAGATAATAACAATTGAATCCAGCAGATATATAATCAAGCTGAATTGATGTGGATGCAAGCCAGGAGAAGGGTAAGCCCATACCTGGATATGCAAGTGGTATTTCAGTACCAATCTGGGCATAGGAGAAATCGAGAAAACCTGTTGTGTCATCTATTGCAACCGGCAGGAATAATGAATGTTTCAGTAACACAGGTAAATTGAATGAAAGGGGATTTTCTCCCATTATGAATATACTGCTGTCATTGTCATATTCTGCATGGAGTTTTATATAATATGAATTATTATTAAACAGATAATTGTAATAAGACAGATCAAGTATTGCTCCGTAATTGATGTCAGAGTAAAGGTCATTGTAATATGAATATATGCTCAATGATGAATATGTACCACTTGAAGGTATAATACTCTTGATGCCTCCGTCAAGTGTACTATGATTGAGAGTTAAATAGGGACCTGCCATATATGATGAATCAAAACCTGCTGAAAGAGACAATGAATACCCCCATGTTTCAGCATAAGAAGCAAATTGTTTTACAAATTGCAGTCCTGCTTCATTGTAATCAGGTTTAATGTCAGATGAATCATTGATAAACGATGTATATAAATATAGATCAGGGTTATAATAGAGATAATGCAGATTGAGAGACAGAGCATAATCATAGAGATATGAACTGTCATCATTGAAATAAACTGTGAATGGATTGACACTGATAGAATAGCCTGTTCCCAATGTTATATCACTATTGTTATTCAATCCACTCATCGAGAGATATGTTCCGGAATTACCCTGTCCTATAAAGGGGAGAATATAATACATTCCTGCTGAAGAGTAATGAAGGAAAGGGAAATATGCTGTTGGTGTGCTTATATCGATATCTGATTTCATCATTGGATAATAAGGTGTATATTCCACAAAATCAGGTTTCATCGGGATATCATCCCGCAATAGCTTACTTCTGTAAATGTTATATCCATCTCCGGATAAATCCTCAACATAAATAATATTATTTTCTTCATCAATGGCGTAGTCCATAACATTGTAATATGACTTATATACAGAGTAAGCCGAACTGTCACTAAATGAATAGAAATAAACCTTGTTAATGCCATCATAATCGCCGATAAAATAGAAACCATCATGCATTGAAGACCATTTAGGAGCAAAGTCTGTATTCCTGCTGGAAGTGATAAAATTAAGGGTCTTTTTACTCACATCTATAAGCGCGATATCCGCATATCCGCCCTCTCTGTAAACACCTGCAAGTATTATGCCTTCCTTGTTAATATTCAAATCATAAAATCTGTATGATTTGTCAAAGAGCATTGAATCAACAGGCATTTGATTATTCAAGTCATATATGATAATAAAATGAGAATCATATGAATTCCTTACAAAAACCAGGGTTTCATCATCCAAAACAACAGGCAGCATACCTCTTAGTGTGTTGTTTAATAATGCGAGATTACCTGTTTCAAAATCATATTCATATATATCATAAAAGTAATTTACATTATTTTTTGCATCAATATAATCAAAGTACATTTTATCAGTGTTTTCATTATATGAATAATTATTGGTTGAGGATGTATAAAAATGAACAATTGGGTTGCCATTATTGTATGAGACAAACATATCTGACTGATACTCAGAATATTGATTGTAAAACAGCTCTCCATTTATGATAACAGGATTACTGTTTTTACCGCCATTGAATGTTAGGGCGATTCTATCATTGGGTACAATATTCTTAATAAGTTCATCACTTCTTATCTGAGCTTTATAAAGTGCCATATGAAGCATATCAGAGGGAAAATAACCAGTTCTGATTCTTGTCATAATATCAGGAAAACATGTTCCAACCGGAAAGCATGTCAATGGATTTATATTGTTAAATTCAGATATATCGGTGTTATTATTTACATATTCATCTATTATATAGCCGCCATAGAGATACCCCAGATTGCCATAAGGCCACCGTCTATTGTGTGAATCTGCAGCTCTGTGAATGGAAAATGTTTTATCATCAAGTATCATTGCACGTAGAAAAGCCTCATAATTGGTATCATAGAGTCTTCCATTAAGTATTGTTGATTCATTGTATACAGTAATACCTTCAAGAACCCACATTGGCATAAAAGAATTGGGCAGATATAATAATGTATTATTGAAGTATTTTAAGCAGGAAGGCTGTGTTGTTGACATATTGAGAATATGTGTCATCTCATGTAGCAGAACAAATTCAACCCAATGTTTATGTTTAACAATAAAATCAGGCCCCGGATTAGTTAGATATATATTGATTGTCATATCCATAACAGTTGTTGCAAATCCATTCGGTAAATCAGCCTGATCTGTTATGAGTATATTAATACGCGGAAAGGGTTTGGTCTTCATAATAGATACAAGCACATCATATTCTGCTTCTGCTATCTTAGCTATATCGCATGCTGTTTTATAGAGATCAGCTTTATAAGCAAGATTGAAATGTTCTGTCTTAATAAAATTTATATCCCTCAAATCATCAAATACACGCATCTGTGCTGATAAAGTTATAAATGATATTGATAATGTTAAAATAATAATTATCCTCTTATACATTGAACACCATTTCATGTAATACTCCTTCATTATTGATTCAGATAAATTAACGACTTTATTGAAATAATCATTGCTTTGATTATAATAAATAATAATGAAAAGTAAATATATTTATAAAGTTGGGTTTTCTCAGACAGAACCTATATTGAATTCTCTTGAAACTAATTGTATTGAAATACTTAAGAGAATAAACAATAAGACAGAGTATGACATTCTAGTGTTTCCCGAATTAGCAACATGCGGTTATGATTATTCGGACAAAACATTATTGAAAAGAAATTCACTAAGAGCGGATTCATCATTTTTCAACGATGTAAAAATGCTTTGTATGAAGAGACATTCAGCAGTTGTGATAGGATTTGCCGAACAAGAAGCCGGTAGATTGTATAACTCATCATTAATGATAAATGAAAAAGGACAATATACATTATACAGAAAAACACATCTATTCTTTAATGAGTTCAATATATTTTCAAAGGGTAACACCGGCTTTACAATAGGTGAAACGAATGGCATGAAAGTGGGACAAATGATATGTTTTGACTGGTTTTTCCCTGAAGCCGCAAGGACTATCATGTTGAGGAAAGCCGATTTAATTGCTCATCCTGCAAACCTTGTTATGGAGTATTGTCAAAATGCAATGAAGATACGCACGCTTGAAAATCGTATATATGCTATTACTGCAAATAGGGTGGGAAAGGAGGGTGATTTTGAATTTACCGGGAAATCACAGATTACAGCATTTGACGGAAAGGTCTTAAAGAGAGCACGGAGAAACAATATAACTACTATGTATTGCGATATTGATGTACGGAATTCAAGAAATAAAAAATTGAATTCAGTAAATAATATCTTAAACAATAGAAGGAAAGATTGTTATGAACAATAAAAACAAAATTCCATTAAAAACAGAGAGCGGATGCTTTGCATGCGGAAAGGATAATGAAATAGGGCTTAGAATGGATTTATTTTATCTGAGAAACGAGGGAATAGTTACTTCTGAGATGAATTTAAGCACAGATTATGCAGGGTTTCACGGTATTATACACGGTGGTATTGTGACTACAATGATGGATGAAGCAATGGCCTGGAGTGTTATTATTCACACAGGAAAACCGGCTGTTACAATGAATATTAATGTAAATTATTTACTGCCGGTCAGGCCTGAATCAGTTTATATTATTAGATCTAAAATCATTAAGCAGAATAATGATAATGTAATTGTTGAATCATCTGTGGAAGACAGTAGAAATAAACTTTATGCCCATTCAGAGGGTGTCTTTAAGGTTTTAAGTGGAGCAAACAAACGGTTCGGGGATTATTCTTTATTTGCAAGGAGTGTTAAAAATGGCATTTGAAAGAGAAAAGGTACCGGTTATTATATCAACGCAGAATACTGTTATTACAGGTGTTGTCTATTTACCCAAAGGAGGCAGACTAACTGATTTCATCAATAATGTCTCAAAGGGTTTTGTACCGCTTACAGATGCTGTTATTGAACGCAGTGACGGTAAGATTGTTGAAACGGAATTATTACAGGTAAATAAGGATTATATTGTATATATACTTCCGCAGGAGACATTAAAGAAGAGCTGATTTCCTTATGTCATTTCATTTATCAAGCTATAGAGATGTTTAATCTTATAGGGCTTTGAAAGAAATTCCAAATAAGCATAGCGATTATTTCTCAAAAAACGGTTATCTATATAACCACTTGATATTATTACAGGTGCATTTGCATCCATCTTTTTAATTCTGCGAAGAGCGTTCTCCCCATTCATCCCGGTTTCTATATTGATGTCCAGTATTGTTATATCATATGGTATTTTATTTATATATGCATTCCGGAACATCAGTACAGCACTTGATCCTTCGCTTGCGAGGTCAGTTTCAAACCCAAATCCTTTGAATACTCTCGATAATTGCTCCCTTATCGACCTATTGTCATCCATTAACAACATCTTTTTCATAAATACCTCCATTCAGATTAATTTAATATGAGCAATAATGATGCCAACATCTATCCTATTCAAATTACTAAGCATATGGAAAAAAACATCATTTCAAAAAAGGGAAATTGAGTCAATATGATATGACAGTGACATATAATGATGAATAATAATTATTTAATTTTGAACTAAGTTATGGAATTTGTGTGCTTATATTTGGAATGCATAATGCTCTATTATGATGCAATACAAGGAGGCAAACAATGAAAAAGCACATTATGACAATCACATTTCTCATAACACTGGTTTTAATAGTAAATGCCCAGTACTATGATAATGTCAGCATCCTATTCTGGGATAATGATAATGGAGCAGAATATTACTCTACATCTCAGCAGATATACTGTGATTATTCGGATAATATTCTGACTGCATTAAATGATATCGGTATAGATGACAGTAAAATATCCATTATACAGGATTCACCAGATAAGGAAAACATAATGGATGTATCTGTTATATTCATCATTATGGGAAGCAGGAATGATCAATTGCTTAATGATTATGATATAAAGATGCTTTCGAAATATTTGGATAAAGGAGGGTGCATTTATATTGAAGGCAATAATGCTGTTGAATATCTCGAAAGCAATTATCCTGAATTCCTGCACGATTATTTCAATGTCACTCTTATGGAAAGTACTGAGGGATACACTGATTGTGATACACTGGAAACACTGGAAAGTGAGTTTACTGAGAAACAAATCTTTTCTTATCCGGGAGAAAGCGATGCAGCTCTGAGTATTGATGTGATTTCGGAGTGGAAGGATACCGATGAACCTTCATTTTTCAATGTATTATGTTATAATGAAAATGATAAACTCTATAAGTCAACAGCAGCAGCATATACACCACCTGAAAAAGCGGAAAAACCATTCTGTACATTTATACAGAGTGTGAGTCTGAGTGCTATGGAATCTGCGGACGGAAATGCTGTGAACAGCGGATTAATGCGTGTTGAATATTTAAAGAATATATTAAAGTATTTTGGCGTAAACAGAATACTTTATGTAACTGAAAATGAACCTGATAATAATTCATATTTTGATTTTGATTGTGTCAGACCGGAAGATTTCCAGACAGACATAAAATCATTGATAAAATATAATCTTATATGCATTGATGAAGCAATGAAAGAGGAATTTTCTGAGAAACTAAAACAGTATAGAAAGCGGAATGGCAGCATAATGTGGATTTGCAGAAACAAGTCAGATATTCACGCCTTACTTAATATTGAATCACAGTATTCAACATACTCAGTAGAAGAAATGATAAAATCGGATGGTATATTACTCCTAGGTAGAGTTGGTAAAACATATTATACAAGTATTAATCCATTTGAGGAAAATTCGTCACTTAATGAATCAATTATTACATTATCGTCAGGGCATTTCGGATTTACTCCCATCCTGAAACATACAGCAGATTATTTGAATGTATCTTATAGCAGAAATGGAAATAAAATTACAATAGTCTTAAGAAATAACAATAACTGCCAATGCACTGCAGAGATATTCAGATATAAAAGAGTTGTAGAAACAGTTGTGGTGCCGGCTAATGCAAGTGAAAAGATAATTGTTGAGGCAATCAGTGGTGATTATAGTGTATTTTCAAATGGGATTCAAATTGCGTTTATTAATTATGATATTATTGAAAATATTCCCAGTATAAAAATGGTTGGAAAAACAATATATGCTATATGTGATGATGATATATTTAGATTATCAGTATTTGATGTCAATGGCCGTGAGATTATAAGTAATTCCTCAATCAAGGAAATAGATGCATCCATGCTTACTGTAGGTACATATTTTGCATCTCTATCCACTCAAACAGATGTGTATAGAAAGAAAATAGTTATTTTCAGATAAATATAAGGTAAAATATGTTAAGGGCCGGCATTGATTTGCCGGCCCTTTTTTTTTATATATCAGTAAATGTATTATGAACTGATTATGTAAAATGACTATTGAAATATTGTCAAAAATCTTTACAATATATTATGTAAAATCTTAAGGAAATTACTTTTTAATTATGATATATTACAAAAGGAGTTATAATGCAGAAGCAGCTTGTTTTTATTTATTTAAACCTGACTAAGAATAAAACAGAGAACAAGAAGATGAGAGAAGAATTTAAGACATATATGAAAGAATTCAATTTCAAAGTGAAGAGAGAATTCACCGATGATCCCAGTACAGATGAGCGGGGATTAATTGAGCTTATGAATTATTCGGGCATTGAGAAGGATGTTACAAAGGTAATAGCATATTCAAGAAACAATATGTCACAGGATGACATATTTGTTATGTGGATTGAGAAAGAGCTTATGAAGAATGGCTCAGTAATTAAATATTTAAATGAGAAAACATTAAGAAATCCGGAACTTGAATTATTGAGAGAAAAGGTTATAGGCGCATTTGCTCGATATGAAAAGGAAAAATTACCCAATAAACTTGCTGCACACAGAGAATACAAGATATTTGAAACAGGAGTTAAAGCAAGTGGAAACTGTCCTCTTGGTTATAAATACGAAGGAAAAACATCAAAAGAGAAGAGAGTCGTTGTAGTTGATAAAGAAGCACAGATGGTGAATGAGATATTTGAAAATTATATAGATTTTAAATCATTAGGCAAATTAAAATCTTTTCTTGATGAGAAACGGTACAGAACAAGGAGAGGCAAGAAGTTTTCCAGACAGGCATTATATAATATCCTTACAAACAAATTCTATATTGGCATATTGTCATATAATCAGTATAAATATATCAATGTGGGCGGACAGAAGAAAAAGAAACCCATACTCATAGAAGAGAGAAGAGTGGATGGAAAACATAAGAAAATAATCAGCATTGTAATGTTTGAGAAAGCAGGCAAGATACTAGCGGAGAATAATAAACATAAAAATGACTGATTAGATGAATTACATTCACATAAAGGGTGCACGGGTACATAATCTAAAATCAATTGATATAAAAATACCCAAGAAAAAGCTTGTGCTGATTACCGGAGTCTCAGGCTCAGGTAAATCAAGTCTTGCTTTTGATACTATTTATGCTGAAGGTCAACGCCGTTATGTGGAGTCACTATCATCATATGCCAGACAATTCCTCGGTGTGATGGATAAACCGGATGTTGACTTTATTGAAGGTCTTTCGCCTACAATTGCCATTGAACAGAGGGGTATATCGAAGAATCCCAGATCCACAGTTGCAACTACCACAGAGATATATGATTATATGAGGGTATTATTTGCCCGTGCAGGGGATGTACACTGTTACAATTGCGGCAGGGAAATAAGGTCAATGTCAGTTGATGAGATCGTTGAGAGTATCATTTCACTGAAAGCATCAAAGATAGAGATCCTATCACCAATTGCCATAGGGAAGAAAGGCGAGTTCAGGGATATATTCAAATCTCTCATGAAGCGTGGATTCACTCGTGTTTATGTTGATAATGAATTGCATATGCTGGGGGATGAGATAAAGATAGCCAAAACAAAGAAGCATGATATTGAGATAATAATTGATAGATTAACCATAAAAGACGGTATGCGAACAAGGCTGACTCAATCAGTTGAAGCAGCATTAAAGGAGAGTCAGGGAATCATCAATATATTGATAGACAGTGATAGACGCATTGTATATAATGAAGCATTAGCTTGCCCGGATTGCAATATATCATACAAAGAAATCACGCCCAGATTATTTTCATTTAATGCTCCATATGGAGCATGCGTGGAATGTCACGGTTTAGGTGTGAATATGGAAATAGACCCTGAATCTCTCATTGATGATGCATCGATGTCCATATCAGAAGGTGTTATTTCCGTATTTGGTGATATAACAAGGAAAAAAAGCATGCTGAAGATGGCTGATATATTCAATATTGATTTGGAAATGCCATGGGAAATGCTGACAGATAAAGAAAAGAATATGATACTCAATGGGCCGGATGAAAAACACAAGAAAAAATTCAGAATATACTATGAAGGTGTTATTCCGTATCTAAAACGCCTATACATGAATACGGATTCTAATTGGATGAAATATGAGATAGAAAAGTATATGATGTTCCAAGAATGTAATTCATGCCATGGAACGAGACTCAATAGGGAAGCATTATCAGTCACAATTAATGATAAAACTATTGCAGATGTAAGTGCGATGAATATTGAAACATGTTATACATGGTTCGGAAACCTTAAATTGAATGGCGAGAAAGCCGTTATATCAAAAGAATTAATCAAAGAGATTAGAAAAAGATTAGCATTTCTTATGCAGGTTGGTCTCGAATATATTACATTGAATCGTAATACAGAAACATTGTCAGGTGGTGAAGAACAGCGTGTAAGATTAGCTACTCAGATAGGCAGCGGATTAACCGGTGTTCTCTATGTTCTTGATGAGCCGTCGATAGGGCTTCATCAGCGGGATATTGCAAAATTATTAAAATCATTGAAGGATCTCAGAGATCTTGATAATACTGTTATCATTGTTGAGCATGATGATGAATTTATAAAAAATTCCGATTATATAGTTGACTTGGGACCATATGCCGGTGAAAAAGGCGGGAATATAGTCTTTGCAGGGACATATGAAGATATAAAAGGCAATACTGAATCACTCACAGGCAGATTTGTTTCGGGAGTAGATAAGGTTCATCTGCACAGGAAGAACAGAAAACCCAATAAAAAGAATATACTTACACTTAAAGGGGCAAGCGAGCATAATCTGAAGAATATTGATGTAGATTTTCCATTGGGATTATTTATTTGTGTAAGCGGAGTGTCCGGTTCAGGGAAAAGTACACTGATAAATGATATACTCTTCAAAGCATTGAGAAAGCACTTTAATAATTCAATGAGAAAACCTGGAGCTTATGATTCCATAGAGAATATTCATTTGCTGGATAAAGTGATCAATATTGATCAAACACCTATCGGCAGAACTCCCCGTTCCAATCCTGCAACATATACCGGTGTTTATACTCCCATTCGTGATTTGTTCTCATCAATGAGAGAATCACGGATAAGAGGGTATAAACCAGGAAGATTCTCATTCAATGTTAAAGGAGGACGTTGTGAGGCCTGTGAAGGAACCGGGCTGAAACGGATTGAAATGCATTTTTTACCGGATATATATGTAACATGCGAAGTGTGCCGTGGAAAACGCTTTAACACGGAGACATTGCAGGTAAAATACAGGGGGAAAAATATTGCTGAAATCCTGGATATGAGTGTGGATAGCGCATTAGAGCATTTCAGTGAGATACCAAAGATAAAAATCAAACTTCAGCTTCTGTCCGAAGTCGGATTGGGATATATCAAACTGGGACAGCCTGCCACATCATTGTCAGGTGGTGAAGCACAGAGAATAAAATTAGCACGGGAGCTGTCTAAGAAAGATACAGGGCAGACATTGTATCTGCTGGATGAACCGACAACAGGATTACATTCCTATGATGTAAAATTACTCCTGAAAGTTCTTGACAGGCTTGTAGAGAAAGGTAATACTTTAATTGTAATAGAACATAATCTGGATGTGCTGAAAAGTGCTGACTATATTATTGATCTGGGACCTGAAGGCGGTGACAGAGGAGGTAATGTTGTATATGCCGGTTCTGTTGAGGATATCTCTAAATGCAGAGAATCATATACAGGTATATACCTGAGGGGGGTAGAATGAATAATAGTGATATAATTGATTATCTTAACAAAGAGTTTAAACCGGAAGAATTCACATTTGATTATGCATTAAATGGATTAATTGTTCAGAATTCAGGGAAAATAACCAAGATAGGGACAGCAGTTGATCCTGGTATAGAAACATTCTGTGAAGCAAAAAAACAAAAGATTGATTTTCTCATCACTCATCATGGTCTTATTGAGAGGGCATCTCCATCGCCCTTAACGGATATTATGTACAAGAAAATAAAAACACTTATTAACAATGATATTGCATATTATTCAATTCATTATCCTCTTGATGTAAATGCAACATTTTCTAATAATGTGGCATTTTATGAACATATGAATTGGGATATTTACGGTACATTTGCCAATCATCAGGGATATGATTTTGGTGTTTACACTGATTTTCACGAAGCTGTCAATATAGAGGATATTATAGAAAAACTCAGCAGTATTTTCAGTAAAAAACCGGATATATGGGCATTTGGCGATTATATGATTAAGAGAGCGGGATTTATTTCAGGTAATGGCATAAATCATCTTAATGAAGCCTATGAAAGGGGTATTGATCTGTTGATCAGCGGGGAACCTTCACACAAGATGTATTGGAAAGCATATGAAATGGGCATCAAGTGTATTTTTTTGGGCCATTATGCTACGGAGACATTTGGTGTAGATAAATTGGGCAAGTATCTTGCAGACAATTTCAATTTGGATTATACTTTCATTGATTTGGCAACAGGAACATAAAGGAGATATTATGGAAAACTGGATAATATGGCTTATAATTGCTGCTATTCTCATGATTGTTGAGATAATGACACCTGCATTTCTTTTTGGTTTATTCTCTGCAGGAGCTCTGTTGACTGCTGTTTTATCTTTTTTTATACCCGAACTTATATATGTGCATATACTATTTTTTGCAATATCATCATTTCTTCTGGTAGTATTTGTCAGGAAGATATTTATAAGGTATTTCAAAAAAGATGAAACATCAGAGACAGTAACTAACACAAGGTCTATGATTGGAAAAAAGGTGAAAATAATTGAGGCTGTCAATAATAATGAAGGAAAGGGAGCAGTTGTCATTGATGGTGTTAGATGGAGAGCAATTGCAGAAAATGATGCTCATATTGAGAAAGGTGTTATGGCTGAAATAACTGGATTGGATGGTATTAAGCTTATTGTGAGGCGTACAGATAATGTATAGAATACTTTTGATATTCTTATTGCTGGGCTTAACCGGGTGTACACTGTTTCTTGAACCTCTTGTTGAGAATGAATATGATACTGCAGAAAACAATTACATTATTGACTCCCTGATTATTGATTCACCGGGATTATACCAGTTTGTAATCAGTTCAAGTAATTATATTGATATCATTTTCTTCAATGATTATTCCGGTATAGAGTATTTTAAAGATGAGCAGATATATTCGCAAACAATAATGTATCCTCTGTTTTTTAGAAATATGCTTTTTGCAGATCAGGAGGTGTTCATACATGTTTCCGGCAGCACCTTATATTATGTTATTGACAATACTGATATCTTAACAAAATCATATGGTGATGCAGATGTTAATGTGAAGGTTTATTTAAAGGAGGAATGATTTGGCAGAAGTTATTCTGAAGGATGTTGAAAAAATATACCCAAATGGTTTCAAGGCAATATCAAATTTGAATTTAGAGATATTTGATAAAGAACTGCTTGTATTGGTGGGACCCTCGGGATGCGGCAAATCAACGGCCTTACGTATTATTGCAGGCCTGGAAAATGTTACAAAGGGACAGGTGATTATAGGGCGGCAGGTTGTGAATGATATGCATCCAAAGGACAGGGACATTGCAATGGTATTCCAGAATTATGCACTTTATCCTCATATGACTGTATATGACAATATTGCTTTTGGTTTAAGAACAAGAAAATATGCAAAGAATGAGATTGATGAATTGGTCAGAGAAGCAACGGATATTTTAAATATAGGTGAATATCTTGATAAGAGACCTAGGGAATTATCCGGGGGTCAGAGACAGAGAGTTGCAATAGGGAGATCAATAGTGAGACATCCTCAGGTATTCCTATTTGATGAACCATTATCCAATTTGGATGCTAAGATGCGCGTTGCAATGAGGGCAGAGATCTCTAAACTGCACAAGACCTTAAAAACAACAATGATTTATGTTACTCATGACCAGACAGAAGCTATGACTTTGGGAGATAGAATTGTTGTAATGGACAAAGGCAATATTATGCAAATAGCTGATCCTCATACACTGTATTTTGAGCCGGATAATTTATTTGTTGCCGGGTTCATCGGTTCTCCTCAGATGAATTTTTTTGAAGGCATAGCCGAGAACAACAAATTTGTAAATGAACATTTGAGTTTCCCAGTAAATACAGAAAAATTAAAAAACAGAGAGATTATTGCCGGCATAAGGCCCGAAAAGTTCTCATTGGAATCGGGTTCAGTAGAGATTAAAGGTGTTGTTGATCTTGCAGAATCACTTGGTGATGTTATTTTTCTTTATTTGAAACTTGATAATAATAAAACTATAATTGTAAAAACAGATGGACATCATAAATTTGAACTTAATGCATCAATGTCCGTATATACTGATATTGGAAACATGCACTTCTTCAATAAGGAGGATGGTAAACGAATCTCCTGATATTGTTTGCTGCTTCAGTTATAAGCATTGATTCACGGATACTTGCTCAGCATTTGCTTAGTGAACCTGTTTTTCTCATTCCTTTTTTATGTATTATCAGCGGCAATGATATATCACAATTTATTCTGATAATATTAATATTTCAGATATTTTCCATTTTTTCTGTTCAATTAGGCAAATTTTCCCCTCCTGAATATCAGGCTGGTGCAGTGTCAGCATTTATGTTCAATGCATTATCAGGTATCTATTTAATTAATGCAATTGCATTGGGAATACTAATGGCTTATGTATTTAATTGGATAAATAATTTCAAATATAATATCAACGCTAAGATTGTAAATACATTTAAAAACAGTTATTTATGTATAGTAATATCATGTATAAGTTCAATAATTATATATATGTCAGTCTATTGTGCAGCTTATTATTGCGGCACATTTATCATGCATTATGTGAGCAATATGAATGCTTCCATAATCTTGTTTATCTCATTACCAATACTGTATCTCAAACAGCAGAATGTAAATAGAATGCAATTGCTTCTCTTTTTATGTTCACTTATATTTGTGAGTATTCTAATATGGCTAATTTGAAGAGAATTTTACTATCAATGTTCATACAGGCAGTTATTACGAGAGAATATATGCAGGGATTTATATATAATATGTTAAATGGTGATTTATCATATGTAAACACAAATCCATATTTTACTACAATGATGTTAGGCGTATTTGATATAAGTCCCGGTAAAAAAGACGTATATGCTTCTTTTATTGCAACATTTGGCGATAATTTCATATGGAATCATTTAAGGCCTATTGTGCTCATAACTGCGCTTCTGCTTATGCTGAATGGTCTATACTCATATTTGCCCATACCATTGCTGATATACATTGTAATTGTAAATACTATAAGGATTTATGGATACAAGTATTCAGTGGTCAAATTAAATGCAGGTGAGATATTCTTTACAGAGTTTTATTGGCAGGGAATGCTTAGGCTGATGCGTTTAATTAAATTCATACTGTTGGGCTCTCTGTTCGCTTATGTATTATATTTATTTCTCTTTTACTTGAAAATCAATATCTATTATGTTATAATATCTATTCTTATTATATTACTTTATATAGTAAAAAGATGGAATGTAGAATTTTTTGTAATTATAATGATTATATTATTGAACATAAGGATATTATGATAGAAAGAGAAGTAGAAATCACAAATAAACTGGGTCTTCATGCGAGACCTGCAGCTCTATTTGTGAAAACTGCAGCTAGATTTGTATCCAGTATAAAAGTAATGAAGAATGATACTGAGATTGACGGTAAATCAATTATGGGTCTTATGATGTTAGCTGCAGAAAGCGGCAGTAAGTTGATTATAAAGACTGAAGGTGCAGATGAAGAAGAAGCTATTAATGAAATAATAAAATTAATTGAGGCGAATTTCAATGAAGAGTAAAAATATTATTCTTAGAGGAAGAGGCGCAGCTCCCGGACTGATAGAGTCAAAAGTGTATTTAATGCGGAATACTGAAGAATTTGTGCGAATGTACAGTATTGATAATCCTGTTGACGAAATAAACCGCTTCAGATTTGCTCTTGAAGAAACGAAGAAGGATTTGATTGAAACACAGAATAAAGTAGAGGAAAAAATAGGTGATGAATATAAAGGTATCTTTGAAGCTCAGATACTTGCTCTTGAAGACAGGCATGTTATTGAAAAAACCGAAAAGGAAATAAAAAAGCTTAGTAAAAATGCTGATTTTATATATAACAGCATTGTCTCTGATATAATCAATGAAATGAATCAGATTGATGATGATTATCTGAAAGAACGCATATATGATATCAAGGATATCCTGAATAGGGTATTGAGAAAACTGAAGAGAAAGAATAACAGGGAAGTAAAACTTGAAAATCCGGTGATATTGGCGTCCAATAATTTTTCTCCTTCAGATTTGATTAATATTGAAAAAGGGATGATTAATGGTCTTATATGCGAAACAGGCAGCATTACTTCTCATTTTGCAATCATGGCACGGGCAATGAACATCCCTTCTGTTGTTGGAGTAAGTAATCTGATGAACAGCCTGCATATGTGGGATAATCTTATAATTGACGGATTTACCGGAATTGTTATTGTTGACCCTGATGAGACATCTAGAAAAAATTATGTCAAAAAGAGGGATGAATACAAGCAATATAGTGAAGAGCTCAAGGGATTGGCCGATTATGAGGCTATTACACTTGACCAGAGAAGTGTAGAATTATCTGCAAATATAGAATTAAAGGAAGAATTAGAAGAAGTAAAGAAATATGGTGCAAAAGGTATAGGACTGTTCAGGACAGAATATATGTATATTAATATGAATACCTTGCCATTGATGGAAGACCATTATGATGTTTACAGAGCAGCTGCACAGACAGTTTATCCTGATTCAGTTATTATTCGCACAGTTGATATAGGAGGAGATAAGCCCATATTTGTTAATAGAAAGGAATCAAATCCATTTCTCGGATTCAGAGGCATAAGGTCTTCGCTGCAATTTACAGATATATTTAAACAGCAGATTGAAGCAATACTTCTTGCAAATGAGAAAGGTAATGTAAAGATGATGCTCCCGATAATTTCTCAAGTTGACGAAATCATACGCACAAAGGAAATCATTGAGGAAGTTAAGGATGACTTAAAGAAAAGGAAAATAACGTTCAATGAGAGCATTGATCTTGGCATTATGGTTGAAGTACCTTCTGCTGCATTATTGTCAGCTGAATTTGCAAAACATGTTGATTTTTTTTCAATTGGGACAAATGACCTGACACAATATACACTGGCAGTTGACAGAACAAACCCTCAGGTTGCAAATATATATGACAATCTTGACCCTTCTGTTCTCAAACTAATAGATATGACAGTTAAATCAGCCCATGACAATCATATCTGGGCAGGTTTATGCGGAGAGATGGCATCGTCTCCTATTGCAGTACCAATACTCATAGGAATGGAGATTGATGAGTTATCCATGTCGCCTGTATTTCTTCCCGAGATTAAAAAAATAATCAGGGAAATCTCATTTGAGGAGTGCAAGGGCATAACAAAACATGTATTGAATATGACTACAGCTAGAGAGATACGTTCATATATGAAGGAATTTATTAAGAATAAATTGCCGAATATGCATAAATATCTGGAGGAGTGATATGCCGCATGATATGTTATCACTGATTAAAAGCTTTCCCGAATTCGCAGAGAAAGGATTCTCATTAGGTATTGGAGGGGAAGGATTTCATAAGGAATCTATAAGGAATATTGTTTACTGCGGTATGGGCGGTTCTGCAATATCAGGCGACATTATTCGTGAGATTCTGTTCAGACACCTTGAGATACCCTTTAATGTTGTCAGGAATTATCATATCCCATATTATGCTGATGAACATACGCTTATTATTCTATCCTCATTCTCCGGCAATACAGAAGAAACAATCTCCTGCGCAGAAGAAGCAATGAGAAATAAATGCAGCATATTATCAATTTGTTCAGGAGGAATGATTGCTGATTTGATGAAGAATAATAAAAACAGTATTCAGATTGATATGGATTTACCTCCCAGGACTGCTTTGCCCATCACTCTGTTTGCTCTATTGAGAAGATTATGCAATATGTTTGAGCTGAATTCACTCAATGAGCAGCTGAATGAAGCAATAAATTTTATGAATAATTATAATATGGATGATGATAAAATTATTTCAGAAGCGGAGTATTTTGAAAATAAAATCCCTATTTTATATTGTGATGAAGCATATTCTTCAACAGTAAGAAGAGCTGCAAATCAATTATCCGAAAACTGCAAACAATTTGCACATTTCAATGTATTACCCGAAATGAATCATAATGAAATTGTTGGACTTCTTAAACCCAAGGGAATAACAGATAATACAGTTATAATTTTTTATAAGTTTCAAACTTCTGATGACAGAATTAATCATAGAATTAATGTAACAGAGCAATTGCTTACGGAAAATGGATTCACAGTAAAAATAGTTGAATTCAGTAATTGTAATGAGATAATTAATGTCGTTGATTCCATTTTGTATTCAGATTTACTGAGTTATCACCTTGCAGTGAAGAATAATGTTGACCCGGTTGAAATAAAAAGAATAGATTTACTTAAAGAGAGAATGAAATATTGAAAGTGATAATACCGGCAGCAGGTTTTGGCAGACGCTTGAGACCGCATACATTAACTAATCCGAAACCCCTTTTAAAGGTGGGGCAGAAGTTTCTTATTGATTATGTAATGGACTCAATTGAGGAAATGAAATGTGATGAGATTATATTTATTACAGGATATATGGGTGAAGAGCTGAAAAACTACATGACTCAGAATTATAATAAGAATATGAAGTTTGTTGAGCAAAAGGAAATGAGAGGGCTTGCTGATGCTATATATCTTGGTCTCTGTGAAACAGATGATAATGATGAAATTCTGGTCATTCTCTCTGATACAATAGTAAATACAGATTTTAAATTTAACAGCAATAATACTAACTACATTGGTATTATAACAGTCAATAATCCCGAGAGATTTGGAGTGGTTAGACTGGAAAAAGACAGAATAATTGAGATGATAGAGAAACCTAAAACATTTGTATCGGATAAAGCTATTGCAGGGGTTTATTTCTTTAGGAATTCAGGTATTTTGAGAAGAGCAATAGAATATCTGTATGAAAATAATTTCAAAACACACAATGAATTCCAGATTACTGATGCAATGCAGTTTATGCTGACAAATGGTGAGCCATTCAAGGCATTTGAATTGAAGGAATGGATTGACTGCGGAACACATGAAATGCTTATAAAAGCAAATAAACGTTTGCTTGAAAGAGATAATAAAAGAAATTTTGAACAAGGAGATATTATTAATTCTTCATTGATTGATAATGTATCTGTTTTTAATAATTCAAAAATAAGGAATTCAGTGCTTGAAAACTGTATTATAGACTCATATTCGGAAATAACAGATTGCAATTTAAAGGATTCAATTATCGGCAAACATTGTAAAATCAGTGAATTATCCGGAAAATTGATTACAGGTGATTATTCATTGATTGAAAAGGAGGATAAATGAAAAGATTCTTAACATCGGAATCAGTGTCAGAGGGACATCCTGATAAAATTTGTGACCAGATCAGCGACTCTATACTGGATGAAATACTCTCAAATGACCCGCATGGAAGAGTGGCTGTGGAAACATTATCCACAACAGGCTTAATAGTTATATCAGGAGAAATTACTACTGATTGTTATATTGATATACCGCATATATGCAGAAATGTAATACATGACATAGGTTATACAAAACCTGAATTCGGACTTGATTATCAAACATGTGCAGTGCTCACCACAATTCAGCAGCAGTCAGGAGATATTGCTATGGGTGTTGATACCGGAGGTGCAGGAGATCAGGGAATGATGTTTGGCTATGCTACCAATGAAACCCCGGAGTACATGCCGATGACAATCTCATTGGCACACAAATTGATAAGAAAGGTTTCAGAAGTAAGGAAATCAGGCCATATCCCATATTTAAGACCTGACGGTAAATCACAGGTAACTGTTGAATATGTTGACGGGAAACCTGAAAGAATAGATGCCATTGTGCTTAGTGTTCAGCATGACCCCGATATACGCATTGAACAGATCAGAAAGGATTTACGCGAGCATGTTATTAACAAAATAATTGATTCTGAGATGATGGATGATAATACTAAAATTTATGTCAATCCTACAGGCAGTTTCGTGAAGGGGGGACCTGAAGCTGATACAGGACTTACTGGAAGGAAGATCATTGTTGATACATATGGAGGAATGGCAAAACATGGGGGCGGTGCATTTTCAGGAAAGGACGCCACAAAGGTTGACAGATCAGCTGCATATATGTCAAGATATATTTCAAAGAATCTTGTTGCAGCAGGTGTTGCCGATAAACTGGAGATTCAGCTGGCATATGCAATAGGGGTACAGGAACCTGTATCAATATCGCTTGATATGTTTAAAACAGGTAATTATGAGAATGAAAAAATTATAAAAATAATAAAAAATGTGTTTGATCTAACCCCACTGGGTATAATTAATCAATTGCAGCTGCGGAGACCTATTTTCAGAAAAACAGCTGCATATGGTCATTTCGGCCGAGAGGAAGAGGGATTCACATGGGAAATAACAGATAAAATTGATGAAATTAAAGCATTACTATAAGAGGAGTTATTTATGAAGTATGAAATTAAGGATATTAAATTAGCAGCAAAAGGAAAAAAACGTATTGAATGGGCAGAACACGATATGCCGGTCTTGAGAAATATAAAAGAAGAATTTCTGAAGAAAAAACCATTGAAAAATATCAGAATAAGTGCCTGCCTCCATGTGACAACAGAAACAGCAAATCTGATGAGAACATTAAAGTCAGGAGGGGCTGATGTAGCATTATGCGCCAGCAATCCTCTTTCAACACAGGATGATGTAGCTGCATCATTGGTAAAGGATTACAAAATACCGGTATTTGCAATTCACGGAATTGAAAATAAGGGTTATTACAGGCACATAAATGGTTCATTATCTGTTAAACCCAATATCACAATGGATGATGGTGCTGATCTGATAAGCACACTGCACAAGGACCGCAGGGAACTTCTGAAGAATATCATAGGCGGCACTGAAGAAACTACAACAGGTGTGATTAGACTAAAAGCAATGGCAGCTAATAATGTACTTGAATACCCTGTTATTGCTGTGAATGATTCATACACAAAATATCTTTTTGATAACAGATATGGTACAGGACAATCCACGATTGACGGAATACTCAGAGCCACGAATCGTCTTATTGCAGGATCAACATTTACAGTTGCCGGATATGGATGGTGCGGTAGAGGAACAGCCATGAAGGCAAGGGGTATGGGAGCAAATGTAATAGTAACAGAAGTTGATGCTGTTAAAGCACTTGAAGCACATATGGACGGATTCAGGGTAATGAAAATGAATGATGCATGCAAGATATCAGATTTTATTGTCACAGTAACAGGAGATATAAATGTACTTGACAAGCATCATTTTAAATTAATGAAAAATGGGATCATTATTGCCAATTCCGGTCATTTTGATGTAGAGATTAATACAAAGGAATTAAGAAAATTATCATCAAAAATAACTCAGATAAGAGATAATTTAATGGAGTATGCAGTTGGAAAGAAACGTGTATACCTGCTTGCTGAAGGAAGATTGGTTAATCTGTCATCAGCTGAAGGACATCCTGCATCTGTTATGGATATGAGCTTTGCAAATCAGGCATTAGGAGCAACTTATATTATAAATAATTACAAAAAGATGCATAATGAGGTTTATAAGATTCCTGATGCAATTGATAATAATATTGCAAAAAGGAAGATGACGGCATTGGGTCTTACGTTTGATAAATTAACAGCCGAACAGAAGGAGTATCTGAAGTCATGGCAAATAGGGACATAAGTCTCAGTATAATTATACCATTTTACAATGAGAGTGGTAATGTAAAACCTCTCATTGAATCAATTAATACATCCTTGAAAATGTATGATACAGAGATTATTGCAATTGACGACGGTTCTACGGATGAAACCCTTAATGAACTTAAAGAATCGATTGATGAACATAATAATCTCACTATTATTGAATTTACAAGAAATTTTGGACAATCAGCTGCGTTTCAGGCCGGATTTGATCATGCTAAAAATGATTTTATAATAACAATGGACGGGGATCTCCAGAATGATCCCCGTGACATTATTAATATGATAAATGCGATACATGAAGCAGATGCTGATATGGTAGTGGGATGGAGAAAGAAGAGGATGGATAATCTGATGAGAAAAATTCCATCAATGATTGCAAACCGCATACTGGCATCAATGCTTAATCTGAAAATACACGATACAGGCTGCTCACTAAAACTTATAAAGAGAGGTCTTTTAGAGGATATACGGTTGTATGGAGAAATGCACAGATTTATACCATATCTTGCTTATGCAAAAGGTGCAAAGATAACAGAGATACAAGTTAATCACAGGAAAAGAAGACTGGGAAAGACAAAGTATGGACTGTCAAGGACATTTAAAGTCATATTAGATATGATAACTGTTAAATTCCTTAATGAATTTTCTACAAATCCTATATATGCAATTGGCGGTCTATCCATATTCACATTCATGCTATCAATTATATCCTTTATTGGTCTTATTGTTTGTAAGATATTTATGAATATTGACATGACCGGTAATCCATTACTTATAATAAGCATATTTCTATTTCTCATAGGTATTCAATTGCTTATGCTTGGATTGCTGAGTGAAATTCAGATAAGAACATATTTTGAATCAAACAAGAAAGAAATTTACAAAGCCAGAAGAATTTTCAATGCACCTGAACAGAAATGAATTTTTAGCAATTTCCACAACTGCATTCTTTAATGACAGAGGGTGTCATATAAGAATTGAAAATGTGATGAACAGTTTACATATAAATAAACTTATATGCTATGGCGGAGGAAGAGAACGAAGGGGAATTGATACAATAAGAGCTTTCAGCAGTTCATTTGACAGCAATGATTATATTGGTTTTAATTTAAAAAAATTTCTACTTGATTTTCTTGTATTACGAAAGACATTAATTGAACTCAGGAAAAAGAGATTCAGATACATTATAGCATTTACCCATGAAGCTGGAATTGTTGCAATGATATTAAAATCATTAAGAAAAATTCCATTTATTCTTGATTATCAAGGTTCCCTTATTGGTGAGATGAAAACATATACTATATTAGCAAAGATACCTCTAATCAATTATTTCATTAAATCAATTGAATATCGAATTGAAAATAAAGCAGGGCTAATCATAACAAATACAAAATTCAACTATGATGCAGTCAATGTCCACAATAAAAAAATGATAAATGACGAATATTATCCGCCTGTTGAGAAACATATTGCATCATTCAGGGAAGCCGATGAAATCATAGTATTATGGGTGGGATTGATGACTGAACGCCAAGGTTTTGACTATCTTACTGAATTGATGAGAAAATTGGGAAAAAGGACAGACAAGATTAAATTCATTGTGATTGGTCACTCTGATGATATTGCTGAATTGCAGAGTAGGCATCAAAATGCTGTATTTACAGGGAGAATAAATTTTGAATATTTGCCTGATACAATTCGTGATGCTGATATATGTATTTCAACAAAGAGAGAATCAATGGAAGGCAGCCATAAACTGATTATGTTCAGGAGATACTGTAAAAGAGTTTTATCTCTAAACTCCAATGCAGCTAGAGAAATTTTGAATAAAGATGATATTGTGGAAACCATTGATGAAATGGAAGAAAAAATTATGGAGTTATTATGATTTATGCTTTAATGATTACATTGCTCACTGCTTTTTTACTTATTATATTTAAATATTATACTTATGCGGCAGCATTATTAGGTTTAGGAATACTAATAACATTATTTTCAAATAGAGCTAATAAATCAGCTAAAGTGAATAAATCGGATGAAGAAAATAATATTGTTCTTACATCAACTGCTTTAAGAAAACACCCGATAAGTGTTCTAATTCAATCAAGAAGTATTACCGGAAATTTCCTTGTTTCAAAATCATTCATCGATTCAATGATTAAATCTGCTGGTGATAGTGGTCTGCCAAGTGATTATGCACTTATGAATATTGAATTCCTGAAGAGAAATATGATATTGAAAGAAATTAATTGTGAGGATAATATAACTTCATATTTCAAATATGCATTTGATAACAATCATATGCTTATTTTTTCTGAAGAGAAGGCATCCGAGAATCTATTGAAAATATTCAAAGTCAAAAGTATTAATTTAGGCATCTTATTGGCTGATAATAAACAGTATAAAAAGGGCGAATATGTTCATTATGTAGTAATTAAAAATCAGCAGAATGAAGTGCAGGGTGTGATTACTGAAAATGTCCATGTATTTTTAAAATCCAGCAGGGCTGTTCATGGGAATATATACAGGGGTAGGATAGAGAATGTTCTTCAGATTAAGGATAAAACCGAATTGATTCTGGAGGATGATAATGAAAATTGACATAATAATACCTGCTGCTGGGCAGTCAAAGCGTTTTAAAAACAAGATAAAAAAACAATTTTTCATGCTTAACAGTAAACCTATTATTGAATTAACTGTAAATTGTTTCAGACATATGGAGAATATTGGCAATATAATAATTGCAGTATCAGAGGATGACATTGAGCTATTCAACACAATTGATCTTCCGCATAACACAATTCTTGTAAAAGGCGGAAAAGAACGAGCCCATTCAGTATATAATGCACTTGTTCAGTCAAAAAGTGAATATGTAATGGTACATGACGGAGCCAGACCTTTCCTTTCAAAAAATACTCTAAATCTACTTATAGAAAATTACAGGGAAAATAGTATTGTTCTTCCTGCATTGATACCTAATGAAACTGTAAGAATAAGGAATGATGACAGGACAGAACTGGTAAACAGGGATAATGTTTACCTTATTCAAACTCCTCAGTTTTGTGCTGCAAGCGATTTGAAAAAGGCGATGAAGCAATGTTTTGAGAATGATTTACTGTTTACGGATGAAGCAGAGTACATTTCACACTTAGGTGGTAAAATTATAATAATTGACGGCGATGTAAACAATATCAAGATCACATCACCTGATGATATAATGAGGGCAGAGTATATATCAAAGGAGAAATTATGAGAATTGGAATCGGAATTGATGCGCACAAATTTGAAAAAAACATTAAATTGGTTCTCGGCGGAGTACATATAGAATATATTATGGGACTTAAAGGTCATTCAGATGCTGATGTGCTGGTTCATGCTATCATGGATGCCCTGTTAGGTTCATATGCATTGGGAGATATTGGAAAGCATTTCCCTGATGATGATGAAAAATACAAAAATGCTGATTCCATGGAATTGATGACCAAGCTCCATAAAAAACACAAATTTAAAATTATGAATATTGATTCTGTAATTATTTGCCAAAAACCAAAATTAGCTCAATATACAGACAAAATGAGGGAAAATATTGCAAAAACCTTAGATATTGATATAGATAACGTTTCTGTAAAAGCCACTACTACCGAATATATGGGTTTTACCGGACGGAATGAAGGTATTGCTGCTGTTGCAGTTGCACTGTGTGAATAATATGAAGAAAATTATTATAACAATTATTATTTTACTGCTTTTTGTATTAATATTTGCAGATATGAAATCATCAACAATTGCATATTTTGAACATAGGAATATTCCTTCATGGATCATTGTTATACTAATTTCAATGCTTCCAATATTCGAATTAAGAGGCAGTATACCTGTTGCAGTTAATATATTTCACATGAATATATTTCATGCATATATACTAAGTGTTATAGGAAATATGCTTCCGGTTATTCCCATACTGCTGTTTTTGGAAAAGCTTTATAAGATATTCTCCCGGTGGTCATTAACAAAGAAATTATTCGACCGATTTTTTGAACAAACAAAATCCCGGTCACAACAAGTTGAGAAATATAAAATGTTGGGACTAATAGCATTTGTCGCAATACCTTTACCGATTACAGGTGCATGGACCGGATCTGCTGCTGCAGTAATATTCAATATAAAAATGAAGCACTCAATCTTATCTATAATGATAGGTGTGCTTATTGCAGGAGTGATTGTCAGTCTGCTGAGTGTAATGGGAATCTGGGGGGCATTGATTGGCGGCATTGCCATACTTGCGAGCATCATATTTCCAATAATGAAGTCAAAGATATGAAAGAAAAATGTTTAATTGTCGGAGCATTCAGCAAACATGCTGAAACAATAAGTCTTGATAGAAGAATGAATGAAATGAAATTATTAGCTGAAACAGCAAATCTTGACGTATTTGAAACAATTATTCAAAAAATTGAAGATATAAATCCGGCAACATTTATAGGCAAGGGAAAGGTGGAAGAAGTCGCAGTTTTTGTGCAAGAATTCAATATTGACCTTGTAATTATGTCTATTCCGCTTTCACCGGTGCAATTGAGAAATCTGGAATCTGAATGGAAGACAAAGGTTATTGATAGGAATGAGCTGATATTGGATATATTTGCTAAGAATGCAAAAACTAATATATCAAAAATAGAAACTGAATTGGCTCAATATTCGTATATGCTTCCCCGACTAACGGGGAAGGGAATATTGATGTCAAGAACAGGAGGAGGGATAGGTACAAGAGGACCGGGCGAAAAGAAATTAGAACTTGACAGACGTAAGATACTAAATAGGGTTGATATCCTAAAAAGAAAATTGTCAAAATATTCGCAGGATAATGAAATCAGATATAAAAACAGAGAAAATATTTTCACCGTTTCATTATTAGGATATACAAATGCCGGTAAATCAACTATAATGAATTATCTAACCAATAATAATGTCATTGTCCGCGACCAGATGTTCACTACATTGGATACTACATCAAGGCGTCTTTACAGAGATATTGTATTGACTGATACAGTGGGATTTTTGGGAGAATTGCCACATGAACTAATACAGTCATTTGAATTAACATTATCAGAAGCGATTCACAGCAATTTAAAACTTGTAATAACCGACATTTCGGATCCATATGCAGAATTAATAATAAGTGATGTTAATAATATAATGAATTCATTGGATGGTGAAAAATCAGACATTATATATGTGTTTAATAAAACAGATATGACTGTCCCTGGGGAAAGGATGAATCATATTAAGGAGCTGTATGCGAATGCTCTTTTTATAAGTGCAAAAAGCGGATATAACATGGAATTATTGAGAAAAATGATTATTGACAAATACTTAGCAAGTCTCAATTGCATAAGAAAACTTATACCTTACAGTAATTCTGATGAGATTAATTATCTTATTTCTCATGGCATAATAAACATGCAGAATGAAACGGAAGATGGAATGGATCTGGATGTATATTTAAAACAGAATGACTATGCTGAATATAAGAAATATTATGAATTGGAGGAAAAATGAAGATATATATTATCGGTTTGGGCAAAGTAGGCCGTACACTGCTCAATGCTTACAGAACTGTGGAAAATACAATGATATACATATATGACAGGGATAAAACAAAAGTAACAAATGAAATGGATAAGAAGACTGTTTTCCCGGTTTTCAATATAAATGAAATAAAGGATGCAGATACAATATTCATTACTGTTATTGATCAGAAAGTGCTTGCCGTAATGGGAGAGATTAGCAATGAATTTGAGGGCAATATAGTTATAATGAGTGCAACAGTGAGTATGGCAGAGGCTGAGAAAAGACATAAGCACAGCAAAAATCTTATATTAATGCACCCAATTCAGACGTTTTCAGACAGTAAGGGAAATCGTGAATCACTCAATGGAATTTATTTCTCAGTGCAGTTCAGAGGTTCAAAATCATTTGTAGATGAATTCTGTGATGAGTTTAATTGTAATTACATCATACCTGATGAAAAATTTAACCGTTATTTGTATCATTTATCCTGCATTTTTGCAAGCAATTTTATTGTAATAATGATGAAAATAGCATCTGAACTGATAAATGAGTCTGGTTTATCAAATCAGAATATTGAACACGTACTTTATCCTATGATGCAAAAAACAGTGGACAATATAACTAAGAAGGGAATTTCTCAATCACTCACAGGACCTGTTATGAGAGGTGATATTGAAGTCATTAAAAATCATTTAAATGCAATTAAAGATGAGGAATTAAAGGATATTTACCGTTTACTCATAAAGAGAAACATAGATTATATAAAGGATATGCATATTCCCGGAATTGATGAAATGGAGAAACTGATAAATGACTAATAATGCATATTTAAATATAGGTAATTCACGAATAGCAATGGCATACAGAGAAGACCATGAATGGAAAGTGATGTATGAGATCATTAATATGGAAAAGTATTTAATGAGTGCTAATGTAAATAAGATTTATGCTATATCAGTTAATTCTGAAAATGAGAAACAAGTAAATGATAAGCTGGGAAATTTTGCAGAAATATTATATATGAGGAAATCATTAAACATGATTAACAGCAAATATAGTATTGATGATATCGGAATAGACCGAATGATGAGTATTTATTTTATTCAGCAAAGGGGGTTGTATCCGTCTGTAATAATGGATTTGGGCACTGCTGATACATTCGATTATATAGATTCAGATGGGTATCATTTTGGCGGACTTATCACTCCGGGTCTGCACACTCTGCATAAGGCAATCTGCGAACACACAGAAAAAATACCTTACTATGAACCACAATTCAGTGGAATTATAACTGGTACAAGTACAAAGGAAGCAGTAACACAAGGAATATATGGACAGTGGCTTATTACTGTAATCAATTATGCAGGATTGATGAGCGAATTTGAGAAAAGTTTCAGCATAATTGCTACAGGCGGCAATGCTCTAAGATTAAAGGATTTCATAGCTAATATCGAAATAAACAGTGATTTAATATTTTCAGGTATGGAGTTATATGCAGAAAACATTTATAATGCAAAATGAAAATGACATTAGCCAGCTTGTTAATTTTGCCGTAGATAATCTGAAGAGAGGCTCTGTAGTACTTTTATACGGCGATCTTGGGTCAGGGAAAACAACATTTGTAAGATATTTTGCTTCCAGATATAAGATATTCAATACTGCCAGTCCTTCATTCAATATTGTGCACATTTATAATTCATGCTCAGCAATCATTGCTCATGCAGATTTTTACAGATTAAACAAAAAAGCTGCAGAAGAAATTAACATATATGATTACATAGAAAAAGCGGATTATACATTTATAGAATGGCCATATGTAGACATTGAGGGAGAATTGGAACCATATACAATTGCATCTGTTCATTTCACAACGGATGGGATTGTTCATACAGCAGAGGCTAAAATATGATATTATCATTATCAACTGTGACAAGGCAATGCTCTTTATATGCAATAGAAGGTGACAGAGAAATATTAATAAAGAAAGACAATGAAGATATGATAAAATGCCTTCCTGAAATGATGAGCCGGGTCATAAACGAATTCAATATTGATAAAATAGATAAATTAATTTTATCTGAGGGACCTGGATATATTACAGGTATCAGGATAGGTATATCATTTGCAAAGGGAATTCTATTGGGTAATGCAGATAACATTGTGAATATCAGCTCATTGGATGCTCTTGCAATACAATTGAGGAGAAAGAATATATCAGTTATACTAAGGGCAAGAAAAGGTATGTATCATTTCAAGAGATATGAGAATAACAATGGAGATATAAAATCTCTGGTACCATATAATCAGATAGAAGAAAAATTAATCCCGGATTATACAGCAGGAAGCATTGTTATAGGTGAGGGAGTTAAATATCTTAATAAATCAATTGTTAATTCCATTGAATATGAAAATATATTCCATCCGGATGCAAAAAATCTATACAATGCTTTTATGATGTTTGGCAGCGGAGAATTATGAAAAAACTTGGTATACTTATTCCAGCATACAATGAAGAGCGTCATATCGGAAAATTGCTTAAGCAGATAAGAATGAATTCAGATGCTCATATTATTGTATATGATGATGGTTCATCTGATAATACGGTTTTAATAGCGGAGAAATATGCGGATAAGGTTTATGTACATAAAAAGAATCAGGGCAAAGGAAAGACATTACTGGACGGAATAATGCTGATGAAGCTTGACTATGAATATGCACTATTAATGGATGCTGATGGTCAGCATTCGCCTGAAGATATTAATGAGTTCCTTAATCAAACAGGTTATGATATAGTTATAGGACATAGAAACATGAATCTTATCAATATGCCTGTTATTAGATATTTAACAAATAGGGTAACAACTCTTGTCACATCTGTTGCTGCACATAGAAAAACGTATGATTCTCAATCGGGATTCAGAATGGTTAGGACTGAATCTGTAAGTCAGATACCCATAAAAACCTTCAGATTCCAAATGGAATCTGAAATGCTCATTAAAGCAGGTAAAATGCATATGAAGATTGGAAAAGCTTCTGTCAAAACAATTTACGGCGATGAGATATCTAAGATCAATCCGATTATTGATACTCTTCGGTTTATTAAAATGATTTTGGAGGTCTTATGGCTATGAATGTACTGATTTCAAATGATGATGGTTACAATGCATTTGGGATTAATGTATTATCTGATATAATTAAAGATATGGGTCACAGGGTCTATGTAGTTGCACCAGACCGGAATCAATCAGCTACCAGTCATTCTCTGACATTGACAAATCCGCTGCGCATAAACAAAACAGGTAAAAGAAAGTGGATGATAAGCGGAACTCCAACTGACTGTGTCCTTATTGCGACACATGGTCTCCTGAATGAGAAAATACATATGGTTTTATCAGGAATAAATCACGGACCTAATATGGGAGAAGATATATTTTATTCGGGAACTGTTGCTGCTGCTATGGAGGGTCACCTTATGGGAATACCATCAATTGCTTTTTCATTAGCAGCATTTAGTAATCATGATTTCAGTAGTGCTGAGCACCTGATACCATCAATTATTAATTATGTTATAAAAACAAGAATAAAAAAAATACTGCTTAATGTAAATATACCGTCAAAACCTTTTAATGAAATTAAAGGTATTAAAATTACGGAATTAGGTTCAAGGGTATATTCAGATACATTAATAAAAAAAACAGACCCAAGAGGAAGAAGTTATTACTGGATAGGCGGCCAGGAACCAACATATAAGAAAAAGAAAGGTACGGATTTTCAGGCAATTGAACATGATTATGTTTCTATAACCCCTATGCATATAAATTTAACTGACAGCAAGACTGCTTCAAAGCTGAAAGGTTTAAACAATGTTTTTTGATACAATGAGAGAGGATATGATCAAAAACCAATTGATTGCACGCGGAATAAATGATGAGCGGATATTGAGTGCATTCAGAAAAGTCAAAAGGGAACAATTTGTAAGTGATAATCTAAAAAATATGTCTTATAATGACTCTGCCTTACCCATAAGTTTTGGGCAGACAATTTCACAGCCTTATATAGTTGCTAAAATGACTCAATTGCTCAATCCCGGACCTGATGATACAGTACTGGAGATAGGTACAGGATCCGGTTATCAGGCAGCAATATTATCCCATCTTGTTAAGCGTCTATACACAATGGAGAGAATCAAAGAGCTTCGGAAGAGTGCTGAATTGAATATTAAAAAATCAAATATAAAGAATGTGTTCTTTATCCAGGGTGATGGAACAATTGGTCTTTCCCAATTTGCACCATTTGACAGAATAATTGTAACAGCTGCAAGCCCGGGTGTTCCCAAAGTACTTATTGACCAGTTAAACATTAATGGTATAATGATAATCCCTGTCGGTAATTTGAATACACAGGTCCTTAAAAGGATTGAAAAGACAGAGCAGGAGATTAATGAACAGGAATTTGATCCTTGCAGATTTGTACCTCTTATAGGCAGGAATGGCTTTGAAAAATAATTCGGGGTGTAGCGCAGTGGGAGCGCACCTGGTTCGGGACCAGGGGGTCGCTGGTTCAAATCCAGTCACCCCGATATTTGACAGAATAATGAAAAAAATAATCATTCTATTATTACCATTCATATTTACACAATTATTTGCATATGAAATATCTGTTTTACCCAATAATATAACATTAGTATATGAAAACGAAAGTAATGCCTATGATTATGTATCAATAATGATAAATGCCGGCTATTATAATGCAGGGAACAGGATAGATGATATCATTGGTATATATACATCAGATATAACTAGCGGTAATTTCGACTATATTGTTATGCCTCTTTATACTATAATAAATTATTATATAAGCAGTATGCAGGCACAATATTTACTGATGAATATACTCAATATTGATGCGGATATAATTAATGGACATATACCGTATACCCCGTCTATATTGAGTGATAAAGCATTGAAACTGCGGATGAGATTTAATGGAAATTTGGATACGAACACACGCATTCTTGCAGTAACAGTGAAATCCAACTCACCATTAAAACAAATACGTGAGACATGTAAAGCATATCCTCATGTGGAACCATATTCTTCATATATACCAATGTTGATGGACACCTATCATATTGATGGATTGAAAGAACCTGTCAAATTCTATGATTTCCCTATTAATTCAGAATTTGCATTAAATGATGCATTGTTTTTTTATTATTATAAACTGAGAAACAATGAAAACACTTATATCAGATATACACACAATAAAGCCATAGTCATTACAGGGGAGTCATTAGAAGATGAGCCGGATATGGATGAATTTAGAGCAATAAAAAATGATATAGAACTATTCTATGATAATTCAAGAAATGATGTATTCTTCAATACGATATTTCAGCCGTATTTGTTATTTTCAAGTAAAATGAAATATTTTGATGGATTAAATGAGAAAGCAAGACATACTACATTCCCTGAATTCATATCAATAAAAAATAAAGAACCCAATTGTGTCTTTCTTCCTCTTGAAATTGAAAATAAAGATATTAAAGCCGATGTTATTGAAATGGATAATGGAATAACCCTGTTATATATGAATAGCAGTGAGTATATGAGTGAAATATCGGTTTTAATTAGGAATGTGCTTGAAAATGAATATTATTATTCCAAACCCTATGCTTCTGACATTATATTTTCATCGATCTTCTCAGAAGAAGATAAATGGGTTTTCCTTCCATACTCACTGATTAGTGAGTTCCGAATCATAACAGGCACATTCAATGATAATGAAGTGAATAGCGAAATGGAAAGGATATTCTCACAAATGCAATTAAATTCAGTTGATTATAATAGAGCAATTGTCTCAGAATATGCTGATTTCGCTCAGACATATCCTATTGAATCTATTGCAGATGATTATATTCATTCACGGCTTGCATCAAATAGGGAAGCATTGTATCTGACAAATGGTGAATTGGATGTATTGAGAAAAAAAATATTTAATCCATCAAATATTATAATATCAATCAATACATCGTTATCCAAAGAAAAAGTGATGGAAATGATACTGCAGATACTTGAAACTGATATTGAATATTCCGCACCAGCTATGTCATATAAACCATTGAAAACAGAATCAGAGGAGTTCATTATAAGGAATCAATGGTCAGAAGATACTGAAGCTGCTGATATCCTTGCAGGATATCTGAATTATCCTTCAACGATTACTATAAGCAGAGACTTTGTTGTCATGAAGGGCAGTATGTTCAGGAATATTAAACAATACAAATCCAATCTCTATTTCAATCTAATGAACAGAAATGGCTTTACAATAATTCCTGCTTTATCATACCATCTGTTTGGAGATTATAATAAATGTTTTAAAATATTGGGAATTCACTGATCAAAATGACTATCAATCTTATTTATTATATTTTCAAGAGCATTTATTATGCTTTTTAAAACCTCATTATAATAATGATGAGCTAAATCCCTATCATTATTGATACTGCTTTGAATCTCAGAATAATCAATTATTGGTCCGGGGACAGGGATTGATTCAATGCCGTTTATGACCTTATAGTGCAGATTCTCTTCCATATCGGGATTGATGATTGCATTCTCGTCAATGTGCAGCATCATAGCTGTTTCGTCCACACCTGCATGACCACCAGGAATATTAAAGAATTTCTCTGTTATGGGATATGCAAATTCCCACCAATGTACAATAATTACAAAAAGACCTGTTTCTTTATAAATAGTTTTTTTAACATCTGATAGTGCATTATTATTTCCGCCATGACCATTCATGATAATAAGGTATTTAAAGTTATCTTTGATAACAGAATGAGCTATATCAAGAACAATTCTTTTTAATGCTTCAGCCGATATATCAATAGAACCTGAATACGGGAGAAGTGATGATGTGATTCCATATGGCATTGTAGGTAAAACAAATGCATTCAAATCATCGGCCATATCATTTGAAAGTGATTCGGGTATCATGACATCAGTGCCTGTCATTGTTATGCCATGGGCCTCTACTGTACCTATGGGAAGGATAAGCTTATCTATTGCCTTATCCCTTGTTTTTATATCATGCCAATTTAATTTGAGAAATCTGCGTTCCATCTCTACTCCTAAATATAATAATCATCAGCAAATTGCTGATTGTATTTTTTATACCAATTATATGTTGATTTCAGGCCTTTGAATATGTTTATCCTGGAATTAAATCCCAATTCTGCAATGGCTTTAGAATTGTCTCCCAGCAGTTTGGAGACCTCACTCTTAAAAGGTCTAATCCTTTTTTTATCAATAATAACATTTAATTTCTCACCTTTAATCTCTTCAATGACAGTTATAATCTCTGAAATGCTGTATGCTTTGTTTGAGCATAGATTAAATATACTGCCAGCAGTGTTCTTAGTCTCAATGATATTGATTATACCGCTCACAGTATCATCAATATAGTTAAAGTCCCTTATTGTATCTGTAGAGCCTATTTTAATGGTTTTTCCGTTTAATGCCTGATTGATTATTGTCGGTATTACTGCACGCATTGACTGTCTTGGGCCATATACATTAAATGGCCTTACAATTGTGATGGGGGTATTAAAGGATGTATAATATGCAGATGCCATTGATTCTGCTGCAAGCTTGCTGGCAGCATACGGCGATGACGGTATTAGAGGGTGATTCTCATCCATTGGTGTGTATTGGGCAGTTCCATATACCTCCGAAGTGGACATAATCACAGTGTGAGATATATTGTTAATTCTTGCAGCCTCAAGAATATTTACTGTACCTTTGACATTAACATCGAGATAGGAATTAACGGCAGTATATGAGTAGGGAATGCCTATTAAAGCTGCTGCATGAATGATAATATCATGCCCAGCAGAGAACCTTATCATCTGGGGTAGATCGCAAATATCTCCAAAAACAATATTTAAATTATTATTTTTTTTAACATATCCGAGATTATGTATGTGCGAAGCAAAGTTATATCTGCATAAAGCAGTAATCTTATAATTATTTTTTAAAAGAGATTCTGTGAGATGGCTGCCGATGAATCCCTCTGCTCCTGTAATAAATATTTTTCTCATTTATCACTCCTGAATGCTTTTTTGATGCTTAAATATTGTTTTAATTCTCCTATATCAACCCAGAATCCGTCATGTATGAAATATCCCACCTTTCTCTCTAATTCAATGTTGTATTTGATGAGTTCATCCATGCCCATTGTTTGTCCATGCAGAGAATCCAAAGCGCCTTTTGAGAAGATATTCACACCACCCATAACCAGATAGGTTGATTCTGGCTTCTCATTGATTTTCCTTATATCACCCGATTCTATATCTGCAATACCATAAGGTAATTTGAATGTCAGTGGAATGAGACATACAGTTACATCATTATTATCTCTTTTGTGGACATTGAGCATCATTCTAAGATTTATATCAGAGATTATATCACTGTTATGAGTGATAATGTTGGCATATGAACCATCAGCAAAAATATGCAATGAACCTGCTGTACCCAATGCCTCATTTTCTATTATGAAGTTATCACTGCTAATGTCCGAATAATTTTTAATGAGGCTATCCATTATCATATTGGATTTATAATGAACTGATATATAGACCGCATTAATGTGCTGTGCAAGAATACGGTCAACAATCATTTCAATTGCTGATTTTTCTCCGACACTGAGTAATGGTTTTGGTGTATTCAATGTAACCGGTCTCATCCTTTCACCCTTTCCGCCTGCAAATATCATAATTGCTGTATCGCTTATGCTGCCCATAATATTTTCATATGTGTATAAGTCAATCAATTGGTTGTGTTCATTTAGATGTGGAACATGCCTGATGGAATTTGCTTCCATTAATCGCCTGATATCATTTACATTGTATTCAGTGACAAATTTGAACTGTTTGTTGCATATACTGAATACGGAATCATCTATTAAGGAACCGGAAAGAAGAGCTCTTCGAATATCTCCATCAGTTATTGTACCGGTTATTTCATCATCATCATTTGCACAGAGTACTATCTGTTTTCCATTAACTGACATCTTTTCCAGGGCTTCTTTAATGGAACCTGTCTGCGGCATTTTAATATTATTCATCATATCTGTACCTTAAAAAATAGTTTTTATATTTACTTTTATTTTTATCATATTCATCGGTTTTTGTTCTGTATTTTATCATATCAATGGTCATTTTACCAATAGAAAAAGGATAGAGATCCGGGCAAAATGATAATTTAAAACGAAGCAATGAATCGTCTTTTTTGTCAGTTATGCCACCGCCGAGCATAACATATTTTGAATGCATTTCAATAGCTCTCTTGATTCCCATATCTAAAAGTACATTACTGATTCCAGGATATGTCTTAGATTTTGAATAAGACAGATGATAATATGACATATCCCGTGAAATGAGAAATGATGCTCCTCCGACAAATGCACCTTCGGCATCTCTGCATACAGCGAGATGGTGCATTGGCAAGGCGAATAGATTATGATAGTAATCGTCATTGGGAATAAGATTGGGGTCTGCTGATTTGTCTTTAAGGAAATTGCTGTATGCTGATATGAAATCATTTTGGTCATCTATTTTATCAGAGAAATAATAATGCATATCATGGCGGAAGCCCCTTTTAATCATTGATTTGCATGAATTCGATTTATTATCTGAGTATTTAGAGCAATTTACAATCACTGTATTTCTGATATATGAAACATCAATTGCCTTTGTACTGATATTGTGCATAGGATGGAAACGTATTATACCGGCAATAACAGATTTATCATTAAGTACTGATTTCAATTTTGAAAAGAATTGATTTATAAATTCAACATCAGTAGAATTTGTTTGAAAACCCCCATAACCGTAGGGAGTTTCAAAATCATTATATTCTTCATTAATAATTATAATTGCAAATGCATATTGCTCATTATCTTTATACAGATACATGCATGGTTTACCATACAATGATGCATAGGATTCTGAAAATTGAATATCATTAATCCCCAATAAGGGTAATTGCTCATCCCATTTATTGAGTACTTGCATAGACCTTTGAAATATCTTTGATTATTTGTTTCATATCATTTATGGAATATTCATCATCAATTGGAATATTCAGCAGATGCTTTGAATATGATTTACTGTTCCTCCATAAAACGGGAATATATATATTCATGTTCTGCAGAAGTTTTTTTATTTTATCTCTTCTCTTTATATAGAAAGGGAAACTTTGGGGAACAGGGGGTGGTTTCCTGAGTGCTGCTATGAATGGAAGATTTTCATCAAGATACCTGTAATTATTTATTCTCATCTGCTTTGCATATTCAATTGGATAATGATTGACAATATGCATTGATAGTGGTGAAATATCATAGTTGCCCAATTGCATTGAATCTTCTGATGATTCTGAGTAATTTACATAATAATCTTCAATAACATCTGTAGGGGAGTATCTCTCATATATAAATCTGAGCAGTTTTGAATATGTTTTAGCAAAGGAATAATTTTCATAATCCCTTTTATTCCCGAAATCAAATTGTTTATTTGAAATCAAAATACCGCCATCCGGAACAGGGAATAATTTCCTGAATGAAGCGATTTCATAATGACCTCTGTCCTCATAATGGCATAATAAGGAATGCGTACGGTCAATAACAATAATTTTTCCCTTTAAATGTGCAAGTTCATAAAGATAATGATCGCGTTGACCGAAATAATCCACTATAAATACAATATCACTGTAATCAACGGCATGTTCGAGTCCTGATTTTACTGCGGTGAAATGACTATTGATCTTATAATATTGAACACGATTTTTGTTCTTTTTCAATGGAGTGAGCATTGAGGGACAATAAAAATCAGGAAACAGAATATTCTGCTTTTTAAAGTGTTTAAACAGATTATATATGGCATTCCTACCGCTTGAGAATGTATAATAATGCATGTTCTCAGTTAATGATTGAATGAAATTATTTCTCTCTTTCAAGGTATTGAAATTGATCATTCTCTCTGAACCTATTATTCTCATTATTTAAAAATACCTTTTTAAATACAATTGTCAATACCAATAAGAAAGCATGGGGAATAATTTAAATATTAAAATGAAAGCAGGTGATATTATCTATAGATTAAGATAAACACTACTTGTCTATACTATAATATTGTATATAATTACATATATTTTATATAGGAGTGTATATGGTAATTAAGATAGCTCAGCATAAAATCTCTGACAATAATCCGTTTATCATTGCAGAAGCCGGTGTTAATCACAATGGCAGCATGGAGCTTGCCAGAGAGCTTATCAACCAGGCAAAGAGATGCGGCGCTCATGCAGTGAAATTTCAAACATACAGAACGGAAAATCTGCTTATTAAGAATAAAAAGACAAAAGAACTCTTTAATGAATTGAAATCATATGAATTAAGCTATGATGAGTTCGGTGAATTGATGAAATTTTCCAGAAAGGAAGGAATTATATTCCTCTCAACCCCGGATGATGTGGAATCATTCAAATATCTCAGAAAAATCAAGGTTCCTGCATATAAGATTGGTTCAGGGGAGATTGATAATTATTATTTTCAGAAACTAATAGCAGAGACAGGGAAGCCGGTGATATTATCCACAGGCACAGGAGATGAAGATGAGATATATAATGCATATTCAAATATTTATGCTGTAAATAAAAAACTTATTATTATGCATTGTGTATCTGAATATCCTGCCGAAGATAATACAATGAATTTGAGATATATACGTACATTGAAGAAAAAATATAAATTGCCTGTTGGTCTGTCAGATCACAGTAAATCCTTGTTAGCGCCATCTATTGCAGTATCAATGGGAGCATCCATAATTGAAAAGCATTTCACATTGGACAATGAATTAAAGGGGCCAGACCACAGTATGTCACTTGACCCTGTTAATTTTTCTCTTATGTGCGGATTGATAAAAGAAACAGTTACGTTGCTTGGCAACAAGGAAAAAAGGGTCACTTATAATGAAAATAAACTCAAGAAACTGATAAGGAAATCCATTTATTCAACAAAGGAAATAGAAGAGAATGATTTGCTGGATACAGAAAACACAATATTATTAAGGCCGCAATTGGGATTGAAGGCATCTGATTATGAATATTTTTTAAATAAGCGGTTCAAAAAGAAGAAAAATGCATTCAAGCCGGTAAGGGCGCAGGATGTGGAATAATAGGGAGAACGAAGGTGAGCTGGTAAATTAGTGGCTAGTAAGCTGGTGGCTTGTGGCTAGTAATAAAGAAAGAAAGAAATAAATAATCAATTCAAATCACATGCATGTGTAATGTAAAACACCTTCACACAGGTTGAAGACATATATCCAGGCATGCCTCAAAGCGTTTATGCAGTACCATTGATTCGGTATGCAGGATAATGTCAAGACCTGTGGAATGTAGTGGCTGGTGAGCTGGTAAATTAGTGGCTAGTAAGCTGGTAAACTGGTTACTAGTGGCTGGTAAAATAGTGGCTGGTAATAAATAAATAAATAAATAAATAAGTAAATAAATAAGTAAATAATCAAATCAATCAAATCACATACGCTTACATCATGCAACCTTAACCCCT